>NZ_JBJGYU010000001.1:0-688024 GCF_054050155.1 Geodermatophilus sp. SYSU D00703 | reverse complement strand
CCCCCCCCCCCCCCCCCCCCCCCCCCCCCCCCCCCCCCCCCCCCCCCCCCCCCCCCCCCCCCCCCCCCCCCCCCCCCCCCCCCCCGCCCCCCCCCCCCCGCCCCCCCCCCCCCCCCCCCCCGACGCATGGGGTCCGGTCGGCGTCGTCACCATCCGCGCGGTCGGCGCCGGCGCACGTTCCCGCGGGAACGCTCACCCGATGGAGGAGGACACCGTCGCCGGACTCAAGGGCGGCCCCTCCCCGGCCGAAGGAGAGGCTGCCCGACAACGAGGGGGCCACCGCCGGGGGCCCGATGCCCGCCCAGCAGGAGGACCGCCGTGATCGGTCTCATTCGCCGCACCGGCGACTACTGCCGTATCGACCCCGACACGATCGAACGCGTCGAGGCCACCCCGGACACCGTCGTCTTCCTGATCGACGGTGCGCGGTACTGCGTCGTCGAGACGATCGACGAGATCATCCAGATGATCCGCGACGACCGCGCCGGCGTCATCGCCGCGTGCTACGTCCTCGACCGCGGTGAGGACCCCGACCCGATGGGGCTCGGCTCCTGCGGCGTCGCCGTCGCGCCCGAGGCCCACGCCCGCGGTCCGGTGGTCCGTCTCCCGTAGCCGGAGCCCCGTGACCGGGGGACCCGTGGCCGCAGCGACCGGCCGCGACAGGGGTGACGGCGACCGCGGGGCAGGCGATGATGTGCCGGTCACGAGACTCCGTGACGTCGTGTACGAGGCATCGACCCACGGAGCGCTCGATGACGGGCCCCCACCGCTCTCCACCGGCCCCGTGGCGGCTCGTGCTCGTGGTGGGGACCGCCTACGCCGTCGGCTCGGCGGTGTCGTTCGCGCTCTTCGAGGCCTCGGCGATCGGGGCGGTGTTCTTCCCTCCCGCGGGCGTCACGTTCGCGGCGCTGGTCCTCACCGAGCAGCGCCGGTGGCCGTGGGTGCTCGGCACCGCGGCCGTCGTCGAGGCCGCCGTCGACCTCCTCTTCGGGCTGCCCGCCTGGTCGGTCGCCGGCTTCGTGCTGGCCAACGTCGCCGAACCGCTGGTGGGCGTGCTCCTGCTGCGCCGCTTCGTCCCGCGGGTCGACCTCCGGCGCCGCCGCGACCTCGGCGCCTTCATCGGCTGCGGCGTCGTCGCCGGTCCCGTGGTCGGCGGGCTGATCGGGGCGACCACCAACGACCTGGCCCTGGCCCGGGACTGGTTCGACGCCTTCTTCCCCTTCTGGGCCGGTGACGGCCTGGGCGTCCTCACCGTGGCCGGCACGGTGCTCACCTGGCGGGACGGCGACGCCTGGCCGAGCCCGGGGACGACGCTCCGGCGGGCCCTGCTGCTCGCCGTGGCCGCCGGGGTCACCGTGCTGGCCTTCTGGCCGACGACGGTGCCGCTGTCCTACACCACCATCGCGCTGCTCGTCGTGTACGCGGTCCGCTGGGGCGTCCCGCTGGTGACCGCCGCCGGGCTGGCCGTCACCCTCACCGCCAACGTCATGACCGCCGCGGGCCGGGGACCGTGGGCGCCCCTGGCCGGGGCCCCGAACCTGGAGATCGCCAGCCTGCAGCTGTTCCTCGCCGTCGCCGTCCTCACCGCCTGGCTGCTGGCCGTCGAGATCGGTGAGCGGCAGGAGGCCCGGACGGTCTCCGAGCGGGAGCGGGCGGTGCGCCGCCGGGTGGAGGCGCTGCAGGAGGTGACGGCAGGGCTGGCCACCGCGGCCACGTCCGAGGCGATCGCGCAGGTGATCGTGCGGCGCGGCATCGGCCTGGTCGCGGACCAGGGGGCCGTCGGCGTCCTCACCCCCGACGGCGCCCGGCTGCGCAGCTGGAGCACCAGCCCCGCCGACCCCGCGCCGGCCGAGCGCGACCTGCCGCTGGACGCGCCCGCCCTCATCGCCGTCGCCGCCTGCAGTGGCCGGCCGGTCCGGGCGCAGCTCCCGGCGCCGCTGCGCGTGACCTTCCCGGCGGGCCTGGCCGGCGAGCCGTACGACGACAGCCACAGCGCGCTGGCGGTGCCGGCCCGGATCGGCGAGGTGACCGTCGGCGCCCTCGGCTTCGGTTTCGGCTCCGACGCCGCGGTCGACGAGGACGTGGCCGCGGTCGCGACCACCCTCGCCGAGCTGATGGCCCAGGCGCTGCTGCGCGCCCGCCTCTACGAGCGCGACCACGAGGCGGCCCACGAGCTGCAGCGGGCGTTCCTGCCCGCGCTGCCCGAGCACCTGCCGGGGATCGACGTCGCCGGCTGCTACCGGCCCGCCGACCAGGAGCACGACATCGGCGGCGACTGGTACGACGTCTTCCCGGTGGCGGAGGGGCGGACGGCGCTGGTCGTCGGGGACGTCGTCGGGCACGACCTGCCCGCCGCGGCCGCGATGGGCCGGCTGGAGACCGCCCTGCGGGTCATCGCCGGCGGTCCGCACACCGGGCCGCGACAGGTGCTCGAGGCGCTGGACGAGGCCTGCCCGGCCATCCCGGGCGCGGCGTTCGCCACGCTCGGCTACGGCGAGTACGACCCGCACACGTGCCTCCTCCGGTACGCCTGCGCCGGCCACCCGCCTCCGCTGCTCGTCACCGACCACCGGACCCGCTACCTGGAGGGCGGCCGCTCCACCCCGCTGGCGGTCGCCGCCGGACCGCGCGCCGAGGCCGAGCTCACCGTGCCGCCCGGCTCGATGCTGGTCTGGTACTCCGACGGCCTGGTGGAGCGCCGCGGCAGCGACCTCGACGCCGGCATGGGGCGGCTGGCCGAGGTCGCCGCCCGCATCGACGGCGACGACCCGGCGGTCTGGCGGGACGTCGTCATGACCGAGCTGACCGGCGACGGTCACCTGCGGGACGACGTGGTGCTGCTCTGCCTGCGCCTGGGCGCGGAGCAGACCGTGGACGGCGACGACCCGGCCGCGCGAGAAGGGGTGCGCCGTTCGGCGCCCCGGGCCTCGCTGCGCCTGGTGGCCGCGCAACCCGCGGGAGGACCCGCCGCCCGCGCTGCGGAACCCGCGGGTTGACCCGCCGCCCGCTCAGGAGCCGGTGTCGCCCAGCCAGTGGGCCAGCCGGCCGCTGCGGTGCACCGCCAGGATCCGCCGCTCGGTCGCGGGTCGTTCCGCCGGGTCGGTGAACACCAGCAGCACGTCGTCGGTCTGCAGGCGGGTGTGCGGTGCGACGGCGAACGTGGCGCCGTCCCTGGCCAGCAGCCCGGGGGTCGCGCCCTGCGGCAGCCGCAGCTCGTTCATGTAGACGCCGTGCAGGCGCGACCCGGGCAGCACGCGGACCTGCAGCAGGTCGGTGCCCAGCTCGTGCAGCGACGAGGTGCCGACGTCGAGGTCCAGGGGCACGCCGTCGGACCCGGCCCGTGGGGCCGCCGGGGACCCGGCCCGTGGGGCCGCCGGGGCCCCCGGCACGAGGCGGCGTGGGATGCAGCGGGCCAGGCGCGGTGAGGAGTAGACCGCGATCGGGCCCAGGACGGCCAGGACGAGGACGTAGCCGGCGGCGAACGAGCCGAGCCGGGAGTCCAGCCCGGCGGCCAGCGCCAGGGAGGCGAGGACCAGCGAGAACTCGCCGCGGGTCAGGACGGTGAGCCCGATGTTCGCCGCGCCCGTGCGCCCGAGCCCGTGCAGGCGCGCGGCGACGATGCCGGCCACGACGGCCAGCACCACCGTCGTCCCGGCGGCGACCAGGATCTGCGGCAGCACGGCGACGACGTCCCCGACGTCGATGGTCAGGCCGAAGTGGAAGAAGAAGATCGCGCCGAAGCCGTCCCGCAGCGGGTGGGTCAGCTGCCGCAGCCGTGGCGCGGCCGGCGTGGACGCCAGGATCAGGCCGATCATGAACGCGCCGATGGCGTCGGAGACGCCGAGGTGCTCCCCGGCGCCGGCCGTGGTGATCGCAAGCCCCAGGGCCAGGACGACGACGATCTCCTCGTCCTTGGTCCGCATCAGCCGGCTGACCAGCCGTGTGCCGTACCGGGCCACCAGGGAGAGGACCAGCAGGAACGCGAAGGCGACGGCCGTGCCGACGGCGGCGTCGAGGAGGCCCTCGGCGCCGCCCAGCACCGGCTGGAGCAGCGCGAGGTAGAGGGCGAGGAAGAGGTCCTCGATGACGATGATCCCGAGGATCACGCGGGTCTCGGGGTTGCCCAGCCGCCGGGTCTCCACCAGCAGCTTGGTCACGATCGCGGACGACGAGATGCCCACGATGCCGGCGACCACGAGGGCCTCCGACGTGCCCCACCCCAGCGCGAAGCCGAGCGCCAGCCCTCCGCCGATGTTCAGGCACAGGTAGACGCCGGCGGCCGCCGCCAGCCGCCGTCCGCCGGAGGTGAGCTGCGCGAGGGAGAACTCCAGCCCCAGGTAGAAGAGGAGGAAGACCAGCCCGAGGCGGGCGACGAGCTCGAGCTCGCCCGGGTCCCCGACCAGGACGAACCCGGGGGTGTGCGGCCCCAGCAGCACACCGGCGAGCATGAACAGCGGGATGGTCGGCAGCCCGATGGGGACCCCGGCGCGGGCGACCAGCCCGCACACGAGGAAGGCGCCGCCGAGGGCGAGGAGTGCCTCAGCGACGTGGTGCACCCGGCCCCCTCGTTGGACGTCCTCCCCGCCTGCCGTTTCGTCGGCCCTCCATCGATCCTCAGGGGCCGGACGGCGGGGGCGGTATCCGTGCCAGCACCCATTCCCGGGCGGCCGGGGCATGGGTGCTGGGCCCCATCTTGTGCTCGGGTCCTTGGCCGACGCCCCGCCGTGCCCGAGGCTGACGCTGTCGATTCGGGGAACGGTGCTGGGGGCGGCGGATGGCACAGGGGACACGGCTCGGGGCCGGTCGCGGGCTGCCGCTGTTCTGGCGGGTCTTCCTGGTCAACGGCGCCGTCTTCGCCGTGGGCACCGCGGCGCTCGCGGCGTCCCCGGCCACCGTCTCGACACCGGTGCTGGCGCGGGAGGCGGTGGTGCTCGCCGTCGGTCTGTCGGTGATCCTGGTGGCCAACGGGGTGCTGATCCGCACGATGCTCGGTCCGCTGGACCGCCTCCGTCGCCTGATGGAGGACGTCGACCTGCTCCGCCCGGGACACCGCCTCCCCGAGCAGGGCAGCGGCCCGGTCTCCGGCCTGATCGACAGCTTCAACGCCATGCTCGACCGGCTCGAGGCCGAGCGCGCCGCCGCGAGCGGGCAGGCGCTGGCCGCGCAGGAGGCCGAGCGCCGGCGGGTCGCCCAGGAGCTGCACGACGAGGTCGGGCAGAGCCTGACCGCGGTCCTGCTGGGCCTGCGGCGGGTGGCCGACCGGGCGCCTGCCGACCTCCGCCAGGAGGTGCTCCTGGTGCAGGAGACCGCGCGGGCGGGTCTCGACGAGGTGCGGCAGGTGGTCCGGCGCCTGCGGCCCGGTGTCCTCGACGACCTGGGCCTCGTCAGCGCCCTGACGTCGCTGGTGACCGAGCACGCCCAGCTCACCGGCGCGGACGTCTACCGGCGGCTCTCCCCCGACCTCCCGCCGCTCGGCCCCGACGCCGAGCTCGTCGTCTACCGGGTGGCGCAGGAGGCGCTGACCAACGTCGCCCGGCACGCCGACGCCGGGCGGGTGTGCGTCGACCTGGCCCCGACCTTCGCCGGGGACGCCGTCCAGCTGCGCATCGTGGACGACGGGCGCGGCCTCGGCGACGCGCGGGAGGGGGCCGGGATCCGGGGCATGCGGGAGCGGGCCGTGCTCGTCGCCGCCACGCTCACCCTGGGCCCCCACCAGGAGGGAGGCACCGAGCTGCGGCTGCTGGTCCCGGCGCCCGGTGCGGAGGACGGCCGGTGACCTGCCCGGCGCCCACCCGCATCCTGCTGGCCGACGACCACGCCCTGGTCCGCCGCGGCGTCCGGCTGATCCTCGACAACGAGCCCGACCTCAGCGTCGTCGCGGAGGCCGGCGACGGCGCGGAGGCGCTCGCCCTCGCCCGCGTGCACGCCATCGACCTCGCCGTCCTCGACGTCGCGATGCCGCGGCTCACCGGCCTGCAGGCCGCCCGGGAGCTGTCCCGCCGTTCACCGGGGACGCGGATCCTGCTGCTGTCGATGTACGACAACGACCAGTACTTCTTCGAGGCGCTGCGCGCCGGCGCCTCCGGCTACGTGCTCAAGTCGGTGGCCGACCGGGACCTCGTCGAGGCCTGTCGCGCGGTCGTGCGCGAGGAGCCGTTCATCTACCCGGCTGCGCTGACCGCGCTGATGCGCGAGTACCTGCAGCGCGCCGGCCGCGGGGAGCGGCTGCCCGGCAGCATCCTGTCGGCCCGCGAGACCGAGGTCGTCAAGCTCATCGCCGAGGGCCGCTCCTCGCACGAGATCGCGGCCCTGCTCGTGATCAGCGTCAAGACCGTCGAGCGGCACCGGGCCAACATCCTGCAGAAGCTGGAGATCCGGGACCGGACCCAGCTCACCCGCTACGCCATCCGCACCGGCCTGATCGAGCCCTGAGCCGTTCCACGGCGCCCGCCGCGGTCACGGTGCGCCGCTGCGGGCCATCCCGCCCTTGAACGTCGGCCAGTCGGCGGCCCCGAGCGCCCGCCCGGTGGTCCACGCGAACACGCGGCCCGTGAGGCCCCCGGCGTCGGCCGTGGTGGCCTCCACGATCCAGGCCGTGCCGTCGACGTCCGCCACGGTCGGTGTCGCCGTCATGGGGTCGCTGCCCGCGGCGGTCTCGCCCGCGCCCACCACGTCACCGTCGGCGCCGTCGAAGACGTGCACCCACTGCTCGCCGCCCACGAGGACCTCCTGCTCCCCGTCGCCGTCGACATCGGCGATCGACGGTGAGGCGTGGAGCAGCGGGCACTCCTGGGTGTACGTGACGGTGCCGTCGTTCGGCGGCAGGTCCACGTCGTTGCCCGCGCACCGCGCCCACATCCGCCGGCCGTCGCCGCGGTAGGCGTAGAGCAAGCCGTCCTCGGCCACGAACGCGACCTCGGGCCGGCCGTCGCCGGTGAGGTCCCCGACGGCGGGCGACGAGGTCACGTTGTGCCCGACCGTCACCGGCCATCCGGGCAGGTCGCTGCCATCACCGCGGAGACCGAAGACCTGCGTGCCGCGCATCGGCTGTTCGCCACCGTCCCACATGGTGGCGCCCATGTTGCCGGTGCCGACGACGACGTCGTCGCGCCCGTCACCGTCCAGGTCCGCCAGGGCCGGCGTCGACCACACCACCTGCGTCGGGACGAACCGCGGCCAGCCCGGCTTCGGCCGGCCGTCGCCGGTGAACGCCCCCACCCATCCACCGTGGTCCGGGTGGCAGGCCTGGCCCGGTGCGCCGTCGCAGTCCCAGCCGACGACGATCTCGTCGACCCCGTCGCCGTCGATGTCCCCCACGGCGGGGCTCGACCAGGACGTGTCCTGCAGCGCGACGGGGAACCCGGTCAGCTCGTCCGGGTCGACGCCCGGCCCCCAGGCGTGCAGGTACTGGTCGAAGCCGCTGACGACGACGTCCAGCCTGCCGTCGCGGTCGATGTCGGCGACCGCGGGGGTCGCGAACGCGCCGCCCCAGTTGCTGCCGTCGCCGATCGTGGCGGAGAAGACCCGCCGCAGGTCCGACGTCAACACACCGACGTCGCCATGGGTGTTCGCGTAGACGATGTCGAGCCGGCCATCGCCGTCGTAGTCGAGCAGCCCGGGCGACGCCTGGACGGCCCCCGGCCCGGTGGAGTAGTCCAGCCACCGCGATCCGGTGTCGGTCCGCCAGGCGTAGACGTGCCCGTTCGGGAAGCCGGCGACGACGTCCATGACGCCGTCGCCGTCGACGTCCCCGACGGCCGGACTGGAGAAGCGCTCCCCGATCCCGCTCAGGTCCGCCCCGAGCGGCACCTCCCAGCCGTTCGCGGGGGTGAGCTTCCGCAGTCGTGCGGACCCTGCCGGATCCGCCGCCGGCAGGGAGCACGCCGTCAGGACGGCCGCGAGGAGGACCGCCACGACCGGGGGTCGGGCGCCCGACACGCCGGTGACCCCCGCCGACGCCGACGGTCGCCGGGGAGCCCGCGGCACCGGGCGCTGGACGGCGGCGAGCACGTCAGGACATGCCGGCTGCGGTGGCCCGCACCTGCTGCGTCGTGGTCGCAGTCCAGCTCGCCAGGAGCTTCAGGGCGTCCTCCGATGCCGTGCCCGGCTCGGCGGTGCAGACCGTCAGGTGCAGGTCCTCGGGACCCTCGGTCGGCAGGGCCGTGGAGTGGTGGACCAGGTCGAGGGTGCCGACCGCCGGGTGGCGGAACTGCTCGACCCCGGTGCGGTGGATGCGCACGTCGTGCGTGGCCCAGCGCGTGCGGAACTCTTCGCCGACGGTGGACAGCTCGCCGACGAGCTCGCGCAGGTCGCGGTCCTCGGGATCCCGGCCGGCCTCGGTGCGCAGGAGGGCCACGGTGGTGCTCGCCGCGCCGTCCCAGTCGGGGTGGAAGTCCCGCGCCCGCGGGTCGAGGAACTGGCAGCGGGCGATGTTCGCCGGCCGGCGAGGGTCGGCGAACACCGGTGAGTAGAGCGCCCGCCCGAGCGTGTTGGCGGCCAGGACGTCCATGCGGCCGTCGAGGGCGATCGCCGCCGAGGAGCTCATCGAGTCCAGCAGCCACTGCACCCGTGGGCGGACCCTGACCCTGCGGCGTCGCCGGGACGTGCGGGTCGGCTCGGCGGCCCGGGCCGGGTTGGACAGGTGGTGCCGCTCGGCGTCGTCCAGCTGCAGCGCGCGGCCGACGGCCTCCAGGACGTCCTCGGAGACCCCGGCGAGGACGGCGACCTCCTCGCGGCGCAGCCCGGGGACCCACCTGCGCCCGCGGCCGGGCAGGAGTCCCGCCTGCTCGGGCGTGATCCTGGCCCGCCGGCTGGCCAGGAAGTCGCGGATGTCGGAGCGGTTGTCCACCTCGTCGACGGTACGGCGACCGGCCGCCGGAGGGGGGCGAGCTGACACCCCCACCAACTCGCACTCCCGCGCCCCCGGGCGACGGTGTTCCGTGGTCGGCGAGGGCCCGGTCGACGGCCCGGGACCACTTCCGGTCCTGGCCACCGGCCGTTCCGTCGGAGGGCGCACGGCCTTGGAGCCCGGCGTCCGGTTGCACGATCCGGACGCCGGGGTAGTCCGCACCGTCGAGCGGGCGGACCGTTCCGGGGTCGCCCGCTACGGACCTCCGTGCGCCGTCCCGGTCGGCGACCACGCCACCACCCCGGCGTTCGCGTGGAGCCCACGCTGACCACCCGACCTGCCAGGACGGCGGCACCCGCCGCCTGGAGCCCACCCGCAGAGAGGACACGCACCACCATGCGAGGAGCAGTTCTGCACGCCCCCGGTGACGTCCGCGTCGAGGAGCGCGAGATGCCGCGGATCGAGCAGCCCACCGACGCGGTCATCCGGCTGGCCGCCGCCTGCGTCTGCGGCTCGGACCTGTGGCCCTACCGCGGGATCGAGGCGGTCGACGGCCCCAGCCCCATGGGGCACGAGTACGTCGGCGTCGTCGAGGAGGTCGGCAGCGACGTCCGCGACGTCGAGCCCGGCCAGTTCGTCGTGGGGTCGTTCTTCGCCTCCGACAACACCTGCGAGATCTGCCGGGCCGGCTACCAGACGCACTGCGTCAACCGGCAGCCGGGCGCCGCCACCGGTGCGCAGTCCGAGTACGCCCGGATCCCGCTGGCTGACGGCACGCTGGTCGCCACACCCGGTACGCCCGACGACGACCTGATCCCGAGCCTGCTCGCGGCCTCCGACGTGCTGGGCACCGGCTGGTTCGCCGCTGTGGCGGCCGAGGCCGGCCCGGGCAAGACCGTCGCCGTCGTCGGCGACGGCGCCGTGGGGCTGCTCGGCGTCCTGGCCGCGAAGCAGCTGGGCGCGGAGCGCATCGTGGTCTTCAGCCGGCACGCGTCCCGGCAGGAGCTGGCGCGCGAGTTCGGCGCCACCGACGTCGTTCCCGAGCGCGGCGACGAGGGGGTGGCCCGCATCCAGGAGCTGACCGGCGGGCTGGGCGCGCACTCGGTCATCGAGGCCGTCGGCACCCAGGAGTCGATGATGCAGGCCATCCGGGCCACCCGGCCCGGCGGGCACGTCGGCTACGTCGGCGTGAGCCACGACGTCTCCCTGCCGGGCGCGGAGCTGTTCTTCTCCGGCGTCCACCTGCACGGAGGCCCGGCCCCCGTCCGCCGCTTCCTACCGGAGCTGGTCGACCTGATCTGGAACCGGGAGATCGACCCGGGGAAGGTCTTCGACCTCGAGCTCCCGCTGGAGCAGGCCGCCGAGGGCTACCGGGCGATGGACGAGCGCCGCGCCATCAAGGCGCTGCTGCGTCCCTGACCTGCCCACGCCTGGCAAGAGCGCACCGCCGGACGCCCGCGCCGTCCCGGCACCCCTCGCTCCGGCCTCGCGGCCGGGGCTCTCGTCCGCGTCCACCACGCCGCACCCTCCCCCTGGGAGTACGACCATGCAGATCACCCGGGGCTCGATCGACACCGCGAGGGCGCCCGCAACCGCACCCCTGTGCCGGCCGACGCGGCCACCCGGTCGCCGTCGGTCGCCCGCTGAACCCGCCGCAGCCATCGGAGCCGAGCGCCGGAGGGCCGGCCGGCCCCGGTCGCGGGTCTTCGGCACCGGCTGCCCTGCTCGCCTCCGCCGCCCAGCCGCTGCTCGCCGCCGCTCCCCCGCTGCCGACGCGCGGACGGCGCCGGGCCGGACGGCACCGGGCCGGACGGTGACGCACGGCTCTCCGTCGTGGACGCCGGTCGCCGTCCTCGTCAGCCCGGTCGTCGCCACACCTGCAGCGCGGTGCTCACGGGCGCCGCCGGAGGGTCTCCACCGGCTGGACGCCGTAGCGGTCCCGGTACTGAGCGGCGAACCGGCCGCGATGGGTGAACTCTCCGTGGTGGGCGACGGCCTCGACGGTCGTCGTCCTCGGGTCAGCCAGGAGCAGGTCGCGGTGGGCGTACCGGAGCCGGACGTGCCGCAGGTACCCGGTCGGCGAGATCTGGATCGACCGCTGGAAGCCGTGCTGCAGGCCGCGCACGCCGACGCCGCAGGCGCGCGCGATGTCGGCCACGGTGAGCGGCTGGTCGGCGTGGGCCTCGATGTAGTCGCGCGCCCGACGCACGACGGAGGCACCTGCGGCGGGCGCTGGTGCGGCGAGTTCGTCGCGGTGATCGTGCAGTGCGGTCAGCAGGAGACCGCTCAGCACGCTGTGGGTGAACGGAGCGGCCACCAGCGGTTGGCGGATGAGGGAGTTCTCGTCGGCGAGGTCGGTGGCCAGGTAACGAACGAGAGCCAGCCATTGAGCGCCGCGACCGGTGGAGAGGTCCATGCCGAGGTCGAGGTCGATCCGGGAGCGCAGCGGCCGGTCGAGCAGCTGCTCGAGCTCGCGCCCCACAACGCCCTGATGGACCAGGTGATGGGCACCTACAGCTGGGGCGAGGGCGCGCTGCGGGAGTTCCACGAGGCCATCAAGGACGCGCTCGACCCCAACTCGATCATGGCGCCGGGCAAGTCCGGGATCTGGGGCCGCAAGTACCGCGACCAGGACCTCTGAGCCCGCACCTGGCTCCCGGGTGGGCCGTGCCGCGGCACCGCCCACCCGGGGCCACCTCCCCTGCCCTCCCCACGTCGTGCTGCGCCACGACGCGATGTGCCGCGCGCCGCGCAGGAGGAACCCACCATGACCGTCACCGAGAACCTCCGGCCGCCACCGCCGCGCGGTCCGAGGTCCACCCCGGCCAGATGCGTCGTGTGTGCGTTGCACCGGGCCCTTGTCGCACGTCGAACGGCGAGTCGTCCAGCTCCAACGGCGGCGGGCTGCAACCGGAGACGACTCAGGGCGGCCTCCTTGCCGGAGGCCGCCCTGAGTTCGATGGGGTGGAGCTGAGGGGACTCGAACCCCTGACCCCCACACTGCCAGGCCGTCATGATCGCATTCGTCGCGGTTCACTGTGGTTCCGTAAGCCGCGTGACGTGCCGGTTCGCACGACAGCGAACAGTGGGACACCAGCGCGAACGCCGCCAACTGCAACCAGAATTGCAACCACGCCGGCGAGGCCGCTCTGGGAGCCACGGCGCCCCGAGTGTCTTTGAGGTCTACCACCCTCTGGTGGCCCCAGGACCGATCCTGGTGCGGGCCGTCTGCGTCAGGCGACGGCCGCGATCGCCAGCCCATGCAGTGGCTCGGCGACGCGCAGCCGGTCGCAGATCCGATCCAGGCAGCTGCCGCAGCCGGTACCCGCAGCGCATGCGTCGCCGACCTCTTCCTCTGTGTGCGCTCCGGCGGCGATGGTCCGGTCCAGCTCGGACTCGCTGACGGCGAAGCAGATGCAGACGTACACGGTGAGACTCCCGAGGTGAGTCCTCCGACCAGTGAGGTCCAGAGGGGACTGCCCACAGCCTCCGGCGTGAGCATGTGTTCAGCTGTACCGATCCGGACGTCGTCCGTGACGGATACGGACGCACGTCGGCGGGGTCAGGCGGCCGCGCCGACTGACTCGACCAGTTCTTGACGAACCGCGCCAAGGTCATGCGGGTCGAGATCGACACTCCTGGTGCAGCGTCGAAGAGCGAACCGGTCTCCCACAGGCCGCCCTACGAGCGGCCGGCGTCGGTACCTCTGAGCGGCCCATCCAGGGACATTCGATCCGGGACAGTCGATCTCCCGGCGATCGTGCGCCCACATGGCTCTGCCTGTCGCTGTCGCGCAGGCGACGGCGTGGTCAACGGCAGTGGGCGTCGAGGATCCAGCGTCCGGCCGGTCGTTCCAGCAGCGAGTCCGGCCGAGCGGCGCCGAGATCGCTGTCTGTTGAGCGCGGGGTGCGCTTGAGGGTGACCGAGCTGATCCGGTCGGCCAGCTCGGCGGGGATCTCCCAGTCCTCGGGGGCGCCGGTGGCGCAGGCCTCGTGGGCGAGGGCGGCGGCGTACACGGCTTTGGCGTCGGACTCGTCGAGACCGGTGAAGCGGACGCGGGCCTTGTGCGGGGCGTCAACGGCGACGACCCCCTCCTGGGGGCAGCCGCCGAGGCACTGCACGTTGCGGATGGCGATGGGGTTGTCGGGTTCGTTCTCGACGACCTGCACCAGGGCGGCGGTGAGCCGTCGGCCGAACTCGCCGGTGGCACGGGGGTCGTAGCGGGGGCAGGTGCGACAGATCAGCAGCGTCATGGTGGCTTCCGGGTCGGGGGTGCCGGCGGCCAGGGCGTGCCCTGACCGCCGACACCCGGTCGACGTCAGAGGAGCGGCGTCAGGGGCGGTGGGCCACCACGGACGCGGCCTGGTCGTGGACGAGGTCGGCCGCGCGCGGCGCGGGCGGAGTGTGGTCGTCCTCGGCGTGCTCCTTGTGGAACCGTCCGCCCTTCATGACGTAGTTGATCTTCGAGTGGTCCTGCAGGATCGTGATGTCGGCCAGCGGGTCACCGTCGACCAGGATCATGTCGGCGAGGTAGCCGGGCTGGACCTTCCCCAGCTCGTCGGGGCGCAGCATGATCTCCCCGCCCCAGGCGGTCGCGGAGATGATCGCCTCCATCGGGGTGAAGCCCAGCAGCTCGACGAAGTGCTGCAGGTCGCGGGCGTAGGTGCCGTGCGGGGTCCAGGCGAAGCCGTAGTCGCCACCGGGCAGCACCTTGATGCCGCGCTGGTGCATCTCCCGCAGCCCCTTGACCGCGATGTCGAGCTCCCGCTTGTAGCCGACGGCCTCGGCAGCCTCCTGCGGGAACCCGAACGCCTCGGCCTCGTAGAGCGTCGCGATCAGCCAGTTGATGCCCGGAGCGACGAACACCCAGTCCTTGTTGGCCTCGAGCATGTCCATGCCCTCGGCGTCGGTGAAGGACGCGTGGTAGATGATGTCGACCTTGTTCCGGACGCACATCTTCACGCTCTCCGCGCTGCGGGCGTGGGCGCAGACCCGCTTGCCGCGGCGGTGGGCCTCGGTGACGGCGGCGGCGGTCTCCTCCTCGGAGAAGTAGGTGTCCTCGGCGCGCTGGGTGCCGGTGATCTCCTCCCCGGTCATCGACAGCTTGATCTGGTCGACGCCGATCTCGATCAGCTCCCGGACGGCCTTGCGCATCCCCTCGGGGCCGTCGGCGAACTTGGTGATGCCCTTGACCAGCGCCCCGCCGGTGACCGAGATCTCCGGGCCGTTGGCCAGGTAGCGCGGGCCGGGGAAGCGGCCGGCGTTGATCGCGTCGCGGCAGACCACGTCGAGGCGGTCCTTCGCCGAGGCCGCGCCCAGGCACATGGTGTAGCCGGAGTCGATGTAGGTGCGGGCGGACTCCAGGGCGAACAGCAGGTGCTCCTCGACGGGCATGGTGCCCAGGCCGTCGAGATCGGCGCTGTTGTTCCAGGTGAAGTGGGTGTGCGCGTCGCACAGCCCGGACATCAGGGTGCGTCCTCGGCCCTCGATGACCCGGGCGCCCTGGGCGCGGGAGGGTTCGACGGTGCCGACGACGGCGATGCGGTCGTTCTCCACCAGGACGTCGCCGGGATAGGGGTCGGCGCCGGTGGAGTCGAGGATGCTGACGTTGCGGAACAGCACCTTGTCGGGCGAGACGGGCATGGTGCATCTCCTCTGCGGGGGCGGGACGCCGGCCGGACGGCCGGCGCCTGGATCGCGCCCGACGGGCGCGGTGGATGGGGTGGGACGGAGCGGGTGATCCCGGAGCGGGGTCAGAGGAACTTGAGCAGCTGGTCGGTGACCGGCCGGGCGGCTTCCAGCGCGGTCCAGTGGCCGACGCCAGGCAGGATCTCGACGGTGGCGTTGCCGTGCGCGGCGGCCAGATCGGAGCTGGCCTCGGGCGGGCCGACCTTGTCGTCGGCGCCGGTGACCAGCAGCAGCGGCAGGTTCGGGTCGACCGGCCCGGGGTCGGTGGCGTTGGCCAGCGCCTCGCAGTTGCGGGCGTAGCCCTCCGGGTCCTGGCGCATGACCAGCTCCCGGACGAAGGCGGCCACCTCGGGCCGGTCCCGGCGGGTGGTCTCCGACAGGGCGTTGGCGACCACGGCCGGCGCGACGGCGGCGGTGCCCTTCTCCCGCAGCAGGGCGGCGCGGTCGCGCTGGGCCTGCCGGCCGGCCTCGGCGGGTTCGCGGACCGCGCCGAGCAGGGCCAGCTTGGTCACCTTCTGCGGATGCCGGGCGGCCAGCGCCCGCACCACCAGCGTGCCGAACGAGTGGCCGACCACGGCGGCGGACTCGACGCCGAGCTCGTCGAGCAGCGCGGCGAGGTCCTCGGCGTGGGACTCCGCGCTGATCCCGTCGGCCACCGGGGACCGTCCGGCGCCGGCCGAGTCGGGCCGGATCACCCGGAACCGCTCGGCCAGGGCGTCGGTCTGCACCTGCCAGAAGTTCGAGGTGCCGCCGAGGCCGTGGACCAGCAGCACGGCCGGCCCGTCGCCGTCGATCTCGACGGCGAGCTCCTTGCCGTTGACGTTCACGATGTCTCCTCCGTCGTTCATGTCGGATCGGGGCTCAGGCGACGCGGTTGCGCTGGGCGCCGAGCCCGGTGATGGAGACCTCGATGACGTCGCCGGAGGTCATGAACTTCGGCGGGTCGAAGCCGATGCCGACGCCGGCAGGGGTGCCGGTGGCGATGATGTCGCCGGGCAGCAGGGTGATCCCGGCGGAGATGGTGGCGATCAGCTCCGGGATGTCGAAGATCAGGTCCTTCACCGACGCGGACTGCCGCTGCTCGCCGTTGACCGAGCTCTCCACCACCAGCGCGGTGACGTCGGGCACCTCGTCGGCGGTCACCGCGTAGGGGCCCATCGGGCAGTGGGTGTCCAGCGACTTGCCCAACAGCCACTGCTTGTGTTCCCGCTGCAGATCCCGGGCGGTGAAGTCGTCGATGATCGTGTAGCCCCACACGTGGTCGAAGGCCTGCTCGCGGGTGATGCCCCGGCCACCGCGGCCGATGATCACGCCCAGCTCGGCCTCGTAGTCCAGCTCGCTGGTCACCCCGTGGTGCGGGTCGATGTCGTCGAACGGGCCGGTGACCGAGGTGGTGGCCTTCGAGAAGACGATCGGCTCCTCGGGCAGCGCCTCGGAGCGGTCGGGGGTGTCGTAGCCGCTGCGGCCGAACTCGACCACGTGTTCGCGGTAGTTCTTGCCGACGGCGAAGATGTTGCGCCGCGGCGTCGGGATCGGCGCCAGCAGCCGCACCCCGTCCAGCGGCTGCTCCGGCTGGGCGGCGGCCTGCTGCTCGAGCTGCGGGCCGAGCTCGGCCCACCGCTCGATCAGCTGCAGCACCCCGATGCCGGCGGGCAGGAGAGGGGAGACGTCGTGGACCACGCCGCGGTCGGCGTCGACCATGCCCACGCGCTGGTCGGTGCCGGTGGAGAACGTCACGAGCTTCATGAGGTGTCAACCAATCTGTACCAATGTGACCAATGCTCGGCTGCGGGGAACGCTACGGCGTGACGCGCGCCATGTCGAGGGGAGTTTTGACTTGCTTTTCAGCGTTTCGGATTGGTGTCGATTGGTCTTACGCGGTACGGTGGCGGAGTGTTGAGCACCGAGCAGGCGTTGCGCACCCTCGTCGACGATGGGGTCGCCGAGGGCTCCCTGGTCCCCGGCGCGAAGCTGCCCACCGAACGAGACCTGGTGGAGCGGCTGTCCGCGCCGCGCAGCGCGGTCCGCCGCGCCCTCGACGCGCTCGAGGCCGAGGGGTTGGTCATCCGCCACGTCGGGCGGGGCACCTTCCTCAGCGAGGCGGCGTTGCGCCGCAACGGCGGCGCCCCGGCCGACTGCAGTCCAGCCGAGATCATGCAGGCGCGCCTGGTGATCGAACCGCCGCTGGCCGGGCTGGCGGCGCGCGTGGCCCACCAGGCCGACCTGGACCGGATCACCGCCTACCTCGACGCCGGCGGCGCCGCCGAGGACTTCGAGGGCTTCGAGTCCGCCGACGCCAAGCTGCACCGGGCGATCGCCGAGTCCGCGCACAACGGCCTGCTCATGAACATGTTCGACGTCATGAACACCGCCCGCGGACTGCCCGTGTGGGGCAGCCTCAAGCGGCGCACCTCCAGTCCCGAGCGGCGCCGCTGCTACCACACCGAGCACACCGCGATCGTCGAGGCGCTGTGTGACCGCGACCCCGACGGCGCCGAGACCACCATGCGCGACCACCTGCGCCACGTCGCCGACAACCTCCTCGGCCGCCCCTGACCACCCCGGGCTACGCGATCCCGGATCGTTTACGTCGTCAGCGCAGGCGGACATCGGCCAGGCGCGGTCGCCGATGGAGCCGATTGCGGATGGGCGGCCGAGGTGTCTGAAGCAGCCCTCAGGGACACCCTTGCATCGCTGCCAATCGTCTCGAAGGACCCGCGCATCGCGCGGCGACCGACTCCGTAGCGCCACCGGTTCTCAACTCCCGCCGGCACTGGAGACCCGCAAGATCAAGTGCCACACACCTCTTGCACCTCGGGTCTTGGAATTCGTGGTGATGAGTTGCTGAAGGCTCGTGTGCAGCGTCATGGGCATGGGAGACAGCGGAAGCCCCGGTTACCGAGCGCGGCAGCGCGGACAGGAATCCCGGCGGCGTCAGCGGGCGGAGCAGGCACCAGTCACCAAGGCCGCAACGGCACCCGACGCTGAGATGGCCGGTCGCGAGCGACGGGCCGCGGCACGGATCTGTGGGTGGTGCGGCGGCCCGATCACCCCGAAGAGCCGTGGACCGATCCCCAAGTGGTGTTCGGCCACCTGCCGACACCGAGCCTGGGAGCAGACACGGGCCACGACTTCAGCTCGTGCACCCGTTCAGGTGGTCGAGAGACTGGTGCGAGTCCACGTCCCCCTGGTCCCGACGCGGCGCGACTGGCCACATCTTCTCGAGGAGCTCGTCGGCCAGTTCAGCGACGGTCGCGTCTACGACCGCGACCTGCCCGGGCTTGCGCGGCAACTGGAGAAGGTGCTGCAGGCCTACCGGCGCCGCGCCCGGCTGACCGGAGCTCCCAACGTGTACTGAGCCCGATCTGCAGCACTTCTCCAGTCGCCAGTGGGCTGTTGGCAGCGGCCGGGCAGCGTCCTCCTCGAGCAACTGGAGGGCGCCTGAAGGGAGCCGGCGCACTCTCGGGCGGCAACAGCGCGACGCGACCGCAACAGCACTCCATCCGCAGCCGGTCGCCGTCGCGCGGGAACGCTCACGGCAGGAGGCGATGGCATGGGTGATCCGCAGCCCCTGCGCGACGTGCTGGCCGGCGGCGCACTCCTGCTAACCCCCGAGGAGGCCGCGCTGGTCTTGCGCGTCGGCAGAACCACCATCTACCCGCTCATGAAGGCAGGCGACCTGCGGCCCGTCCACATCGGCCGTAGCTGCCGCCTGTCCCGGGCGGGGCTCGAACGCTTCGTCCGCCGCCTGGAGGCTCCCCCGCCTGTTCCCGCTCGTCCGCCGGCACGCGGCCGCACCGCTGAGGACCAGCATGGACTCTTTGAGCTCTGCCCCACACCGGACGACGCGGCGTGAATCCACAGGAAGCTCCACCGCTGTCCGCCTGCTCGGCCAGACTGAGCCGCCGGCCGAGATCCAGGGGTAGCCGATGACGGGACGCGCGTCGAACGGCGAGTCGTCGATCTACAAGGGCGCCGACGGCCGTTGGCACGGCTACGTCTCCGTCGGGTTCAAGCTGGACGGCAAGCTCGACCGCCGCCACGTCAGCAGCAAGAGCCGCGGCGTCGTGGTCACGAAGGTCCGAGAGCTGGAGCGCAAGCGGGACAACGGGACGGTCAGCGAGGCCTCGACCCCAACAGTCGCCTGGTGGCTCGAGCACTGGCTGACGACCATCGCGCCGCGCCGTGTGCGCCTGCGGACCCTGGAGAGCTATGAGTCCGCCATCCGCCGGCACCTCATCCCCGGCATCGGCCGCCACCGACTCGACCGGCTCCGGCCCGAGCACCTGGACCAGCTCTACACGGCCCTGCTCGACGGCGGCTACTCCCCCGCCTCGGTGCTCCGCCACCACCGGATCCTGTCCCGGGCCCTGACCGTCGCCGTCCAGCGCGGCCACATTCCCCGCAACGTGGCCGCGCTGGTCGACGCGCCCGCCCAGCGCCCCAGCGACATCGCCGCCGCCCTCGACCTCGGTGAGGCCCGCGCCGTCCTGGCCGCAGCCGCGCACGTTCGCAATGCCGCCCGCTGGACCGTCGCCCTCGCACTGGGCCTCCGGCAGTCCGAAGCGCTGGCGCTGCAGTGGAAGGACGTCGACCTGCTGAACAACACGCTGACGGTGCGGCGCAGCATCCACCGCGTCCGCGGCGGTGGGCTGATCTACGAGGAGCCCAAGAGCAAGCGCAGCCACCGCACCCTCGCGCTGCCGCTGCCCCTGGTCGCCGAACTGCACCGACACAAGGCCGCCCAACTCGGCGAGCGGATGCTGGCCGGCTCTGAGTGGCACGACGAGGACCTCGTCTTCGCCCAGCCGAACGGCCGGCCCATCGACAAGAAGACCGACTACGACGACTGGTCCCGACTGCTGAAGGCCGCCGGCGTCCGGCACGTCCGCCTGCACGACGGCCGGCACACCGCCGCCACCCTGCTGCTGAGCGAGAACGTGCACCCGCGGGTGGTCATGGAGCTGCTCGGCCACAGCCAGATGCGCACGACGATGGACATCTACAGCCACGTCATGCCCGCCCTGGCCCGCGAGGCGGCTGACCGCATGGGCACGGTGCTGCTCGCAGATATGGGTCGGCAAACTGCAACCACAACTGCAACCAGAGACGACACAGGCCGCCCTCCCGAAGGAGAACGGCCTGGTCAAGAGGGTGGAGCTGAGGGGACTCGAACCCCTGACCCCCACACTGCCAGTGTGGTGCGCTACCAGCTGCGCCACAGCCCCTTGCCCGGCCCGGTCTCTTCCCCGAGCCGTCGACAACTGTACAGGGCCGCGTCGGCGCGCTGACGCAGGGGGTGTGGGCGGGTCAGCCCTGCTTCATCTGGGCGATGCGGATGTGGTTGCCGAAGGGGTCTCGCAGGCCGAAGTCGATGCCGTAGGGCTGGTCGACCGGCTCCTCGGTGATCTCCACGCCCTTCGCCTTCAGCTCGGCGTGGGTCTTGTGGGCGTCGTCGCAGGCGAAGAAGAGGTGGCCGCCGGCGACCCCCTTGCTGACGGCGTCGCGCACCTGCGCGGCGGTCTCGTCGCTCATCGACGGCGGTCCGGGCCGCTCCAGCAGAACGGCGCGGTCGGGCTGGCCCGGCAGGTTCACGGTGAGCCAGCGCATGGGCCCGAAGTCCATGTCGGCCTGGACCTCGAACCCGAGCTTCCCGACGTAGAAGTCGAGGGCGGCGTCCTGGTCGGGGACGTAGATCTGGGTGATGGTGATCGCGGTCAGCATGGGAGCGACGCTAGAGACGATCACGTCTCCCGCGCTTCTCCGAAACTGCTCGGCCGCGACCACGCCATCGCGAAGCAGGACGGCGCGAGCGGCATCGGTCCGCGCCGCCGGTACACCGAGGGCGGCTCTCCCACGACGTCCCGGAACACCCGGCTGAACGTGCCGAGGCTGCTGAACCCGACGTCCATGCAGATGTCGGTGACGCTGCGGTCGGTGGAGCGCAGCAGGAACATCGCCCGCTCCACCCGGCGCCGCTGCAGGTAGCGGTTGGGCGTCTCCCCGAAGGTGGCGCGGAAGGTCCGGATGAAGTGCGCCTCGGACACGTGCGCGATCCGCGCCAGGGTCGGGACGTCGAGGGGCTCGGCGTAGGCGCGGTCCATCGCGTCCCGGGCCCGCAGCAGCCGGCGGTTGGCGTCCTCGGCGGCGGGCACGACCCGCATCCCACCACGCAGCGGTCAGATCGAGACGCCGCGCTCCTCCAGCCACGGCACCGGGTTGACCCGCTCGCCGTCGATGCCGCCCTCGTGCACCTCGAAGTGCAGGTGCGGGCCGGTGGACTGGCCGCGGTTGCCGAGCAGGGCGATGGTCTCCCCCGCCTCCACGAACTGGCCGGGCTCGACGAGGATCTCGTCCATGTGGCCGTAGACGGTGACGTCGCCGTTCTCGTGGAGGACGTAGACGGCCAGGCCGAACCCGCTGGCCGACCCCGCCCGAAGGACGACGCCGTCCATCGCCGCGTACTCCGGCGTCCGCATCGGCGCGGCCAGGTCGATGCCGTAGTGGAAGGTGCCCCAGCGCCCGCCGTACCCGCTGGTGAACCGGGCGCCGGAGACCGGGAGCACCGCCTTGGGCCGGGCGGCCTCGCGCGCCGCCTCGGCGGCGGCCGCCTCGGCCGCCGCCCGCGCCGCGCGGGACGCGGCCACCTCCGCCAGGCGGGCCTCGGCCTCGGCGACGGAGATCGACGCCTGCGGGAGCAGCTCGAGGTCCTCGTCGGCGGTGACCAGCCCCTGCTGCGCGGCGAGCACCGACGTGGACTCGGCCGCGGCGTCCGGCACACCGGCGACCCCGGTGACCCCCGCGATCACGCCGCCGGCGACGACCGCGGCCAGCAGCAGCGGCGCCCGGCGCGGTCCGCCGGTGCGCCGTGCCGCGACTGCGGCGGCTCCGGACCTGCAGGCGACCGACCGGTCGCCGGTGGTCGTGGCGCGACGTCGACCGGCCATGCACCTACCCGTCTCGTGGGGGAAGAACGCCCGTCGCCGGGCCAGATGGGGCGCCGCCGATACAAACACTCCGTGACGCTTTCGTGACCCTCCGATCGGCGCGTCATCCGGGACACGCCGCTGTGCTCCTCCCCACACGTCCCACCCGTCCCAGGCGCCCCGGTCCCCGCCCGGGCGGTGTTCTGCATCCATCCGGCAACGGAACGGCGCGCTCCGATTCGACGGGTCCCGGTTTCGCGTGTACTTGTTGTCGTCGCCGCACCACCCGGACGACGTCGATCGCCGCCCGGGCCAGCACCACTGGCGAGGGGGCGCCCACCGCACGAGAAGGACCGATGCCGCATGACCAGGCGGGACCCGCAGCCGCGCGCGAGCGACGAACGTCGCCGCCGGTGAAGATCGTCTGGTTCAGCTTCCGCGGCCTGTTCGCCGACAACCCCCGTGCCCTCTACGAGGCCCTGCTCGGGCGCGGTGTCGAGGCGACGCACACCTGGCTGTGCACGGAGGCGACGCGGAACTCCTTCCCGGCCGGGGTGGAGACGGTCCTCTACGGCACCCCCGAGGCGCGGGCGGCCCTCGAGTCGGCCGACGTCGTCGTCGCCAACGACTGCGTGTCGATGCTCTGGGACAAGCAGCCGGGCACCACCTACCTGCAGACGTGGCACGGCACGCCGCTCAAGCGCATCCACCACGACGTCCAGCCGGCGCGGCCAGGGTGGCTGGACAAGGCCGACCTCGACGTCGCCCGCTGGGACCTGCTGCTGTCGCCCAACCCGTACAGCACCGAGCGGCTGCGCGGCGCCTTCCGCTTCCCCGGCCCGGTCCCCGAGACCGGTTACCCGCGCAACGACGTCCTCAGCAGCCCGGACCGTGACGCGGTGCGCGCGCGGGTGCGTGCCCGCCTGGGCATCCCCGACGGGACGACGGCGGTGCTCTACGCCCCCACCTGGCGCGACGACCTGGTCCTCGACGGCGACGGCGGGCGCGACTTCGAACTGCCGATCGACCTGGCCGACTTCCGCGACCGGCTCGGCGAGGACCACGTGCTGCTGGTCCGGCTGCACAACATCGTCGCCGGCCGGCTGGAGCTCGACCCGGGCCTCCCTGTCGTCGACGTCTCGGCCGACCCCGACATCTCCGGGCTGTACCTGGCCGCCGACGTGCTGGTCACGGACTACTCGTCGTCGATGTTCGACTTCGGCGTCACCGAGAAGCCGATCCTGCTCTTCACCTACGATCTGGAGCGCTACCGGGACGACCTGCGCGGGTTCTACGTGGACATCGTCGACGTCGCGCCCGGGCCACTGCTCAGGACCAGCAGGGATCTCGTCGACGCCCTCCGGGACGTCGACGAGATCGTCGCGAGCTGCGCCGACCGCTACGCCGGCTTCCGGGCGACCTTCTGCGCACTGGAGGACGGGCACGCCTCCGACCGCGTGCTCGACCTGCTCTTCGCGTCCGGCGAACCCGCCGGGCGCGCCACTGAGGAAAGGGGATGACTGTGCGGACCCACGACCGAGCCCTGACGAGCGCTCTGCGAGATCTGGGCCGCCCGCCGGCGCCCCGGCTCCTCCATCCCCCGGTCCAGGTCGTCATCCTGGCCGCCGGCATGGGCACCCGGCTGGGCCGGCCCTGGCCCAAGCCGCTGACCCCGCTCGAGGACGGCCGCAGCATCCTGCAGCGGCAGCTCGACGGCCTGCGGACAGTCCTGGGTCCGGCCGTCGACGTCACCGTCGTCGTGGGCTTCAAGGCCAAGCGGGTCATGAAGGCGGTGCCCGACGTCCGGTTCGCCTACAACCCCGACTACCGCGTCACCAACACCTCGCAGAGCCTGCTCCGCGCGCTCCGCGCGACCGGTGACGGTGGGGTGCTCTGGCTCAACGGCGACGTCGTGTTCGACCCGGCGGTCCTCGAGGCGGCCCTGCCGGCGCTGCGGGCCGACGAGAGTTTCGTCTGTGTCGACACCTCCACCGTCGCCGAGGAGGAGGTCAAGTACACCGTCGACGCCGACGGGTGCATCGCCGAGCTCTCCAAGACCGTCTCCGGCGGCCTCGGAGAGGCGGTGGGCATCAACCACGTGTCGTCGGCCGACAAGCCGGTGCTGGTCGAGCACCTGGCCGCCTGCGCCGCGCAGGACTACTTCGAGCGCGGCATCGAGACGGCGATCCTCGCCGAGGGGCTGCGGTTCCGGCCGCTGGACATCTCCCGCTGGTCCGCCGTCGAGGTCGACTTCGAGGCCGACCTCGAGCGGGCCAACCAGCTGTTCGGCTCCCGCGCCCTCCTGCACCCGCTGGCCGGCGAACCGGCCTGAGGAGGGGGCCGGGTCAGGCGACGGGGAGCGGCTCCTGGGTGGGCCGGTGGTCGGGGCGGCCACCGGCCTCCCGGAACCGGCGGGTCGCGGCGACGCCGCCGACGACGCAGCCGGCGCCCAGGGCCACGAGCAGGGCCACCGCGGCCCGGCCGGGCAGCGCCGGACCGCCGGAGAGCACGTGCGCGGTCCACAGGACGTCGACGTCGGGCAGCCCCTGCACCAGCAGCAGCCAGCCGAGGACGACGGCCAGCAGCCCGGTCATCGCACCGCGCCCGCGCCGGGAGGCGACGAACCCGAGGACGGCCACCCCGACGGCGGTGAGCGCGGGCAGCAGCGCCGAGACGACCGCACCGGCGTGGGAGGAGACGCTCGCCGCCGGCTCCGGCGTCATCACCGCGTGCCACAGCGCGGCGGCCCCGCCGACGAGCAGCAGTCCGCCGAGCAGCCGCGGCCCCCGGGCGACGACCCCGGCGGCGACGGCGACCAGGGCCACCACGGCGTAGAGGGGCCACACCACCCACGGCGAGGGCGGCGGGCTCCAGGTGAGCTCGCCGCGGATCTGCACGGCGGTGCCGGCGTGGGCCATCGGCACGACCCATTCCGACACCAGGTGCTCGCGGGTCGGGTCGGCCGCGACCGCCGGCGGCAGCAGCCCCTCGCTCATCCAGTGCGTGCGGTGGTCGTGCCACACGTACAGCGGCTCCGTCGACACCTGCACCCACTCCGGCTCGGCGTCCGGGTCGGCGTTCTCCGGCAGCGTCGTCCGGCCGTACCGGTCGAGGTTGATGTAGGTGGCCGGGCTGTTGGCGTTGCGCCAGACGCCGTCCGGCCCGATCCGCAGGTAGGGCTCGTCGAAGTAGCCGGGCACCTCGACATCGGCCGCGGTCGGGTTGACGACCTCGAACTCGTCACCGAACGAGAGCACCCGCACCGAGACCCCGGGCATCGCCGGCTCGACGGCGAGCACGCGCGCGTCGAAGTCGCTGCCGGCGGACCCACCGCCGACGTGCGCCTGCGCCGGCCCGGCCAGCAGCAGGGCCGCCATCGCTCCCAGGACGACGACCAGCAGACGGCTCGCCGCGCGGGTCACGCCCCCGCCACCAGCTCGAGGTCGCCGGCGATGTCGCGGCTGGTGTTGCCCGTGTCGAACGCCACGTGCGCCAGGTCGTCGGCTCCGTAGAGCAGCAGCAGCGAGGAGTGCAGCCGGCCCTGCTCCTCGGCCAGCGGAACGCCCGTGGCCAGCTGCGCGCGGTCGATCGCGGCCTGGTCGCCGGTCAGCCCGACGAAGCGGTTGGGCAGGTCGGCGTCGAACCGGCCCAGGTACTCGGCGAGCACCTCCGGGGTGTCGAAGGCCGGGTCGGTGGTGACGAAGACCACCTGCACCTGCTCGGCCAACGCCGGCTCCAGGCCGCGCAGCGCGACGGCGACGTCGGCCATCGTCGTCGGGCAGACGTCGGGGCAGTTGGTGTAGCCGAAGAACAGCAGCGTCGGAGTGCCGGAGGTGACGGTCGCGAAGTCGTAGGCCTGACCGGCGGTGTCGGTGAGGGTGAACGCGGGCCGCTGGTAGGGATCGGGTAGGTCGAGGCCGGCATAGCGGTCCTCGGGGCCCTCGACGACCGCGACGCCGCCGGAGTGGTCGTGCGCCTCGCCCTCCTCGGCGGCGGCGCCACCGCTGCAGCCGGCCAGCAGGAGCCCGGCACACAGCGCCAGGACGGCCGGACGGCTGCGGCGGTGCGGAGTCACGAGGACACGGTACGACGGCCCGCCCGCATCCCGAGGACGACGCCGCCGATGCCCAGGAGCAGCGCGACGACGGACAGGACGAGCGCGACGGTGCCCGTGCTCGAGCCCTCGTCCGCGGCCGCCTCGGTCGAGGAGGCCGGGTCGGTCGCCGTGTCGCTGGAGGCGGGCTCGGCCGCACCGTCACCGGCCGGCTCCTCGGCGCCGCTGGAGCCCGTGGAGCCTCCGGCCAGCGCCAGCACCGGCGCGGGACGCTCCGGCTCCGGCTGACCGTCGACGGTCGGCTCGATCCACGCCGCCTCGGTGCCGTCGCTGTAGGTCTGCACCGTCGGGAAGCTGACCTGCTCGACGTCCGGGATCGGCCCGCCGGAGAGCGCGAACTCGGCGAACTCCCCGGGGCGGATCCCGCCGCCGTCCGCGGCCCGGAACTCGACGACCGAGACGTAACTGGTGACCTGCTCGCCGTGGTTCTCCAGCGGCGTCTCGAGGTCCGACCGGGTCATCGTCACCGTCCAGCCGGGCTCGGCCTCGTAGCGCAGTGACGCCATCGCCGCCTCTTCCGGGATCGAGATGCGCAGCGCCACGGTGCTCGCGGTGTCGCTCTCGTTCGGCACGCGGAAGGTGAGCTTGCCGAAGCCACCGGGTGCGGCGTCGGACGACGAGACGCTCACGTGCGCCGAGGCGACACCGGCCGTCGCGACGGCGGCGGCGAGCGCGGTGAGCAGGGCGAGGACGACTACCCCCAGCCGCGCGAGCGGACGGGGCAGGGATGTGGACATGCTTCTCCTGTCGGATCTGGTGGAGCGGGGTCAGCGCACCGCGAGGGTGGTGCTGGCCGTGCTCGCGGTGAACTCGTCCAGCCGGACGGTGACCGCGAGGGTCCAGGTGCCGGCGCCCGGGATGGCCATCCCGTCGCCGACGTAGTGGCCGGGCCCGCCCGGCTCCAGGGCGACGTCGATCGGGCCGATCTCCTGCTCCGGCTCGGTGAGGGTCACCCGGATGTCGACCGGCTGGGCGAGCTGCCCGGCCTGGTCGAAGAGGTAGACGTGCAGCGTGTTCGGCCCGGCGGTGGCGGGGTCGACCGAGACCTGGACGCTGCCGTCGGTGCCCTCGGCGGTGCGCAGCGGCAGGGTCACGTCCACCGGCTGGGCGACCTCCGCCCGCGCCGGCGGGGTGCCGACGAGCACCGACGACACCGCCAGGACGACGACGGCGATGCCCAGCTCGGCCAGCACCGCGCGGCGCAGCACGGGCCGCTCGACGGCGGCCGCCTCGGCCTGGACCTCGGCACGCGCCCCCGCGGCCGACGCGACGACCGGGTGCGGCTCGGGTCCGGCGGTGGCGGAGAACGCGTGCGCGGTCACCCGGCGGCGCCCGGCTGGCCGGGAGCGGGCGATGCCGAGGTGCTGCTGCACCCACACCCGCGAGATGCCGGCCGCGGCGAGCAGCAGGAGCACCAGGCCGAGCTTTGCCACCAGCAGCCAGCCGTAGGTCGTCGTCACCAGGGCGGCGGGCGAGCCGACCTCGCGCACCGACTGGACGACGCCGGTGACGACCAGCGCGGTCACCGAGCCGGCCGCCAGCCGGGAGAAGGGCGGCAGCGCGCGGGCGAGGTCCGCCGCGGGCGCGTCCTCGCGCAGGACGCCGGCGAGCAGGCCGACCAGGCCGCCCAGCCAGACGGCCATGGCCGCGGTGTGCACGGTGGCCGCCGCGACGGCCAGCACGGGCCAGGCGCCGGCGACCGGGTGCCCGACGGCGGCGGTGGCGACCACCAGCCCGGCCGCGGCGAGGCCGGCGAGGACCGCCACGCTGCGCTCGGGTGCGCGCCCGGTGGCCCAGG
This sequence comes from Geodermatophilus sp. SYSU D00703, assembly GCF_054050155.1. Classification (NCBI taxonomy): domain Bacteria; kingdom Bacillati; phylum Actinomycetota; class Actinomycetes; order Geodermatophilales; family Geodermatophilaceae; genus Geodermatophilus; species Geodermatophilus sp. SYSU D00703. The sequence goes on along the minus strand of NZ_JBJGYU010000001.1, from coordinate 660,650 downwards.
ACGGCCACAGCGCCAGCAGCAGCGCGCCCGCCAGCACCGCCCGGGCCAGCAGGGTGAGCCCGTTGACCGACGACGCGGTCGCGCCCAGCAGCGCCGGGTCGACCACCGAGCCCAGCCCGCTGCCGGCGGCGTAGGGCCCCTGCAGCAGGAAGGTGACGACGGCGCCCGCGGCCACCGCGACCAGCCCGCCGGTGACCAGGCGGTGCAGCCGCGGCGACGCCCAGCCGGCGGGCCAGCCAGCCAGCAGCAGCACCGGCACACCGAGGCCGAGCGCGAGGCCGGCGTAGCCGAGCCAGCGGGCGACCGGCAGGAGAGCGGCGACGACCGGGTCGCTGTCCGCCTCGCCGGCCGAGCTCCCGGCAGGCACCAGCTCGCCGTCGCCGACGACGAAGGAGTACGCGCCCGAGATCGGGTGCGAGTCGGCCGAGACCACGCGGTAGGTGACCAGGTAGCCGTCGTCGGGCAGCCCGGTACGCAGGGGGACGCTCAGCGTCGCGCCGTCGACCGCTGCGGTGCCGGCGTCGGCCCGCTCGCCGTCGGAGGTCAGCACCCGGGCGTAGCCGGCGCCGAGCGAGACGCCCTCGCTGAACGTGAGGGTCACCTCCGCCGGCACCTCGGCGAGCCGGGCCCCCTCCCCCGGGTCGGTGGAGACGAGCTCGGCGTGGGCAGCGGCGGGTGGCGCCGTCACCACGCCCGCCCCCAGCCAGGCCCCGACCAGGGCCAGCAGCAGGAGCAGTGCCGTGGTCGGCGAGCGGCGCGTCACGCGGCCACCCGCTTCCGCGCGACCGCGGGGACCGTCCGCCGCCGGCGCCGCCGCCAGGCGACGGTCGCCACCAGCGCGACGCCGACGAGCAGGACGAGGTGGGCGACCGCGCGGTCGGCGTGCACGTGGCCGGCCCGCAGGTCGGCGACGGTGAGGACGGCGAGCAGCACGGTGGAGGTGCCGAGGAAGGGCAGCGCACCGGCGGCCAGGCGGGGCGCGGCGGCCACGGCGAGAAAGGCCGCCGCGATGCCGAGGTTCCAGGCACCGGACTCGTGGGCCATGTGCACCGGCGCGCTCATCGCGGCCGCGCCGGAGGAGAGAGAAGGCCAGGCGAACCCGGCCTGGGCCACCCCCACCGCCAGCAGGGCCAGCCGCAGCGCGCTCGCGACGAGCCGCGCGCGGGCGGCCGCCCGGGTCCCCGGCAGCTCGCGCGGCAGGGCGGCCAGGACGGCGGCGGTGAGATCCGGCACAGCCGGCGCCGGCGCCAGCCGGGCCCTCCGCGTGACCAGCTCGGCGCGGGAGACCCAGGTGGCGCACTCGACGCACGAGGCCAGGTGCGCGTCGAGCTCCGGCGTCGGCAGGCCGGGAGTCTCGCCGTCGAGCCGCGCCGAGAGCGCCTCGCGGTAGGGGGTGCACTGCATGATGGGGTAGTCGTCCGTCGGGGCCGGTTGGTTCCCCCGATTTCGGGAGCAGCCCGGACGGCGGTCGACCGGGAGGATGCAGGGCGTGGACGAACTGGAGCGGCTGGCCTCCGCCGCCGTCGACGGCGACCCCCTCGCCGCGGCGGCGCTGGTGCGGGCGACCCAGTCCGACGTGTGGCGGCTGTGCGCCGCACTCGGGGACCGGCAGTCCGCCGACGACCTGACCCAGGAGACCTACCTGCGCGCGTTCGGCGCCCTGCACCGGTTCGAGGGCCGCTCGTCGCTGCGCACCTGGCTGCTCGCCATCGCCCGCCGGGTCTGCGCCGACGCGGTCCGCTCGCGGCGCCGCCGCCGGCTCACCCTCGTCCGCGATGACGCCGACCTGGAGGCGCTGGACCTCGCCGACGGCGCGGACCGCGTGGGCGAGGGCGCCGTCGTCACCGACCTGCTGGCCCGCCTGGCGCCCGACCGGCGCGAGGCCTTCGTGCTGACCCAGCTCCTGGGCCTGCCCTACGCCGAGGCCGCCGAGGTCGCCGGGTGCCCGCTCGGCACCATCCGGTCGCGGGTCGCGCGGGCCCGCGCCGACCTCGTCGACGCGATCGCCGGGGAGGACACCGACGCCGCGCGGGCATGACTCCTGCGTGAACCCGGGGTGAACGGGCACCTATGCTGCCCGACGGCCGTGCGACCGCCAGGCCGGCGGGAGGACGGCCCCCTAGCCGATCGGGAGCCCCACGTCGTGCCCTTCAGCCTGACCCCCAAGGACTCGAGCTTCTACCCCCTGTTCACCGCCTCCGCGGAGAACCTGGTGACGGCGACCGCCGTCCTCAGCGAGTTCATCAACGACCACGCCCGACGCGGCGAGCTGGCCGACCGGCTCCGTGAGCTCGAGCACGTGGGTGACCAGTCCACCCACGCGATCTTCCGGCAGCTGAACTCCAGCTTCGTGACGCCGTTCGACCGCGAGGACATCTACAACCTGGCCAGTGACCTCGACGACGTCATGGACTTCGTCGAGGCCGCCGCCGACCTGGTGATCCTCACCGGCCTGGGCACGCTGCCGGCCGAGATGAACCAGCAGGCCGCCCTGCTGCAGCGGGCCGCCCAGACGACCGCCGAGGCGATGCCCCGCCTACGGACGCTCAAGGACCTCTCCGACTACTGGATCGAGGTCAACCGCATCGAGAACGAGGCCGACAAGCTGTACCGGCGGCTGCTGTCGCGCCTCTACAGCGGCGAGTTCGACGCGCTGGAGATCCTCAAGCTCAAGGAGGTGGCCGACCAGCTCGAGGAGGCCGCCGACGCCTTCGAGCACGTGGCGAACGTCGTCGAGACGATCACCGTCAAGGAGTCCTGACCCGGTATGGACGCCGCCTTCGTCGCGCTGGTCGTCATCGTCCTGGTGGCCCTGGCCTTCGACTACACCAACGGCTTCCACGACGCGGCCAACGCCATCGCCGTGGCGGTGTCGACGAAGGCGCTCACCCCCCGGGTCGCCCTGGCGCTGGCCGCGGTGATGAACCTGATCGGCGCGCTGCTGTCCACGGAGGTGGCCAAGACCGTCGGCGAGGGCATCATCGACCCCCCCGAGGGCACGGAGGGCCTCGAGATCGTCTTCGCCGCGCTGATCGGCGCCATCGTCTGGAACCTGATCACCTGGTGGTTCGGGTTGCCCTCGTCGTCCTCGCACGCGCTGATCGGCGGGCTGGTCGGCGCCGCGCTCGCCGCCGCGCACACCGTCCAGTGGATGGGCGTGCTCGACAAGGTCGTCATCCCGATGGTCGTCTCGCCCATGGTGGGCTTCGGCCTGGGCTACCTGTTCATGCTGCTGCTCCTGTGGTCCTTCCGGCGGGCGCACGTCGCCCGGGCCAATCGCGGCTTCAAGTACGCGCAGATCCTCAGCTCGGCGACGATGGCCCTCGGCCACGGCCTGCAGGACGCGCAGAAGACCATGGGGGTCATCACCCTGGCCCTGTTCACCGCCGGGGAGATCGAGGACTTCACCGTGCCGCTGTGGGTGGTCCTGGCCGCCGCGCTCGCCATCAGCGCCGGCACGTACGCCGGGGGGTTCCGCATCATGCGGACGATGGGCCGCCGGATCATCCAGCTCACCCCGGCCGGCGGGTTCGCGTCCCAGACGGTCGCCTCCACCGTCATGGTCACCACCGCGACGGTCTTCGCCGTCCCGGTCTCGACGACCCACATCACGACGACGTCGATCATGGGTGTCGGCGCCACCCGGCGGCTCTCGGCGGTCCGCTGGGGCGTGGCGGGGAACATCGTCGTCGCGTGGGTGGTCACGCTCCCGGCGGCGGCCGCGGTCGCGGCGGTGGCCTACTTCCTCACCGACCTCGTCGTCGGCTGACCAGCGTTCCTGCGAGGGGCATCGCAGCGAGCGACCAGGCGGCCGCGCTGCAGGGGCCCGGCGCGAGCCTGCGCGCGCTCGGGGGCAGCGGGGTCCTCCAGCGGCGCGCGGAGGCCGACCGATGTCACGTCGGCTGACAGGACCGGCGGCACCCCTCCCCACGGGGCCCGGCAGGCGCGTCCCGCCGGGCCCGTCGCGTCCGGCGGGGACGGCGTCCCGCTGGCTGGGACCAGGCTTGACGTATATCCCGACCGATCTGGTAGACATATCGCCGTGGCGGCGACGACGGTGCTCCTCGTGGGGCGGATCCACGTCGACCTGCTGCGTGTCTGCACCGCCCGCTGTCCGGGCTGCTGACCTCCTCGCGCACTCGCGCGTCCCCCTCCCCCGTTCGTCCCGCGCTGTGCCGCGCCCTGCCGCGCGCCCGCGTCCTCCTCCCCGGATCCGGAGAACCCCCGTGAAGACCCTCGTTCTGCTGGCCCTGGTCGGCCTGGGCGCGCAGCTGGTCGACGGCAGCCTGGGCATGGCCTACGGCGTCACCTCGACCACGCTGCTGCTGGCCATCGGCACCAACCCCGCCGCCGCCTCGGCCACCATCCACCTCGCCGAGATCGGCACCACGCTGGCCTCGGGCCTGTCGCACTGGAAGTTCGGCAACGTCGACTGGCGCGTGGTCGCCAAGGTCGGCGTCCCCGGCGCGATCGGCGCCTTCCTCGGCGCCACCGTGCTGGCCAACCTCTCCACCGAGGTCGCCGCCCCGGTGATGTCGCTGATCCTGCTCGCCCTCGGCGTCTACCTGCTCATCCGCTTCACCCTCCGCGGCGTCGACCGCCGCCACCTGGGCAAGCCGGTCCGCAAGCGCTTCCTCGGCCCGCTCGGCCTGGTCGCCGGCTTCGTCGACGCCACCGGCGGCGGCGGCTGGGGCCCGGTCGGCACCCCCGCCCTGCTGGCCAGCGGCCGCATGGAGCCGCGCAAGGTGATCGGCTCGATCGACACCTCCGAGTTCCTCGTCGCCCTCGCCGCCAGCCTCGGCTTCCTGCTCGCCCTCGGCTCGCAGGGCATCGACTTCGCCTGGGTGCTCGCGCTGCTCATCGGCGGGCTGATCGCCGCCCCGATCGCCGCCTGGCTGGTCCGCCACGTCCCGCCGCGCATGCTCGGCTCCCTGGTCGGCGGCATCATCGTGCTGACCAACACCCGCACCCTGCTGCGCAGCGACTGGATCGACGCCGCCGACCCGGTCCGGTACACCGTCTACGCCATCCTGTACCTGGTCTGGGCCGCCGCCGTCGTCCACTCCTTCCGCGAGTACCGCAAGGACCGCGCCCTGGAGTCCGCCGACGCCCTCGCCGCCGAAGCAGCCCGGCTGCGGGACGAGATCGAGCTGCCGGCCGACGCGGCCGACGTCGCGGATCTCGACCGCAACCTGACCCGGGGCCGGCCCAGCGCACCCCAGGACTGAACGACGCGACAGGGGCCCCGTCCGGCAACCGCCGGGCGGGGCCCCTGTCGCGTGCGGACCCCCAGGTTGTGGCGTCCGCGATCCCCTGGTTGAGGCGTACCTCCCGCCCCCGCCGGTCCGTAGACAGGGAAGCGTGGCAGAGGTGACGGCGTCCCCGCGGGGACGCGACGCGGAACCAGGCTCCTCCCGGTGAGGGCGCTCGTCCTGCTGGCCCTGGTCGGCCTGGGCGCGCAGCTGGTCGACGGCAGCCTGGGCATGGCCTACGGCGTCACCTCGACCACGCTGCTGCTGGCCATCGGCACCAACCCCGCCGCCGCCTCGGCCACCATCCACCTCGCCGAGATCGGCACCACGCTGGCCTCGGGCCTGTCGCACTGGAAGTTCGGCAACGTCGACTGGCGCGTGGTCGCCAAGGTCGGCGTCCCCGGCGCGATCGGCGCCTTCCTCGGCGCCACCGTGCTGGCCAACCTCTCCACCGAGGTCGCCGCCCCGGTGATGTCGCTGATCCTGCTCGCCCTCGGCGTCTACCTGCTCATCCGCTTCACCCTCCGCGGCGTCGACCGCCGCCACCTGGGCAAGCCGGTCCGCAAGCGCTTCCTCGGCCCGCTCGGCCTGGTCGCCGGCTTCGTCGACGCCACCGGCGGCGGCGGCTGGGGCCCGGTCGGCACCCCCGCCCTGCTGGCCAGCGGCCGCATGGAGCCGCGCAAGGTGATCGGCTCGATCGACACCTCCGAGTTCCTCGTCGCCCTCGCCGCCAGCCTCGGCTTCCTGCTCGCCCTCGGCTCGCAGGGCATCGACTTCGCCTGGGTGCTCGCGCTGCTCATCGGCGGGCTGATCGCCGCCCCGATCGCCGCCTGGCTGGTCCGCCACGTCCCGCCGCGCATGCTCGGCTCCCTGGTCGGCGGCATCATCGTGCTGACCAACACCCGCACCCTGCTGCGCAGCGACTGGATCGACGCCGCCGACCCGGTCCGGTACACCGTCTACGCCATCCTGTACCTGGTCTGGGCCGCCGCCGTCGTCCACTCCTTCCGCGAGTACCGCAAGGACCGCGCCCTGGAGTCCGCCGACGCCCTCGCCGCCGAAGCAGCCCGGCTGGACGCCGCGCCGGTCCGGGGCTGACCCCGGCCGCTCAGCGTCCGGCGAGCAGCGCGGCCTCGAGATCGGCAGGCAGGCCGGGCGCGGGCATCCCGTGCGGCGGGGGCGGGAGTTCGTCGACCGTCTGCAGCCATGCCCAGGTGTCGGCGACGGTCTCCTCCAGGGGACGGCTGGGCAGCCCCAGCCGGCGGGCCCGGGTCGTGTCGACGTCCCAGGCGGTGCCGGCCATCTCGGCGGGCAGCCACAGCGGCAGGTGCAGCCACGGCTCGACGCCCGCGGCGAGCAGGTCCGCCTCGGGGACCACCACCCACTCCGCGTCGCTCCCCGTCACCCGGCGGCACAGGTCGAGCAGCCCGCCCAGGGTGGTCATCCCGGCCGGGCCGGTGGCGTTGACCGCGCCGGACTCGCCGCGCTCGGCCACGGCCACCAGCCAGCCGGCGAGGTCGCGGACGTCGACCGCGGCGATCGGCTGGTCCAACCCGTCGGGGACGACCACCCGCCCGCCACGTGCGATCCGCTGCAACCACCAGCCCAGCCGGTGCACGCGGTCGTGCGGGCCGACGATCAGGCCGGCGCGGGCGGTGAGGAAGCGTCCGGCGAGCGCGGCGCCGAGCACCCGCTCGGCCTCGGCCTTGATCGGTCCGTACTCGTCCTCGTCGCTGTCCCAGACCGGTCCGTCCTCGCCGCGGACGGGTCCGGGCGGCCAGTCCCGGTAGGCGTTGAGGCTGCTGACGAAGGCGTATCCCCGGACCGCCGGGGTGCCCAGGGTCTCGGCGGCGTGCCGCGCGGCCGCGCGGGTCTGGCACGAGGTGTCGACGACGAGGTCCGGCGTCCAGCCGTCGAGGGCGGCCGGCAGCGCGGCGGGGTCGTCCCGGTCGCCGTGCAGCGCGCGGACGCCGTCCGGAGGCGCGCCCGAGACGCCGCGGGTGAAGGTGGCCACCTCGTGGCCGCGGTCGAGGGCCGCCGTCGCCACGTGCCGGCCGAGGAAGTGGGTGCCGCCGAGGACGAGCAGTCGCATGGCGACAGCCCAGCCGAGCCGCTCCCCCTCCGTCCAGCCGGTTCGCGGCGGGCGAACCGGCTCAGACGGTCACTGCCAGGCGCGGGACCTGCGGCAGCGGCGTCGACCGGGCGGCGGCCAGCACCATCTGCGGTGAGCGCGGCAGGCCCCGCCGGGTGCACAGCCGCAGCGCCCGGGCCCCGGTGATCACGTCGGTCTCCGGCGGGACGACGAGCAGGTCCGCGCGCCGGGTGCCGCCGTCCCAGCTCAGGCAGACCACGCCCGGGTCCATGCTGCGGAAGCCCCCCGTGCGCACCACCCGGCCGCCGACGGCGACCTTGCGGGGCGCGGCGGTCCAGACGTCGAGCGGGTAGGTGAAGCGCTCGATGCGCAAGCCCCGCTTGTCCAGCGCGGCCACCAGCTCGGGCAGCTCCACCGTCAGGTCGCGGCTGCGCGGGAACCAGGCGCCGTCGAAGGCGTGCTCCCCCGACCCCGCGTCGCTGCGCACGCTCACCCGGACGTCGATGCCGCCCCGGTGCCCCTCGGCCGCCAGCGTCTGCAGGGTCGTCCTCATCAGCGTCGCGCCGCCTTCCGTCGTCGGTTCCCGGCCCGGCTACACGGGCCCGAGGAGAACCTAGGGAGCGGGCCCGGCGGGTGCCGACGTGCGCCGGGTGGGCGGGTTCCCGCCCACCGGCCCGTCATCACAACCCGTCACGGACCGACCACGGCGTCCGCGGGTCGTGCCGTCTCAGCTGGTCAGGGCGAACACCGTGGTGCTGTCGTAGACCTCGCCGGGGCGCAGCTCGGTGGAGGGGAAGTCCGGCTGGTTGGGCGAGTCGGGGAAGTGCTGCGTCTCCAGCACCAGCGCGTCGCTCTGCCGGTAGATCGAGCCACCGGTGCCGACCAGCGTGCCGTCGAGGAAGTTGCCCGAGTAGAACTGGATGCCCGGCTCGGTGGTGGTGATGGTCAGCGTGCGGCCGCTGTCGGGATCCCGCACGACGGCCGCCTCCTCGAGCGGGTCCTCGCTGTCGGAACCCTCGCGGGCCCCGTCGTCCTCCCGGTCGAGCACCCAGTTGTGGTCGTAGCCCTGCCCGTACAGCAGCTGCTGGTCGGCCTCGCGGATCCGCGCGCCGATCGCGGTGGGCTCGCGGAAGTCGAAGGGGGTGCCCTCCACGGGCGCGATCTCGCCGGTCGGGATGAGCGTCTCGTCGACCGGCGTGTATCCGCTCGCGTCGAGCAGCAGCTCGTGGTCGTAGATGTTCCCGGACCCCTCGCCGGCCAGGTTCCAGTAGGTGTGCTGGGTCAGGTTGACCACGGTCGGCGCGTCGGTGGTGGCCTCGTAGTGGACCGTCAGCCGCGACTCGGCGTCCAGGCTGTAGGTGACGGTCGCGGTGAGGGTGCCGGGGAAGCCCTGGTCGCCGTCTTCGCTGACCAGCCCCAGCTGTAGGGCGGCGACCTCGTCGTCGCCCACGTCGGTGGCCTCCCAGACGCGGTCGTCGAAGCCGTCGGGCCCGCCGTGCAGGGTGTTCGGGCCGTCGTTCTGCGGCAGCTGGTAGGCCGTGCCGTCGAGGGTGAAGGTGCCGCCGGCGATGCGGTTGCCGAACCGGCCGATCAGGGCGCCGAAGTAGGGGTCGGTGTCCTCGACGTAGCCGGCCAGGTCCGGGAAGCCGAGGACGACGTTCTCGACCTCCCCGTCGGCGTCCGGGACCTCCAGCGACTGGATGACGCCGCCCCAGGTGAGCACGCGCACCGTCATGTCCCCGTTGGCCAGGGTCCAGCGCTCGACCTCGGTGCCGTCGGGGGCGGTGCCGAACGGCTCGACGGTCGTGGTCGCGCCCTGCGCCGCGGCGGGGGTGGCGAGTCCGGTGGCGAGCAGGCCCACACCGGCCGCGGCCACGACCGGCCAGCGGCGTCGGCGTCCCCGAGGGGTCGCGGAGGGCGGGATGGCTGCCGGGCGTCCGGTCATGGGGACTCCGATGTCCGTGCGGGCCACCGGCGTCGTCGCGCGGTGGCGGGGGCACCGCCAGGAGCGGGAGAACGGGCGGGCAGGCACCCCGACGAGCGGTCCTGGGACGACTCGGAACGGTAGGGAGGCAGCCGGAGAGGTGTCAAAGACGCGGACGGCCGAGTGAGCGGTCGCCGCCGTGGGGGACGGCGTGTCGCGCACGGGTCGCGACGACTGCTCACTCGGCCGTCAGGGCTGCCCCCTGCAGGGCCCCGCCGCGAGCGTGCGAGCGGTGGGGGCAGAGGGTGTCTCAGGCCTTGCTCATGGGCCTGACTCCGTACGGCCCCGTCCCGGGGCCCGCCCTGAGCGTGCGAAGGGTGGGGAGGACGGGGTCCTTCTCAGGCCTTGGGCTTGCGGTTGCGGGCCTTGCCCCGCTCGTTCTGGTCGAGGACCACCTTGCGCACGCGGATCGCGGCCGGGGTGACCTCCACGCACTCGTCCTCGGCGCAGAACTCCAGCGCCTGCTCGAGGTTCAGGATCCGCGGCGGGATGAGCCGCTCGAGCTCCTCAGCGGTCGAGGACCGCATGTTGGTGAGCTTCTTCTCCTTGGTGATGTTGACGTCCATGTCGTCGGGCCGGGAGTTCTCCCCGACGATCATGCCCTCGTACACCTCGGTGCCGGGGGCGACCATCATCGAGCCGCGCTCCTGCAGCGAGAACATCGCGTACGACGTCGCCACGCCCTGCCGGTCGGCGACCAGCGAGCCGGTCGGGCGGGCGCGCATGTCGCCCATCCACGGCTCGTAGCCCTCGAGGTTGTGGTTGAGGACGCCGGTGCCGCGGGTCTCGGTGAGGAACTCGGTGCGGAACCCGATCAGGCCGCGCGACGGCACGATGTACTCCATCCGCGCCCAGCCGGTGTCGTGGTGGACGAGGTTCTCCATGCGCCCGCGGCGAGTGGCCAGCGCCTGCGTCAGCGTGCCGACGTAGTCGCCCGGGGTGTCGATGGTGACCCGCTCGACCGGCTCGTGCAGCTTGCCGTCGATCTCCTTGGTGACGACGGTCGGCCGGCCGACGGTCAGCTCGAACTCCTCGCGGCGCAGCTGCTCGACGAGGATCGCCAGCGCGAGCTCACCGCGGCCCTGCATCTCCCACGTGTCGGGGCGCTCGGTGGGCAGCATCCGCACCGACACGTTGCCGACCAGCTCCTGGTCGAGCCGGTTCTTGATCAGCCGGGCGGTGAGCTTCTTGCCGGAGCGGCCCGAGATCGGCGAGGTGTTGATCCCGATGGTGATCGAGATCGACGGCTCGTCGACGGTCAGCGGCGGCAGCGGGCGCGGGTCGTTGGGGTCGGCGAGGGTGTCACCGATCATGACGTCCTCGATGCCGGCGATGGCGACCAGGTCACCGGGACCGGCGCTCTCGGCCGGGGTGCGGGTCAGCCCCTCGGTCATGAGGAGCTCGGTGATCTTGACGTTCTTGACCGTGCCGTCGGTGCGGCACCAGGCGACCGTCTGGCCGTTCTTCATCGTGCCGGAGTGGATGCGCAGCAGCGCCAGCCGGCCGAGGTAGGGCGAGGCGTCGAGGTTGGTGACCTGCGCGCGCAGCGGCTCCTCGGCGTCGTAGGTGGGCGCCGGGATGGTCTCCAGCAGGGTCTTCACCAGCGGGCCGAGGTCCGGGCTGTCGGGGCTGGCGCCGTCGGCGGGCCGCTCCAGCGACGCCTGCCCGGTCTTGCCGTTGCTGTAGACGATCGGGAACTCGAGCGCGTCGGTGTCCAGGCCGTTGTCCTCGAGCAGCTCCATGAACAGCTCGTAGGTCTCGTCGACGACCTCGGCGATGCGGGCGTCGGACCGGTCGGTCTTGTTGACCACCAGGATCACCGGCATCTGCTTGGCCAGCGCCTTGCGCAGCACGAAGCGGGTCTGCGGGAGCGGCCCCTCGGAGGAGTCGACGAGCAGGACGACGCCGTCCACCATCGACAGGCCGCGCTCGACCTCGCCGCCGAAGTCGGCGTGACCGGGGGTGTCGACGATGTTCACCGTCACCGGGTTGCCCTCGTCGTCGGCCAGCCGGATGGCGGTGTTCTTGGCGAGGATGGTGATGCCGCGCTCACGCTCGAGGTCCATCGAGTCCATGACGCGGTCCTGCGTGGTGTCGGCGTCGGTGCCCTCGCCCTTGGCGCGGCCGAGGGCCCCGGCCTGACGGAGGAGGGCGTCGACCAGGGTCGTCTTGCCGTGGTCGACGTGGGCGATGATCGCCACGTTGCGCAGGTCGTCGCGAGTGGGCATGCGGGAACGGCACCTCGGGGAGTTCGGGGAGCCGCGGCGTCGGCGCTCGCGGCATCTGGAGTAACGGTCGCCGACCCGGCGACCTTCCCACCCTAGTAGAAGGACCTGGTCCCCCTCATCCCTCGCAGGCTCGGGACGAGCCTCCGGACCGAGGCCGTTCCAGCACGTCAGGCGCGGTCGGCCACCGCGAACGTCACCCCTGCGGCGGCGATCGTGACCAATCCCACGGCGAGCCACGCCGCCAGCCCCACGCCGAGCGCCAGGACGTGGGCCAGGACGAAGGCGCCGACGTAGAGCGCGCCGAGGCCCAGCGCGACCGCCCAGCCGCGCCGCTGCACCCACAGCCACGCCGCGCCCAGCCCGCCGAGGGCGAAGAGGGCGCCACCGAGCGCGCGGACCCCGGTGCCCTGCGCGACGCCGAAGCCGGCGGCGAGCCCGAGCGCGACCAGCACGGCGGACGGGAAGCGGGTGCGGACACGGGTCAGCGTGGACGTCGACATGCCGACCAGTCTCCCCCTCGCCACGTCTCGGTTCCCGCCGCGCCCGCCGACGATCACGGCCTCGGGGGGACGACACTCGGGCGACGACCGGCGTGTCCGCACCCGGCTCCGTGATCGTCGGCGCAGGGGCCGGCGTCAGTCGGCCGCGGCGATGACCTGCGCGGTCCAGTCCCCGAACGCCCGGTTCCGGATGCCGTCGCCGACCGCCGCGTCCGACGCGCCCGCCTGCGCCGCGAGGTCGACCAGTCGGTCGTCGCTCAGCCCGGCGCCGCCCTCGGGGGGCTGCTGCGCGAAGAGCAGGTCGTGGAACCGCACGAAGGCCTCGACGCCGGCCCGGTCGAGCACCACGCCGGCCGCGTTCAGCGCCCGGGTGGAGTAGTCGGTCGTCGACGCCCGGTCCAGGAACGCGATCGGGTGGTACACGAGCCGGATCGCGCCGTCCTCGACCAACCGGTCGAGCGTGGCGCCGCTCGTCGCCTCGAACGAGGCGCAGATCGGGCACTGGAAGTCCTCATACACGTCCACGGTCACCGGCGCGTCCGACTCCCCGACGGGGATGCCGACGCCCGCGTCCACGGTGCCGGCGGGCACGGCGTCCGCCGGGGTCGACGTCCGTGCCGTCTGGACGACGACCACCACCACGACGGCCACCACGAGCACGACGGCGGCCACCACACCGCCCACCACCGTCCGGCGGCGACGCCCGGCGTGCGCGCGGGCGCGCGCCTCGGCCGCCCGCTCCTCGGCGATGGGGCGGCGGGCGGCCTCCCGTCGGTCCTCAGCGGACACGCTGCGCCCCCTCGCCCCGCAGGACGGGACCCGGCCCGCCGCCGAGCGCGAGCCGGGACCGCGGCCGGCGGGCCAGGCCGAGCGCGACGAGCAGCAGTGCGACGACGAACACCCCGCCGAGCAGGAGCCGGCCGGCGGTGGCCAGCCACGGGAGGAGGGACCGTCCCACGGCGCCAGCGTCGGCCGCCCGCCTGGCAGGAGGCTCGGGGGCACCTGGGAACCGGCCGGGACACGACGACGGGCCCCGGGCGGTGCGCCCGGGGTCCGTCGTGCGAGCGAGTCGACTCAGGCGGTGCGGAGCACGGCCTCGATCTCGAGCTCGACGTTGATCTTGTCGCCGACGACGACGCCGCCGCCGTCCATGGGCATGTCGATGTCGACGCCGAACTCCTTGCGGGAGATCTCCGTCTTGGCCGAGAAGCCGGCGCGGGTGCCGCCGTAGGCGTCGGGGCCGAAGCCGTTGAGCTCGAGCTCCAGCTCCACGGTCCTGGTGATGCCCTTGATGGTCAGGTCACCGACGACCGTCCAGTCGGCGCCGTCGGTGCGGACCGCGGTGGAGCGGAAGGTCATCTCGGTGTGGTTGCCCACGTCGAAGAAGTCGGCGGAGCGGATGTGCGCGTCGCGCTGCTCCTGACGGGTGTCGATGGAGTCCATGTCGATCCGCGCGGTGACGCTGGACTGCGCCGGGTCCTCGGCGGTGACGATCTCCCCGGAGAAGTCGCGGAAGTAGCCGCGGACCTTGCTCACCATCATGTGGCGGACGGAGAAGCCGACGGTGGAGTGGGTGGGGTCGATGTCCCACGTGCCGACGACGTAGCCGGGGATCTGGGTGGCGGTGCTGGTCATGGTGTTCTCCAGGTGATTGAGCGCTTGACCTTCTGCCGGGGCCCAGCGTAGTTGAAGGCTCATCTATTTCGCCAGTACCCTGACAGACATGACCGCGCACGTGTCCGCTCCGAGGGACGGCGCCGGCCGTCAGGCCGGGGAGCCCCGCTGGCTGGACGCCGACGAGCAGCGGGCCTGGCGCGCGTGGCTGTACAGCTCGCTGCTCCTGCAGGACCGTCTCGACCGCGAGCTCACCCGCGAGACCGGGATCTCGCACGCCTACTACGAGATCCTCGTCGCCCTGTCGGAGGCCGAGGACCGGCGGCTGCGGATGAGCGAGCTCGCCGACCGCTGCCTGTCCTCGCGCAGCCGGCTCTCCCACGCGGTGGCCCGGCTGGAGGAGCGCGGCTGGGTGCGCCGGCAGGTCTGCGCCGAGGACGGCCGCGGCCAGCTCGCCGTCCTCACCGACGAGGGGTTCGCCGCGCTGGAGGCCGCCGCGCGGGTGCACGTCGCGGGCGTCCGCGCGCACCTGTTCGACCAGCTCACCCCCGAGCAGGTCGAGCACATGCGCGACCTCGGCGAGACGCTGCTGCGTCACCTCGACGGCCGCTGAGCGCCCAGCGGACCCGCGACCTGGCGCTGCTGCGCTGCGTCGGCGCGACCGCCGACACCCCGCTGCCGGACGCCGGCGAGCTGCTGGTCCCCGAGTTGTTGGCCGACTCGTGGGCGGTCACCGACGGCTCCCCGGTCCCCCTCTCGGGAGCCGGCGGGCCGCTGGACCTGCGGGCCCAGGTGGTCGACGGTGACGCCCCGCCGCTGGTCCTCGCCTCCGACCTGGTCCGGCTGGCCCCGGACGCCACGGTCAGCCGGCTGTGGCTGCGGCTGGCCGACGTCGACGACCAGACCGCGGTCGTCGACGCGGTCACCGACACCGTCGGGACAGCGACTCCCGGCGCGCAGGTGACCGGCGTGGTGAGCCTCCGCGAGCAGATGGACCAGGTGCTCGACGTGCTGCTGCGGGTCGTCACCGGGCTGCTCGGTGGCCGTGGTGATCGCGCTGATCGGCGCGGCAACACCCTCGCGCTGGCGGTGGTCGAGCGCCGCCAGGAGAACGGCCTGCTGCGGGCGCTGGGCCGCGCCGTCCGCACCTCCCCCGTCGCCGCCATCGCGAGCTGATGCGGAGGGTGGGAGTGCAGGAGACCTGCACTCCCACCCTCCGCTCACGAGCGGAAGAACTTGTCGGGGGTGAGGGGCAGGTCGCGGATCCGCTTGCCGGTGGCGTGCCAGTAGCCGTTGGCGACGGCGGCCGCGGCACCGGTGATGCCGATCTCGCCGATGCCCTTGAGCCCCAGCTCGTTGACGAGCGGGTCCTCCTCGTCGAGCCAGGAGATGTCGATCTCCCCGACGTCGGCGTTGGTGGCGATGTGGTACTCGGCCAGGTCGTGGTTGGCGTAGTGGCCGAACTCCTCGTCCTGCACCGACTCCTCGTGCAGCGCCATCGACAGGCCCATGCAGAAGCCGCCGAGGAACTGGGAGCGGGCGGTCTTGGCGTTCACGATGGTCCCGGCGGCGTACACGCTGGACGCCCGCGGCACCCGCACCTCGCCGGTGTCGGCGTCGACCCGCACCTCGACGAAGTGGGCGCCGAAGGCGTGCATCGAGTACCGCTCGGCGTGCGGGGACGGGCCGTCGACCCCGCCGTCCACGGTCACCCCGTCGGGCGGGAGCCGGCCGCCGAGGGACTCCAGCCGCCGGCGCACCTCCCGCGCGGTCAGCACGATCGCCGACCCCCACGACGCCAGCCCGGTCGAGCCGCCCGCGCCGCCGGCGAAGGGCAGCCGACTGTCGCCGATGCGCAGCTCCACGTCGCCCATCCCGACCCCGAGCGCGTCGGCGGCGATCTGCGACAGCGCCGTCCACGCGCCGGTGCCGATGTCGGAGCCGCCGATCTCGACGGTGTAGCGCCCGCGCCCGTCGACGGTGATGCGGCAGTCGGCCCTGCGCCGCCGGGACGGGTAGGTCGCGGCGGCGACGCCGGTCCCGACGAGCCACCGGCCGTCGGTGCGGACGCCGGGCCGCGGGTCCCGCCCGGCCCAGCCGAACCGCTCGGCGCCGGTGCGCAGGCAGGCCACCAGCGACCGCGACGACCACGGGACGTGCCGCTCCGGGTCCTCGGCCGGCTCGTTGCGGATGCGCAGCTCGACCGGGTCGACGCCGGCGGCGTGCGCCAGCTCGTCCATGGCCGACTCCAGCGCGAACATGCCCGGCGTCTCCCCCGGCGCCCGCATGATCGTCGGCGGCGGCACGTCGAGCCGGGCCAGCCGGTGCGTCGTCCGCCGGTGCGGCGCGGCGTACACGACCCGCGTGCAGGTCGCGGTCTGCTCGGCGAACTCGCTGATCCGCGCGGTGTGCTCGACGACCTCGTGGCTGATCGCGGTGAGCCGCCCGTCCCGGTCCGCGCCCAGGCGGAGGCGCTGGATGGTCGGCGTGCGGTGGCCGACCAGGCTGAACATCTGCTGGCGGGTCAGCTCGAGGACGACGGTGCGCCGCACCACCCGGGCGGCCATCGCGGCCAGGATCTGGTGCGGGTGGGTGAACGCCTTCGACCCGAACGCGCCGCCGACGTAGGGCGAGACCACCCGCGCCTGCCCCTCCTCGAGGCCGAAGGCGGTGACCAGGTCCTTGACGATGGTGTGCGGGCCCTGGTTCGCGTCCCACACTGTCAGGCTGTCGCCGTCCCAGCGGGCCATCGAGGTGTGCATCTCGATGGGGTTGTTGTGCTGGGTCGGCGTCTCGTACGTGGCGTCGACCACGACCGGCGCCGCGGCCAGCGCGGCGTCGACGTCGCCGATCACGGAGTCGGTCGCGTAGCCGGCCATGACCTGCGGCGGCGCGTAGAGGTCGGGCCGGTCGGTGGACAGCCGCACGTCGGGCGGCTCCGCGGCGTACTCGACGCCCACCTCCCCGACGGCGGCCCGCGCCACCTCGGAGGTCTCCGCGACGACCGCGGCGACCACCTGCCCCTGGTAGTGCACGTCCAGGGACTGCAGCACCGGCAGGTCCGAGGAGAGGTCCCCGGACAGCCGCGGCGCGTTGGCCGGGGTCAGGACGGCGAGAACGCCCGGGAGCTCCTCGGCGCGGGTGGGGTCCAGCCGGGAGATCCGGCCGCGGTTGACCGTGCTCTGCACCAGGGCGACGTGCGCGATCGGCTCGCCCGGGTCCTGGTCGAAGGCGTAGGGCGCGGTGCCGCGCACCTTCGCCGGGCCGTCGATGCGGTCGATGCCGGCCCCGAGGACGCGGTCCAGCGTGGTCATGCGGACGCTCCCGTCAGCTCCGAGAGGGTGCGGACGACGACGTTGCGGGCCAGCGGCACCTTGAAGCCGTTGTCCCGCAGCGGGGTGGCCGCGGCGAGCTCGACACCGGCGGCCGCAGCGAACGCCTCCTCGGTGGCCGGCTGCCCGCGCAGCGCCTCCTCGGCGGCGGCGGCCCGCCACGGCTTGTGCGCGACCCCGCCGAGGGCCAGCCGCACGTCGGCGACCACACCCTCCTCGACCCGCAGCGCCGCGGCGACGCTGACCAGCGCGAAGGCGAACGACGCCCGGTCGCGCACCTTCCGGTAGCGCGACGGCACACCCAGCGGCGGCAGGTCGACGGCGGTGACCAGCTCCCCGTGCCGCAGCGTGGTGTCGCGCGAGGCGTCGTCCCCGGGCAGCCGGTGCAGCTCGCCGATCGGGACGCTGCGCTCGCCGTCCGGGCCGAGCACCTGCACCACCGCGTCGAGGGCCGCCATCGCGACGGCCATGTCCGACGGCTGGGTGGCCACGCACGCGCCGGGGCCCTCCAGGGTCTGCCCGAGGATCGCGTGGTTGCGGTGCAGCCCGCGCAGCGCGCCGCAGCCGCTGCCCGGCTCTCGCTTGTTGCACGGCTTGGTGACGTCGGTGAAGTAGCCGCAGCGGGTGCGCTGCAGCAGGTTGCCGGCGGTGGTGGCGCGGTTGCGCAGCTGCCCGGAGGCGGCCGCGAGCAGCGCCTGGGCCAGCACCGGGTAGCGCTCGCGGACCCGCCGGTCGGCGGCGAGGTCTGCGTTGGGGACGCCGGCGCCGATCCGCAGGCCCCCGCCGGGGAGGTCGCTCACCTCGCGCGAGGTCAGGGTGCGGACGTCGACCAGCACGTCCGGCGTGGCGACGCCGAGCTTCATCAGGTCGACCAGGTTGGTGCCCCCGCCCAGGAAGGCACCGCCGGGCTCGGCGGCGAGCAGTGCGACCGCGGCGGCGGGGTCGGTACCGCGCTCGTAGCGGAACTCCCTCACCGGCGCACCCCGCTCGCCTCGGCCACGTCGGCCACCGCCGGGACGATGTTGGCGTAGGCGGCGCAGCGGCACAGGTTGCCGCTGATCCGCTCGCGGATCTCGGCGTCGGTGAGCGGCACGTCGTCCGCGGTGAGGTCGGCGGTCACCGCGCTCGGCCAGCCGGCCCGGGCCTCCTCGATCATCCCGGCGGCCGAGCAGACCTGGCCGGGGGTGCAGTACCCGCACTGGAACGCGTCCCGCTCGACGAAGGACCGGTGCAGCGGGTGCGCCTCGCCGTCGCCGGCCAGCCCGTTCGACGTCGTCACCTCGGCGTCGTCGACGGTGACCACCAGCACCAGGCAGCTGTTGACCCGGCGGCCGTCGAGCAGCACGGTGCACGCGCCGCACTGGCCGTGGTCGCAGCCCTTCTTCGGGCTGGTGTTGCGCAGCCGCTCGCGCAGCGCGTCGAGCAGCGTGGTGCGGGTGTCGACGCGCAGCGGGTGGGCCGCCCCGTCCACCCGCAGCGTGATCTCGGTGTCCACGCGGCGCTCCTGCCCCCGCAACGGGGGTGGGCAAACGGCGCGCAGCGGAGGGCGTCGGCGCAGGATTCCTGCGCTTGCGCACTCCGCTACGGGGCGACGTCGTCCGGGGGCTGCGGCCAGCGGGGGACGCCGGCGACCGCACCGTCCCCCAGGGGTGCGGCGAACCGCGGCGGCCGCTTCTCGAGGAACGAGGCGACCCCCTCCGCGGCGTCCGGCCCGGCCCCCAGCTCGACCAGCACCCGCGACTCGGCCCGGTGGGCGTCCCAGGGCGAGGGCGCGCCGAGCATCGACCAGAGCAGCTGCCGGGCCGCCCCGACCGCCACCCCGGAGGTGTTGTCGGCGACCTCCCGGGCCAGCGCGTACGCGGTGGGCAGCAGGTCGGCGTCGGGCACCACGCGGGAGACCAGCCGCCCGCGCAGCGCCTCCGCGGCGTCGAACACCCGGCCGGTCGCGACCCACTCCATCGCCTGGCTGATGCCGACCACCCGCGGGAGGAACCACGAGGAGGCCGCCTCGGGCACGATGCCGCGGCGGGTGAAGACGAAGCCGAAGCGGGCCGACTCCGCCGCGATCCGGACGTCCATCGGCAGGGTCATCGTCGCGCCGATGCCGACGGCCGGGCCGTTCACCGCGGCCACCACCGGCTTGCGCAGCGCCGCGAAGGGCAGCGACGCGATCCCGCCCCAGTCGCGCGGGACGCCGTCCACCGTGCCGCGGGGCACCGGGTCGGGGCGGCCGGCCCGGTCCCGGAACGTGCCCTCCCCGCCGCCCAGGTCGGCGCCGGCGCAGAACGCCCGACCGGCGCCGGTCACGACCACCACCCGGACGGCGTCGTCGGCGTCGGCGGCCGCGGCCGCGGCGGCCAGCTCGGTCGCCATCACCGCGGTGAAGGCGTTCATCCGGTCGGGCCGGTCGAGGGTGATCGTCGCGACGCCGTCGGCGATCTCGTACCGCAGCTGGGTCGGCGTCATCCGAGCGCGCCGGCGACGGCGAGGCGGGCGACGGCGTCGAGGTGCTCGGCGGCGTCACCCAGCAGCAGCCGGTCCACCTTGGCCCGCCGCCAGTACAGGTGGGCGTCGTGCTCCCAGGTGAAGCCGATGCCGCCGTGCACCTGGATGCAGGTCTCGGCGGCCCGCTCGAGCACCTCGGCGGCCTGCGCCTTGGCGGCGGACGCGGCCAGCGGCAGCTCGTCCGGCGCGGCGTCGGCGGCCCACGCCGCCCACCACACCAGCGAGCGCAGCTGGTCCACGCCGACCCAGGCGTCGACCAGCATGTGCTTGACCGCCTGGTAGGAGCCGATCCGCCGGCCGAACGCCTCCCGCTGCTGCGCGTACCCGACGGCCATCTGCACGGCCGCGTCGGCGGCGCCGAGGTCCTCGGCGGCGAGCACCACGGTGGCCACCTGCCGGGCGCGGGTCCAGAGGTCGGTGGCGGAGTCGGCCAGCACCCGCCGGGAGGTCAGCCGCACCGAGGCCAGCCCGCGGGTGGCGTCCAGCGGCCGGCCCGGCGTGGCCTCCCCCTCGCCGACCACCAGCGCGCCGTCGTCCAGGCCGAGGAACAGCGTCGCCCCGGCCGCGTCGATCGACGGTGAGGAGCCGGTCACCGGCCCGTCGAGGACGGCGAACCGCGCGGACCCGTCGGCCAGCTGCGCGGCGAGGTCGGGGTGAGCACCCAGCAGCACCGCGGCCCGGGCCGCGGTGACCAGCGACGGCCCGGCCAGCACCGCGCCGCCCTGCTCGGCGACGACGGCCAGGTCGAGCAGCGACCCGCCGGCACCGCCCGCCGACTCCGGGACCGTGACGCCGAGGAAGCCGATGTCGGCCAGCGCGCGGTGCCCGGGCGCGATCGGACCGCCCTCCAGCGCGGCCCGGGCGACGGCCGCCGACGCCGTGCCGCGGAAGAAGTCGCGGGCGCCGGCGGCGGCGTCGCGCTGGTCGGGACCGAGGTCGAAGTTCACCGCCGACCTCCCGCGAAGGGCGCGTCCTTGTCGGTGCGCGGTTCCGGCGGGAGGCCGAGCACCCGCTCGCCGAGGACGTTGCGCAGCACCTGGTCGGTGCCGCCGGCGATGGCCAGGCTGGGGAGGTACCCCTGGCTGCGCTGCCAGGTGTCGTCGCCGTCGGCGGTCGCGGCGTACACGGCGTCGTCCCCGAGCAGCCGGACGCCGGCGTCGGCCACCAGCTTGGCGGCCGCGGTGCCGGCGAGCTTGCCCGCGCCAGCCTCCGGCCCCGGCACCCCGCCCTGGCTGAGCACGGTGAACCGGCGGTAGCCGGTGTAGCGGGTGGCCAGCGACGCGACGACCGCCCGGCCCACCGCCTGCCGGGCGAGCACCTGCCGCTCGGCGTCCAGGTGCGGCAGCCGCTCCCGGGCGTGCACGACGAGCCTCTCCACCGGGACGCCGAGGTCGCTGCCCGCCCCGCCGATGGCGACCCGCTCGTTCATCAGCGTGGTGAGCGCGACCCGCCAGCCCTCCCCCGGCTCGCCGAGCCGCTCGCCGTCCGGGATGCGGACGTCGTCGAAGAAGACCTCGTTGAAGCCGGCCGAGCCGACCATCTGCCGCAGCGGCCGCACCGTCACCCCGGGCGCGTGCACGTCGACCACGAACATGGTCAGCCCGGCGTGCTTGGGCCGGTCGGGGTCGGTGCGGGCGAGCAGGATGCCCAGGTCGGCGACGTGGGCCAGCGTCGTCCAGACCTTCTGGCCGTTGACCACCCAGTCGTCGCCGTCGCGGACGGCCGTGGTACGCAGCGCGGCCAGGTCGGAGCCGGACGCCGGCTCGCTGAACAGCTGGCACCAGACGTCGTCGGCGCGCAGCAGCCGGGCCAGGTACCGCCGCTTCTGGTCCTCGCTGCCATGCGCGATCACGGTTGGCCCGCACATGCCCAGGCCGATGTGGTTGATCAGCGCCGGCACGCCCGCACGGGCCAGCTCCTGCTGCACGATCGCCTGCTGGACCAGCGTGCCGCCCCGGCCGCCGTACTCCCGCGGCCAGGTGATGCCCACCAGGCCCGCCTCCGCGAGCACCCGCTGGGTCCGGCGCAGCGCGGCCTCGTGCGTGCGCGCGTCCACCGCCTGCCCCGCACCGACGTGCAGCAGCTCGGCCGCGCGCTCCTCGAGGATCGCGCGGACGCCGGCCCGGAAGGCCGCCTCGTCGGGGGTGTCGTCGAAGTCCACGGGCGGCGCCTTCCGTCGTCGGGAGGGACGGCGGCAGCGTGACAGCGGTCACCCGGAACGGTCAACGGTGACTGTTCGGCGGGGCGGCCCGCCCCTACGCTCGCCGGGGTGATCACCGACCCCGCCGCACCGCCCGGGCCGCGCTCCCGCTCGGCGCGGGCCGCGGGCAGCCGAGCGCTGATCCTCGACGCGGCCGTGGCCTGCCTGGTCGAGGACGGCTACGCGGGCGCCTCCACCCTGGCCGTGCAGGCACGGGCGGGGGTGTCCCGCGGGCGGCTGCTGCACCACTTCCCGAACCGGGCCGAGCTGCTGGTCGCGGCCGCCGAGCACCTGTCGACCACGCTGCTGGCCGCCGTCCGGGAGCGGGCCGCGGCGCTGATGGCCGACCAGCCGGCCGGCCGGGAACGGGTCGACCGCGCCATCGACCTGATGTGGGCGACGTTCCAGGAGCCGCCGTTCTGGGCCGCGACGGAGCTGTGGACGGCGTCGCGCACGGACCCCGAGCTGCGCGCGGCGCTGCGGTCCGAGGAGCGGCGCCTCCGGGCGGCCATCCGCGCGGTCGCCGACGAGATCTGGGGACCGGAGATCGCCGCGGCGCCGCTGTACGCCGAGACCTGCGAGCTGCTGTTCACCAGCATGCGCGGGGTCGCCGTCGTCTACGCCTTCGAGGACCGCCCGGCCGCGACCGACCCGCACCTGGTGCTGTGGAAGCGGCTCGCCGAGCGGATGCTGTTCGCGCGCACGGAGGGGTGACGCGGCGCGCCGAGACGGGCCAGCATGGACCGCCATGGGCGACGGTCCGGCCGCGTCGGTGCGCGAGTACGTCCTCGGGTCGAGCGACCAGGAGATGGTGCGCCTGGCCGCCATCGCGCGGCTCTACGGACCGGCGACCGCGGCTTGGCTCGACAGCGCCGGCCTGCGGCCGGGCATGACCGTGGCCGACGTGGGCTGCGGACCGGGGGAGGTCACGCTGGCGGTCGCCGAGCGGGTGGGTCCCACGGGAGCCGTCGTCGGGGTGGACGACGCGCCGCGACCGCTCGAGCGCGCCCGCCGTCGGGTCGAGGAGGCCGGTCTCCGCAACGTCACCTTCGAGCAGAGCGACGTGACCTGCTGGCGCCCGGCCGAGCCGGTGGACGCGGTCGTCGGCCGGTTCATCCTCCTCCACCTGCCCGAGCCGGTCGCCCAGGTGGCCCGGCTGGTCGACGTCGTCCGCCCCGGCGGTGTCATCGCGTTCCAGGACGTCGCCCTGCTCACCCGCGCCGCCCAGCCCGAGCTGCCCCTCCTGACCGCCTTCACCGGCTGGTTCCTCGAGACCATGGTGCGAGCGGACCGGCCGATCGACATGGCGCTGCGGCTGGCGGCGGTGTTCGGCGCCGCCGGGCTCCCGGCCCCGGTGCTCACCGCGGCCGCCCCGGTGGAGCGCGGCGGCGACGCGGTCGGCTGGTCGATCGTCGCCGGCGACGTCACCAGCCTGCTCCCGGTGATGGAGCGCACCGGCGTGGTCACAGCCGAGGAGATCGGTCCGGAGACCTTCGAGCAGCGGCTGCGGGCGCAGGCCGCCGAGCACGATGCCGTGCTGGTCAACCCCCTGGTCGTAGGCGCCGTCGCACACACCCCGGCTCCGTCGACCCTCGGTCCTTCCGGTCAGGGTTGACCGCCGATCGGCGTCGCCACCAGCATGACGCGGGTCCACTCTGCGAGGAGGGCCCGTGAGCGTCGAGATCCCCCGGCTGCAGGGCCGCGGCATGACCACCAGCGACCAGCTGGCCCGCTGGGCCCGTCGGACGCCGGACGCGGTCGCGCTCCGGTTCGAGGGCACCGGCCGCAGCTACGCCGAGCTCGACGCGCGGGTGACCCGGCTGGCCCGCGCGCTCGCCGACCGGGGCGTGGGCACCGGCGACCGGGTGGCCGTGCTCGGGCTCAACTCGCTGGAGGTCTGGGAGTCCTACCTGGCCGGGGTGCGGCTGGGCGCCGTCGTCGTCCCGGTCAACTTCCGGCTGGTCGCCGACGAGGTGGCCTACGTGCTCGCCGACAGCGGCGCGGTGGCGATGGTGGTCGACCCCGCCCTGGCCGAAGTGGCGGCCAAGGCCCGCGAGCAGGCGCCCGTCGTCGGCACCGTGCTGTCGGTCGGCGAGGAGTACGAGGCGGCGCTGGCCGCCGCCGGCGACGAGCCGCTCGACGTCGAGGTCGACGAGGCGGCACCGGCCTTCATCATGTACACCTCCGGCACGACCGGCCGGCCCAAGGGCGCCGTGCTGACCCACCACAACCTGCTGCTGCACGCCTTCAGCCAGGTGACCCACCTGGGCTGGGACCCCGCCGACCGCGTCTCCGTCCCGGGCGCGCCGCTGTTCCACATCGCCGGCCTGGCCGGTGGCCTGCCCCCGCTGCTGCTCGGCGGCACGCACGTGATCCTGCGCTCGGGCGGGTTCGACCCGGTGGCGACGCTCGAGCTCATCGAGCGGGAGCGGGTCAGCAGCATCTTCCTGGTGCCGGCGATGTGGGCGGCGGTGGTCGCCGTCCCGGACGTCGCGCAGCGCGACCTGTCCTCGCTCCGGCGCATCTCCTGGGGCGCGGCACCGGCGTCGACGACGCTGCTGCGCACGATGATCGACACGTTCCCGCAGGCCGAGGTGGTCACCGCGTTCGGGCAGACCGAGTGCAGCCCGGTCACGTGCTTCCTGCGCGGCGAGGACGCCGTCCGCAAGATCGGCTCGATCGGCACGCCGATGCTCAACGTCGAGGTGCGCATCGTGGACGACGCGATGGTCGACGTCCCGCAGGGCGAGGTCGGCGAGATCGTCTACCGCAGCCCGATGGTGATGACGGAGTACTGGGGGAAGCCCGAGGCGACCGCCGAGGCGTTCGCGGGCGGCTGGTTCCACTCCGGCGACCTGGTGCGGCAGGACGAGGACGGCTACCTCTACGTCGTCGACCGCAAGAAGGACATGATCATCACCGGCGGGGAGAACGTGTACTGCGCCGAGGTCGAGGACGTGCTGGCCGCCCACCCGAAGGTCGGCGAGGTCGCGCTGATCGGCGTCCCCGACGCCCGCTACGGCGAGGCGCCGCACGCCGTCGTCGCCGCGCGGGACCCGGCCGACCCGCCGACCCCCGCGGAGCTCTCCGCCTGGTGCCGCGAGCGGCTGGCGCACTACAAGAACCCGCGGGAGTACTCCCTGGTCGCCGCGCTGCCGCGCAACCCCAGCGGCAAGGTGCTCAAGACCCGGCTGCGCGAGGAGCACTCCGCCGGCTCGCTGGTCGCCGAGCCCGTGGTCTGAGCGGTGTGCCGGGGCGCGGGGAGCGCGGAGCAGGACCCCTGCCCCCGTTGCTCGCGAGCTCCCGCCGGGACCCCGCAGCGGGCCGCGCTCAGCCCCGCCAGACCTCGGTGACGTGCGCGGCCGCGCTCCCCGCCTGGGCGCGGCCGGCCCGCGCCGACCCGGCCCGCGCGGCGGGGTCGAGGACGTTGCGGCCGATCGCCTGCCGGCTGGCCTCGTCCGGTGAGACCACGGCGACCCGCGCCACCATCCCGGTGACCTGCGCGTCGACGCTCGCCAGCGGCCCCACGCCGCGGGGGATCGGCGCGAGGACGACGACCCGGTCGTAGCCGTCGGCGAGGTCGGCGTTGGCGGCCGACCTCATCCCGCCGTCGACGTAGCGGCGGCCGTCGATGGTCACCGGCGGGTAGACGCCGGGCACCGCGCAACTGGCGGCCACCGCGAGCAGCAGCGGGACACCGGAGTCGCGGGTGAAGGTCCGGAACTCGCCGGTCTCCGCGTCGACGGCGGTGGTGGTGAGCGCCCGGTCGGGCCACTCGGTGCTGACCAGTCGCGAGCCGATGACGTCGAGCCGCTCCTGCTCCGGCGGCGTCAGGCCCGCCTGCTCCGCCGCCAGGGCCAGCGCACCGACGCGGCGGCGGAACGCGACGTCGTCCCGACGGCTGCGCAGCATCGCCCAGCCGTAACGGGCCAGCGCTGCTCGGGTCATCCGCGCGGCCCGCTCGCCGGCCGGCGGCTCGAGCTGCCGGGCGAACAGCTGCTCGAGGTCGGCGCCGCTGGTGACCTGCGCGCCGACCACCGACCCGGCCGACGTGCCCACCACGAGGTCGGCGGAGGAGAGGTCGGTGCCCGCCTCCGCCAGGCCGGCGAGGACGCCGATCTCCCAGGCGATGCCGGTGATGCCGCCGCCACCGAGGACGAGGGCCGTGCGCTGGTCGCTCATCGGGCCATCCTCACCCACGGTGGGTTCTCGACACGGGTTGTGACGTGCGCCACGCTGGGGGACTCCCGGAGAGAGGACCCGCATGACCGTGCCGCAGGCCCCGACCCGCTCCGCCGGGCACAGCTGGCCGCCGGGCCTGCCCCGCTCGCTGGACTACCCCGCGGTGCCGGTCGGCTCCGTCCTGCGAGCGGCCGCCCGCCGCTGGGGCGACCGTGTGGCGTTCGTCGACTCCGGCGCCGAGCTCACCTTCACCGAGCTGGGCCGCCGGGCGCACGCGGTCGCCGGCTGGCTCGCCGACAACGGCGTCGGCCGCGGGGACGTCGTCGCGGTGCACGTGCCGAACTGCCGGCAGTACCCGGCCGTCTACTACGGGGTGCTGCTCGCCGGGGCGACCTTCTCCCCCACCAACCCGCTCCTGCCCGCCGCCGACCTCGCCGCCCAGCTGGCCGACGCCGGCGCCCGCGTCCTGGTCACCTGGGACCAGGTCCTGCCTCTCACGCGGACGGCGCTCGCCGGCACCGCCGTCGACACGGTCGTGGTCACCGGGGCCGCGCACACCGCCGACTTCGCCGCCCGCCTCGGCGGCCTGGCACCCGGCGAGGTCGACCTCGCCGACCTGCTCGCGGCCGACCCGGCCGACCGTCACCTGGACGCGGACCTCGACGTCGGCACCGACCTCGCGCACCTCGCGTACACCGGCGGCACGACCGGCGTCAGCAAGGGCGTCGAGCTGCCGCACCGCGCCGTCGTCACCAACGTGCTGCAGTCCGGCTGCTGGACGTCGGGGTCCCTGCCCGAGCTGGACGCGGCCGGGGACGTGACGCTGCGCCAGGTGCTCGGCCCGGAGGAAGCGCCCACCCGGCTCGGCGAGGGCCGGATCATCAACCTGACCCCGTGGTTCCACGCCATGGGCGCGATCGGCTACCTCAACGGCCTGGTCATGGCCGGGACGACGACCGTGATCCACCTGCGGTTCGACCCGGTGCGCTACGTCGAGGACGCCGTCCGGTACCGGGTGACGTCGATCGGGGGCGCGCCGCCGGTGTTCGTCGCGCTGCTGCAGGTGCCCGGGATCGCCGACGCCGACCTGTCGTCGGTGCGCGGGGTCTCCAGCGGCGCCGCGCCCCTACCGGTGCCGCTCATCGAGAAGCTCCGCGCGCTGCTGCCGAACGCGGTGATCGGCGAGGGCTACGGGCTCACCGAGGTGACCATGCAGGCCACCGGCAACCCCTCGTTCCGCTCGGGCACCCGCAAGGCCGGCACCGTCGGCGTGCCGGTCTTCGACACGGAGGTGACCATCCAGCCGCTGGGCGGGGGCGACCCGCTGCCGCCTGGCGAGCGCGGCGAGGTGTGCATCCGCGGTCCGCAGGTGATGCGGGGGTACGCGCACCGGCCCGAGGCCACCGCCGAGGCGATCGACCCCGACGGCTGGTTCCACACCGGCGACGTCGGGGTGCTCGACGAGGACGGCTACCTGTCGATCGTCGACCGCACCAAGGACATGCTGCTCTACAAGGGCTACAACGTCTTCCCGCGCGAGCTGGAGGAGGTCCTGTTCGGCGTGCCGGGCGTGGCCGGGGCCGCGGTGGTCGGCCGCCCCGACGAGCAGGCCGGTGAGCTCCCGGTGGCCTACGTCGTCCGCCGGGACGACGCCGCCGGCGCGGCGCTCACGGCCGAGTCGGTGATGGCCGCGGTCAACGGCCGGGTGACGCCCTACAAGCGGCTGCGCGACGTCGTCTTCATCGACGCGATCCCGGTGTCGGCGGCGGGCAAGGTGCTCAAGCGGGAACTGGCCGCCCGGGAGCGCGCCGCGGTCGCCGGCGGCTGATCTCGCCCGTCGCAGCCGCCCATCGGGCACCCGCCGCTCACCCGGTGGGGTGCGGCGGGTCCACGTCCGCGCCGTCGGCTCACTATCGTCCGTCGGGTGGCCAGCGACACCGGACCGGTGACCGAGCACACCGGCGTGCAGATCGCGCACGTCGAGGCCTCGCCGATCCGGCAGGTCGCCCGGCGGCTGGTCTTCGCGCTGTTCGTGTTCGTCCTCACCGTGTTCCTCGTCTACCTCGACCGCGACGGGTACCGGGACGTCGACGGCAGCGTCGACCTCCTGGATGCCGCCTACTACGCGACGGTGACCCTCTCGACCACGGGCTACGGCGACATCACACCGGTGACCGACCAGGCCCGGCTGGTCAACTTCCTCGTCATCACGCCGCTGCGCGTGCTCTTCCTGATCGTCCTCATCGGAACGACCCTCGAGGCGCTGACCGCGCGCTCCCGGGAGGAGTTCCGCATCCGTCGCTGGAGGTCCCACGTGCGCCAGCACGTCATCGTGTGCGGCTACGGCACCAAGGGCCGCAGCGCGATCCGCTCGCTGCAGGCCAACGGCACGCCGCTGGAGCAGATCGTCGTCGTCGACCCCGAGCCCCGGGCCATCGACGAGGCCAACTCCGTCGGGCTGACCGGGATCGTCGGCGACGCCGGCCGCACCGAGGTGCTGCGACGGGCGTCGGTGGAACGGGCCCGGGCGGTGATCGTCGCGGCCAACCGGGACGACGCCTCGGTGCTCATCACGCTCACCGTCCGGCAGCTCAACCCCAGCGTCCCGATCACCACCTCGGTGCGCGAGGAGGAGAACGCCAACCTGCTGCGCCAGTCCGGCGCGGACACGGTCATCACCACGTCGGCCA
Organism: Geodermatophilus sp. SYSU D00703; assembly: GCF_054050155.1. NCBI lineage: Bacteria > Bacillati > Actinomycetota > Actinomycetes > Geodermatophilales > Geodermatophilaceae > Geodermatophilus > Geodermatophilus sp. SYSU D00703. The sequence goes on along the minus strand of NZ_JBJGYU010000001.1, from coordinate 632,071 downwards.
CCTCCGGCCGGCTGCTGGGCCTGTCCACCGACAGCCCGCGGGTGGTCGCCGTCGTCGAGGACCTCGTCACCGGCGGCCACGGCCTGGACCTCAAGCAGCGGCGGGTCACCGCCGACGAGGTGGGGCTCGGCCCGCGGCAGCTGCGCGACATCGTGCTGTCGGTGACCCGGGGCGGCCGGACGCTGCGCTTCGACGACGCGCTGATCGGCACGCTGCAGGCCGACGACGTCCTGGTGGTCGTGAAGTCCCACCCGACCGTCGGACGGATGCCGACGACCGGCGGGCAGCCCACGGGCACCGGCCAGGCCATCGAGTACTGACCGCGTTCAGCCGATCGTCAGCACCCAGGTCTGCGTCGGCTCGTCCCGGCCGCGCAGCTCCACCACCGTGCCCGGCGCCCAGTGCTGCGCCTCGAGACCGCGGGCGGCCCGGATCACCTCGTTGGACACCACGGCGCGGCTCGGGTGGTCCTTGGCCAGGTCGGTGAGCCGGGCCGCCTCGTTCACCGGGTCGCCGATCACCGTGTACTCCAGCCGGCTGGCCGCACCGACCTGGCCGGCCCACACCGGGCCGCAGGCGACCCCCACGCCGACGTCGACCTCGCCCGCGGCCGCGACGGCGGTGCAGATGCGCCGGGCCGCCCGCAGCGCCGCGCCGGCCGGGTCGGGGTGGTCGTTGGGGGCGCCGAAGACGCACAGCGCGGCGTCGCCCTCGAACTTGTTCACCAGGCCCCCGGCGTCCTCGACCGCCTCGACGACGATCGAGAAGAAGCGGTTGAGCAGGTCGACCATCTCCTCCGGGCCGGTGCGCCGGACCAGCGAGGTGGAGCCCGCGATGTCGACGAACAGCGCCGCCACCGTGCGCACCTCACCGCGGAGGGAGGCGCCGATCGCCAGGGCCTGCTGGGCGACCGTCGTCCCGACGTGCCGGCCGAACAGGTCGCGCAGCCGCTCGCGCTCGGCCAGCCCCTCGACCATGGTGTTGACGCCCTCCTGGAGCAGGCCGATCTCGCCGGCGTCGTCCACCGTGATCCGGACGTCGTGGTCGCCGGTGTCGACCTGCTGCACCGCGCGGCGCAGCGCCCGCAGCGGCAGGCCGATGGCGCGGGCGGTGAGCAGCGTGGCGAACAGCCCCACCAGCAGCGCCACGACGGCGAGGAAGACCACCGGACCCCGGTCCGGCCCCTCGGGGTTGCTGGGGTCGACGAACAGCAGCACCAGGCCCAGCAGTGGGACGCCGCTGGTGAGCCCCCAGGTCAGCAGCAGGCGCGGCCGGACGCCGAGCCGGAGCGCTCCGGTCGGTGGGTGCGCGGCGAGCGCCCGGGCGGTGACCCCGCGCGCCACGCGGCCGGTGAGCAGGTAGGTCACGCCCGCGGTGACCACGCCGCCGAGCAGCGCGGCCAGGCCGATCCGCAGGCCGACCGTCGGGAACGGCGAGACGACGGCGCCCACGACCCCGACGAGCAGTCCGCCACCGGCCCAGGTGAGCGCCGCGATCAGCGCGATGTCGAGCGGCAGCCGGAGCGCACGCTCGGCCTCCTCCAGGGTCGGTTCGCGACCGGCGTTCAGCCACTCGGTCGTGCACCGCTGACAGCGGAAGCCGGCGAGCGTGCCCAGCGGCAGGGCGAGGGCGAGGTAGCCCAGCGCGGTGAGGACGATCGTCGTGCGGCCGCTGCTGCCCGCGGCGTCCACCGACAGGCCGACCAGCAACAGCGCCACCGACGCGACGCCGACGAGGTTGGCGGCGACGACCAGCAGCGCGATGAACGGCACCGCCCGCCGCCCGGCGGGCTCCCACTGCCGCACCGTCCCGAGCCGGTGCGCGACGCCGAGCCGCTCCTCCACCGGCGGGGACGGGGTGGGCGTCGGCGCGATCGAGCGGGTCACCAGTCGGCCCGTCGGGCGATCTCGGCGACCTCGGCCGCGTCGGCCCGGGCGGCGCCCGGGTCGGCGGGCCAGTCCGCCACCTGGGCGCTGGCCCAGTCCGCCCAGTCGGCCACCAGCCGGTAGAAGTCGGTGAGGAAGCGGCCGGCCAGCATGTTCTCGGGCAGCCGGTCCTGGAACGGGCCGCGCCCCGACGCGTAGGCCTCCACGGCCGACCGGTTCTCCCGGTTGCGCTCCTCCGCCCACGCGCGCGCCGCTGCCAGCGTCGCCAGCGCGTCCTCCCTCGTGCCGTGCTCCGCGAAGCTGATCTTGAGCAGCTGCTCGAACTCCAGGACCGGGCCGGCCCCCGGCTCGCGGTGCCAGTCGGCCAGGGCGTCCCGGCCGGCGTCGGTGATCGAGTAGACGGTGCGCGTGCGCCTGCCCACGGGTTCGGTCCGCGCCGTCGCCAGGCCGTGGGCGACGAGCTTCTTGGGCTCCTCGTAGAGCTTGCTCTGCGCGCGCGGCCACATCCGGCCGAGGCTGCGGTCCATCTGCCGCGTGAGCTCGTAGGTGCTCCACGGCCGGACGGCGAGCAGGCTGAGGATGGCGTACGAGGTCGTGGTGAGCCCACCAGGGGTTGACATGGTCCTCCCAAGGGGAGTAAGCCGATTGCACAGTCCCCTTGGGAGCAGAATAGCCGCCGAGAAGGTGAGCACGGTGACCGACACCACGACGCTCCGTGTCGCTGCGGGCAACGCCGAGCAGGCCCGCGCCTGGGACGGCGGGGAGGGCGCGCACTGGGCCGCCCACGCCGACCGCTTCGACGACGCCGTCCGGGAGCTCCACCCGGTCTTCCTGGCCGCGGCGGGGATCGCCCCGGCCGACCGGGTGGTCGACGTCGGGTGCGGCAACGGGCGGACCACCCTCGACGCCGCCCGGCTCGCCTCGGAGGGGCACGTCCTCGGGGTGGACCTCTCCGCGCGCATGCTGGAGGTTGCCCGGGCGCGGGCACGGGCGGCCGGGCTGGCCAACGTGACGTTCGTGCAGGCCGACGCCCAGATCCACCCGTTCGCGCCGGGAGCCGCCGACGTCGCGGTCAGCCGCAACGGCGCGATGTTCTTCGCCGACCCCGTCGCGGGGTTCGGCAACGTGGCGCGGGCGCTGCGGCCGGACGGCCGGCTGGTGCTGCTGACCTGGCAGCCGCTGGAGCGCAACGAGTGGATCTCCGCGATCACCACCGCCCTGGCCGCGGGCCGCGAGGTCCCGCTGCCCCCGCCGGGCCGGCCGGGGCCCTTCGGGCTCAGTGACCCCGAGCGGATCGCCGCCGTCCTGCCCGCCGCCGGGTTCGCCGACGTGCGGCTGGAGTCGCTCGAGCTGCCCGTGCGCTTCGGCCGGGACGCGGCGGACGCCGAGGAGTTCGTGCTCGGCCAGGCCGGCTGGATGCTCGAGGGCCTCGACGACGCCGGCCGCGAGCGGGCGGCCGCGGCGTTGCGGGACTCGCTCGCGGCCCACGAGACGACCGACGGCGTCGCCTACGGGTCCGCGGCCTGGCTGGTGACCGCGCGCCGGGCGGCCGAGCCGGTCAGCTCCGCTCCAGGTGCTCCCGCAGCCGGGTGAGGTCCTTGCGGTTGGCCCGCCGCATCGCCGTCGCCATGACCGGGCCGGCGAACCGGGAGAAGCCGCTGGGCCGGCCGCGGTTGCGCAGCGTCATCCGGGTGCTGCGCTCGTCCAGCGGCTCCCAGGTGTAGGTGGTCTCCATCGGGAACGGGCCCTGCGCGGTCCGCATGACCAGCCGCCGTCCCGGCTCCAGCTCGACCACCTCGTAGGTGTAGGCCAGCCGCCGGCCGAGGAAGGTCGCGACGAAGTCCATCCGGGAGCCGACCGCGACCGGTGGCGGGGTCCGCCACTCGACCGAGGAGATGTTCGCGTACCACTCGGGGGCGTTGGCCGGGTCGCCGGCGTAGGCGGCCACCTCCTCGACCGGACGGCGGACCACCGTCTCGGTCACGACGTCGACGTCCCTCGCCACCGCCGCACCTCCTGTTCCGTTCGCCCGACCGTGTCACACCTGGAACAACCCGGGAGCGGACACGGTTACCCTGTCTGCACAACTACACAGGGGGTGAATGGTCTCGACTTCGGTCGGGTGGCCAGGGGAAGCGAGCCGAGGAAGCCGACGATGAGCTCGTTAACCACGCGTCGGAAACCAATCAAGCGCCGACAACAGTCAGCGCGACTTCGCCCTCGCTGCCTGAGCAGCGTAGGCGGGTCTGTCAGCCCGGGTTCGTCATCGGCCCGGAGCCTGGCATCAGCTAGATGACTCACCGTGCGTGCCGGTCGCGGGCGCGCACGGGACACCGCACAGCGACTGGGCCCGTCACATCGACTTGTTCGCGGGATCGATGGGGTCGAGCAGAGACGCAGCGGACTGCGCTCGGAGAAGCCCTGGACATGCGTCGAAGGACGCGGGTTCGATTCCCGCCACCTCCACAGAGGGGTCCTGGCGAAGTGTCAGGCCTACCGTTGGCGAAGAGCCGGGTGCCACCGCGGGCAGCGGTGGCACCCGGCTTGCATCGTCCAGGGGTCTGTTGGTTCAGCACCGCTTCCTGCAGCCCCCCGTCGGCGCGCGCTGTGCGTCACTGCGGCGGACCGTCGCACACAGCGGGCTACCCCATCTCCGCGGTGGTGGAAAGCGCGCTGGGGGTGCTTTGGCACGTGCCGCGACCAGCACAGTGGAGCAGGCGCACAACTCACCAGCGGTCGACCAGGGCGTTCTCGCTCTTTGCTGCTGCGCCTCGGTATCGCGCCGCCGCAGGCTCGACCAGGGGCGGTCCCTGTCTCGCCCCGCGGCACGCGGGGTTGGGTCCCCGTTACCTCGGCAGAGGAGTGCTGAGGTCTGTCACGGGCAGTGGCGTGGCTGTGACGTCGGCGCCCGACCCGATGCCCTCGGTGTCCGGCGTGAGTGCTGCGAGGACGTCCTCCTCGTCGTCGTAGGCGCGCCGGACGGCGGCGTCCAGCAGCCGGAGCTGGCGGTCCAGTGGTTCCTGTCTGTCGGGCGGGGCCACGCTCTTGAGGTCGGCCAGGGCCGCGCACATCTTCCGGGTCACCTGCGGCTCCGAAACCCCGGCCAGGCGGATCTCGTCGAAGGCCAGCCGGACGTACCCGTCCCAGGTGACGGTCCGCTCGGTCAGGCGCACCACGCCGTCTTCGTCGCGGTGTTCACCGCAGGGCAGCGGGCGAGCGGCGATCTGCCGCAGCAGGTCGTGCAGCCGGTGCAGCGCCTGGACGGTCGTCGTGGGGTCGTTGAACGGCTGGGCGATCGACCGCACCGCGATGTCGACCAGCTTGCGGAAGCCGTAGGCGAGGTCCTCGGTGTGCACGCGCTCCGGGCCGAGCAGGACGTGACGGGTGACGTCGGTGGCCCGGAGCCGACCGGCCGGGTCTCCGTCCCCGCTCACCGTCGACCGGAGACCCGGGTGCACCCGGAACAGCGGCGCGCCGCCGACGACGAAGTCGCCGACGACGGGGACCAGCTCCAGCACGCAGTCCGCCTGCCGGGCCGCGGCGACCAGTGCTGGGCGATCGACGCGGATCACGTTGCCGGGTTCGGCGGCGACGATCCCGTCCGGGCCGGCGGTGACGACGGGCAGATCTCCGTGCTCACGGACGATGAACTCGCGGCTGCGGTCGCCGACGAGGTCGATCAGCCCGGCGACCCGCAGCCCCTGGCCAGCATGGTGCACGAACAGGACGAGCACGACGATGCTGACGAGCATCAGGACGTAGGACAGCAGCATCGACAGTCCGGGCACGGTGCCGGTGTCGGAGCCGCGGATCTCGCGGAGGGTCAGCACCGCGACGAGGAAGGTCGCGCCGAACAGCCCGATCGCCAGTTGGCTGAACCGGTCGTTGAGCAACGCTCCCACGATGCGGGGCGAGAACTGGCCCATCGCCAGCTGGACCGCGACCAGGGTGACCGTGAGGACGAGGGAGGTCAACGACACCATCGCGGTGGCGAAGGAGGACAGGATCGTCTGGGCGTCGGACGGCGTGCCGGTGAGGCTCTGCGGGACGAGCCGGTAGTCCGTCGCCCGGTCCACCGCGAGCGTCCCGACGGCGAGCAGCGCGCCCGCCGCGAGACAGCCGACCGGCAGCAGCCACAGGCTGCTGCGGATGGAGTGCTGCAGCCGGATCCTGCTCATGCGCGCTGCGACCGGTGTCCGATCATGGTCCTGCCTCCTCGCGGGGTGCGCACGTGCGGACGCGGCCGGGTGCCGGTCCGCCGACCCCTGCGGCGCCCGGTCCTCCCCTCATGAGACCGAGGCGGTCGAGGTCGCCGCTATGGGCAGAACGCCCTATTTCAGGTCCGGCAGGGTGACGGGGTCAGGGGGACGTAGAGGCCTTCGCGTTCGGCTCGAACCGCGGCGAGGGTCCTGGTGGGGGCGTCGAACTTGGCGAGGATGTGCTCCAGGTGGGCTGCGACGGTCCGCGCGGCCACGACGAGGGCGCGGGCGATCTGCTGGTTGGAGCACCCGTCGATCAGCAGGCCGAGCACCTCCAGCTCGCGCGGGGTGAGCCCCCGCAGGTCGGTCACGGGGGACAGGACCACCGTGCCCAGCACACTGGCCGGTGCCTCGCCGGGGCTGGCCAGGACGGTCACCCGGACGTGCCCGTCGGGGGCGTGGCGGCCGCCGCGGGGCCAGAGGAAGGAGGCGAAGACCTGGCCGTCGTCGATGTGCGAGCGGGCGACGGTGAGGACGGGCGATCCCGGGGCGAGCAGGGCGTCGCCGTGGAGGCCGGGCAGTGGCCGGGGGCCGTCGTCGCGGCACAGCACCACGCCCGCCGTGGCCCCCCGCACGACCCGCGCCGCCGCGGCCAGCGAGCGCAGCGGGTCCGACCCGGTGGCCAGGACGGGGGTGAGTCGGTGCAGCCGACGCCGCATGACCAGGGACGGTGGCTCCTTGCTGCGGAAGAGCAGCGCCAGGTGTCCGACGTGGCGCCCCCCTCGGTCGAACAGGACGACGCCCAGGGCCTCGTGGAAGCCGGCGGGGATGAAGCACTCGGCCCAGGTCGGCAGGTCCGCGGCCGGGTAGGGCAGGTCGGAGGGGCTCAGTGGAGGGCGGCCCCGGTCGGTGTGGGTCACCTCGATGTCCTGGGCCATCCGGGGACCGCTGAGGTACTGCAGGGTGTGCTCGTCCAGGTCGGTGCTCGCCGCGCACGTGTAGCTGGTCCGCATGGGGTCGGCGACGGCCAGCCAAGCGGCGTCGAAGGGCACGAGGAGGCGGAGCCTGTCCACCATCTCCCGCGCGCGTTCGGACAGAGGCCTGGTCGAGTCGGCGATCTCGGCCAGTTCGAGGCTCAACGTCCCCACAGGTCCTCCCGAGCCGCTGCGCCAGCGAGGGAGGACGTCACTTCTCGACGTCCGCGGCACCGGGCTCACCCGCGTGTAGTTCTACCGGACGACGGACGGTGCCGTATCGATCACCTGACGAGAACTCGTGGTGGTCGAAGGCATCGGCTGACGGCGCCTGCGCGCGAGCGACGACGTGAACCTGGGATGCGGCATCACACAGTGCTGTGGCCACACGGTCGCGGCCATCACCTCGCACGAGCTGCCGCGCGGGTCCTCCAGCTCTGCGCCGCCGCGCCACGCAGGGAGTGCTGTGCGGCAGCGGCCAAGCCGATCCCCACCACGGCGACGGCCGACGGTTTCGGCGACCAGCGCAGCGCACCGATGGCCCAGCCGACGGGCGCATCGAGTTGCCGATCGGACTCACGACGCGGTGCTGTCGTCGCCGGCTCCGGCGACGTCGTCGCGAAGGCATCGATCATCCCGGGGACGAACGCGGCCATGTCCTGGGGCCCTCTGCTCGTGGTGAGGTTCCCGTCCCGGACGAGCTCCTGATCGAGCCAGGTGGCACCCGCGTTCACCAGGTCGTCGCGGATCCCGGGCCAGGAGGTGAGGGTCCGTCCGTCCACGAGTCCCGCCGATGCGAGCACCCACGGTCCGTGACAGAGGGTGGCGATGGGCTTGTCACTCGCGGCGAACGCGCGGACGAACTCCCGTGCCGGGGCGGACTGCCGGAGGAGGTCGGGATTGATGAACCCCCCGGGTAGCAGCAGCCCGTCGTAGTCGCCGGGGTCGGCTTCGCCGATCGTCTTGTCCACGCGGACCCGGCTGGCCGGCATGTGCAGGTTCACCCCGCGGATGCGTCCGCGCCGTAGGGACACGACGTCGACCGTGGCTCCGGCCGCTGCCAGGGCACGCAGCGGAACGACCAGCTCCACCTTCTCGAAGCCGTCGGCCGCCAGGACAGCGATCGTGCGGCCCTTGAGCCGGCGCCTCGTGGGCATGTCGTCCCCCTGTCACTCCTCGGCGTCGAGATGACGGACTCCCCGAGCAGCGGAAGCGTCGTCAAAGCGCCACAGATCGTTCTCACCTGGCTGGCTGCTCAGCGGTGCACGGGGTACCCGCACCCGACAGCCGGACACGTTCCTGGACGGACTGCCGCGTGACCGGCCCGTCTGTCTGCTCACACCGGCCGGTGGCCGGAGGCATCGGCTCGCCGCGCCCTCCCTCTCCCGATCAGATCCAGGCCCTCGAGAGCGAGCTGCAGCTGGTGCCTCTCTTCGAGCGCACGCCGCAGCACGTCGAGCTCACGGTCGCCGGGGCGGTCCGCACGCAGGCTCGTCGACTTCCTGGTGCAGTCCGCGCGGGATCCCGGTACCCCCATCGAGGCGGCCTCGATAGCGGCGGGAGGCTGATCAGGGCTTGAGGACCACCTTCTCGCAGCGGTCCTGCTTGTGCTTGAAGACGTCGTAGCCGTGCGGTGCCTCGGCCAGGGGCAGGCGGTGGGTGATCACCCGGGTGGGGTCGATCTCGCCGCGCTCGATGCGCTCGAGCAGCGGGCGCATGTACCGCTGGACGTGGCACTGCCCGGTCTTCAGGGTCAGGGAGCGGTTCATCCAGGAGCCGGCCGGGAACTTGTCGATGAACCCGCCGTACACGCCGATGACCGAGACGATGCCCCCGCTGCGGCAGGAGGTGATCGCCTGGCGCAGGACGTGCGGGCGGTCGGTCTCCGACCGGACGGCCTGCTTGGCCCGGTCGTAGAGGTGCACGTGCGCGGCTCCGTGGGTGGCTTCCATGCCGACGGCGTCGATGCACTTGTCCGGGCCGCGACCTCCGGTCAGCTCGAGCAGGGCCGAGCGGACGTCGGTGTCCGAGTAGTCGATCGTCTCGTAGCCCTGCGAGGCGGCCATCTCCAGCCGGTAGGGGACGTCGTCGATGGCGATCACCTTCGCCGCGCCGAGCACCCGGGCGGAGTCCATCGCGAACTGCCCGACCGGCCCGGCGCCCCACACGGCGACGACGTCACCGTCGCTGATCTCGCACATCTCGGCGCCCATGTAGCCGGTGGGCAGGATGTCGGAGAGGAAGAGCACCTGCTCGTCGGTGAGGTCGGACTCGATCTTCAGCGGGTTGACGTCCGCGAGCACCACGCGGGCGTACTCGGCTTGGCCGCCGGCGAAGCCGCCGGTGAGGTGCGAGTAGCCGTAGATGCCGGCGACCGGGTGACCGAACATCTTCTCGGCCACGCCGGCGTTGGGGTTGGTGTTCTCGCAGCAGGACCACAGCTGGTTCTGGCAGGCGAAGCAGGCCCCGCAGCCGATGGGGAAGGGGACGACGACGCGGTCGCCGACCCGGAGCTTGTCGCGGTCGACCCCGGGGCCGACCTCGACCACCTCGCCCATGAACTCGTGGCCCATGATGTCGCCCTTCTGCATCGTCGGCACGTAGCCGTCGAGCAGGTGCAGGTCGGAGCCGCAGATCGCCGTCGAGGTGATCTTCACGATCGCGTCCCGGCTGTTGAGGATCTTCGGGTCGGGGACGTCCTGCACCTCGACCGTGTTGGGGCTGATCCAGCAGTTGGCCTTCACGCCAGGACCTCCTTGCGCTCCTCGTCGGTCAGCGGGCGCGCAGGGTGCTGCGGGAACTCCTCGCGGGCCTGCTTGCCCCGCGGTGCGCCGTCGCTGCGGATCACCTCGCCGGTCTCCAGGACCTGCTTGAACCGGCGCAGGTCGTCGTCGAGCTGCTGGGAGGGCTCCTCGCCGAAGTACTTCGCCGCTGCCTTGCCCAGCGCGCCGCCGGGCATCTCGTAGGTGAGGGTCACGTGCACCTCGGTGCCGCGCCCCCCGGGTGCGGGCACGAAGCGGACCTCGCCGGAGTTGGGCACGTCGGCACCGTCGAGCGAGCGCCAGGCGATGCGCTGCCCGGGGACGTCGTCGGTGGTCTCGGCGTCCCACTCGACCGACCGGCCGAACGGCGCGCTGGCCCTCCAGTGACTGCGGCGGGCGTCCGTGGCGCGTACCTCGTCGAGGTGCGCCATGAACGTCGGGAGCCGGTCGAGCTGCCGCCAGAAGGCGTACACCTCCTCCGGTGGCCTGGTGACGGTCGTGGCGGACGTGAGTTCCATGGGTGTCGCGGGCTCCTTCCGGGTCGTGCGGGTGACGGCTGCGTGGACGTCGACGGCGGTGATGACGACGAGGCCGGCCATGGTGAGGACCGTGCGGCGCAGGCCCCGGCCGTCGTGGTTGGGGAGTGCACGCCTGAGCAGGGAGATGTCCACGGCGTCTCCGCAGACCTGGCCCCAGAGCCAGGCGGGATGCGGCCAGCCGAGCAGGCCGGCCGCGGCGGCCGGTTCACGGACGCCCACGAGTGCGGTGACCGCGCGGTGCCGCGGGGCGTCCCCGACGCCGAGGCTGCGCGCGAAGTCCGCCGGTCTCGTCACCTGCGGAACCCCGAGCGCGGCGCTGGCCACGCCGAGCCCTCGGGGGCAGTGGGTCGCGTCCGAGGAACGGACCCGAGGCCGGCCGACGGACAGGGGCTGCGGGGCAGAGGTCATCGCACCCTCCGGGAGGACGTCGTCGGGTGCAGCAGATCCCCGGCGCGGGGGCCGGCGCCATCGGCAGAACGACCGATCTCGGCAGGGCGCCGTTCAGGTCGCGGTCGGGCCGCCACCGGCCAGCTGCGGGGGGATCCGCAGCCCCGCGCGCAGGGCGCGCACCGCGGCGGCGGTGAGGTTGGGGGCCGACAGTGCGGCCAGGGCCGCGTGCAGGGCGTCGGCCACCCGGGTCGTGTCCACGCCCAGTGCACCGGCGATGGCCGGGATCGACGTCGTCCCGTCGACGACGAGCCCCAGGACCCGCAGGTGGAACGTCCCGAGGCCGCGCAGGTCCCCGGGCGGGGAGAGGAACACCGCGGTGGAGAGGTGGTCGAGCTGCGGGATGGCGCAGTCGAGCGCCGTGACGCGGACCAGACGCTCCGGGTCATCGCCGTCAGCCGGAGCGAGGAAGCCGGTGCGCGAGCCGCCCTCCGCCAGCTCGCGTGCCGCGGTCGTCAGGACCCGGGAGTCGCGGGTGAGCAGGCGGTCCTCGGGCAGTCCCGGAAGGCGCAGGGCGTCGCCACCTCGGGTGAGCACGACGCCGGCGACGGCTCCTTCGACGAGCTGCGCGGTCTCGGCGATCTCCCTGGTCCGGTCCAGTTCGCCGGCGATGACCGACCTGACTGCCTCGACGATCCGCCGGTCGATCCGGTCGAGGTGGTGCGGGTCGTCGCTGAGCAGGCTGAGGAACCCCACGTGCCGCCCCGTGAGGGTGAACAGACCCGCAGCGAGGCCGCCGCGGGAGCCGGCCGGCAGCAGGTGCTCGGCCCACGCCCGTAGCTCCGGTAGGGGGACCGGGATCTCGCCGACCAGCATCGGCGTCCGGGTGCGGTTGAGGCCGAACTGCTCGACCTCGTCGTCGGCCTCGGGCGTGAGGAAACAGCGACGGAGGGCATCGGCCGGTCCGGCCGTGGCCAGCGGGGTGTGGCGGCGACGCTCGGGGTCCCGAACGGCCAGCCACGCCGCGTCGAAGGGCACGATCCGGCCCAGGAGCTCGAGCGCCGCTTGCGTTGTCTCGTGCAGCGTCGACACGATCGCGGCGAGCTCCCACCGCAGCGCCGCGAGGTCCGGTTCTCGTCCGCTCATGTCCCTCGTCGCCTCCTCGTCGGGACGGTGGAGCTCTGGCACCACGATGATCGCCAGGTCCGTCGGGTGGCATCGGCAGAGCGCCCGATCCCTGGGACACGCGAGGCGGCGCTGCGCGCCACGGGGATCCACGGATCGGCAGGTCTGCCGATATCGCCGGACCACGCGACCGGTGTCCGATGGCGAGCGTTGCCGTGCGGGCCGGACGCCGCGCAGGCAGCGCACCGACGACCAGCGAGGGGGACGGCATGCGAGCAGTGGTCTACGAGGGGCCCCGGCAGGTCAGCGTCAAGGACGTACCGGACGCGCGGATCGAGCGGCCGACCGACGTCCTGGTGCGGATCACCTCGGCGAACATCTGCGGCTCGGACCTGCACATGTACGAGGGCCGGACCGACTTCGAGACCGGCCGCTGGTTCGGGCACGAGAACCTGGGCCAGGTGATCGAGGTCGGCGACGGGGTCGACAAGGTCCAGGTGGGGGACTGGGTCGTCCTGCCGTTCAACATCGCCTGCGGACACTGCAAGAACTGCGAGCAGCAGCTCACGAACTACTGCCTGACCGCGCAACCGGAGCCGAAGATGGCCGGCGCGGCCTACGGCTTCGCCGACATGGGTCCCTGGGCCGGTGGGCAGGCGGAGCTGCTGCGTGTGCCCTGGGGCGACTTCAACTGCCTGCGGCTCGGTGAGGACGCCGAGCAGCGCCAGACCGACTACGTGATGCTCGCCGACATCTTCCCGACCGGCTACCACGCCACCGAGCTGGCCGGCGTGAAGCCCGGCGACCAGACCGTCATCTACGGAGCCGGCCCGGTCGGGCTGATGGCCGCCCTCTCGGCCACGATCCGCGGGGCCGGCAAGGTGATGGTCGTCGACCGGCAACCGGACCGGCTGCGGCTGGCCGAGTCGATCGGCGCGATCGCCATCGACGACTCGAAGGTCGACCCGGTGCAGGCCGTCCTCGAGCAGACGATGGGGCTGGGCGCGGACAACGGCTGCGAGTGCGTCGGCTACCAGGCGCACGAGCCGGACGGGCAGGAGCAGGCCAGCCTGACGATGAACCGGCTGGTCGCCTCGGTGCGCTTCACCGGGAAGATCGGCAACGTCGGCGTCTTCGTGCCCCAGGACCCCGGCGCCAGCGACGAGCTGGCGAAACAGGGCAAGCTCGCCTTCGACTACGGCATGTTCTGGTTCAAGGGCCAGCACATCGGCAGCGGCCAGGCGCCGGTCAAGAAGTACAACCGGCAGCTGCGCGACCTCATCGCCGCCGGCAAGGCCGAGCCGTCGTTCATCGTCAGCCACGAGCTGCCGCTGGACCAGGCACCCGAGGCCTACAAGCACTTCGACGCCCGGGACGAGGGCTGGACCAAGGTCGTCCTGCACCCGGCGATGGCGGGGGCCTGACATGGCAGGAGAGCTGAACGGACGACGGGTCGCGATCCTGGCGGCCGACGGCGTGGAGCGGGTCGAGCTCGAGCAGCCGCGCCGTGCCCTCGACGACGCGGGGGCACGGACCGACCTGCTGTCGATCCACGACGGCGAGATCGCGGCACGCAACAACGACGTGGAGGACGCCGGCACCTTCGGGGTCGACCGCCTGGTCGGCGCCGCCTCGGTCGACGAGTACGACGCGCTCTTGCTGCCCGGCGGGACGGTGAACCCGGACAAGCTGCGGATGCAACCCGTCGCGGTGCAGTTCGTCCGCGACTTCGTCCAGTCGGGCAAGCCGGTCGCCTCGATCTGCCACGGCCCGTGGAACTTCGTCGAGGCCGACGTCGCGCGCGGACGCCGCTTGACCTCGTGGCCGAGCGTGCGCACCGACCTGCGCAACGCCGGGGCGGACGTGGTCGACGAGGAGGTCGTCACCGACGGCAACATCACCACCAGCCGGTCGCCCGACGACCTGCCGGCGTTCTGCGAGCGCATCGTGCAGGAGTTCGCGCGGGCCCCGCAGGCCGCCGGCGCGGGGGGTCGGCTATGACCAGCTCCCTCGGGAATGTGGCGTCCCTCGCCGCCCGCGCGGGCGGCACCGTCGTCCGCCAGGTGCGGTCGGCCATCGACCCGTCCGCCGCCCGTCCGGCCGGCCGGGGACAGCCGGCGTCCGGGTGGCTGGCGGTGACGGTGTTCCGCGAGCCGTCCGACGTCGACACCGCGCAGCTGCCCGCACCCCTGGCCGAGCTCGGCGACCGGATCGAGGTCCGCGTCCGCCCGGCCCCCGGCGGCAAGGGCACCGAGCTGGCGGCCCGGCTGCGCGACCGGCCGTCGTCGGGCGCCCTGAGCCGGATCGGCGGCCGCGACCCGCAGGCCGACCTGCGATCCGCGCTGCGCCGGGCCAAGCAGCTCATCGAGGTCGGTGAGGTGCTGGCGGTGGACCCGGCACCGCACGGCAAGCGGACGGCGACCCCCGGCGGCGCGCTGCTGGAGGCGTGGACCAAGGTGGCGCCCCGGGCAGGTGTGCGGTGAAGGCGGTGACCTGGCGCGGGGTCAACGAGGTCGGCGTGGAGGACGTCCCCGAGCCGAAGCTCCTCAACGACCACGACGTCATCCTCGAGGTCGGCCTGTCGGTGACCTGCGGCTCGGACCTGCACCTGCTGGGCGGCTACATCCCCGCCATGCGCGCCGGTGACGTGCTCGGGCACGAGTTCATGGGCACGGTCACCGAGGTGGGGCCGGGGGTGACCAGGCACCGCGTGGGTGACCGCGTGGTGGTGGCCTCCTTCATCGGCTGCGGGCAGTGCTGGTACTGCCGGCAGGGGCTGTGGTCGCTGTGCGACAACGGCAACCCCAACCCTGGGATCACCGAGGCGCTGTGGGGCCAGTCGATCGGCGGCTGCTTCGGGTACTCCCATGCGATGGGCGGCTGGGCGGGCAGCCACGCGCCCTACATCCGGGTGCCCTACGCCGACCAGGGGGCGTTCGCCATCCCCGACGGCGTCTCCGACGAGCGGGCGCTGTTCGCCTCCGACGCCGCACCCACCGGCTGGACGGGAGCGGACCAGGCCGGTGTGCGGCCGGGGGACGTGGTCGCGGTGTGGGGTGCCGGGGGTGTGGGCCAGATGGCCGCCCGCGCGGCCATGCTCATGGGCGCCGAGCGGGTCGTCGTCATCGACCGGTTCGACAACCGGCTCGAGCAGGTCCGCACGCACATCGGGGCGGAGACCCTCGACTACGAGGAGGCCGACGTCCCCGCCGAGCTGCGCGAGATGACCGGCGGGAGGGGACCGGACGTCTGCATCGAGGCGGTGGGCATGGAGGCGCACCACCCGGGCCCGCAGTTCCTCTACGACCAGGTCAAGCAGCAGATGCGGCTGCAGACCGACCGGCCCACGGCGGTGCGCGAGGCGATCTACGCCTGCCGCAAGGGCGGGACGGTGTTCACCCTCGGTGTCTTCGCCGGCCTCGTGGACAAGTTCCCCCTCGGCGCGGTGATGAACAAGGCGCTGACCCTGCGCGGCGCCCAGCAGCACGGGCACCGCTACATCCCGGAGATCCTCGACCGGATGAGCCGGGACGAGGTGAGGACCGAGCACCTCGCCACGCACGTGATGCCGCTCGACGACGGGCCGAAGGGCTACCGCATGTTCAAGGACAAGGAGGACGGGTGCGTCCGCGCTGTTTTCCGTCCGGGTGCATGAGGCGCCGACGGGCGGGCCGCCCCCGCGGTGTGATGAGCAACTGCTGAGGCGCGACTCGCTGGCCCTTGTTGCTGGGCTGATGCTCGACCACCAGGTCCCGGGGGGAGTGACGTGCCCGGGATGCAAGGTGGCGCCCTGTCACACACTCGGGATCGCACGCGTCGCCCTCGGTAGACACGTCTGGACAGGCCGCTCAGGTCGAGGGCCACGCACCTATCTGACGTCGAACTCCGCAGCGATCTGCCGGTCCCGGTGACGTCAGTGGCGCAGCACCTGACGAGGACGGCCTTCACCGACTCACTGCCACCCGACTTGCAGCACCTGGAAGCGGCCTTGGTGCCCCGAGACAGGGCCTGGCGCGACGGCCTGGCCGGCCGTCCGTCGATGGAGAAGCTGGATCGCTGGCGAACAGCTGCGGCGGCGGGTGAGAAGACCGAACGCCACCCGATGCTCTTCCATGACGGCGGCCTACGGCTGGCATCACAGGTGCCAGTCGACGCCAGTTCGCTGGATCGGCACGACATGCTGGCTCTGCTGGAGGCGGCTCTCACACATCTGGGTCGAGTCGCCCGCGACGTGCCACAGCGCTGTCGAAGCCGCGCGACGCGACCTGGGCTCGTGACGCTGCGGGGGACGATTCCGCTATGGCGCTAGCCGGCGTGTGCAAACTCGCGACGGATTCGTGTGCGAGCGCCACAGCCCGATACCTGAACCGGGCGATCTACCCGCTCGCATTTCGCCAAGATCCCACAGACAGACACACACCCCGAAAGTCCTCCTGATCCCCGGGAGGACTGCAGCTCAACTCACGTGCGGAGCCCGGTCGGACGACCGGGCCCCGCACGTGTCCCCGTCTCTGGCAGCGCTCCCTACCAGCCGCCCGTGCCGGCGCTCAGGCCGGGAGGACGCCGTCGATGGCGACCGGCAGGTGGCGCGGGCCGCGCAGGACCGGACTGGTGCGGTACGGCGGCGGGTCGACGACCAGGCGCGGGTTGACCAGCCGGCGAGCCAGCTCGGCCAGGGCGATCTGCGTCTCCAGCCGGGCCAGCGGGGCGCCGAAGCAGTAGTGGACGCCGCCGCCGAAGCCGAGGTGCTGGTCCCTGTCCCGGGCGAGGCCGAACCGGTCGGGGTCGAACCGGTCGGGATCGAAGCGCTCGGGGTCGTGGACGTGCTCGGGGTCGCGGCTGCCGGCGGCGAGGACCAGCACGACCCGGGCGCCCTTCGGGATGGTGGTCCCGGCGATCTCGATGTCGTCGAGGGCGGCCCTGTTCGGCAGGAACTGCACGGGCGGCTCGAATCGCAGCAGCTCCTCGACCAGGTGGATCGCCAGCTCGGGTTCACGGCGCAGCCGCTCGAGCACCTCGGGGTTGCGCAGCAGGGTGAGCACACCGTTGGTGATCAGGTTGACCGTCGTCTCGTGGCCGGCCACCAGCAACAGGACGGCGGAGGTCAGCAGCTCGACGTCGGTCAGGCGGCCCTCGGGACCGTCCTCGGTGGCCAGTGCGGACAGCAGGTCCGCACCGGGCGATCCACGGTGGGCGTCGACCAGCCCGGCGAGGTAGAGGCCCAACTCCCTCGTGGCGGCCGTCCGCCGGCGCTGCTGTTCGTCGGGGTCCCCGGCGCCCGGGTCGAGCGCGTCCACGAGGGCCTGGGCCCAGCCGTGGAAGCGGGGCTCGTCCTCGCGCGGCACTCCCAGCAGCTCGCAGATGACCGTCACCGGGAACGGGTAGGCGAACTGGTCGACGATGTCGACCTCGGTCCGGCCGGCCAGGCCGTCGATCAGCCCGGTGACCTTCCGGCGCAGGTCCGGCTCCATGCCGTCGACCCGTCCCGGGGTGTGCGGCGGGCCGAAGTGGCGGTTCACGATGCGCCGCAGCCGGTCGTGCTCGGGTGGATCGGTGCGGATGAACGCGGGCGGCAGCCCGGGTGGCTGGTCGGTGTCGTCGGCGGCCGGCGCGTCGGCGCTGCGCGCGTCGGAGCTGATCCGCGGGTCGTGCAGCAGGTCGACGATCTCCCGGTACGTGGAGACGACGTAGCTGCCGTCGGCCTCCCGGGCCACCGGCGTCCGGCGCAGCTCGGCGTAGAGCGGATACGGGTCGGCGCGGTTGGCGTAGTCGAGGATCTGCGCGAAGACGCTGGGCGGCGCGATGGTGACCATGATGGCGGCCTCCTTCAGGCGCGGGGCGTGGGGATGCGCGGCGTGCTCGCGGTGCCGGACCTCTCCGGCAGCAGGGTGGCGCGCCGCTCGTCGGGGTCGTGGCCGGTGAGCACGACGGTGGCGTCCTGGGTGGGGATCGGCTGGGTGGGGAACCCGGCCTCGACCGGGCGCAGCTCAGGGGGCTGGTCGACGGTGCGGTGGGCGGGCGGGAAGGGCGCACCGCGTTCGATCTGGCGGCCGTAGAACTCCAGCCACTTCGACTGGTCGAAGGTGACCGCGCCGACGAGGCGACCGCGCCGGCCGTAGGCGGCGACGAACCGGCGGTCCGCGACCGAGCCCTGGGTGACCACGACCTGATCGGCGACGTTCGGCACCCCGACCGACTTGATCTCGGTGCCGAACTGGGTGGACCAGAAGATCGGCAGAGCCAGGTGCGGCCAGCGGTGCGCCTGGTCGCTGATCATGTTGTGGGCGGCGACCTCGGCCTGGGCGACCGCGTTGCCCCAGTGCTCGAGGGCGAGCATCTGGTAGCCGAACAGCGGCTGCGGGCTGCGGGCGACGTCGCCGGCGACGAAGACGTCGTCGGTGACCAGGCCGTTGGCGTCGAAGGCGCGGCAGCCGGCGTCGCAGGCAACGCCCCACCGGCCGGCCGCGAGCCCGGACCCCTCCAGCCACTCGACGTTGCGGACGCCGCCGAGCGCAGCCACCGCCACCTCGACGTCCAGGGTGCTCCCGTCGGAGAGCCGGGCGCGGCGCAGCCGACCGTTCTCACCCTCCAGCGCGGTGACCATGACGCCGCAGCGCAGGTCGACGCCGGCCGCGCGGTGCATGTCGGCCGCGACCGCGCCGATCGTGCCGCCCAGGGCGGCCACCAGCGGAGCCGGGCCGGCCTCGGCCACGGTGACCGGGACGTCGATCTGGCGGCAGACGGAGGCGACCTCCGAGCCGGTGAACCCGGCGCCGATGACCAGCACCCGGTCCGGCCGCGCGGCGACCAGCCGCCGCAGCCGATCGGCGTCCTGGCGGGTGCGCAGCACGAGCACCCCGTCCAGTGCCGCCTCGGCCGGGTTCGGCCACGGCCGCGCCCGCACCCCCGTCGCGATCAAGAGCCGGTCGAACCCGACGGACGAGCCGTCGGCCAGGCGGACCTGCTTGGCGGCCAGGTCCAGCCCGGTGGCCGCCACACCCAGCCGCCAGTCGGCCTCGATGGCGCGGCGGCGCGGCAGCCCGGTGTGCCCGGCCGGCACCCAGCCCTCCAGCACCTGCTTGGACAGCGGCGGGCGGTCGTAGGGCTCGGCGGACTCGTCGCCGATCACGGTGAGCGAGCCGGTGAACCCCTGGTGGCGCAGCGCCCCGGCGGCCCGCGCCCCTGCCAGCGACGCCCCGACGATCACGATCCGCCCGGTCCGCAGGAACTCCTCGTCCATGTCCCCGCGGCGCGCCGCGGCCGCGGCGGCCCGCCGACCGCCGTCCTCGACGGGTCCCCGGTCGAGGACGATGGCCTGCACCGGACAGGCCGCCGCCGCCCGCAACACCCGCTCGCGCATCTCGTCGCTGGGCTCGGGGTCGTAGAGCAGGGCTTCTCCCTCGCCGTGCATGGTGAAGGCGCTGGGGGCCAGGAAGGCGCACTGTGCGTAGCCCTGGCACCGGGTCAGGTCGACGACGAGTTCCATGTCGGCGTTCTCCCGTCAGGCTCTGGTGCGACGGGCGGGCGGACCGAACGGCACGGCTGCCGCACTGCTCCCCAACCGGGCCGATCGTCCCGCGAGCCACCGGACGGCCCAGGCTGGACCAGCGGCCCGGTGCGCGGCCTCACCCGCAACGGGTGAGAGGCATCGCGACCGCCGTTGTGTACGCTAGTTCTCATGAGTGCCGCGCCCGTCGCGGGCGATCCCCGGCCCCTGCGCGAGCGGGTGCTCACCGGCGACCTCTACACCGCCGACGACCCCGAGCTCGCCGAGGCCGGCAGCCGGGCTCTCGACCTCACCGACGCCTACAACGCGACGACGGTCCTCCAGGGTCCGCTGCGCCGGCAGCTGCTCGAGGAGCTGCTCGGCGAGATCGGCGAGGGCACCGAGATCCGGCCGCCGCTGTACGTCGACCACGGCAGCCACCACCGCATCGGCGCCCGGTGCTTCGCCGACTCCGGCCTCGTCGCCCTCGACGTCGCACCCATCACCATCGGGGACGACGTCTGGCTCGGCGGCGGGGCGATCGTGCTGCCCGGCGTGACCATCGACGAGAGCACCGTCGTCGGCGCCGGGTCGGTGGTTCCCCGCGACCTCCCGGCGAACGTGGTCGCCGTGGGCAACCCCGCCCGCGTCGTCCGCACGCCGGACACGACCGGCCGGTGAGCACCGCTCCCGCTCCGGCCCGGCGGGCCCGCCGGCACGACCCGGGACGGCGCGACCGGCTGGTGGACACCGCGCTCGACGTCATCGCCGAGCAGGGCGTCGCCGCCGCGACGCACCGGGCGATCGCCCGTGCGGCCGACGTCCCGCTGGGGTCGCTGACCTACCACTTCGGCTCGCTGACCGACCTGCTGGCCGCGGCGTTCACCCGGCACGTCGACACCGTCGCGGCCCGCTTCGACGAGCGCATGCGCGCCGCACCCGACCGGAAGGCGGCGCTCGAGGCGCTGGTCGAGCACCTGACCGGCGACCTGCTCGGCTCCTCGCGCGACCTGGTGCTCGCCGTCGAGCTCTACGTCGCCGCGGCCCGCAACCCGGCCCTGCGCGCGGTCACCCAGGACTGGATGTCCCGCAGCCGCTGCAGCCTCGAGCGTCACCTCGACCCGGTGACCGCGCGGGAGGTCGACGCGTTGGTCGAGGGCCTGGTCCTGCACAGCGCGCTGTCGACCGACCCGATGGACGCCGGCCAGATCCGCTCCGCCCTCTCCCGGCTCGCCGGCTGAAGACCCGACCCCGAGGACCCGTGGACACCACCACGCTCGACGCCCCGCGCCTGCGCCGCGCGCGCGGCGCCGTCGCCACCTGCTTCTTCCTGAACGCCGTCTTCTACGCGAGCCTCGTCCCGCGACTGCCGGAGGTGAAGGCGCAGCTCGGGCTGAGCAGCACCGCCCTCGGCACGGCGCTGGCGGCGCTGCCGCTGGGTGCGCTGCTGGCCGGCCTGTCCTCCGCGGCGCTGATCCGGCGGTTCGGGTCCGGCCGGGTCGCCTCCTACGGCCTGGTGCTGCTCGGCGTGACCGTGTGGACGGTGTCGGTGGCGCCGAACTGGTTCGGCCTCGCCGCGGCGCTGCTCGTGGCCGGCGCGCTGGACGCGATCATCGACGTCGCCCAGAACGCGCACGGGCTGCGCGTGCAGCGGCTCTACCAGCGGTCGATCCTCAACGCCTTCCACGGCATCTGGAGCATCGGCGCGGTGGCGGGCGGGCTGCTCGGCTCGGCCGCGGCGGGGCTGGGCGTCCCGCTCGTGGCCTCCCTCGCCGGCTCGGCCGTCGTCTTCGGCGCCGTGGCGCTGGTCGCCTCGCGGGCGATGCTGCCCGGACGCGACGAGCCCGAGCCGGCCGACGCCGACATCGACGAGCACCCGCGCGAGCGCCCGCGCCGGCGAGCTGCCGTCCCGGCGCTCGCGGTGCTCGGCGTGCTCGCCGCCTGCGGTGCGTTCGTCGAGGACGCCGGCGCCTCGTGGAGCGCGCTCTACCTGCGCACCGAGCTCGCGGCCGGCGCGGCCACCGCCGGGCTGGGCTTCGTCGCGCTGTCGGTGGCGATGACCGTCGGGCGGCTGACCGGCGACCGCGTCGTCGACCGGTTCGGCCAGCGCCGGGTGGCCCGGGTCGGCGGGGCGCTCACCGCCGCCGGCATGGGGCTGGCCCTGGCGTGGCCGTCGGTGCCCACCACGCTGGCCGGGTTCGCCCTGGCCGGCCTCGGCGTCGCCACCCTGATCCCCGCCGTCTACCAGGCGGCCGACGAGCTGCCCGGACTGCCGCACGGGCTGGGCCTGGCCGCGATCAACTGGCTGCTGCGGATCGGCTTCCTCGTCTCCCCACCGCTGATCGGAGCCCTCGCGGACGCGACCAGCCTGCGGGTCGCCCTGCTCGCGGTCGTGCTCGCCGGGGTCGGCACGCTGGTGCTCGGCCGGGCCCTGCCGGGCCGGCGGTCCGCGGGCGGGTCCGGCGGCTGACCTCCGCGACCGGTGGCGAGGGCGGGAAGACCCTCGCCACCCGCGGCGGGCGCGAGCGCCCTACCGCGCGGCGACCGCCGGAGCGCGGACCCCGCGGCCGATGAGCTCCCCGGCGACCGCGGCGAGCCGCCGCGAGAGAGCGGGGTCGCGGCTCGGGTCCTCGTCGGTCAGCTCGCCGAGGGCGACCACCCGCTCCACGCCGAGTCGCCGCCGCTCCTCCGGCGTCAGCAGCGACCGCCCGACGACGGCGGACACGGGGCGCGGTCCCGACCGCGCCGCGACGACGGCGGGCAGCTTGCCGGCCAGCGTCTGCCCGTCCATCCGCCCCTCGCCGGTGACGACCGCCGCGCAGTCGGCGACCGCGGCGTCGAAGCCGAGGAGGTCGAGGAAGAACTCCGCTCCCGCCACCCGGCGGGCACCGAGCCACCGGCAGGTCAGGCCCAGACCTCCCGCGGCCCCGGCACCGGGCTCGTCGGCGAGGGCGGTCGCGTCCAACAGGCGGGTGAGGTGCGCCAGTCCGGCTTCGAGCTCGGCGACCTGCCGAGCGTCGGCACCCTTCTGCGGACCGAACACGGCGGCGGCGCCCTCGGCCCCCAGCAGCGGGTTGGTCACGTCCGTGGCCACGACGAGCTCGACGTCGTCCAGGTGCCGCAGTCCGGACACGTCCACGGACGCGATCCGCGCCAGCGTGCCCCCCGTCGGCTCGACGTCCCGCCCCGTGGAGTCGCGGAACCGGACGCCGAGGGCGGCGAGCATCCCGGTGCCACCGTCGGTGCTGGCGCTCCCGCCCAGGCAGAGGACCACCCGCCGGGCCCCGGCGTCGAGGGCCGCGAGGACCGCCTGCCCGAAGCCGGCGCTGGACGACGTCATCGGGGCGAGCACCCCCGGGGGGAGCGTGCTCAGCCCGCACGCCCCGGCGACCTCGACCACGGCGGTCGTGCCGTCGAACGCGATCCCGGTGTCGCGCCGGCGTCCGTCCGCGCCCTGGACGGACACCGGGCGGACGGCGGAGCCGGCGTGGACGGCGGCGGCCACGCTGCCGTCCCCGCCGTCGGCCAGGGGCAGGAGCCGGGCGGCGACACCGGCCGCTGCCAGGCCCTGCCCGATGGCGGTGGCCACCTCGAGGGCGGTCAGGGAGCCCTTGAACTTGTCGGGAGCGACGAGGACGCGCACGTCAGCCCCTCGCCGCAACGGGGATGCCGACGACGCCGGGCGCCGGGTGCGGCGCGGCTGCCTGCGGGGTGTCCGGGGTCTCCTCGGGCGCCTCGGCCACCTCGTGCAGCGGCGGGACGTCGTTCCCGCGCAGGACCGCGCGGGCCCGGTCGCGGTCCAGCGTCCCGTCCCAGGCGGCGATGAACAAGGTGGCGACGGCGTTGCCGCAGAAGTTCACCAGCGCGCGGCACTCCGACATGAACTTGTCGATGCCGAAGACCAGCATGATGCCCGCCGCCGGGATGGTGCCGACCGTGGACAGGGTCGCCGTCAGGGCGATGAAGCCGCCGCCGGCGACGCCGGCCGCGCCCTTCGACGTCAGCAGCATGACCGCGAGCAGGCCCAGCTGCTCGGTGATCGACAGGTCGGTGTCGGTCGCCTGGGCGATGTAGAGCGCGGCCAGGGAGAGGTAGATCGCGGCGCCGTCGAGGTTGAACGAGTAGCCGGTCGGCACCACCAGGCCGACGGTGGACCGCTCCACGCCGGCGTGCTCCATCTTCCTCATCAGGCCGGGCAGGGCCGGCTCGGCGGTGGAGGTGCCGAGGATCAGCAGGAGCTCCTCCCGCAAGTACCGCAGCAGGTGGAAGACGTTCAGCCGCAGGTAGGCCATCACCGAGCCCAGGACCACGACGACGAACAGCGCCGAGGTGACGTAGAACAGCGCGATCAGGGAGCCGAGGCTGGTCAGCGTCTCGAGGCCGTACTCGCCGATCGCGTAGGCCATCGCCCCGAACGCGCCGAGCGGGGCGGCCTTCATGAGGAAGGCGAGGACCTTGAAGACGACCGCGGTCAGCCGCTGGACGCCCGACAGCACCGGGGCGCCGACCGTGCCGACGGCGTTGAGCGCCACGCCGAAGACCACCGCCAGGAAGATGACCTGCAGGATCTCGCCCTCGACGAAGGGGGCGACGGCGCTCTCCGGGAGCACGCGCAGCACGAAGTCCCACCAGTGCTGCTCCTGCCCGGCCGCCACCAGCGAGTCGACGTCCTCGGTCGGCTGCAGGGTGCTGACGTCGGCGTCCACGCCGTCGCCCAGGCGGAAGAGGTTGATCGCGACCAGCCCGGCCACCATCGCGAGGATCGTGCCGATCTGGAAGTAGGTCAGCGCCTTGATGCCGGTGAGGCCGACCTTCCTCAGATCGGCCACGCCGGCGATGCCGCCGACGATGGTGAGGAAGACGATCGGGCCGATCAGCATCTTCATCAGCCCGACGAACGCGGTGCCGATGGGCTCCATCGCGGTCCCGACTGCGGGCCACAGGGCGCCCACGACGACGCCGAGGACGATCGCGACGAGGACGTGGAAGTACAGCTGCCGGTACCAGCGCCTCTTCTCGGCCGGCGGCGTGGGCGCGTGTGACAGGTCCATGGGACACCTCGGTGCTTGCGACGGGGGACGCGGTGACCGCCACACTGGGTGACCGGCGCCACACGCGTCCAAGACGCCTTCGCTACTCCACCGGTAGGCTCGACCTATCGGTCCGCGGGGAGGGAACGCGGTGGACGTCCGGCAGCTGACCTACTTCCTCGCCGTCGTCGAGACGATGAACTTCGGCCGCGCCGCCGAGCAGTTGCACATCGCGCAGCCGTCGCTGTCCCAGGCGATCGGGACGCTCGAGCGAGAGCTCGGCGTGCCGCTGTTCCACCGGGTCGGCCGCGGCGTCGTGCTCAGCGATGCCGGCGCGCAGCTGATCGAGCCGGCCCGGCAGGTGGTCCGGGACCTGGAGGCCGCCAAGGCCGCGGCCCGGTCGGCGCGGGGGCTCCGGCGCGGCCGGGTCGAGCTGGTCACGATGCCCAGCCCCGGCATGGAGCCCCTGGCGACGCTGGTCCGGGACTTCACCACCGCCCACCCGGCGATGACCGTCTCCGCGGACGCGGCGTTCACTCCCGAGGAGGTCGTCCAGGCGGTCAAGGCGGGCCGGGCCGAGCTCGGCCTGCTCGGCGCGGCGTCGCCGCCCCACACCGGCGGGCTGCGGGTCCTGCCGATCGAGGAGCAACCGCTCGTCCTCGTCTCCCCTCCTGAGGAGGACCCGGACCCGACCCGCTCCGCCACGGTCACCCACGAGGACCTCGACGGAGCGCGGCTCATCGTGAGCAGGCAGGGCAGCCTGGTGCGGCGCCTGGTGGACGACGTCCTGGCCGGCGGCGTCGACGCGCGGATCGTCGTCGAGGTCGAGCACCGCACCTCGATCCTGCCGCTGGTGCTCGCCGGCGTCGGCCACGCGGTCCTGCCGTCGTCCTGGACGCCGCTGGCGCGACGGTCGGGCGCGCGCGTGCGACGGATCGAGCCGGCCGTCCTGCTGCGGATCTCCCTCGTCTCCCGGACGACTCCCCTCACCCCGGCCGCGCAGGCCTTCGTCTCCTGCGTCGAGGACTTCATCGCAGGCAGGCAGGACCGACAGGCCCGGCCTATCGGTCGCATCGACGATCCGTCTTGGACGCCGGACGACGGAACGCCGTTTCCTCGGTGACGACCCCAGCAGTCGTCCCCTCCGGAGCCCGTCATGACCGCCCAGCGCACGTTCCGCATCGCCGCCATCCCCGCCGACGGAGTCGGGAAGGAGGTCGTGGCGGCCGGCCGCGCCGTCCTCGACGCCCTCGCCGAGTCCTCGGACGGCCGGTTCGCCTTCGCCTGGCAGGAGTTCCCCTGGGGCTCGGACTACCACGCCGAGCACGGCCGGATGATGGACGAGGACGGCCTCGACCAGCTGCAGGACTTCGACGCCGTCTACTTCGGCGCCGTCGGCTGGCCGACCGTCCCCGACCACGTCAGCCTGTGGGGCCTGCGCCTCAAGATCTGCCAGGGCTTCGACCAGTGGGCCAACGTGCGCCCCGTCGAGTTCCTCCCGGGCATCCAGAGCCCGCTGCGCACGGCCGAGAGCACCGACCTGAGCTGGGTCGTCGTCCGCGAGAACTCCGAGGGCGAGTACGCCGGCTTCGGCGGCCGCAACTTCTCCGGCCGCGGCGACGGCGGTGAGGTCGCCGTCCAGTCCGCGGTGTTCACCGAGGTCGGCTGCGAGCGGATCATCCGGTTCGCCTTCGACCTGGCCCGCACCCGGCCGCGCCGGAAGGTCTCCAGCGTCACCAAGAGCAACGCCCAGCAGTACGGCATGGTGCTGTGGGACGACGTCTTCGCGCGGGTCGCCGCCGAGTACCCGGACGTCGAGACCGAGAGCGTGCTCGTCGACGCCATGGCCGCGAAGTTCGTCCTGCGCCCCGAGGACCTCTCCGTCGTGGTCGCGTCCAACCTCAACGCCGACATCCTCTCCGACCTGGGCAGCGCACTGGCCGGCAGCCTCGGCCTCGCGGCCAGCGCCAACCTCAACCCCGAGCGACGCTTCCCGTCCATGTTCGAGCCGGTCCACGGGTCCGCTCCCGACATCGCCGGCCAGGGGATCTGCAACCCCGTCGGCGCCATCGGCAGCGCCGCGCTGATGCTCGAGCACTTCGGCCTGCACGACGAGGCGAAGGCCGTCCAGCTCGCCATCGAGGTCACCTCGGGTCAGGGCATCCGCACCCGCGACGTCGGCGGGACCGCCACCACCGAGGAGGTCACCGCCGCGATCATCGGCAACCTGCCCGCCTGACCCGGGCTCCCGGCCGGGCCCCCGTCCGCACCCGGACGGGGGCCCGCCACGTCCACCGGCGGAGCCCGTTGTCGGACCGGGCCCCTAGCGTGCCGGCATGGCAGCGAGGAGGGACGACGGCCGGCCGGCCGCCGCGGACGAGACCCTGGAACGCATCCGGCAGGTGATCGCGCTCGGGCAGCAGGGGCGCCGCGCCGAGGCCCGCGCCGCCTTCGGCGAGATCTGGGCGGCTCTGGGTCCCGGCGGCGACCCGCTGCACCGGTGCTTCCTCGCCCACTCCATGGCCGACGTCCAGGACGACCCGCAGGAGGAGCTGGCCTGGGACCAGCGGGCGCTGGAGGTGGCGGAGTCGGTCACCGACGAGCGGGCCGCCGCCGCGGGCGCCATCGGGCCGGTGGCCGCCTTCTACCCGTCGCTGCACCTCAACGTCGGTGAGGACCACCGCAGGCTCGGGAACCTCGCCGAGGCCCGCCGCCACCTCGACCTCGGCCTCCGGGCCGCGCCGGCGCTGGGCGACGACCCCTACGGCGCGCTGATCACGAAGGCCCTGGACGACCTGGCGGCGCGCCTGTCCGCGGAGGGGACGCCGCCCGACGCCGGCGGGTGAACGACACCGGCCGGCGCCGGCCTCAGACGCCGGTGGCGCCGTCGATGCGCTCCCGGATGAGGTCGGCGTGCCCGGCGTGCCGGGCGTACTCGGCGATGAGGTGGTTGTAGATCCACCGGAGCGTGACCTGGCCGCCCATGAACGGGCTGGTCCGGTCCAGGTCGCGCCCGGCGCAGTTGGCGCGCCCCCGGGCGACCTCGTCCTCCCAGACGGCGCGGGCGGTGGCGAGCGAGGCGTCGTCGGCGAGGTCGAAGCCGCCGTCGGGGCCGTCCGGGTCGGCGTCCGGGTCGTGGATGGGCGGCACCCGCTCCCCCACCAGCACCCGCCGCAACCAGTTCCGCTCGACCTCGGCCATGTGCTGCACGAGCCCGAGCAGCGTGA
Organism: Geodermatophilus sp. SYSU D00703; assembly: GCF_054050155.1. Classification (NCBI taxonomy): domain Bacteria; kingdom Bacillati; phylum Actinomycetota; class Actinomycetes; order Geodermatophilales; family Geodermatophilaceae; genus Geodermatophilus; species Geodermatophilus sp. SYSU D00703. The sequence goes on along the minus strand of NZ_JBJGYU010000001.1, from coordinate 604,456 downwards.
GCGGCGACGGCGGAACCGAGGCCGTCCGCAACTGCTCGTCGGGCAGGCCGTCGCACTTGCCGAGCAGCGTGGCCCGGTAGAAGTCCAGCCAGCCCTCCAGCGTCGCCCGCTCATCGGCCTGCAGCGGCGGCATGCCGCGCTCGGTCGTCGTCATGCCCCGATGGTGTCAGGGCGCCGTCGGACGCCGCGGACGCGTCAGCGGGTCGCCTCCTCGGCTCGCTCGGTCGCCGCCTCCCGCGGCGCGGGGATGCCCGGCCCCGTCGGCGGGACGTTGGGGTTGTGCCGGAACAGGTTCTCCGGGTCCCACTCGGCCTTGAGCGCGGCCAGCCGGCGGTACTTCTCCTCGCCGTACGAGGCCCGCACCCGCCGCTGGTCGGTGTCGCTCTCGAAGTTGAGGTAGGCCCCCGCGTCGGACGCGTACGGCTGCAGCGCCTCATAGAGCTCGCGGACCCAGACCCGGTCGGCCTCGTAGCTCTCCTCGTCCGGCGCGATGTCGAGCAGGGCGAGTGCCCAGCGGGTGCTGCGGGGACTCCCCCACGCCGTCGCGTCGTCCGGGACCTCGGCGAACCGGCCGCGCAGCGGGAACATCGGCACGTAGGACATCGGTGACCGCCGGCGGGGCAGCCGGTCGAGCAGGACGTCGATCGCGCCGTCGGGCAGGTCGTCGAGGTTGACGCTCTTGGCGTACCCGCGGATGCCCCACGGCTCGGCCTCGTCGAGCACCTGCTGCAACGACGTGTACGGGAGCCGCGTGATCATCTCGATGAGCGGGAACCGCGCCTGGAGGGGCGCCACCACGTCGGCGTGCTCCTCCGCGCTGCCCCAGCCGGCGACCAGGACGGCGACGCCCGGGACGCCCTGGTGCTGCCGGGGCACGAAGGGTTCCGGCGGTGCGGACAGCGCCGCGACCACGGCACTGGTGTCCAGGGGGCACGCGAACAGGTACTCGCGGGCGAAGCCGAGCACCTCCTCGACCTCCTCCCCCTCCACGGGCCAGAAGAAGAACCCCAGGTTCACGGTGGGGTCGAGCTCGTGCAGGTCGAACACCAGCTCGGTGACGACCCCGAAGTTGCTGCCCGCACCCCGCAGCGCCCAGAGCAGGTCGGGGTGCTCCCGGTCGGAGACGTCCACGGTCCGGCCGTCGGCGGTGACCAGCGTCGCCGCCACCAGGTTGTCGCAGGCCAGCCCGTGCCGGGCGGTCAGCCACCCCATCCCGCCGCTGAGTGTCAGTCCCGCGACGCCGGTGTGACTCACCGTCCCGCCGACCGCCGCGAGTCCGTGCGGGGCGGTCGCGGCGTCGACGGCGGCCCAGGTGGCGCCACCGCCGACGTACGCGCGCCGCTGCCCCGGGTCCACCCGGACACCGGCCATCCGGGACAGGTCGATCATCACCGCCCCCTCGGCGACACAGCTGCCGGCCGCGCTGTGCCCGCCGCCACGGACGGTCACCTCCGCACCCGTCTCGCGGACGAAGGCCAGCGTCCGGGCGACCTCGTCGGTCGAGGCGGGCCGCACGATCAGGGCCGGCTGCCGCGCGACGGCGCCGTTCCAGACGGCCTCGGCCCGTGCATCGGCGAAGCCGGCGTCGGCCGGCCGCAGCGCCTCCCCCCGGAAGGAGCGGAGGAACCGGGTGGTGGTCAGGTCGTCGAGTGGCATGACAGCCCCCTTGCGAGCCCGCAGGCGGCTCCCGGGTGGTACGGCCCCCGCTGGGAGCGATCGGCACTGTGGCACACGCCGGGGCGACCGGCGGTCCCGCGCGCACGCCGAACGGGGCGTCCGGCGCGTGGTGACCGTGGGGACACGGGCTGAGCTGCCGAGCGACCGCGGCGCGGCAAGCGGACCTCACATGGTCAGGCGGTGGCCGACGCCGCGGCGGCAGGCGGCCGTGAACACCAGCCCGGCGGCCGCCGCGTCCTGCACGGCGACGCCGACGGACTTGTAGAGCGTGAGCTGGTCCGGGGTGGTCCGCCCGGGCCGCCGTCCCTCGACCAGCTCGCCGATCTCGACCACGTCGTCCGGCAGCAGCAGGCCCCGGCCGAGCGGCCGGCTGAGGTCGTTGCTGCCGACCGGGAAGTCCGCGAGCGCGGTCTCCCGGTGCTCCACCGCGACGAGGGCGTCGGCGACGGTGTCGTCGTCCACCTCACGCCCGGTCGCGGTGAAGCCGACCGAGGTGACGTGCGTGCCCGGGTCGAGCCAGTCCCGCCGCACCACCGGCTCCTCGGCCGCGGTGGCGGCGCACACCAGGCCGGCGCCGCGGGACGCGTCCGCCCACGACGCCACGGCCCGGGCCGGCAGCCCCGCCGCGCGGAGCTCCGCGGCCAGCGCCTCGGCCCTCTCCGGGTGCCGTCCCGCGACGCGCACGTCCTCGAGGTCCCGCTCGGCGCGGACCGCGAGCGCGTGCGCCCGGGCCTGGACCCCGGTGCCCAGCACGGCCAGGACGGCGGCGTCGGGCCGAGCCAGGAGGCGGATCGACAGGGCCGAACCGGCGGCCGTGCGGGCCGCCGTGATCGCGTTGCCGTCCATCAGCGCGCACGGCGTCCCGGTCTCCGGGTCGAACAGCCCGATCAGCGCCTGGTGCGTGGGCGTCCGGGGCCCGGTGTTGCCCGGGAAGAGGGTGATCACCTTGACCGCCAGGGACCCCAGGGTCGGGCTGTAGCCCGGCATCGCCGCGAGGAAGCCGCGCTGCTCCACGAGCGCGGCCACCCGGGGCGGGACCGAGGCCCGCCCGGCCGAGAGGTCTGCCATCGCCGTCGCCAGGGCGTCGACCAGGTCACGCGCGTCGAGCAGCTGCTCGACGTCCCGCCGTCGCAGGAGGAGCACCGTCCGATGCTGTCGCGCAGGGCGTCGCCGGTCAACGGTGGACGACGGCGGCCGGCGCCCCCCCGGGGTTTCCGGCTTGTTGCCCGTGTCGCCCGATCCACCCCCCGGGATGACGTTCTCGTCTCGCCACTGGAGTGTCGGGCCGCCGGTGCCGATCGTCCTCGCAATCGGATGAGAGGAGCCCGTCGTGCGGACCATGGCGTGCAGGGCGGTGGCCCAGGCCTCACTGGTGGCGGCGACCGCGTCGCTGGACGACGAGCAGCCGTGGCCGCTGCTGCTCGTCGCGGGCTGGCTGACCACGGCGGCCGACCTCACGCTGCAGGCCACCGCGGCCGACGCCGTCCTGGCCTGACGGCGGCCTGCGGTGCTGCGCTGCCGGCCGGACGGCGCCCCCACCGCCCCGGCCGACGGCGGCTGACCGCGCCGGTCAGATCCACCCGCGGCGCTTGAAGACCCAGTAGAGGGTCACGCTCACCCCGACCATCAGCACCAGGGCGAACGGGTAACCCAGGTGCCAGTGCAGTTCGGGGATCGCGTCGAAGTTCATCCCGTACACGGTGCCCACGAGCGTGGGGGCGAAGAGGATGGCCGCCCACGCGGAGATCTTCTTGACCTCCTCGCCCTGCGCGATCGAGGCCTCGGTGAGCTCGCGGATCTCCTCGTTCTGCCGCTGCGCGACCAGCGTGGCGTTCACGGTGAGGATGTCCCGCAGCTGCAGCCGGAAGCCCTCCACCCGCTCGTTGACCTGAACGACGTGGTCCTCGACGTCGCGCAGGTAGCTGCGCAGGTCCTCGTCGACGCCGTACTTGTCGAACCCGGCGGCGATCTGGGCGAGGATGCCGGTCAGCGGCTGGGCGGCGCGCTGGAACTCCAGCACCTCCTGGGAGAGCTCGTAGATGCGCCGGGACACCCCCGGGTCCCCGCGGAAGACCTCGGTCTCGATCTCGTCGATGTCGTTGGCCAGCCCGGCGACCACCGGGGAGTACCCGTCGACGACGGCGTCGAGGATCGCGTAGAGGACCGCCTCGCTGCCCTTCTCCAGCAGCGCCGGCTCACTCTCCAGCCGCCGCCGCACCCGCGAGAGGTCCGGCGACTCGCTGTGCCGCACGGTGATCGCGAAGTTGCGGCCGAGGAACAGGTGCAGCTCGCCGAACTCCACCTCCTCGGCCGCGTCGAGGTACCGCGCGGCCTTGAGGACGACGAACAGCGTGTCCCCGTAGCGCTCGAACTTGGGCCGCTGGTGGGCCTTGATCGCGTCCTCCACCGCCAGCTCGGGCAGGTCGTACTGCTCGGCGAGCTCGCCGAGCTCCCCCGGCTCGGGCCGGTAGAGGCCCAGCCAGACCAGGCGCTCAGCGTCCTCCACCAGCCAGTCGTGGCTCTCCGCGACCGTCTCCGGCGTCGCCACCCGCCGGCCGGACGAGTAGACGGCGTTGTCCACGATCAGCGCCGGGCGCTTGCGGGTGGGTGGCGCGACCGGCTGCGGCAGGGCGGGCGCGAGGGTCAGCTCCGGCCGCGGACGGCGGCCGAGGGACAGGGCGGTGAGGGACGCACGGCGGCGGTCGACCACGACGGACTCCCGGGAGGGACGCTGGGGCGGGGGGACGCGTCGGAGGTCCGCACCCGCCTCGCGAGAGCGGGGTCCTTCAGCAGGGAGCGCGGACCTCGGTGCCGGTACTGGGCGGTTCGCTGCGCACGCGCTCGCTCCCTCCCGTGGTCGGTGGACCCGCGCGGGGTCAGCGGGCCGTCGTCCATCGTGACACGACCTGTCCACCCGGCTCCCCCCGGCGGGTGAACGGCGGGTGGCGCCGGGACGGTACGGCCTGGTCGACCACGCCGTCGCCCGCGCCGCCCCCCTGCCCGAGCGGGGCGACTAACCGACGTTCAGCACGAGGTCGATGAGCAGCGGCAGCAACAGGACGATCAGCAGCGCACCGAGGACGTCGAAGGAGATCCCCGAACGGATCATCTTGGTGATCGGCACGACGCCCGAGCCGTACACGATCGCGTTCTGCGGCGTGGAGACCGGCAGCATGAACCCGAACGACGCGGCGAACGTGGCCGCCAGTGCCGGCACGAACGGGTTGATGCCCGCGGCCACCGCGACCGGGATGACGATCGGCACGACCACGGCGGCCGAGGCGGTGTTGCTCGTCGTCTCGGAGATGACGATCGCCAGGATCACCGCGAAGACGGTGATCGCGAGCGTGCTGGTCAGCCCGAGGCTGTCGGCCGCGCTGTTGCCGATGGTCTCGGCCAGGCCGGTGTCGGCGAGCAGCGAGCCGAAGATGATCCCGGTGCCGAACAGCAGGATCGTGCCCCAGTCGATCTTCGCCGCGTCGGACCAGTTCAGCGTGAACTCCCGGCGCTTCCAGTCGGTGGGGAGCAGGAACAGCAGTGAGGCGCCGAGGACGGCCACGATGCCCTCGTCGAGCCGGTCGGAGACCGTGACGTAGAGGGCGGAGTCGGTCCCGGCCGTCAGCGCGATGATGCCGGGGAAGATCCACAGCAGCACGGTGATGCCGAACGCGGCCAGCGTGTTCCGCTCGGCCCGCGACATCGGCCCCAGTTCGGCGCGCTCGGCGTGCACGTACTCGTGCACGCCCTCGATCCGCTTGATCTCCGGGCGGTTGAGCAGCAGCAGGACGGCGACCAGCGCCACGAACATCAGCGCGCAGATCGGCAGGGCCATCAGCATCCAGTCGAGGAAGCTGATCCGCTCCCCCGTCGCCTCCTCGATCAGCCCGCGGCCGATGAGGTTGGGCGGCGTGCCCACCGGGGTGATGAGACCGCCGACGCTGGCCCCGTAGGCCAGCATCAGCATCAGCGCGACGCCCACCCGCAGCCGCAGCGGGTCGAAGTCGGGGGCGACCATCTCCTTGTCCTGCATCAGCTTGGCGATCACCGAGAGGATGCCGATCGCCGTCGGCAGCAGCATCGCGACGGTGGCGGTGTTGGAGACGAACGCCGACAGCAGGCAGGTGATCAGGCCGAAGGCGATGATCACCCGCGCGGTGGAGGCGCCCACCCACCTCATCGACAGGATGGCCATCGCGAACCGCCGCGCGACGCCGTGCTTGAGCATCGCCGCGGCGAGGATGAAGGCGCCGATGAAGGTGAAGACCGTCGTCGACCCCAGCGGCCCCACCGCGTCGTCCGCCGGGACGACGCCGAGGACGACGATCGCCCCGACGCCGATCAGCCCGCCGACCGGGATCGGCACCGGCTCGGTGATCCACAGCACGATGACGCCGAGCAGGACCGCCGCGAGCAGGTGCTGGTCGCGCGGCAGGCCCAGCGGCAGCAGCGCGAAGGCGATCGTGACGACCGGGGCGAGGAACAACCCGACGGTCCGGCGGCCCTTCTCGAAACGCTCCTCGGCCGGGCTGAGCCGCTGCTCGCCGAGGCTGCGGTAGGTGGCGGAGCCTCGGAACGCGGCGTCGACGTCGGTCCGTTGCGCCGGCCGGTGCTCGGTGGCCGTCATGTCGCCCTCCCGGGGTGTGACCCTGACCACAGGACGGAGGGGTTACCCCGCGGACGCGCGCGTCACGCTCACCGGGCGGCGAAGGTCCCGGCCGGGTAGGCGCCGGCGGCCACGAGCCGGGCCGACAGCTGCTTGCCGAGCGCCACGACCCGCGCCGTCCGCTCGGGGCCGAGGTGCTGCCACGGTGCCGCGGACAGCTCGTCGGTCTCCGCCTCGATGCCCGCGCGCAGGGCCAGTCCCGCGTCCGTGAGGCCGCCGTCGGCCAGCAGTCCCCGCTCGGTGAGCCGCGCGCCGGCCGCCGTCCACTCCTCCTCGCTCCAGCCCCGGGTGGCCCGGGCGGCGGCCTCGGTGAAGCCGCGGCCGGTGGCCGTGTGCGTGACCAGCGCCTCCAGCCCGGACAGGCCGTGCCGCACGAGGACCGCGACGTGGCCGTCGCCGCGGTGCTCGCGCAGCAGCGTGGCGCCGTGCCAGACGACGAGCAGCGGCTCGTCGGGCCAGGGCAGGTCGGCGGTGCCGGCGTAGAGCGGGCGGCCCTCGGGCGTCAGGGCGGTGCACGCCTCGCGGAACAGGCCGGCCAGCTCGACGACCTCCGGGGCGTCGGCCGCCTCCGCACCGAGCAGCCGGGTCAGGGCGGCGCGCGCGGCGGCCGCGCGGGCCTCGACCACCTGCGCGGGCGTGGCGAGCGTCCAGCAGCGCGGGACGTGCCGGGCCACGATGGCCGGCGCGAAGTTGGCGAAGGTCGCCGTCACCAGGCCGGGGCCGACCGCGCCCATCGGGGCCGCGCGCCCGGCGAAGTAGCACATCCGCCCCGGACGCAGACCCAGCGCGCTCAGGTGCTCGTCCTGCTCGGGGGCGAAGTACAGGTGGCTGTGCAGCGGCTCGACGGCGCGGTGGGCGCGGGCGACGTCGGCGAGGGGATCGGCGCTGACCATGCAGCCGACCCTAGGAGGACCCCGTCCTCCCCACCCCTCGCAGGCTCAGGGCGGGAGCCGGGACGGCCCCGACGGCGGACCGACCGACCGCAGCCAGCGACGCTGCCAGGGCGTCTCGACGGCGCGGGGGTGGTAACGGGCGCGGACCCAGTCGACGGCGGCCTCGGCCGGCAGCCCGTCCAGGACGGCGAGCGCGGCCAGCGCCGTGCCGGTGCGCCCGATCCCGCCGCGGCAGGCCACCTCCACCCGCTCCCCGGCGCGCGCCCGCTGCAGCGCTTCCCGCAGCGCGTCGAGGGCATCGGTCCGGTCGAGGGGCACCCAGAAGTCCGGCCACCGGACCCGTCTCGCCGGCCAGGCCGGCAGCGGGCCGGCGCCGAGGACCACGGCGGAGTCGGCGGGGGTCGCCGGGGCGGCGAGCCGGCGGCCGCGAACCCGGACGCCGCTGGGGAGCGCGACCAGCCCGGCGTCGTCGCCCTCCGGCCAGCCCACCGGCGCTCAGCCGGCCGCGGGCAGGCAGTGCGCCCACGAGGTCCTCGTCCGCACCGGCGCGAACCCCAGCCGCCGGTACAGGGCCGGCGCGCCGGTGGAGTTCTCGCTGTCGACCTGCAACCCCGCCGTCGCGCAGCCGGCGTCCGTCGCGGCCCGCAGCGCGGCGGTGATCGCCGCCGTGGCGACCCCGCGGCCGCGCGCCGGCCGCAGCACGCCGATCTGGCCGAGGTGGGCCTGCCGGGCCCCGGTCGCGCGGGTGTCGGCCTCGAAGACGTAGGCCAGGACGTAGCCGACCACCTCCCCGTCGGCCAGGGCGAGCACCGAGAGGTCGGGGCGGAACGCCCGCTGCCCGGTGAACCAGCTGCGCCAGGCGGTCTCGTCGCGGTCGGTGGAGCCGAAGTGCTCGGTGAACGCGGCGTTGTGTGCGCGGCGCACCTCCTCGTCCCGGTCCCAGGCGAACGGCACGAGGTCGATGCCCGGCACCGCCGGCACCTCGGGCAGGCCGGTCAGCGGGCGCTCCATGTCCCAGTACCAGCGCTCGGGCTCGAACGCGGCCCGCCGCAGCAGCCCCTCCAGGGAGGTCATGGCCGGGTACACCGAGACGGTCAGCCGGGCCGGGGCCTGCGGCTGCTGCGCGGCGTGCAGCTCGGCACCGCGGCCGAGCTGCCAGGCGAGCAGGACGCGGCCGATCCCGCGGCCGCGCCCGTCGGGGTGCACGCGGCCCTCCAGCCACACCCGGAAGGCGTCGCGGCCGCCGCCCGGGGCGATGGCGGTGGCCCAGCCGACCAGCCGCCCGTCCGCCGTGCAGACGGCCCGACCGTCCCGCGCCAGGTCGACGCGCTCGGTGCCCCAGAACTCGACGAGGTCGTCGGCGTCCTCGTGCTCACCGGTGGCGTCGACGGCCTCCGCCGCGGCGAGCAGCTCGGCCGCCGCGGGGGCGTCGTCCAGGCTCAGCGGGTGGACGGTCAGGCCGTCGGGCAGCGCGTGCACGGGCGGCAACGCTAGGACGGCGGCGCGCTGTCGGCGACCGGGTTTCGGCACTCGGACGGTCGGTCGTCGCCACGCCGTGGCCGCGCACGGGTCCCGACGCGCCCGTTGTCCGCTCGCGGGCCGCGCCGGGACCATGTCGCGCACCTGCGCCGAGGAGGAGGACCCCGTGCCCCGGTACCTGTTCATCGCCCAGTACGCCCCGCAGGGCGCGAAGGCCATCATCGCGGCCGGCGGCACCGCCCGGCGCTCGGCCATCGAGAAGATGATGTCCGAGCTCGGTGGCCGGGTGGAGTCCTTCCACTTCGCCTTCGGCGGCGACGACGCCTACGTGATCGCCGAGCTGCCCGACCACCGGACGGCCACCGCGGTCAGCCTGACGATCAACGGCACCGGGGTCGCCACGACCCGCACCGTCGTCCTCATGACGCCCGAGGAGGTCGACGCCGCACGTCAGGTGCACCCGGACTACCAGCCGCCGAGCGGCTGAGACGGTCCGTCGTCGCCACGCCGCTGCCGTCCCGCTCGTGCGGACGGGCGTTGCGTGCCGGCCGGGCCGCCCGGACCATCGCACGGGCACGGGGACCGGACACGGAGGCCGCGATGCCCCGCTTCCTGTTCATCGCCAAGTACGCGCCGCAGGGCTCCAAGGCCATCATGGCGGCCGGCGGGACCGCCCGCCGCAATGCAGTCGAGAAGATGGTCACCGACCTGGACGGCCGCCTGGAGACCTTCGACTTCGCCTTCGGCGAGGATGACGTCTACACGATCGTCGATCTACCGGACAACCGGACCGCCGCCGCGGTGGCGCTCACCGTCAACGCCAGCGGTGTCGCCCACGTGCGCACCGTCGCCCTCATGAGCCCCGAGGAGGTCGACGCCGCACGTCAGGTGCACCCGGACTACCAGCCGCCGACCGCCTGACCCCGGGCGGGCGACCGGCCCAGTGGCGACGTGTCCTGCCCGGGCCGGGGCTCACCAGCCGGGGAGGAACAGGCAGAACGGGTGGCCGGCGGGGTCCCGGCACACCCGGACGCCGTCCTGGGGCTGGAACTCGGCCACCGTCGCACCGGCCTCGACCGCGAGCGCCACGGCCGCGTCGAGGTCGTCCACTTCGATGTCGAGGTGCAGCTGCATCTGCTGGGTGCCCGGCTCGGGCGGCCACACCGGCGGCACGTGGTCGGCCTCGAGCTGGAAGGACAGCCCGGGACCGCCGTCGGCCGGGCGCAGCGTCGCCCACTCCGGGTCGTCGTCGCGCAGCGGCCAGCCCAGCAGCCGGCCGTAGAAGCGGGCCAGCCCGCGGGGGTCCGGCGTCCCGAGGACGGCGGCGGTCAGGCGCAGGGCCGGGGTCACGCCTCGATCCTGAACAGGCGCGCTCCGTTGTGCCACAGGACGGCGCGCAGCCACTCCTCCCCGAGGTCCAGCCGGTGGAGCGCGGCCAGCTGGTGGGCGTACGGGTACGGGATCGACGGGAAGTCGCTGCCCAGCAGGACCTTGTCCCGCAGCGCGGCCAGCCGCGGCCGGTCGGCGGGGTCGAAGGGCATCAGCCGCTCGGTGAAGTCGGTGGCGAACATCGTGGTGTCCAGGTGCACCCGCTCGAACCGCTCGGCGAGGTCGAGGAACTCCCGGTACTCCGGCATGCCGAGGTGGGCGATGACCAGCTGCAGCCGCGGGAACCGCTCGAGCAGGCCGGTCATCGGCTCCGGGCCGGTGTGCTCGCCGGCCAGCGGACCCGAGCCGCAGTGGATGACCCCCGGCGTCCCCGCCTCCTCCAGCCGTGCCCACACCGGGTCCAGCAGCGGGTGCCGCGGGTCGAAGGCGCCCACCTGCACGTGCACCTTGAACACCCGCGTGCCGCCGTCCAGCGCCTCGGCGACGTAGTGCGGCGCCTCGGGCTCGGGGTAGAAGGTCGCCGACCGCAGCACCTGCGGGTGCGCGGCGGCGAACTGCGCCGACCAGTCGTTGAGCCACGCGGCCATGCCCGGCCGGTGCGGATAGGGCAGGGTCGGGAACGCCCGGACGCCGAGCCGCTCGAGGACGGCCAGCCGCTCGCCGTCCGGCAGGGCGTACCGGACCGGCCAGGCCGCGCCGTAGTGCGTCTCGGCGGCCTCGAAGTACCGCCACACCTTGGCCTGCACCCGCTCGGGCAGGAAGTGCACGTGCACGTCGACCAGCCCGGGCAGGCCGAGCTCGCGCCAGTACCGCGGGACGTCGCCGTCGTCGAGCGGCGGCTGCAGAGCACTCACCGGAGGGTGACCACGACCTTGCCGCGCACGTGCCCCTCGGCGACGAGCGCCTGCGCGTCGGCCACCTGCTCCAGCGGGTACGCCCGGGCGATCGGCACCCGCAGCTGGCCGGCGTCGGCCATGCGGCCCAGTTCCTCCAGGTCGTGGGCGTCGGGCCGGACGAAGAGGTAGCGCCCGCCCATCGCCTTGACCGCGGGGTCGACGACGCTGGCGACGCGGGCCCGGTCGCGGACCTGCTTCGGCGCGTCGGCCAGGGCGTCCCCGCCGACGAGGTCCAGGACGGCGTCCACCGGCTCGGACAGGTGGGCGCTGATCGGCCCGGCCGAGTAGTCGAGCACCTCGGCCACGCCGGCGTCCCGGAGGAAGCCGTGGTTGCGCGGGCTCGCCGTGCCGACGACGTGCGCCCCGAGCGCGACGGCGATCTGGACGGCGTTGAAGCCGACCCCGCCCGCGGCGCGGTGGACCAGCACCCGGTCGCCCTCACCGACGTCGAGCACCTCGGTGAGCGCCTGGTACGCGGTCAGCCCGGCCAGCGGCAGCGCCCCGGACTCGGCGAAGGACAGCGCCTGCGGCCGCTGCGCCAGGCACCGCTGCGGGGCGGGCACGAACTCGGCCATGGCGCCCCACTGGACGTCGTCCCGCCGGACGTAGCCGAACACCTCGTCGCCGGGCGCGAAGTCGACGACCGCGGGACCGGCCGCCTCGACCACGCCGGCCAACTCCCAGCCCGGGACGACCGGGAAGTGGTGCGGGTAGGCCCCGGCGAGCAAGCCCTGCCGGATCGCCAGGTCCACGGGGTTGACCCCGGCCGCGTGCACCCGCACCAGCACGGTGTCCGGGCCGACCGGCGGGTCGGGCAGGTCGTCGCGGACGGTCAGGACGTCGAGCCCACCGAACCGGTCGAACGCGACACCCCTCACCGGCGACCCTTCACGTACCGGCCGAAGGCCCGCTGGATCTCGCGGCGGGAGTCGCGCTCGGCCATGTCCTGCCGCTTGTCGTAGGACTTCTTGCCCTTCGCCAGCGCGAGGGTGGCCTTGACCTTGCCGTCCTTGAAGTAGAGGTCCAGCGGCACCAGGGTGAGGCCGCCCTCCTTGGTCTTGCCGATCAGCTTGTCGATCTCCGCGCGGTGCATGAGCACCTTGCGCTTGCGCCGCGGCGCGTGGTTGGTCCAGGTGCCCTGCGTGTACTCGGGGATGTGCACGTGCTGCAGCCACACCTCGCCGTCGTCCACCGTGGCGAACCCGTCGACGAGCGAGGCACGGCCCTCACGCAGGCTCTTCACCTCGGTGCCGGTCAGGACCAGGCCCACCTCGTAGGTGTCGAGGATGGAGTAGTCGTGCCGCGCCTTCTTGTTCTGGGCGATCAGCTTGCGCCCCTGTTCTCGCGGCATGTCCCCAGGTTAGCGCCGGAGCAGGACCTTCCACCGGACGCGTACCGGGCCTAACCTGCTACGACGCACGACCGCTCCACGCCACGGACGACCGGCCGGTCAGCCTGGAGGAGCCGATGGCCGCAGCCGCTGGAGTCGGCGTCCCCGCCGATCCCGGGTGCCCCGTGCAGTCCACGTCGGCGTCACGACGGGCGAGCGGGGCGACCGCCCCGGCCGCTCCCGCCGCGTCCTCCCACGCCGAGATCCCGGGAGCCCCGAGCCGGTGGGCTCCCCCACCCCGAGGAGAGGACCGTGGCCGAGTCACGCGCTGAGACCGCGGGCGGCGGGAACGTCGCCACCGAGATCCCCAGCAGGAACCTGGCGCCGGTGACCTACGCCGACCTGCCGGAGCCGCTGCCCATGCGGAAGGTCCTCGGGCCGAGCGTGCTCCTGCTGGCGGGCGCGATCGGCTCGGGCGAGTACGTCCTGTGGCCCTACATCACCTCGCAGGTCGGGCTGAGCCTGGTCTGGCTGGTCGTGATCGGCGTCGCGACGCAGTACTTCCTCAACATGGAGATCGAGCGGTACACGCTGGCGACCGGGGAGACCGCGGTCACCGGCTTCACCCGGCTGTGGAAGCCCTGGGGGCCGCTGTTCATCGTCATGACGATCGTGCCGTGGGCGTGGCCGGGCTGGGCCACCGGCGGGACGACGACGCTGAGCTTCGTCCTGGGGTTCTCCGAGGCGGCGGTCCCCTACGTCACGATCGGGGTCCTGCTGCTGATCGGCGTCGTCCTCACCGTGTCGCCGGTCGTCTACCGGACCGTCGAGAAGATCCAGTTCTTCTTCGTCGGGCTGATCGTCCTGTTCATGGCGTACGCGCTCGTCGCGCTGATCGGCGGCGAGGGCTACGCGGCGCTGGGCCGGGGGTTCGTCGAGGTCGGCCGGATCCCCGACGGGGTCGCGGCGATCGGCGCCGCCACCCTGCTGGGCGCCATCGCCTTCGCCGGCGCGGGCGGCTCGCTGAACCTGGTCCAGTCCAACTGGGTGCGCGACAAGGGCCTCGGGATGGGGGCCCGGCTGCCCAAGATCGTCTCGCCGATCACGGGCGAGGAGGAGGCCGAGCCCTCGATCGGCTACTTCTTCCGCCGGGACGACGGCAACATGCGTCGGTGGCGCGGCTGGTGGCGGGTGGCCGACCGCGAGCAGTTCGTGACGTTCTTCGTCATCGGCGCGCTCGCGCTGCTGACCTTCATGATGCTCACCTACGTGACCGTCGGCGTCGGCGGCACGGCCGAGAGCTTCGACTTCATCCGGCTCCAGGGCGAGGCGCTCTCGGCGGATCAGGGTGCCTGGCTGGGGACGACGTTCTGGCTGATCGGCACCGTCGTCCTGTTCTCCACCAACCTGGCGGTGCTGGACATGGTGGGCCGGGTGACGGCCGACGTCCTCAAGACCGGGCCGCTGGCCGCCAGCAGGACCTGGACCGAGAGCCGGATCTACTTCGCCACCGTGTGGGCCGAGATCGTCTTCGGCTCGGTCATCCTGCTGTCGGGGCTGACCCAGCCGCTGGTCCTGCTCGTCATCGCCTCGGCCCTCAACGGGCTGGTGATGTTCGTGTACTCGTGCCTGCTCATCCAGCTCAACCGGCGGACGCTGCCCCGCGAGATCGGGCTGCGCGGCGGCCGGCTGGTGGCGATCGGCTGGGCCGTGCTGTTCTACGGCTTCTTCTCGGCGATCCTGCTGTGGGACCAGCTGGGCCAGCTGTTCGGCTGAGAGAGACCCCCTGCCCTCCACCGTGGAAGGACCCCGTCCTCCCCACCCTTCGCAGGCTCAGGGCGGGACCCGGGACGGGGCCGCGGCGGGGCCCTGCAGGCGGACCGCCGAACGGCGAGGGCGCCGACCCCACCCGGGGATCGGCGCCCTCGTTGCTGCGCGCGGGCTACAGCCGCACGTAGAGGCGCAGCGTCACGTAGGCGGCGATGGCGGCCAGGCCCACGCCCGCGGCGGCGATGACGGGGGAGATCGTGGCGATCGCGCCCCAGTCGACCGGCGGGATGATCCCGGCCTTGATCGGGCCGGCCAGGGTCTTGTCGACGAAGAGGACCTTGGTGAGCACGAGGCCGCCGACCGCCAGCAGCGCGCCGATCAGCCCGGCGAGCGCCGCCTCGAGGATGAACGGCAGCTGGGTGTACCAGCGGGAGGCACCGACCAGCCGCATGATGTTGGTCTCGTTGCGCCGGTTGAACGCGGCCAGCTGGATGGTGTTGGAGATCAGCAGCAGGGCGGCCAGCGCCTGGACGACGGCCACCGCGATCGTCGCGTTCCGGGCGCCGTTGAGCAGGCTGAAGAGCCGGTCGAGGAAGTCGCCCTCGTCGCGGACCTGGTCGACGCCGTCCTCCCCGTTGGGGAACTCCGCGGCGATGACCTCGTAGCGCTCGGGGTTGACCAGCTCCACGCGGAAGCTCTCCGGCAGCGCGTCCTTCGGGGTGTTCTCCACCAGCTCGGGCTGCTGGCTGAACTGCTGCTGGAAGCGTTCGTAGGCCTCGTCCTTGGACTCGTAGAGGTAGGTGGCCACCTCCGGCGAGTCCTCGAGCTGCTGCTCGATCGCCGACCGCTGGTCGTCGGTGACGTCGTCGGCCAGGAAGATGGAGACCTGCACCTTGTCGTAGTAGATCTCCTTCATGTCGGAGATCATCCCGGCGATCAGCAGGCCGGTGCCCATGAGACCGAGCGAGATGGCCGTGGTCAGGATCATCGCGACCGTCATGGTCAGGTTGCGACGCAGCCCGGTGGCCACCTCGGAGAGCACGAAGTTGACGCGCATGGGTTCCCTGTCGTGAGTTCAGGCAGGCGGGGGGCTCGACGACCGGTGGGTCAGCGGCCGACGCCGTAGACGCCGCGCGACTGGTCGCGGGTGAGCACGCCCCCGTTGAGCTCGATGACGCGACGGCGCATCGAGTCGACGATGTGGTAGTCGTGTGTCGCCATCACCACGGTCGTGCCGGTGCGGTTGATCCGCTCCAGCAGCAGCATGATCCCCTCGCTGGTCTCCGGGTCGAGGTTCCCGGTGGGCTCGTCGGCGAGCAGGACCAGCGGGCGGTTGACGAACGCGCGGGCGATGGCGACGCGCTGCTGCTCACCACCGGAGAGCTCGCTGGGCAGCCGCTCGGCCTTGCCCTCCAGGCCGACCATCTCCAGCACCTCGGGGACGACGCGCTTGATCGTGCGCTGGGGCTTGTTGATGACCTCCAGCGCGAAGGCCACGTTCTGGGCCACGGTGCGGTTGCGCAGCAGGCGGAAGTCCTGGAAGACGCAGCCGATCGTGCGGCGCAGCTTCGGGACCTGCCACTTGCTCATCGTGTTCAGCGTCTTGCCGTTGACCTTGACGGTGCCCTTGGTCGGGTCGTCCTCCTTCAGCAGCAGCCGCAGGAAGGTCGACTTGCCCGAGCCGGAGGAGCCGATGAGGAAGACGAACTCCCCCTTGTCGATCTCCGTCGACACGTCATCGAGAGCCGGCCGGGAGCTGGCCGGGTACAGCTTGGTGACGTGTTGCAGTTCGATCACGAGGGGCCACGGTACCTTCCGCGAGGTGGATGCTGGTCGGTTCGCCACGGAACCGCCCCGGCTCGGGATTCGCGCAGCGTGACGGGGTCCTCCGACGTCCCAGGTCCCCCGTCACCCAGCGTCGCGTATTCCGCGGATCGCCGCGCGACGCGTGTGACGAACGGGACGCCTGCGACGCCGGGCCGAGGTCCGCCCGGCGATCACCCGGCCGGCTTCCGCACCGCGGTCCGCGGCGATCACCCCGCGGCGACGGAGTCCTGCTGACGGCGCCACCGGATGCCGGCCTCGATGAAGGAGTCGATGTCGCCGTCCAGGACGGCGGTGGTGTTGCCCGTCTCCTGCTCGGTCCGCAGGTCCTTGACCATCTGGTACGGGTGCAGGACGTAGGAGCGCATCTGGTTGCCCCAGCTGCTGCCCTCCCCCCGCAGCGCGTCCATCTCGGCCCGCTGCTCCTCCTGCCGCTTGGCCAGCAGCCGTGCCTGGAGCACCCGCATCGCGGCCGCCCGGTTCTGGATCTGGCTCTTCTCGTTCTGGCAGGAGACGACGATGCCGGTCGGCAGGTGGGTGATGCGGACGGCGGAGTCCGTCGTGTTGACGCTCTGCCCGCCCGGACCCGAGGACCGGAAGACGTCGATGCGGATCTCGTTCTCCGGGATGTCGACGTGGTCGGTCTGCTCGACGACGGGCAGCACCTCGACGCCGGCGAACGAGGTCTGCCGGCGCCCCTGGTTGTCGAACGGCGAGATGCGGACCAGCCGGTGCGTGCCCTGCTCCACCGAGAGGGTGCCGTAGGCGTAGGGCTGCTTCACCGCGAAGGTGGCCGACTTGATGCCGGCCTCCTCGGCGTAGCTGACGTCGTAGAGCTCGATCGGGTACTTGTGCCGCTCGGCCCAGCGCAGGTACATGCGCATGAGCATCTCGGCGAAGTCGGCGGCGTCGACGCCCCCGGCCTCCGAGCGGATGGTCACCAGCGCCTCGCGCGAGTCGTACTCGCCCGACAGCAGGGTGCGGACCTCCAGCTCGTCGATCGCCTTGCGCAGGCTCTCCAGCTCGCGCTCGGCCTCGGCCAGCGTGGCCTCGTCCCCCTCCTCGGCGGCCATCTCGTGCAGCAGGCCCGCGTCGTCGAGGCGGCTGCGCAGCTCCTCGACCCGGCGCAGGTCGCCCTGCAGGTAGGACAGCTTCGAGGTGAGGGCCTGCGCGGCCTCGACGTCGTTCCAGAGGTCGGGCGCGGCGGCCTGCTGCTCGAGGTCGGCGACCTCGCGGCGGAGGCGGTCGACGTCGAGGACCGCCTCGATCGACCTCAGGGTCGTGTCGAGCTCGTCCAGGACGGCGGAGAAGTCAGCGGCCACGTCGACCCAGGGTAGTGCGCCCCCGCCGGGGTACGCGGTGCGGCATGAGCGATCCCCGACGCCGACCGCGGTCGCGGGAGGACTACGAGCGCGGCCTGCCCGACCACCACGACCCGACGGCCGGCTTCGCCGGTGCGCCGCCGGCGCAGTCGGCCCTCACCCTGCGGCTGGTGCTGGCCGCCTTCGGCCTCGTCGTCTGCACCGGCGGCGGCATCCTCTGGCTGGCCGCCGGCCTGCCGGTGTGGGCCGCGGTCGTGCTCTTCGTGCTCGCTGCCGTCGCGCTGGTGGACCTCGTCGTGGTCGTCCGCCGCAAGCGGCGCGGCGAGCCCGGCTGAGGCCGGCCGCCGGTACAGCAGGCCGGCCGCTGGTCAGCCGGTGGCGACCGCCGGTCAGCCGGTGGCGACCGCCGGCCGGCCCGGGGACCGCTGCGCCATCCAGGGCGCGACCTCCTCGGCCGGCATCGGCCGGGCGATGTGGAAGCCCTGGGCGGACGTGCACCCCAGTTCAGCCGCCAGCTCCAGCTGCTCGGCGGTCTCCACGCCCTCGGCCATGACGCGCATGCCGCAGGCCCGGCCCAGCGCCACCACCGCGGCGATGGCCGCGGCCGCCGCGCTGCGGCGCCCTTCCGGGAAGGCGACCAGGCTGCGGTCGATCTTGAGGATGCCGGCCGGGATGGCGACCAGCTGTCCCAGCGAGGAGAAGCCGCTGCCGAAGTCGTCGATGCCGACCTCGACCCCGCGGCGGCGCAGCGCGGCGAACTGGGCGGCGGCACGCTCGGCGTCCTCGGCGACCGAGCTCTCGGTCAGCTCGACGACCAGCTGCTCGGGCGGGAGCGCGGAGTCGGTCAGCGCGTCCTCGACGTCGCGGAGCAGGGTGCCGGTGGAGAAGTGGCCGGCGCTGATGTTCACGCTGGTGATCAGCTGCAGGCCCGCGCGGTTCCACGCCGCGGCCTGCCGGGTCGCCGAGCGCAGCACCCAGCGGGCGATCGGCGTCATCAGGTCGGCCTGCGCGGCGATCGGGAGGAACTCGCCGGGCGGGAGCAGCCCGCGCTGCGGGTGCGCCCAGCGGACCAGCGCCTCCACGCCGGTGACCCGCCGGGTCGGCAGGTGCAGGACCGGCTGGTAGTGCAGCACCAGCTGGTCGTCGAGGACCGCCTCCCGCAGCTCGTTGGCGGCGGTGGCCCGCCGCTGGGCGGCGGTGCGCAGGTCGGCGGTGAACAGCCGGACGCGGTTGCGGCCGGCCGCCTTCGCCGCGTACATCGCCAGGTCGGCGTCCCGGACCAGGTCGGTGGAGCGCAGCTCCCGGCCGGGGTCCGGGGCGGTGGCGATGCCGATGCTCACCCCGAGCCGCACCATGCGGCCGCCGAGGTCGAAGGGCCGGTCGATGCTGGCGCGGCAGCGGTCGGCCAGGGCCTCGGCGCCGGTGGTGTCGCACTCCCGGCAGAGGACGACGAACTCGTCGCCGCCGAGCCGGCCCACGGTGTCGCCGGCCCGCGTGCTACCGGTCAGCCGGCCGGCGATCTGGCGGAGGAGGTCGTCACCGGCGTCGTGCCCGAGGGAGTCGTTGACGTCCTTGAACCCGTCGACGTCGAGGAAGAGGACCGACACCGGGCCGCGGGTCGCCCGCTGCAGCTCGGCGTCGATGAGCTCGTGCAGGTGGGCGCGGTTGGGCAGCTCGGTGAGGGTGTCGTGGCGGGCCCGCCAGTCCGAGGCCCGCTCGGCCCGGACCCGCGAGGTGACGTCGGTGTGCGTGACGACCACCTGCCCGGCCTGGTCGACCCGGGAGGCCTGCAGGTGGAACCACCGGGTGCCGTCAGGACGCTCGAGCGCGTAGTCCGCCTGCACCGAGGCGCACTCGCCGCGGGACAGCGCCCGGAGCCGGTCGACGAGGGACACCGTGCCCGAGCCGGCGCTCAACCGCCGGGCCATCGCGTAGTAGTCGTCGTCGAGGCCCACGCGGACCCGGTCGTCGTCGAGCAGGTCCGTCGCGGTCTGCCAGGCGGTGTTGGTCAGCAGCACGCGGCCCTCGGTGTCGATGAGCAGCGTCGGCGAGGGCAGCGCGTCGAGCACCGCCTCGACCGCGACGGCCGGACTGCTGGGCCCCTCGACCCGGCGGCGCACGTCCAGCGGCAGCGGGTGCTCGCCCGATCGTCGCCCCACGCACTCTCCCGCGATCTGCCCGGGCCGCCTGCCGGGCGGCCGTCCTGGTTCTGTTTCGGCCGTCGCACCGGCCGTCCCGAGCTCCGTCATACCGGCCCGCCCCCATCGGGTGACGACCGGGTCAGCCCTCCGGTTCCCGCGTCTCGGCGACCACCCACCGCAGGTAGTCGGGCGAGCCGCCGACCAGCGGGAGGGCGATGACGCACGGGACGTCGTACGGGTGCAGCTCGGCGGTGCGGGCCACGACGGCGGGCACCAGCGACCGGCGGGTGTGCAGCGCGACCCGCGCCTCCGGCTCGTCGTGCACCTCGCCGTCCCACCGGTACACGGAGCGGATGGCGGCGATCTGGTGCCCGCAGGCGGCCAGCCTCTCCTCCACCAGCGTCCGGGTGTAGCCGGCCAGCCAGTCGGCGTCGGCACCGGTGACGACGACCTCGCAGCAGTCCTCCACGCGCCCATCCTCGCCCCGCGGGTGCGCGTGGACCGGCCGCCGCGCGGGGTAGGGCTCCGCCATGAGCGACGAGATGACCATCCGGCTCGACAGCGAGGAGTACGTGCTGCGCTCCGAGGGCGGCAGTCTGCGGGTGGGCCGACGGGTGGCCGGCGAGGTCAGCTGGCTCGACGACGTCGACCCCGCCGTCCTCCCCGAGGACGCGCGGGCGGCGCTGGAGCGCGGCGACACCGGGGACGGCACCCTGCGGACGGCGCTGCTCGGCATCGTCCAGGCCGAGGTGCAGCGCGGCGGCTGACCGGGCTCAGCCGGCGACCGGCACGGAACAGGTCAACCGGCGACCAGCTCGGCAGCTCCCTCCGGCCACCACTGACCGGCGGGCGGCGCGCCCCGGCAGGAACCGTCGGAGTCGCCCGGCTGCTTGATCCACAGCAGCGCGTCGACCCGCTCGTGGGTGACCGACGTGCTCGGCTCCGCGCCCAGCCGCCGCCCGGGCGGGTTGCACCAGCGGTCCTCGTCCGCGCCGGTCTCCGGCACCGGGCCCGCGCCGTTGCGGCTGGTGTCGATGACGAAGTGGACGGCGGGGGCGTCCGGGGCCGCGCCCTGCTCGAGCTCCCGGGACAGTGCCACCCCGTACTCGGCGCTGGCCTCGGTGGTCTCGAAGTTGGCGACGTTGAGCGCGAAGCCGTCGGCCCGGTCGACGCCGCCGCGCCGCAGGGCGTCGGCGAGCGCCGGCAGGTCCTCGATCCAGCTGGCGTTGCCGGCGTCGAGGTAGACGCGGACCTCCGGCTGGCGGTCGAGGATCGCCACGGCCTGGGCCAGCGCCTCGAAGCGGGCCGCGGGGTCCACGCCCGCGCAGCCGACGACGGCGTGCGCGACGGCGTCCGGCTCCAGCACGACGAGGGCGGGCCGGTCGCCGAGGGCCGCGGCGAAGCTGCCGATCCAGCTCAGGTACGCGTCGACGTCGGCCGCTCCCCCGGCGGAGTACGAGCCGCAGTCGCGGCCCGGGACGTTGTACGCCACCAGCACGGGCAGCTGCCCGGCGGCGGCGGCGGCCAGGGAGACCTCGAGCACCGCGTCGTAGGGGTTGGCCGGCGCGGCGATCCACGTGGCGGTCGGCTGCTCGGCCAGCGGGGCCAGCGCGTCGGCGTCGGCGGCCCGGCCCTCGGCGAGCGCCTGCTCGACGGCGACGGGGCCGTGGCCCTCCGGGTTGACCCACAGCCCGCCTTCCAGCCGGTCGGCCTCCGGGGCGGCGGCCGAGGGGCTCGTCCCCTGGCCGGGACCGGGTGCCGCGACGCCGGTGCAGGCGACGGTCGCGCCCGCCGCGGCGGCCAGCACCGCCGTCCGCACGGACCGCCGTGGCGAGGAGCGCCCGCTCATGCCACGTGCACCCACCGTGCCGGCGAGGGGACGCCCTCGCTGTCGAGCACGACGAGCATGTACCAGCCGGACGGCGTCAGCCCCTCCTCGGCCGGGACGCCCAGCTCGAGGGTGCCGGAACCGCAGCAGCCGTCCGGGCAGTGCCCTGCCGTCTCGTGCGCGGCCGCGTCGGGGGCGTCCGGTGGGCAGGCCGCGGTGACCTCGAGGGCGACGGAGCGCTGCTCGGGGTCGGTCTGGTGGGTCACCGCGCTGGGCCGCAGCAGCCGGGCCTCGGCCACGTCCGCGCCCGTGGTGGTCACCCGGAACGCGCTCCCCCGCGTGACCTCGGTCGGCGCGGAGGTGACGCTCGGGCGGTCACCGGTGAACAGGTACGGCGGGGAGTAGATCTCGATCCGCGTCTCGAACCGTCCGGGGACGGTGTTCTCCTCGTCGGAGAACAGCGGGTCGGAGCCCATGGTCATGACCCGTCCGTCGGGCAGCAGCACCGCGGTGGCGTGGTAGTTGCGCCCCACCTCGTTCGGCGCCGCCGGCAGCGTCTCCCCGGTCTCCGGGTCGAACAGCGTGGTCAGGTGCAGATCGCTCTGCGAGTTGCCGCGGTAGCCCACCGATCCCCCGGTGAGCAGCGTGCGGTCGTCGGGCAGCGTGACGGCGTTGATGTAGCGGGCGGGGCTCGGGTAGTCGCTCAGCGGGACGTAGCGGGGCTGCGGGTCGGTGAGGTCGACCACGTCGAACCGCGCGGTCGACTCCTCGCTGTCGCCGACACCACCGCCGCCGACGATCGCCACCCGCTGGTCCTGGGCCGGAGCGAGCAGGAACGAGGTGGCGGTCTCGTTGAACCCCGGGTCCGCGAGCCCCTGGACATCGGTCCAGGAGTTGTCGCGGAGGTCCCAGATCCCCGGCCGGCGCCCCTCCAGGTGCGAGCCGTAGCCGGTGTTGGCGCCGCTGTAGAACAGCCGGTGGCCGTCGGCGAGCCGGAACAGGTGGGGGTAGGTCGGGAAGTAGCGCTCCAGGTCCGGCCGCTCCTCCCAGGTCCGGGTGGCCGGGTCGTAGACCTCGTTGGCCCCGTCGATGACCACGCCGTGCTCGTCGAGGCCGGAGACGGCGAGCACCTCGCCGCCCTCCAGGCCGACCAGCGTCGGGTACCAGCGGGACTCGGTCAGCCGGCCGGTCCGCCGGTAGGTCTCGGTGGCGACGTCGAACTCGTAGGAGGCGTCGAGGCCCCGGTAGTTCTGCTTGTCGAGGGTGAGGCTGTCGGCCTGGCCGTAGACGTCGTTGCGCCGGTCGGGCGCGACGTCCGGGATCTGGAACTGCCGGCTGCCGGTGACGACGGAGGCGTCGCCCTCCTCCTCGGCCTCGACCCACACCGTCTGCGCGCCGGCCATCCGGCTGCCGTCGGGCATGGTGTGCGCGGGTGGCACCGTGACGTCCTCGGTCGACAGGTAGGTGTTGCCCCCGGCGGTGAAGCGGGTGCCGACGGGCAGGGTGACCGGGCCGCCGACGCGCTCGTTCTTCACGGTCATGACGCCGGCCGCCCGGCTCACGTCCGCGGCGAGCACCTCGTACTCGCGGGTGCCGCCGGCGATGAGCAGGTTGCCGTTGGGCAGGTAGGCGTGCCCGGAGCAGAAGAGGTCCTCCGGGGTCGCGACCTCGGTCGACTCCCCCGTCACCGGGTCCCACACGATGGTCCGGAAGGTGCCCGCCTCGAAGTCCCGGGCGTTGTTGCCCGACCCGGCGATCAGCAGCACCTTGCCGGTGTACAGCAGCGCGGCGTGGATGGCCTGGACGCGGTACTCCTCGGGCAGCTCGATGGTCTCCCAGGAGCCGTACTGCGCCTTGTAGTCGGCACGGCTGCGCTGGAAGTCGGTGTAGGCGTCCTGCGCGACCGCGGTCACGACCGGGCCGTTCGCCGCCACGAGGCCGGCCACGGCGGCGAGGACCAGGGCGGCGTTGCGCAGCCGGCGCACCGGCCGTGGCTTGCGGCGGGTCATCGGGTGCTCTCCTGCGTCAGGGGGACGGGTGCCACGGAGTTGCCGGCGAACGTGACGGCCGGTGCGCGGCCGCCGTCGACGAGGGCGAGCTCCGGGGCCTCGGGGACCGGGGTGGACGCCGTCGGGACGGGCCGGCGGAGCCGCTCGCGCACCCGGCCGGTGGCCCACACCGCGATCGGCAGCAGGCAGGCCACCAGGCTGAGCACGGCCCAGACGCGGATCTCCGCGTGCGTGTGGCCCCACAGCTGCGACAGCACGAGGGCCACGACGAGCAGGGCGGCCCACCGGAGGTGCTTGGTGAAGGAGCTCAACCGGTCGCCGCTGACCGCGCCCTTGCGGGTGACGGCGAAGCTGATGTCGCGGTTGCGGACGGCCGCCCACAGCGCGCTCACGTACACCGGCGTCGACAGGACCGACACCAGCATGCCGCTGATGCCCGAGGAGCCCTCCTCCTCGTGCGGGCTGACGTTGTGCCGGCGGTTCCAGAAGTAGACGGCGACCTGCAGCACCGCGGCGTTGGCGTAGAGCATCGCCCACAGCTGCGCGGAGACCAGCAGGCCCGCCACGCCGGTGAGCAGGTAGGCGACCAGGTTGGAGACGCCCAGGACCCAGCTGATCGCGGCCGCCGGGTAGTAGGCCATGAGCAGCCGGTAGTGCGCCCGCCGCCAGGGCGACATCCCGCGGGCCGCCGTGCGGAACCGGCGCAGGACCACCTCGTCGGTGCCCCGGGCCCAGCGGCCCTGCTGGGTGAAGTAGTCCCGCCAGGTCGACGGCCCCTCCCCGACGGCCAGGACGTCCGGGGTGTAGACCGACTTCCACGCCGCCCCGGTCTCCGGGTTGACGCTCGCGTGCCACACGACACTGGTCGCGGCGTCCTCGGTGATGGAGTCCTGCAGCCCGCCGATTGCCCGGAGCGCCGACAGGCGGACGGCGTTGTTGGTGCCGACGAACATGGCCGTGGTGAACCGGTTCGCGGCCCGCTGCAGCACGCTGTGGAACAGGTACTGCTGCGACTCGGCGGCGCGGGTGACGAAGTTGTCGTAGTTGCCGTACACCTGCGGGCCGACGACGAAGGCGACGTCCGGGTCGTGGAAGTAGCCCAGGAGCCGTTCGACGAAGTTCGGCAGCGGCACGTGGTCGGAGTCGACCGACACCCAGAAGTCGTAGCCGTCCCCGTGGGCGTCCAGCCAGGCGTTGTAGTTGCCGTGCTTGGTCCGGGCCTTGTGCCGCCCGGTGGTCTGGTTCCACTCCGGCACGCCGTGCCGGCTGAAGTGACGGACGCCGAGTTCGGCGCACATGGTCCGCACATCCGGGTCGTCGCCCTCGTCGAGCAGCCAGACGTCGAGCGTGCCCTCGTACCGGACGGCGACGGCGGCCTGCAGGGTCCGGCGCACCATCTCGAGCGGTTCCTTGCTCGGCACGATGGTGGTGATGAAGGCGACGCGCTGCCCCGCAAGGGGCGTCACCGGGACCGGGTCGCGCGCGTTCAGGGTGGCGACGGCGAGGGTGAACACGTTGACCAGCCGCAGCAGCTCGATCACGGCGATGCTGCCGATGAGCCCCATGGCCAGGATCGACTGCCAGTCGCCGGTGAGCACCGGGTAGTGCACCGGGCGCAGCAGGAACAGCAGGAAGACGACCTCGAAGACGAGGGCCGCGCTGACCAGCAGCCAGGCCCGGGCGCGGGCCCCGCCCCGGGTCACCGGCCGGAACCGGACGCGACGGTCCTCCGGCGGCTCCTGGACCGGACCGGCGAGCTCGCTGAAGTCGCCGTAGGGGTAGTTCGGCTGGGCGGCGCGCTCAGCCACGCCGGGACGTGACCACGGGGCTGCCTCCTTCCCGGGAACCGGTCAACCAGAGGGCAGCCGGGGACTCCACAGCAGGGAGTGCGAAGACGGACGAGGGCAAGGGATGACCTTCGGGACGGCGACACGGGCAGGCGGAGCCGGCCGGACGTGCTCCGGAGCGGGAGCGGTCAGCAGGGCCGGGCCGGGAGGAACGCGCGCACCGGTGCGGCACGCGGCGGGGAGCGCGGGCGCGAGGGGACGGACCCCTCCCGCCGGCGAGGTCAGCGCGTGGCGGCCACTCGCGTGGGCGGACGGGAGCACACGGCGCGGGTCATGGTTCTCCTGCTCAGGTGGGTGGGACCTGACAGGACGGCGGTCTCGCCACTCGTTCCCCGGATGGTCTGGCGACCGTCTTCTCCCCCGAGCACCGATGCGGCGGCGGTGGGACCACCCGGATCTCAACGTCGTCCTGGCACGAGTTCACGTGCCGTGACGGACGTTAGTCAGACGCGATCACGGAGAGCCACCTCAGGGGAGCGGTCCACCCGTTCGGGTGACACCGCAGCGCGCCGGGTCACGAGCACACCGTCACCGACGTCGGGCTCGCGCGACCAGCGCGGGTCGCTGACCAGCACTTCAGTGCAGGCGTGAGCCTGTGACGTGCCTCATGGCGCCGAGCGGCAGCGGCGGCTACGGCTACCGTCGGTGACGAGTGCCGGGGTGGTCGACGTCACTCCGGGTGATCCCCCGGACGGGCGACCGGCTCACGCCGGCAGGTCGGTCGCGTCCCCGCGGGGCATCCTGCGGGAGCGCTCGCGCAGCTCGGGCGGGGACGCGGCGAGCAACCGCCGGCCGGCCACCTCGAGGAGCACCGTCGGGCCACCGACGTGGGTGGGCCGGACGGTGCCCGCCGGGCGGGGGGTCACGGGGTGCCGGCGACCTCGGGGCGGCTCGGCCGCGCGTGCTGGACGGCCCACTCGAGCACGGAGTCGGCGATGTCCTGCCAGCCATCCTGGGCGGGGAGCAGGTGCGCGTAGCCGGCGTACTCGCGGTGCTCGGTGACCGTGTGCGGCGACCGGTAGTGCTCGACGTTCGACCGCTGCACGCTCGGCGGCATGAGGTGGTCCTCGCCGCCGGAGACGAACAGCAGCGGCGCCCGGTCGTCGTTGGCGTAGTCGACCGCGGCGTCCTGCGGGCCGGGCATGAAGTTGGCCAGCACCGAGCTCCACAGGATCCGGCCGGACGCCGGGATCGCGTACCGCTCGTAGAGTCGGCGCGACTCCTCCTCGCTGAACGTGTTGGTGAACGCGTAGTGCCACTGCTCGTGGGTCAGCCCCACGGCGCGGTGCCGGTTCGCCGGGTTCTTGAACGCGACGAACGTGGAGCGCAGCTGGGAGAGCGGCAGCACCCGGACGCCCTCCGTGGGCGCCGAGTTGAGGACGACGCCGACGGCGCCGTGCCCCCGGTCGAGCAGCAACTGCACCAGCGTGCCGCCGGCCGAGTGGCCCATGAGGATCGGGGGCTTCTCCAGTTCCCCGACCACCGACTCCAGGTGCGCCACGATCTGCGGCAGCGTGACCTCGGCGATCGGCGTCGGGTCGGCGTTGAGCGCCTCCACCTCGACCTCGAAGCCGGGGTAGGCCGGGGTGAGCACCCGGTAGCCGTGGCCCTCGTAGCGCGCCTTCCACTCCTCCCAGCTGCGCGGGGTCACCCAGAACCCGTGGACCAGGACGATGGTGTCGGGGGCGGCGCCCTGGGCCTCGGACCGCGGGGCGGGGATCGCGTCGGTCACGTCGTCCTCCTTTAGGCCCGCGCGAAGGCGAGCAGGTCGGCGGTGAACTGCTGCTCGTGCGCGCCGGTCAGGCCGTGGGGCTGACCGGGGTACACCCTGAGCTCGGCGTCCTTGAGCAGCGCGGCCGTCTTCGGCGCAGAGTCGGCGAAGGGCACGATCTGGTCGTCGTCGCCGTGCGCGACGAGCACCGGGACGTCGATGCGCGCGAGGTCCTGGGTGAAGTCGGTCTCGCTGAACTCGTGGACGCAGTCGTGGGCGCCCTTGAGACCGGCCATCGTGCTCATCCGCCAGAAGTCGTCGAGCTGGCCCTGGTTGACCTCGCTGCCGGGGCGGTTGGCACCGTAGAACGGGATGGCGAGCTGGCGGTAGAACTCCGAACGCCCGCCGAGGACGCCGGCCCGGATGTCGTCGAAGGCCTCGCGCGGCGTGCCCTCGGGGTTGGCGTCGGTCCGCAGCATCAGCGGCGGGATCGCCCCGAGCAGCACGGCCTTGGCGACCCGGCCGGTGCCGTGGCGGCCCATGTAGCGGGTGACCTCGCCGCCGCCGGTGGAGTGCCCGACCAGGATGACGTCGCGCAGGTCCAGCAGCTCGATGAGCGCGGCCAGGTCGTCGGCGTAGGTGTCCATGTCGTTGCCGTTCCACGGCTGGCTCGACCGGCCGTGCCCCCGGCGGTCGTGCGCGACGGCGCGGAAGCCGTTGCTCGCCATGGCGAACGCCTGACCGTCCCAGGCGTCGGCGCACAGCGGCCAGCCGTGGCTGAACACCACCGGCTGCCCCGATCCCCAGTCCTTGAAGAAGATCTCCGTGCCGTCGGACGTGGTGAAGGTGCTCATCGCGCAGCTCCCGTCGGGATGGGTCTCGGGCTCCCTCAGCCGCGGAGCCTGGCAGGACGCCGTCCGGGCTGCTGGGCCCTCGCTGCACACCTCTGGCCCCTGCCTGCACGCGCGGGCGGGACCGGCGGCCCTTCTCCGCCCGGACCCGGCCCTGCCAGACTCGGCGCGCGCTCGCGGGCCCGGCGCACGACGAGGTCCGCCCGCCTCGTCCTCGTCCGCCTCGAGGGGGACCCGATGCTGCTCCTGGACACCGCCCGGCTCCCCCCGGAGGACCGGGCCGACGCCTTCCGCGCCGCGTTCGGCCAGGCCTCGGTGCCCTGCCGGATCGAGCACCTGGGCCCGGCCCGGGAGCTGCGCACCCGCATGCACCTGTGGCACTACGGCGCCACCACCCTGTTCACCACCGACTCGACCGGCTTCCGGCTGCTGCGCACCGACCGGCACGTCCGGATGGCGAGCACCCCGGTCGTGGCCCTGGCCGTGCAGTCCAGCGGCATCGGGGAGTTCAGCCAGTTCGGCACCGACCGGCTGGTGCACGCCGGGGAGCTGATGGTCAACGACCTCGCCGAGCCCTACGCGTTCTCTTGGTCGGGCTCGGGGGGCTCGCGGGCGTTCCAGGTGCCCACCGAGGCACTCGGGCTGCCGGCCGGCGTCGTCCGGGCGGCGGCGCCCCGGCTGCGTGCCAGCCCGCTGCACGACCTGGTGCGCGACCACCTGGTGCACCTGGCCGGGGACGCCGGCCGCGTCGCCGCGGACCCCGGTGCGGCGGCGGTGGGGACGGCGACCACCGAGCTGGTGCGCGCGCTGCTGCTGTCGGCCGCCGCCCTCGACCGGCCGGCCCCGACCGTGCCCGCCGAGACCCTGGTGACGCGGGTGCTGGCCCACGTCCGCCGGTACCTGGCCGCTCCCGACCTGACCCCGGAACGGATCGCCGCGGCGCACAACGTCTCGGTGCGGCAGCTGTACAAGGCCTTCGCCGAGGCCGGGGTGAGCCTGGAGCAGACCGTGATCACCGAGCGGCTGGAGCGGGCGCGGTCGCTGCTGGTGTCGCCGTCCGGCCGGCGGCGGTCGATCGCGGCGACCGCCCGCTCCTGCGGGTTCACCGACCCCAGCCACTTCACCCGGCGGTTCCGGGCGGCGTTCGGGACGACCCCGCGGGAGTGGCAGCGGGCCGGCACGGGCTGACGCCGGTCAGGCCCCGGGCAGCTCGGCGCGGGTGCCGGGGTGCTGGCCGAGCAGCAGCAGCTCGGCGTCCGTGGCCTCCAGTGGGCGGGCGAACAGGTACCCCTGACCGCGCGCGCAGCGGCCGTCGAGCAGCCGGGCGCGCTGCGCCTCCGACTCGACCCCCTCGGCGACGACCTCGAGGTCCAGGGCGCGGCCGAGGTCGACCAGGCCGCGGACGATCGGCGGCATCTCGTCGTCCTCGGTGATCGTGGCGACGAAGGACCGGTCGATCTTGAGGACGTCGACGGCGAACTGCTGCAGGTACCCCAGCGACGAGTAGCCGGTGCCGAAGTCGTCGAGCGCGACGCGCACGCCGAGTGCCCGGAGCGCGGAGAGGGTCGCGGCGGCGCGCTCGGGGTTGCCGACCAGCGCGGTCTCGGTGACCTCCAGGACCAGGGCCGACGGCGGCAGACCGCTGGCGTCGAGTGCCCCACGCACCTGGTCGGTCAGGTCCGGCGAGGCCAGCTGCACGGCCGAGACGTTCACCGACATCGTGGCGTCCGCGGCGGCGGGGTGCTCGCGCCGCCAGGCGGCGGCCGTCCGGCAGGCCTCCCGCAGCACCCAGGCGCCGATGTCCCCGATGAGGCCGAGGTCCTCGGCGACGGGGACGAAGCGCACGGGCGGGACGGCGCCCAGGGTGGGCGACTGCCAGCGCAGCAGCGCCTCGAACCCGAGCACCCGCTGGTCGGCCAGGTCGACGACGGGCTGGTAGACCAGCCGGAACTGCTCGGCGGCGAGCGCTCCGGACAGCTCCTGCTCCAGCCGGCGCCGCTCCACGGCGGCGGCCCGCATGTCAGGGTCGAAGACGACCGAGCGCCCGCGCCCGGAGACCTTGGCCGCGTACATGGCGATGTCGGCGTCCCGGACCAGCGACTCCCCCGTCGCGTCCGCGCCGGCCACGGCGATGCCGACGCTGCCGCTGATCGTCACCTGCTGGCCGGACAGCTCCATCGGCCGGGCGAGGGCGGCGAGCACCCGCTCGGCCGTGGCGCCGGCCTCGGAGACGCCGTCGCCGGTGCACTCGACGAGGACGGCGAACTCGTCGCCGCCGAGCCGGGCGACGGTGTCCCCGGCGCGGACCGCCGACCGCAGCCGGTCGGCCACCTCCCGCAGCAGGGCGTCGCCCGCCTGGTGGCCGAGGGTGTCGTTGACCGCCTTGAAGCCGTCGAGGTCGATGAAGACGACCGCCGCGCAGACGTCCCCGCGCGCGCGGCGACGCAGGGTCTGCTCGACCCGGTCGGCGAACAGCGCGCGGTTGGCCAGGCCGGTGAGGGCGTCGTGGAAGGCCTGGTGGGTCAGCGCCTCCTCGGCGCGCTTGCGGGCGGTGATGTCGGTCAGGTGGACGACGACGCCGCCGACGTCCGGGTCGGTGGTGAGGTCGACCATCCGGACGCCGAGCCAGCGCTGCCCGCCGTCGCGCCGGCACGGGAGCTCGGCGTCGACGACGGCGCCGCCGGCGGCCAGCGCCTGCTGGAAGACCCGGCGGCCCCCGTCGCGGTCGATGCCGGACAGCCGCGCCAGGTCGACGGCGGTCAGGCCGGCGGGGGTGTCCGGACCCAGGAGGCTCCGCAGGGCGGCGGGGTCGCTGAGCAGCCGGCCGTCCGCGGAGAACACCGCCACCGCGTCCGAGGAGTGCCGGGCCAGGGCCGCGCTGTACCGCTGCTGGGCGCGGACCTGCGCACGGGCGGCGGCCTCCGCGCGCATGACCCGGGCGACCCGCGCGAAGACGAGCAGCGCCAGCACGAGGGTGCCGCCGAAGACGGTCACCGGCGCGCCCGCGGCGCCGGTCACCGCCCGGAACAGCTCCAGACCGGCCGGCACGAGCAGCGCGCCCAGGCTCACCGCGAGCCGGGCCAACGACGGAACGGCCTCGACCGGCTCGGCCGCCGCGCGCTCCGGGCGGCCGCGGGCGCCGGCAGCGGCGGCCAGCAGCAGCGCCCCGAGCAGCCACCCCATGTCGAACCACACGCTGGCGAGCTCGGGGTCGGCCAGGAGCAGGAAGCCGAGGTCGGAGACGAGCCAGCAGGCCGCCCCCGCGGCGACGGCGAGCGGTGCGCGCTCCCCGCGGGCCCGGGTGACGACCAGCCGGAAGACCAGGCCGATGAGGGCGGCGTCCAGGGCCGGGTAGAGCGCCCAGACGACGCGGGTCAGCACCGGGAGGGAGGTGTCGCTGACCGTGCCGGCGACCGACAGCTGCCAGACGAGCATGAGCACCGCGACGAAGACGCCGGCCCCGTCCAGCCAGCCGTCGAGCTGCTTGTCCCGCGGGCGGCCGCGGGTGTCGGCCATCCGCCACAGGCCGAGGGCCAGCGCGAGGTAGCCGCCGAGCCAGGCGGCGTCCGCCGTGGAGACGTCGGGCGCGTCTCCCGCCCACGCGCCCAGCTGCCAGACGAGGTCACCGACGGCGCTGAGCGAGACACCGGCGGCGATGAGGACCGCCGCCGAGCGCCGGCCGGCCCGCAGCGCCCCCCGGCAGGCCAGTCCGGCGGCGGCCCAGGTGACGGCGAGGTACAGGACGTCGGAGCCGACCGTGCCGTACGCCGCGGCGTGCGCGGCCAGCACGGCGACCAGCACCAGCCGGCCGGCGGACACCGGCCCGAGCCGGCCTCCCCGATGGAGCACCCCTGCGCCCACTCGACACCGCCTCTCGGTCCAGTTGCCGGTGGATCGGCGGCGGCCCGGGACTGCTGAACGGCCGCGGGGGGAGCCTCATCCGGGTGGGTGACCCGGCCTCGTCGCGACGACGGCGACCAGCGGGGTACCCGGAGCGAGGCGCCGGGGCGGCTGTGGGCGGAGTCCGGCCGCGGTCAGCTCCGTGAGCAGCGCACCGGCGTCCGGCAGCTCCATGGCCCCCTCCTGCGCGCGGAGCAGCAGGTCGAAGTGCCGGCTGAACAGGTGCGGCGTCGCGACGGTGGTGACCACGACCAGGACCCCGCCCGGGACCAGCAGGCCGGCGACCGCGCGCAGCAGCGCGACCCGCTCGGCGGCGGGCACGTAGTAGACGACGTTGGCCAGCAGCGCGAGGTCGACCGGATCGACCCGGCCGCCCAGCTCGCGGACGTCGGCCCGCAGCACCTCGGCCCGCTCGTCGAGCCCTCGCCGGGCGAGGGTGCGCCCGGCGAGGGCGACCGCGCCGGCGTCGACGTCCACCCCGACCCCCACGGCCGCCGGCGCCGCGGCCAGCATCGCGGCGAGCTCCAGCCCCGCACCGCAGCCGACGTCGAGGACCCGCCGCGGTCGCCGCTCGGCGACGTCGCGGCGCGGCGGGCCGCCGACCAGCTGCGTCCGCAGCTCCCGGTAGACGCCGGTGTGGAAGCCGGAGAACGCCTCGTAGGTGGCGCGGACCAGGTCGTCGCGGACGACGGCCCGGCCGGCCCTGGTCAGCTCCCACGCCGTGTCATTGCCGCGGACCAGGCCCGCCGCCGCGACGACGCGCAGGAACGCCGCGAACAGCTCCGGGTCGGCGGTCCCGGTGCGGCGGACGAGGTCGTCGCTGGACGCCCTCCCGTCGGTGAGGGCGTCGAGCAGGCCGGTCTCCACGGCCGCGCCGACCAGGTGCAGGCGGACGGCGGTCTGCCCCTCCCGCGTGGCCCGCAGCCGCGCCCGCAGCTCCCCTGCCCGCAACAGCTGCCAGGTCGCGCGCGCGCCCAGCATCCTCGACACGGTCGTCACCTCCCGGGTGCGCCACTGTGGCCGCCGTCCCCTGATCGCGCCAGCACCCTGCGGCCCCGCCGTCCGAGCGTCACCCTGCCGGCACCGTGCGTGCTCACCCGGCCGACGGGTGCGGCGTCTCCGCGGTCGGCGGTCGTGGTGCACGTCACGACCTGTCCCCGGGCGCTGGTAGAACCGCGCCCGCGGACCGACCGAGGGGAGTCAGGGCATGACCACGACCGAGGAGTCGCAGACGGCGAGCGCGGAGCGCGTGGAGCACGTGGACGTGCTGATCGTGGGCGCGGGGATCTCCGGCATCGGCGCCGGGTACCACCTGCTGACCCAGCGGCCTGGCACGAGCTTCGTCATCCTCGACGCCCTCGACGGCCACGGCGGGACGTGGTGGACCCACCGCTTCCCCGGCGTGCGCTCCGACAGCGACCTGTTCACGTTCGGCTACCGGTTCAAGCCCTGGCGCGGCCCGTCGATCGCGACGTCGGAGGAGATCCTCCACTATCTCGACGAGGTCGTCGACGAGAACGGCCTGGACCGGCACATCCGGTACCGGCACCGGGTGACCGCCGCGACCTGGTCGACCGACGACCGCCGCTGGACCGTCGAGGTCACCCGCGACGACACCGGCGAGCAGCTGCGCTTCACCACCGGCTTCCTGTGGATGTGCCACGGCTACTACAAGCACGACGAGCCGCACCGCCCGCAGTGGCCGGGCATGGACCGGTTCCGCGGGACCGTCGTCCACCCGCAGCAGTGGCCCGCGGACCTCGACCACGCCGGCAAGCGGGTCGTGGTGATCGGTTCCGGCGCGACGGCGGCGACGGTCGTGCCCGCGATGGCCGAGACCGCCGCGCACGTGACCATGCTGCAGCGGTCGCCCACCTACTTCCTGGCCCGGCCGAAGACGCACGAGCTGGCGACCACGCTGCGGGCGCTGGACGTCCCGGAGGAGTGGACGCACGAGATCCTCCGCCGGCAGCACATCGCCGAGTTCAGCGAGCTGGCCCGGATGTCGTACGAGGCGCCTGACGAGCTGCGGACGTTCCTCATCGAGTCGATGCGGCCGCAACTGCCCGAGGGCTTCGACATAAAGAAGCACTTCACCCCGACCTACCGGCCGTGGCAGCAGCGGATCGGCGTCCTCCCGGACGGCGACATGTTCACCGCGATCCGCGAGGGCCGGGTCTCGGTGGTCACCGACACGATCGAGACGTTCACCGAGACCGGTGTGCAGGTCTCCTCCGGCGAGGTGCTCGAGGCCGACATCGTCGTCACGGCCACCGGCTTCGACCTCAGCGTCTTCGGCGGCGTCGCGTTCACCGTGGACGGCGAGCCGGTCGACTTCGCCGACACGGTGACCTACCGCGGGCTGATGTTCACCGGCGTCCCGAACACGGCCTACGTCTTCGGCTACTTCCGGCACAGCTGGACGCTGCGGGCCGACCTCATCGCCGACTTCGTCTGCCGGCTGCTGGCGCACATGGACGAGAAGGGGGCGACCATGGTCGTCCCGACGCTGCGGGACGACGAGGTCGCCATGCCGCGCCGGCCGTGGGTCGACCCGGAGAACTTCAACCCCGGCTACCTGGCACGGTCCATGCACCTCATGCCCAAGCAGGGCGACCGCGAGCCGTGGCTGCACCTGCACGAGTACTACGAGGAGCGCGACATCCTCCCCGCCGCCGACCTGGACGACGGCACGCTCGTCTACAAGTGAGGCCGGCCGCGGCCCGTCACCGCTCCGGCACCACGCTCCTGCAGCCGCGTTGCCGGCGTTCCTCGCGCAGTGCCGGTGCTGTCGAACTCGCAGTGCGAGAGAAGCGCCGGCACTGAGAAGACCCCAGGGGCTCGACGTCCGGGTGTGCCACCGAGGGCCACTGGAACGGCGACGAGGCGGGCGCCGGGTTCTACGCATCGGCCCACTCCCCGCGGGACACGTTCGACCCGCGAGGGCTGGGCAACAGGGACGCCGGCGCCCAGGACGTGGCCGTCACCGTGCACAACGGCGACCGCGTCTGACGACGCGCACGTTGCCGACGGATTCTCGCTGCTGCGCCGCGACGCCTGGCAGAGCGGCACCTTCAACGCCGGCCCCGAGCCGGCGACGAAAGGGCGGCCAGATCACCGTCAAGGGCCGGCTGCTGGTCGCCGACTGGGACCGGATGGCCTACGTGCCCTACGCCGGCCGCACCATCCAGGTCCAGTTCCGCACGCCGAACGGCGAACAGCGTGGCCGCCGGCTCCGTCCCGGTCGGCGACACCGTCCAGGTGGTCGCGCCCCCCTCGCAGCCGACGCCGCCACGGCCGACGGACAGGGGCAACAGCACGAACTGCGGTGACGGGACGGCGGAACGTCTCAGGTACGTAACCGCCCGCACCACGCGCGTGTGTCGGCTCTCCATGCGTCGGGCGTCGTCCTAGCTTCCCGTTCTATTCAACGGCGAGTGATCGCCCGAAATCGGACAGGAACGACACACATGAGGAAGCGCCTCGCGGCCGTGCTGGCCACGGTCGGGCTCACGGTCGGTGGCGTGGCCGTGGCCACCCCCGCACAGGCCGACGTCCGCTGCACCATCACCAACTTCAGTCCCCGCTCTGTCGTCGTGGGGCTGAGTCCCGTCACGCGGACCTTCGGCGTCTCGACATCCGGGTGCTCGACCGTGCGGAGTTGGACCGTCGACGAGTCCGGCTACCTGTTCTACACGTACAAGAGCTCGACGCAGGACACGTTCAACCCCAACTGGCTGCGCAACAGTGACGCGGGTGCGAAGGACGTGATCGTCAGCGTGGCCAACGGCGACTGGACCCGGACGGAGCGGACCTTCCTCGACGGGTTCAGGCTGCTGCGCCGCACCGCCTGGCAGAGCGGCACCTTCAACGCGAGCCCGGAGCCGGCGACGAAGGGCGGCCAGATCACCGTCAAGGGCCGCCTCCTGGTCGCGGACTGGGACGCCAACTGGGGACAGGGTGCCTACGTGCCCTACGCCGGTCGCACCATCCAGGTCCAGTTCCGCACGCCGGACGGCACGTACCGGACGGTCAAGACGGTCACGACTGACCGGAACGGCTGGGTGAACACCACCGTCCCGGCCAGCACGACGGGCGTCTGGCGCCTGCAGTACAAGGGCAACAGCGTGGCCGCCGGCTCCGTCCCGGTCGGCGACACCGTCCAGGTCCGGTAGCCCCGACCCCCTCTCGGTCAGTCCGCGGCGGCCGCCCGGTCCTGGGACCGGGCGGCCGCCGCGCCCCGGTCAGCCGTCGACGTAGCGGTCGCGTTCGACGAGGAACTGCCCCGTCGCGGTGTTGGCGTCGATGAACTCCGGCAGCAGCGGGATCCGCACGGTCACCGTGACGCAGACGGAGAACTCCTCCCCCGGCGTCAGCGTCGGCGTGTAGCCACCCGCCGCCTCGCACCCGGCACCGGCCGGCGCGTAGGCGACCCGGACGTCCGCGGCGTCGATCGACTGGTCGGCCACCGCCAGCCGCGCCGCCGCCTCGGCCCGGGCCGCACCGCTGACCGCGTCCGGCGCGGTGCCGATCGCCCGCCCGGCCTCCCGCGCCGCCGCGGTGGAGGCGAACACCCCGCGCTGCACGGCCGAGAACCCCGCCACGATGTAGACCAGCGGCACGAACACCACGATCGCGATGAACACGAACTCGACCAGCGCCGAGCCTCGCTCACCCTCGAGCTGTCCCAGCCGGGCGCGCAGCCACCTCACGCCGCGATCTCCTTGACCGCGCGGCCGGTAACCTCGAGCGGCAGCAGGTTGCCCAGCCCGGCCAGCAGCGTCGGCACCGCACCCGAGCAGCGCACGACGACCAGCGTCAGCCCGCTGGCGTCGGCCTCCTCCCCCGATGTGCACGCCAGTCCCTGGGCGGTCTGCTGCGACGTCGCCCGCGCCACGACGGCCACCGTCCGGTCCGCACCGGTGGACGACGGCACGTCGGCGTTGGCCGCGTACCGGGCGCCCTCCTGCGCGCCGGCGGTCACCACGTTGCGGGTGTGCACGTACACCGCGACCTGCAGCACCGCGAGCAGCAGCACCACGACCAGCACCGAGACGAAGACGAACTCGACCACCGCGCCGCCCCGCTCCCGGTCGTCCGGCCGCGGCCCCACTGCAGGGTCCCGCCCCGAGCGGAGCGAGGGGTGGGGAGGACGGGATCCCTCCTCAGCCACCGCTCGTGACGGAGTCCAGCGCGTTGGTCACCGCGGAGACGATCGCCTCGCGGAACGGGATGAGGATCGCCAGCACCAGCGCAGCGGTCATCACCGTGATCATCACCCAGCCGGGCACGTCGCCCCGCTCGGGATCCTCCCCGCGCAACCGGTCGGCCAGTGCGGCCAGCGCCGCGAGGACCCCCGTGAGACCCGGCATCGTTCGTCCTTCCTGTCGTGTCCGCGGGCTCATCGCGCCAGCGAGACGATGCTGATCAGCCCCGGGAACAGGGCGAAGACAACGGTCACCGGCAACACCAGGAAGACGACCGGGACCATCATCGCGATCTCCTTCCGGCCGCCGGCCTCCAGCAGCCGGCGCTTGCCGGCCTCCCGCACGTCGGCCGCCTGCGCGCGGAGCACCTCGGCCAGCGGCGTGCCGCGCTCGATCGCGACCAGCAGGCCGTCGACGAAGCGGGCCAGCGCGTCCAGCGAGGTCCGGTCGGCCAGCTGCTGCAGCGCGTCGACCAACGGCACCCCGGCACGGGCCCGGCCGAGCGCCGAGCCGAGCTCGCGGGCCAGCTCACCGCCGGAGAGCCGGGTGACCCGCGCGATCGCCGCGGTCGGGCTCTCGCCCGCCGTCACCGCCAGCGCCAGGAGCTCGGCGACGACCGGGAACTCCGCGAGCAGCAGCTCCTCCCGCCGGCGCACCCGCTGGGTGAGCCACCAGTCGCGACCCAGGACCCCACCGACCACCCCGGCCACGCACAGCAACGCCATCGACAACACGTTCACGCTGCCGGCGACCAGTGAGCCGACTGCCGCGAGCAGCGCCGTCCCGAGCAGCCCGAGGCCGCCCCAGACCACCTGCTCGACGCGGAAGTCCTCGACCGTGACCTCGCCGCCGAGCGCGTCCAGGCGCCGGCGCACCGCCGTCCGGCCGCCCACCACCCGGTCCACGAGCCGTGCACCGTCGGCCACCACCGGTCCGAAGACCCGCCGGGCCGCGGTGAGCAGGCCGGCCTCCGTCGCCGTCCCCAGCAACCGGGACGGCGGTGGGGTGTCGTGCACGTACGGCGCCAGCCGGTCCACCAGCCGGACCGACCGGAACGGCGGCGCGAAGGTGACCACGAGCAGCGCGCCGGCCGCCGCGGCCAGCCCGAGCAGCATCCCGGTCAGGGCGGCGCTCACGAGTCCTCCTCGCCGACGCTCGTCGGCCGCGTTCGCGGAGCTGCCGTGCTCATCGGTGGGCTCGCACGCTCGCTCACTGGAGCACCCGCAGGTCCTGCGGCAGCCGGCCGATCCGCAGCATGAGCCGGTACGCGGCGAGGCAGACCGCGGCGCCGCCGAGCAGCAGCGCGGTGCCGACCGGGGAGTCGTAGGCGTCCAGCGTCGTCGACTGCGTGGCGAGGAGCAGCAGCACGACCCACGGCGCGGCGACCGCCAGCCGCGCCGCCTGCACCACCCAACCCTGCCGGATCTCCAGCTCGGCGCGGGCGCGGGCGTCCTCGCGGAGGAAGGTGGCGAGGGTCCGCAGCACCCGGCCGAGGTCGCTGCCGCCGACCTCGCGGGCCACCCGCAGCGTCTCGACGATGCGGTCGCCGACCGGGTCGGCGAGGTCGTCCTTGAGCCGGTCCAGGCAGGTGCCGAACCGACCGCTGGAGCGGTAGTCGGTGGCGAACCGGGCGAACGGCGGCCGGAGCACCTCCGGCCCGCGGGTCGCCAGGGCGGCCAGCGCCTCGGGCAGCGACAGCCCCGCGCGGACGGCGGAGGCCAGGTTGTCCACGACCTCGGGCCAGACCTCCCGCAGGTCCGCGCGACGCTTGACCGCCAGCCGCCGCACCTGGACAGCGGGCAGCGCGAACCCGAACGCGCCGAAGACCAGGCTCACCGTGACCGTGCCGGTGGTCAGCAGGACGACGACGAAGGCCAGCAAGCCCAGCCCGACCTGCAGCGCGATGAGCTGGGCGGCGTTGATCCCGGTCAGTCCGGCCGCGGCGAGCCGCTGCTGGCGACGGGACGGCCCGCGCGACCTCGGCGTCCGCCGGGGGGCGCGGGGGCCGCTGCGCCAGACCAGGAGCAGACCGACACCGAGCAGCAGACCCAGCAGCGCGCCGGTCAGCGTCACGAGGGCCACCGGGCGTCGTCCAGCAGCGCGGGGAGATCGATGCCGCGGGCGGCGAAGCGCTCGGCGTGCGGCGGGTAGCCGTCGGCCCGCACCAGCCGCCCGTCGCGCGTGGTGAACAGGTCGGCCAGCTCGACGACGCCGTTCTCGGCGCGGCCGGGGACCGCCACGATCTCGCGCACCCGCCGACGCCCGTCCGGGTCGGTGCCGACGTGCACGACCAGGTCGACGCTGGCGGCGACCGTCGGGACGACGAAGGCGTGGCCGATGTTCTCGCCGGCCAGCAGCGGGAGGGTGCACATCTTCACGACGGCCTCGCGAGCGCTGTTGGCGTGGAGGGTGCACATGCCGGGCAGTCCGGAGTTGAGCGCGATGAGCAGGTCGAGGCACTCCTCCTGCCGGACCTCGCCGACGACGATCCGGGAGGGCCGCATCCGCAGCGCCTCCTTCACCAGGCGGCGCAGCGGGATCTCGCCCGCTCCCTCCAGGTTGGGCTGTCGGGTCTGCATCGCGACGACGTCCGGGAGCGGGAGACGGAGCTCGAACACCTCCTCGCAGGTGATCACCCGCTCCCGCGCGGGGATCGCCGCGCACAGACAGTTGAGCAGCAAGACCTGTACGAAGTGGCATACTTCAACCGTGACCGCCTCACTGCCTCGGACCAACCGCCGACCCACCGCTGACCAGCCGCGGGCCGCCGTCTACTGCCGGATCTCGTCCGATCCGCGCGGGCTCGGGCTCGGTGTCGAGCGCCAGCGCCAGGACTGCCACGCGCTGGCCGAGCGTCACGACTGGCGGCTCGTGGGGACCTTCATCGACAACGACGTGTCGGCCTACTCGGGCAAGCCACGACCGCAGTACGCCGCCCTCATCGAGGCCGTGCAGGCCGGTGAGGTGGACGTCGTGGTGGCCTGGGACCCCGACCGGCTGCACCGCTCCCCGAGGGAGCTGGAGGACTTCATCGACCTCATCGAGCGCACCGGGACCGACGTCGTCACCGTGCAGGCTGGCCAGTGGGACCTCGGCACCGCGAGCGGCAAGCTCATGGCGCGGATGCTGGGCTCCATCGCCCGCCACGAGTCCGACCACAAGAGCGAGAGGGTGCGCCGCGCCATGCAGCAGCGAGCCGAGTCCGGCCGGTCCCACGGCCGCCGCGCCTACGGCTGGACCCGCGAGCACGCTCCCGACGGCACGGTCCGCGAGGTCGTCGAGCCCGCCGAGGCCGCCGTCGTCCAGCACATCGCCGACGCCCTGCTGTCCGGAGAGTCCCTGCGCGCGGTCACTGCAGCGCTGAACGCCGACGGAGTCCCCTCGCCGACCGGCAAGCCCTGGGAGAAGGGCATGGTCCGGCACCTCGTCCTGCGCGACCGGAATGCCGGCCTCCGCGTCCACCGCGGCGAGGTGGTCGGCGAAGGCGCGTGGGAGCCGATCCTGCCGCGGCACCGTTGGGAGCAGCTCCGAGCCGTCCTCACCGACCCGGGCCGCCGGACGTCGACCGGCTCGGCCGCCGCTCACCTGCTGTCGGGCATCGCCCGGTGCGGTGTGTGCGGCGCCAGCCTCCGCATGGCCGTCAACCGCGGCGTGCCGTCCTACCGGTGCTCGGCCAACGGCTGCGTGATCCGCCGGAAGACCGACCTGGACGACCTCGTCACCGAGCTAGTCGTGGGCCGCCTGTCCGCCACGGACGCCGTCACCCTGCTGGCCAGCACCGGCGACTCCCCCGAGCGGGTCGCTGCGGTGGCCGAGGCCGACCAGCTCCGGGCCCGGCTGGACGAGGCCGCCGACCAGTACGCCGACGGGCTCATCGACGGCCGGATGCTGGAGCGCATCACGGCCCGCCTGCGCCCCCAGCTCGCCGAGGCCGAGGCCCGGAGCCGGGTCGTCGACTCCGCTCCCCTACTGGACGGCCTGGTGGGCGCGCCCGACATCCGCGCCGTGTGGGAGGGCCTGAGCCTCAGCCGCCGCCGCGCCGTCGTCGACACCCTCATGACCGTGACGCTCATGAAGACCCGGCAGGGTGCCCGGACCTTCGACCCCGAGTCCGTCCGCATCGCCTGGAAGTAGGTCGCTGTGAACTTGCTGTGTGCTTAATGCAGCAGGTGGCGCCACTACTCAATACGGGGGTACAAAGGAATCACGACGGACCGGGCGCCCTAGGTGGCGCCGGTCGGGGGTGGACTCTCCGACAACGGTCGCGGAAGGCGCAGGAGCCCCGCAGGTGGTCGAACACCTACGAGGCTCATCGCCATTCAGGGGCATGAGCCGCCCGACCTCTCACGAGGCCACCAATGGCTCACTCACAAGCCGTAGCGAAGGCCCGGTCCGCGCTCGGCATCCATCACCGCTGGCACGCTGACGACGCCGCCGGGCTCACCGAGCGCCGCCGCGAGTTCGTCACGGAGAAGCTCGCGGCGTACATCGAGCGCACCCTCGCCGAAGCTCCGCCACTCACCGCCGATCAGCGGGACCGGCTCACGAAGCTGCTGCACTCGCCTGCGGGCAAGAGTGCTGCCGAAGCTCGCTGAGGCATCGGGGACCGTTCCCCGATTCGCGCCCCCGCCATGGATTCGATTCATGGAAGGAAACCGATGTCTCAGCAAACACGAGAGAAGGCCCGGAGCAGCAGGCCAGCCCCGAGCCTTCCCGAGCAAATCGCACCCACCACGGCGCCGGACTGCTCGACTCTCAGCGTACCTATTGCGCTCGCCGTCGCCGTTCTGGTCGCAATCCTGCTCGTCGCCGTTCCCGCTTTCTCGTGGCTTGCCATGGGCGTGCTCATCGGCTGGGGGTGCCTCTCGTGACCGCGTGGACCGACGACCCCTGGTCCAGCACGACCGTGCCAGAGGACTGGGACCCGGTAGAGAGCGCGCGTCTCATCGATCAGTACCGCGTTGAGCACCTGGGGTGGGACCGGGCCGCGCACGAGCGGGCCAGGGAGCAGCTCCGCGCCGAGCTGGACGCCGAGGCCCAGCGCATCGCTGCCGAGGAGGCCGCCGAGCTCGACGTGATCACCGCTGAGATCGACGCCCGGCGCCGTGAGGTCTGGCGCGACTTCGACTTCACCGACAAGGAGTACAAGGCCCCGGGCTCCGACGAGTGGAACCGGACCGTCCGGGGGCTGGCCACGACCGAACAGGAGAGACGACACCCGATGCGTGTCCACGCGGAGCGGGAGGCACGGGGCGAGTTCCTCCCCCTGCGCGACGGTGCGACCGATGTCGACCTTGACGGCATCGTCATCGGCAAGCGCCTCTACTACGACGACGAGGGCAAGCCGCACACCGAGGACTGCTACACCTGGAACGGCGAGGAGTTCGGCCCCATCCGGCCGGACCTCGAGGCCCGCGTGAAGCTCGAGCAGGCCGTCGTGGACGCCTCCCACGCCTCCACGCACATGGACTACCGGGTGGAGTTCTGCACCCCCTGCGAGCTGCGGTCCCGTGGCTGGACTGCCGAGGACGCCGCCGCCTCCGATGGCTCCTTCGAGAAGGACATCGAGGAGGAGGTCGTCCGGCCCAGGCTGCGCCGTCACCTGTGGCGCGGGAAGTTGCCGGTCGTCCGGGGCCTGCAGGTTCTCGACGGGCCGGAGTTCCTGGACGCCGCCGAGCTGCTGGCCCAGGAGTCGCCCGGCTGGCTGATCAACCTGCTGATCCCGCACCGGTCGGTCGGCTTCGTCGTCGCTGCCCACAGCAAGGGCAAGAGCTTCCTGGTCGACGACATTGCCTTCCACGTGGCCGCGGGATTGGACGAGTGGCACGGCCGGGAGTCCGAGGACGCCAACCTCACCGGCCGTGCCGTGGTCGTAAAGGGCGAGGACGCAGCAGCGTCCGGGCAGCGCCTCGCGGCACTGCTGGCCCACCACGACATGACCGCTGATGATCTGGAGGACCGGCTGCTCGTGCGGCCGGGCGCGGTGAACCTGTTCACCGGGGGTGCTGAGTTCGACTCGCTGCTGCGGCTGTGCCGGGAGCTGCGCCCAGAGCTCATCGTCCTGGACACCCTGCAGACCTGCACCGTCGGTGCGGACCACAACAGCGCCGCC
Source organism: Geodermatophilus sp. SYSU D00703 (assembly GCF_054050155.1). Lineage (NCBI taxonomy): Bacteria > Bacillati > Actinomycetota > Actinomycetes > Geodermatophilales > Geodermatophilaceae > Geodermatophilus > Geodermatophilus sp. SYSU D00703. The sequence goes on along the minus strand of NZ_JBJGYU010000001.1, from coordinate 561,607 downwards.
GACATGGCCGTGGTCGGAGATCGCCTGCGGACGCTGCAGCGGGCTAGCGGCGGTGTCGTCCTGGTGGTGGCCCACGCGGGCAAGAACGGCACCGACGCGCGCGGCTCGTCCGCCATCGAGGCCGATGCCGACTTCGTCCTCAGGGTCGCCGAGTGGAACCCGGCGGGAGCCATGAGGGTCGACGTTGCCAAGCTCAAGAACGGCGAGACCGGCAGCTTCACCCTGGGAGTCCGCAAGGTCGCTGGCTCGCTGGTGCTGACCAGCCCTGGAGAGCGGGAGACCCCGGCGGTCACCTGGTCCTCGTCGAGCAACGAGAACCGTGTGCTCACCGCGCTGAAGGTGCTGCACCCGACCGGGCCGGCCAGCGAGTCCGCGATCCTCGCCGTGGTCAACGACAGCGACCACCCGCAGATGAACCGCGGCACGGCCTATCGGGTGCTCTCCCGCCTCGTGGAGCGCGGCGACGTGGTGCAGCCGAAGCCCTCCGTTCGCGCCTTCCTGCTCGCCACCGAGGAGGGGCAGCGGTGAGCGGCCGCAGCAGGGGTGCAGCAGCAAGTGCAGCAACCGGGTGCAGCACTGGCGCAGCACATAAACCTGCAGGTCAGGGCCCTAGCTGCTGCGATTTGCTGCGATTTGCTGACCCCCGCTGCTGCGATCTGCTGCACCACCTCTCCCCCCTAAGGGGAGAGGTGCAGCGCAGCGGCGCAGCAGATGTAGCGAGGCCCGTCCCGCTGGCCAGCAGGAACCCCTCATGAACTTCCGTCCGCGCCTGCGGACGGTTCCCGACCCGCGCCCGCTGGTTGGCCGTAGCAACACCGACACCGAGAAGAGGAAGAAGTCATGACCGCTCCGTTCCGCCGCACCCTCAGCACCGGGTTCGACCACCTGGAGGTGCGCGACAGCGGCCCCACGCAGGCTGAGATCGACGCGTTCGCGCAGAAGTGGGCCGAGAAGAAGGCCGCCGACTACTCGCCGCACCCGCTGGACGGCATCCCCGCTGTGCCGCACCAGCACCGCCCGCTCAACTCATGGGAGCCCGAGCGCCTCACCGAGCGCCCCGGCTGGCACGCCACCATGACCCCGCCTGAGGTCGCCGAGCGGTGGGAGGCCCTCCTCGCCGCCGTCGAGGCCGTCGAGGAGTCCTCGGCCTCGGTGAAGGCCCTGGGTGCCGACGAGGCCGCCGAGCGCCGCCGGTACGACGCCGCGGTGGCCCGTGCGGTCCGCGCCGGGGACCCGGTGCCCGAGCCCGGCGCAGTCACCGACTGGCGCGCCGAGCGGACCAAGCGGGAGGCCGTCGACCGCGTCCGTCAGCAGCAGGCGGCCGACGCGCGCCGGGAGTACGACGCCGCTGTGCGGGAAGCGCTGCCGTCTTGGCGAGCCGCGGTCGAGGCCGAGCTGCCGAAGCTCACCGCCGCCGCCGAGCAGGTCGTCGAGCGGATGCGGCCCGCGGTGTCGAAGCTGGCTGCAGCCCACGACGTGCTCGCGGCGATGGCCGAGGACTCGGTGCCCACCGACCGGCGCGACGTCGCGGCCCAGGAGCAGGCCCGCGCGGTCGTCGACCACCACCGGGGCCGCACCAGCGCCGCCCGTGTCGGTCTGGCCCGGCTCGCCGAGGCCCTGGCCTGACGAACGGCCGGTGCCGCCACACCGGCCCACCACGGCCCACGAGGGGCGCAGCGCACCGACGCCGCCCCTCATGGGGCCCCGCCGCCACAGACAGCACAGAGCAGACAGGACGAGACGATGACCGAGACGACCGACGATGAGCTGCCCAAGCCGCCACGGGGACTGAAGGCCCGCGGCCGGAGACTATGGGCCGATGTCACCGCCGCCCACGAGCTGCGCCCCGACGAGCTGGCGGTGCTCGCCGCAGCCGCCCGCACCGCCGACGAGCTCAACTGCCTGGAGACCGAGCTCGCCACCGCTGAGGTGGTCGTAGCCGGCTCCACCGGCCAGGAGCGCCCCAACGGCCTGTTCCGCGAGGTCCGCGAGCACCGGAAGACCCTCGCCGCACTGCTCAAGCAGCTCGGGCTCGTGGAGTCCGACGGGGGCGGCGGGACCGTCGTCCCGCTGCACATCAGCGCCGCCCGCCGGGCCGCCGTCGGCGTCCGCTGGTCCCGGGAGCGCGCTGAGCGAGGCGACCGGTGAGCCGCCCGCGGAAGCGCCGGGCCGACGACGCTGCCGAGGAGCTGCTGCGCCACCGCGGGGGCCCTGCGTGGCTGGCCGACGACGAGTCGGTCCCCGCCGACGAGCTCGCCGGCCTGCTGGCAGGCGGCTGGGACTCCGAGCACGCGCGCCACTTCGCCAGCGAGCGCCGGTGGCGTGACGGGCTGCAGGAGTACGCCAAGGCGACCCGCGAGCCGGTGCCCGCGCTCCAGCAGCGGCTCGGGCTCGCCCCGGAGCTAGTCGAGGGCGTCGACTACGTCCGCACCCGGGCCGAGCTGGAGGCCCCCCGTGGTTGACCGGTTACTCCGTGAGCAGTCAGCTCCCGATGACCTTGCGCACCACGTCGTAGAACCGATGGATGTCGGTCCTGAGCTGAACAACGTCCTTGTGATCGTCAGGGACAGCCTCGCCCTGGTAGTGGCCAAGACCGGGGAACTCCTGCTCGATGTTCCACCTGAGCACCTCCTCTGTGCGCAGAAGGGCCTTCCAGGCGTCGAAGACAGGGCCGGGCGCGAACATGCGCATCTGGGCGGTGATGAGGTCCACGTGCGCCAGCTCGGGCCGCGTCTGCGCAGTCGCATACGGGTCCGTGACCCGCTCAAGCATGGTCTCAAGCGTCTGGACGTAGGCCATGGCGTCCGTGTAGGCGGCCGTTGCCTTGTCACGGCGCCATGTGGCCCGCTCACGCTTGGCCGCCACCCAGTTCTGGAGAAGCGGAGCGGTCAGCGTCGTCAACAGGCCCAGAGCGGCGATCGCGATCGTTCCCCAGTTCATCCTGCGACCTTGACAGACATGGGATCAGCCCTTGACGCACGTCCCATGGCAGGACCCTCGGAGACGCCTGCGAGGGGTCGAAACCTGATCTTGCTTGTATCGCGCAGCTACGCGGCTGCTATGCCCACCGGTCCCGAGCGTCTCGCCGCGACCCCCCTCCCCCACCCGCTGCACGCACGCGGGCCCACGACCACGAGGAGACAGACCGATGACCACGACCACGACCGCGCAGAGCTCCGACGTCGAGCACGCGCGAGCGCTCGCGAAGCTGTCCGCTCGCGGCGTCCACCGACACTGGATCGAGCAGCGCTCGACCTCGCTGCCTGATGCGCTCGCCGCGCTGCGAGGTCTGTTCGTCCTCGCTGAGGCTGGCCGGCTCGACGCTCGATCAGCGCGAAGGATCGTCGTCGGCTCGTGGGCTCGGCTCGCTCCTCGTCCGACGCTCGTCGTCCCTGTTGAGGCCTGGCGCGAGCTGTTTGCCATCGGTGGCCCGAGCATCGACGAAGACACGTGGAGACGTCCCGAGTCGCTGGTGCTGTTCCGCGGCTGCGCGGACGTGCCAGCAGCTCGCTCGGGCATGAGCTGGACGCTGGAGCCTGCTGTGGCTCGCTGTCACGCCGAGGGGATGACCGGCTCCAGCGCGAGCGCGCACAGCTCGCCGCGGATTTTCACCACGACCGCGCCGCGGGAGGCGCTGCTCGCCCGCATCGACAGCAACGGGGAGTCCGAGATCGTGGTCGACCCTGCGCTGCTCGATGAAGTCAGCGAGGTCCCGCGCGAGGAGTGGAAGAGCTGGCCAGCGCCGGTCCGCGTGTGGATCAGCGCCGACGAGTGGACTGTCGTCCCCGACGTCGCGCACTGGCGCCGCTTCGCGCGAACCCGCTGACCGACCTCACCCCTTCCCGCCCGGCCATCCGTCAATGAGCTACTGCTTGCCTTCGAGAGGCACACCGGCGCGTGCCGCCTCTGTGATCAACAAGCTCACAAACGCGGAGCATGTGACTAGGAAATACTTGGCCTGCGCCTGGTCGACCGTCGGAGCGTCCACGGCGAAGTGGCGGATCCCGTCCGCATCGCTGGTGAAGCCGTAGAGCTTCAACCACGCCTGTTCCAGCGCCGGATGCAGAGCCAGGCCACTGTCCTTGAGGCGCTTGACCGCCTCACCGAGCGTCTTCTTGTTTGTGATCAGCGCGCAGACCGACTCGACCGCACTGATGCTCTCCTTGATGCTGTTGCTGTAGTCCGGCGCCTCGCGGTCGGCAAGCAGCTCCAGCGCTCTCTGCAGGTGATGCCGAACTCCAGCTAAGCCCTCGGAGTCGGACAGCGCGTCCTCAACCGCGGCCAAGTCGACCGTCGAGTCGATGGGCACAATGCGCCCATCTACGAATCGGTAGGCAGCGAGGTGCTTCTCGAGCAACGCGTTGAAGTGACGGACGCAGGACCCGTGGGCCCCTTCCCCCGCGTAGTCCTCCACCTCGTCAGCCAGAAACTCGATGAAGTCGTACACCTGGAACCACTCACCCCTAAGCACGACCGCCTTGACGTACTCCTGGATGCGCTCCTTGTACGTGATCTCGTCCAGCGGCCGACGGAGGAAGTCGGCCCAGAGTCGAGTCAGAAACGGCGCGTGCTGCGGCCACTCGACCTTCTTGGTGAGGCCCTCGTACAGGCCCAGGATGTAGTTCCAGAGGTCCAGGCGCAGCGCCTCGTCCAGGCTCTCGTGCTGCAGAGCTGTGCGGACCTTTGTGTATCCGTGTCGCTCCGAGAACCGCATGCCATCCCCCAGCGCCGTGTGCGTCCTTGCCAGGAGTCTTGCAGGCTTGTCTCGACACCGGTCACGGAGGGCAACTCATGTCAGAGTAACTAGGTGTGGAAGCGGTGGCTTGATACGCCGCTGGTCGAGAGCGTCCTCAGTCCAGCAGAGACTGATGGCCGTGTCGTCGCCTGGCTCGACTGGAGCCGGCCACCGGTGAGGCATCATGCTCCAGCGAGCCATACAACAGCGGGAGTGCCATGGCCAGGCTGTCCGACCTAACCGATCAGTCAGCCGTTGTCGCGGCCGTCGCGGAATTCAAGCGCCTCGGCCGTCCAGCGTTCCTTGCGAAGTACGGCTTTGCCGAGAGCCGCGTGTACTTTGCCTGGGTCGATGGCGAGCACATCGATTCGAAGGCCCTTGTAGCTGCCATCTGGGCACACCAGTACCCCGACCGTCCTCGATTGACGGCAGCAGACTTCTCGGGCGGCCGCGACAACACTGGTGCGGCGCTGGAACGCCTAGGCATCCCCCTAAAGGCTCGCTGGGACCTCGACTGGGACATAGCCGTTGGAGAGCATTTGAGCCGCAGACAGCGAATGCAGCTATTTGGCGGCGCCACGCCCAGTCGCATCGAACCCTCCGCCTCGACGCTCAACGTCTTCCTCTACTCCCACCCGGGCCGCAACGAGAGTCTCGGATGCAACTTCGACGGATGGTCCGCCGATGGCAGCGCCTTCCTTTTCACCGGCGAGGGGCGCCGCGGCGACCAGCTCATTCGAGTCGGCAACCTTGCGGTTGTAAGTCATAAGCTCGAGCAGAGGGCACTGCGCCTCTTCTTGGCCGACGGCCTCATCCCGGGCACTCAGGCCGTGAACCAGCTCTACATCGGAGAGTTCCAGATCGACGACGCCGACCCATTCGTCATCGTGGATGCCCCTGATGAAGAAGGCGAACTCCGCAGTGTGTTCGTATTTCGCCTGGGGCCGGTGGGTCCAACACTTCGTCGTCCCCAGGACGTGAGCCAGGCAGGCGACCCGTCGAGCGGTGTAGCCGAGCTCGTGGACTTGGAGGTGGACGAGGCGTCGGAGTTCGAGACGCCCGGAGCACCGCCCAGTACGGCAACCAAGCGCGAAGCGCTATTGGTTAAGCGCTACCGCACCGTGCTCGCTAGGCGAGGCCATCCTGTCCGCCGCTGGCAGCTGCGTCCCACGGGCGAGCTGACGACCATGCTGACCGATCTCTACGACGAGACTGCCCAGGAGCTGTACGAGGCCAAGGGCTCGGCGAGCCGACCGAGCATGCGCCTAGCGCTGGGGCAGCTACTCGACTATGAACGCCACCTACCCACACCGCCGAAGCTCAAGACGGTCCTTGTGCCAACCCGGCCGGCGGACGACCTGCTTGATCTGCTGCATTCACATGGGGTGGGTTGCGTCTGGGAGACCGGGCACGGCTCCTTCCACCGGTCTGACCCATGACCGGGTGATCCTGTTACCGCCTGCCCCCGTGGCGCGCCAGTCGATGTGGCAGACAGTCGATGTGGCAGACCTGGGCGTGCGTCCCTGCAGGCCATTGGGGACGGGGAGCTGAGACGACGTCTTTGGGCGTGGGGCGGCGCTCGCTCTAGTCCCCGAGTCTTTTGGGCTCTGTACAGCCACCACCGAGGGGGCTAACTTGTGGCCCCTCACCGGGTGAGGAACTGAGCGTCTGAGACACATCCAGACATTCGCGTCGTCAACCCGGAGGAGGTCTCGCGTCATGCCTAGGATCGGATATGCGGATTGTCGCGCACCTCGAGGTCGATGGGTGCATGCGAGCCGGGACTGCAGTCGTTGCAGAGTTAGTAAACATTTGATGCGACGCCTGCCACTTGCTGCTGTAGCCATAGTGATTTCCGCCCTCATAACGCCGGCGACCGCTCAGGCCGCACAGCAGCAGGATTGGGGAGCCATCGCCTACTCGCCCTCTACGGGGGTAGCTGCGACAGCGCTCGCGAACGGATCTGACGAGGCTACGGTTGCAGCAGTGGATTCCTGCCGCAATTCCGGCGGCGGTGATGACTGCTGGGCACTACTGTGGTATTTCCAGGCCGTAGGTAAGCTCGCCCGGGCGTCCGACGGAAGTTACGGGTCAGGCTTCGGATACTCGGATGACCTCGCGGATGCCGACGAACGTGCAGAGCAAGAGGCCATAGGGGTCTGCGAATACTACGGTGGACGCGACTGCACTGTGATCCTCACGCACGTCACCGACGTTGTGTCGTCCTCTGGCGGAGGGCGAGCTTTGTCGGAGCCAAATCAAAACTTGTTCGACTACATTGACGACTTCAATTGGTGGCTCAATGCCTGTCTTCAGGGGGAACTCGACTTCGATCCTGGATGTCGGGAAGCCGCTCAAGAGGCCGCAAACGCAAACTTCAACATCACCACTATCCCCGAGTGCGTCACCCTGCACGCGGATGACCCGGTAGGGGTAATCACCTGTATCGGGTGGAGAATCTTTTGGACTCTCTGGACGCTCTGGTGGGAGTCGCCCTCAGCCACTGATGGGTCGGCCCCATCAGTGACTGAGGTGGACACAGCAATTATGGGAGGACTCGGGTCTAGCCCTGCAGGGGCACCCACGGTGGACTTTCGGGGCGCTCTGCAGGGTCGCTAGTTCCCCGGCGCCTGCATCAATCCGCGCGGTCGAGAATCTTGTCGTCCCAGGGGCTCTGCGTGGTGCTCCACACAAGCGAGGCGGCGTGCTCGCGGCCATCGGGCAACGTGACGCGCAGAAGCCCCTGATGGATGTCCTCGGCCGGCCCGTGACCGACGGGGCCCGTGCAACAAACCTCCCGGCCGGGGCTGACAGTGACGCGCGCCGGGCAGCGCTCCACGCTCATGAGGCATCACCGCAGTCCCGTGCCTCCACGGTGGCGGTCCACTCGAACCAAACGCGCCCCAGTCGGTCGAGGACCTCGGTTGGCCCCTCGACGGCCAAGGTTGTCCAGTCAGGCGTGACCCGGGCCGCGGTCGTCATGAAACGGAGCTGTCCGCGAAGGCCGGAGGTGACCCTGTCCCGGTCGCAGTACGGGAGCGCGGCGGCGGCCCGATAGATCACGAGGGCAGGTTGCCGTACCGGAACGCCAGTGGCACGAATCGGTCTCGTGTTGTCACTCGGCCGAGTCGCTCAGCATGTGAAGTCGCCCGGTCGGGTTACCCAGTTCAGCGTGACCACCGTCCCGATCCGGCTCCTTGAGGAACGCCGATACGACCCGCCCCGCGCCGTCGAAGTCGAACACGACGGCGAGTGGTGGCCTGGCCTGCAGCGGGCCTGGCGGCTCTGCGACGACGGCCGCGGATGGCGGGCTGACGTGGAGTACTCAGTGCAGTACGACTGGGGCATCGGGAAGCACCTGCCGACGGTGCCGCCGGAACGTGTGCGGCTCTTGGCTGCTCGCGACTGATCACCCATCGCCTTTTCCCGCACTAGGTCAATGCGCACCCTCACCTTCAGTCACGTTCGCTGGCGAGTCGAGAACCGCCCAGGTCGCTAGCGAGTCGAAGCAGTACTGTATGCCGTTCACTGACCCTGTCGACATCGCCGAAAAGGCGACTGTCAAGGAACTGGGACGTAGTCGACGGTCGGAGGACCCATGGGTCAGGCGCCGGCATCACCGCTCGGCAGGGTGCTCTACTTCGCGGGCTCTGCCGCCGGGGGAATTTTTCTGGCCACCTTCTGGTGGAACCTCTTCGTCGGTGACATTCTCTACAGTCTCGTGCGCTGTTTCAACGAAGGCTCAGCGACCTGCCCGCCAAAACCAACTTTCCCCTGGGCTTTCGTCATCGGTTCGGCGATCGTTGGATTAGCTCTCTCCCTGGCATCGTTTCTGACGGATCCCCAGTTGAGCACTGGTGGACCGGGAAATCGGCGACCCCCGCGACCGGGCCCCTCGTCGCCGCAGCACTCCAGGCCGTCCCCTCCACCCGGGTTTGAAACGGGAAGGACCACTGCGGACACAGGACCGCCAGGGCCCATACCGGCTCCGGCGCAGCCCCGGACTTCCGCCCCCCGCGGCGCTCGCAAGCCCCGCGGTGCTTTCTTGGCCGATCCGCGGTTCAACGGCCTGATGGGCGCCACGGCAGTCGTAGTGAGCGTCATCGCCCTGTTCAAGCCGGCGGGGTAGATTGCTTGCTGCGCCAGCTTCCCCCTGGGCATCACCACAGGAGGAGGCAGGAGCGTTGTCCGTCGAGAACCGGCTCTCGGCCGACCAGCTCGCCGCCCTCGAGCCCGGCGACACAGTCACCATCGAATCCGAGGCCAGCTTCGGCCGTCCGCGCCGCGCCGCCGGCACCGTCGTCCGCGTCACGGGGCCGGACATCGTCGTGAAGGTCCTAAGCCGGCACGGCGTCACGCATCAGGAGCGATACAGGCGCCGCGATGGCGTCCGCGTCGGCGGCGTCTCCCGCGCCGAGCTTGTTGGCGCCGACGCCCGCGATCCCTCAGCGACGTCCGAGGGGCGACATCGGGCGCAACGCATCCACAACCTCTACCGAAGCTGGAACCGCAACCCCAGCGATCTTGAGGCCCTGCGGCAACTGCACCGAGCGATAGGTGACTACCTAGTCGCCAATACCGAAGCATCTCAGCCCTCACAGTGAACAGCGGCGCTATTGCGAGGTCAGAAGCTGTCGAAGAAGTCCTCGTCAATTCTTTTGAGCGTAAAGGACTCCTCATCCTGGACGCCAATGTTGTGCAGCACCATCAGCTCTGAGAGCCGTTGACCGTCAATCAACACCAGGCGTGCAGGAACACGGTCGGCGTAGTCTCTCGCCTCCGCGGTGAAGCGACTGGTGGAGATGAAGACTCCACGGTCAGCCTGCGCACCATGGAGCGCTCCGACGAATGCCTGGATCTCGGGCCGGCCAACGGCATGGTCGGTCCCGTAGCGCTTGGCCTGCACGTACACGCGATCAAGTCCAAGTGCGTCCTGCCGGATGACCCCATCAAGCCCCTGATCACCGCCACGTCCCAGATGTTCGGCGGCCCCGGCACGTCCGCCGTAGCCCATGGCAGTCAGTAGTCGGAGCACCAACTGCTCGAGGAAGCTCGGGTCGCGCTCACGCACACGGTCGAGCAGTTCAGAAGCGACGGCCGAGTTGGCTTCCTCCACCGCCGTGACCAATTGCTCCCGAGGCGTTCTATGAGCAGGAGAACTCACAGACGTCGCGCTCGTCGTGGAAGGCGTCTGGTCGCCCTCCCGCTGACGAACCCGCATTTTGAACTCGAGGAACTCCGGGAACTGTGAGAGCACGGCGCCATCAATGCGCTCGTGCCCCTGTCCGAGCACCTGCCGGCCACGATCAGTGATCTGCATGACGCCGCGCCGAGGGCGGCGAATAAGCTCGGCTTGCGCCATATACGTCACTGCCCAATGAACCCGGCTGTTGAAGATCGGCGAGCCACTCGGCAACCGCTGCGCCAGGGCCTCCTCGCTCAATCCCAAGTCCGCAGCGAGCAAGGCGCGCACCTCGGCGGCAGGGTGCGGCTCGCCGTCGGCGACGGCTTGGAGGACCGGCAGCATGAGACTCTCGTAGTCGGGCACGCTCACGGCTGCACTCTCTCAGCAGGCTTGGCCGGGCCCATCACCGGTGTAGTGATCATGGCTGTCCAAGGTTCGCGGCAGAGCTGACCGATCATGGGACGCCAACGCTGGACGAGTCGCCGGCCGAGCTCAGGACATAGCAGGCATCATGATCGCCACTTTGGGAGCGATGGCGAGCCAGAGCCACGTCAACACGATGAGCCTCGTCGGCGCTACTGGACCCGGGGCATTGATACCGACCATGTCGTCGCGACCGGCCATGAGATGCCGTCGTGCATGTCCCGGCCCAGGGTCACCGTCGCGCCGTCCTACCCTGAATGACGGTCAGGAGTCGCCGTTGTCTTCTTCGTCTGACGGCGCTTCGTCCGCCACATCGCCCTCGGCATCCGGCGCATCGATCCGCTGAGACCTCTTCATTTCGATAAGAAGACGCCGCGCAGCGTCCTCATAATCAATATCAGCCAAGCTGCGCCGAATAGCGTCGCCAACAACGGCTCCAGGAGGAACAACCGGCGTGAGGTCGACTAGGTTTGACCAGTGGAGCATGGACTCGAGCATCGCTCTCTCTACAGCCCCCGTCGTGGAGTCGTTGTTGCTTATGAACACTTTCGAGGCCGGGCGCTGGGTCGCCTCTTCAATCGTTCCTTCAGACACCGTCGCTTGCAGCGCCTCCCTGGCGAGTATCAAAAAGCTTGCAACTGTGCTCACGTAGAAGTCGACACCCGCCTGGTCCTTGGCCTCGCGGATCAGCGCGGGGAGCGGCCCAACCGTGCGGCCACGCACCCGCAGGACCCAGTCCTCCTTGACGTCGTCCGAGATCAGGAGGACCGACTCTTCCTTCCGGACCTTGGCTTCATCGAGTATCTGGCGCCAAACGAAGAAGTCACCTGACGGGTCATCCTTCTTCGTGTCCTTGAATCCAGGCGGCACCTTCGCGTCAATGCGCTTCTTCGCCTCGGCCCGCAACTCCGTCGTTCGCCGCTCGGAGTAGGGTCTCCCCACCTTGCCAGCTAGCAGCTTCGTGAGCTCAGGAAGCAACGGGTCCGTACTCGAGGGGTGATCCGCCCACTCCCGGCCCTCGACGGCCGTGTCGAGCAGCTTTCGCACCTTGTTTTCGGTGCGTCTCAACATGCGCGTCAGCGTCCGTTTCTGCTCCTGGCTTAGCCCCTGAGTGCGCCCCAGGGCCTGTAGGCGCTCGCCGAGTTCGTTAAGAGTCTGGCTAGCATTTTCGGCCTCCTTCGCAAGCTCTTCGCGCATCTCCATGGCGACACTCAAACGGTTGCGCATGAACTCAGTGGCGACTTGGTCGGGGACGAAAAGGCGATCCTTCAACAGTCCCAGAACGGTCATGAGCTCGTCGCGAGCTTCGGCCCCGAAGCGGTATACGTGCAGCAGCACGTTCGTGTCCACGACAATCAGCCCCTCTATGAGGGCCGTCCTCTTGCCGCCGTCGGACAGCGGGGCATACTCCTCCCGGCCGTCGAACAGACCTCCGAGGCGCTCCACGGGCCCCTTCGGTTGGGTGTCTGCCATGGCTCAGGTCTAGCTCATGTTGCGGCCCTCGGCCTCCCAGGGAGTGCCGAGGCGGGGCCAGCTGCGCGAGCCATGCCTACCCGTCTAGTTGAGCAGCGTCGTCTTCCCCGCCTGGGTGCCGCCGGCGACCAGGGTGTTCAGCCCGGCGGCGACCGCCGCCTCCAGGAACCGCGCCGCCTGCACGGTCAGCGTGCCCAGACCGACCAGCTCGTCGAGCGAGTGCGCCTGCAGCACGAACTTGCGGATGTTCACCGCCATGTGCCGGCGGGTGATGTCCGGGATGACCACGTGCAGCCGCGAGCCGTCGGGCATCATCGCGTCGACGAACGGCATCGACATGTCGATCCGCCGTCCGGAGGTGCGCAGCATCCGCTCGACCAGGTCGGCCAGCTCGCCCGCACCGAGGATCGTGGTGGTCAGCTCGCTGCGGCCGCGGCGGGCGACGAACACCCGACCGGGCTCGTTGACCCAGATCTCCTCGACCTCCGGGTCGTCGAGGTAGCGCTGCAGCGGACCGAAGCCGGCCACCCGGTCCAGCACGTCCCGGACCACCGACTCCGGGTCCGCGATCGGCGGCAGCGCCGAGGTCAGGGACCGCTCGGAGTAGTCGGCGACGACGTCGCGCACGAGCACCCGCACCGGCGCCGGGTCGGTGACCGGGTCCAGGCCGCGACGGCGGATGAGCTCGCGCACCTCGCCGTCGACGACCTCCAGCGCACTGGTCGCAGTCGGCACGCCCACCCCCGTCGGCTGTGTCCAGATCCGGATTCCAGGACGACGGACTGTAGGAGAACGCAACCGTCCGCGGGGCGCGGATCCGACGGTCTGTGGACGACGCCGCGGGACTCCCACCCGCTCGGGTGTCACCCCCGGCCGGCCGACGTCACGCCGAGGAGGGACGGGCGTGACCGAGCGCACACCGGAGGCCGATCGGAGCAGGACCTGGGGGCCAGCCCGTGGGGGGCGGCATCCGGCCGCTCGGGGGCCTGCGTCCGGTCGAGCGGGGGTCAGCTCCCTTCAGCGGCGCCGCCGCCCACCCGACCCTGGTCGTGCAGGAACGGAACGGCACTCCGCTCCACCCGCGGAGGCCCTCCACCCGAGCGACCGCTCGCCCCCCACCCACGAGCAGGGCCGATCGCGCCCTGCCCGCACCCCCCAGGAGAACCCATGGCCCTTCGAAAGCGACCCCTGGTCCTGGCCGCCACCGCGGCCGCCCTGGGCATCGGCGGCGCGCTGCTGCCGGGCACGACCGCGATGGCCGGCACGCCCGACCAGACCGTCTCCGTCGCGGCGCCGGCGTCCCCGAGCATGACCACCGCGATGACCGGGACGCCCGCCGCGCAGACGGAGGACTACTGGTGCGAGTGGGTGTACGTCTGGGACGAGTGGGGGAACTGGGTCTACGTCGAGGAGTGCTACGACGACTGATGAGCCGCCCCGGCCATGGGCACGCTGTCGGCGGGGCCCCCGGCTGATCAGTCACCGTGTGGTGCTCGTGCTCTGCGTCCCCGCGGTACGCAGAGCACGAGCACCCGCACGTCGAGGGCCGGGCTCAAGCCGCCGGGACGGCCACCACCACGACGTTGTCCGCGTAGTTGCCCGTCCGCTCGTCGAAGGCGCCGCCGCAGGTGACCAGCGCCAGCTGCGGCGGACCGTCGGTGCGGAACAGCTCCGGCGGCAGCGCCGACTTCGGGACCGACGTCCGGGAGGCCACCTCGTACCGGTGCACGGCGCCGGCGGCGTCGGTCACCGCGACGGCGTCCCCCTCGTGCAGGGACAGCAGCCCCTCCAGCGGCCCGGCGCCGTAGCGCGCCGAGTCGACGTGCCCCGCGACGACCGCCGTCCCGGCGGGATCGCCGGGCGCCGCTCCCCCGGCGTACCAGCCGAGCACCGTCGGCCGCTCCGGCAGCTGCAGCGCGCCGGAGGCCAGCACGCCGACCGGCACCAGCGGCACCGGGTCCGGGGTGGTGGCCGGCGGCAGGGTGAGCGCCACCGGCGCCGGAGAGACCGGCGGCGGGGCCGGCGGCGGAGCGTCAGGGGCAGCCGACGGGCTTGCCGATGACGGCGGCGCCGGGGCCACCGCGGCGACCGGCGGCCCGATGTCGGGCGCGTCGGCCCGGGGCGGCACGCGGGTGAGCGCGAGCCCCGAGCCGACGAGCGCCACACCCGCGACGACCAGCACCAGGTGCCGGACGCGCGGGCCTCTCACGCGGCGGTCGCCCGCCGGCGCACCAGCCCCACGGTCCCGGCCGCGAGCGCGAGCGCGCCCACGCCGGTCAGCAGCCAGCCGGTGGTGCCGAGACCGTCGTCGGCCGCCTGACCACCCGTGCCGCCGGGCACCGAGGTCGGGACGCCGTACTTCTCCGCGGCGTTCCGCAGCTCGGCGAGGTGCTGCTCGACCACAGGGGTGGCCGCCCGCGCCAGCTCGAGCACGGTCTGGTCCGAGCCGTTCTGCAGCTCGCGCTGCGTGGCGGCCAGCGTCGTCGAGTGCGACCCGATCTGCTGGGCGATCCAGGCGGTGTCGAACGCCTGGCCCGAGTTCTGCTGCACCGAGGCGAGCTGTTGCTGCTGCTCGGCGGTCGGCTCGCCGGGCAGCTCGACGCCGAGCTGCTGCGCGGCCTGGGTGAGCTGCTGGTCGAGCTGGGTGTGCATCTGCACGAACATCGCGCCGAGGTCACGCACCTCGGGGGTCGTTGCCGCCTCCTGCGCGGCGTTGCCGGCGGCGATCTCGGCGAGGTTGCTCTGGTGGGCGGCCTGCATCCAGGTGACGTCCTGGTCCGACGGCGCGGCCAGGGCGGGGGTCGAGGTCAGGACGACGGCGCCGAGCGCCGCCACCGGGATGAGGACGAGACGGGACAGTCTGCGCATTCCGGAGAGCTCCGATGGATCGAACGGGTCACGGCCGGGGCGCCTCCTGCCCACCACCGCTGAAGGACGCCGCTCCGGTACCCGCGCAACTGTGTCTCACGCCACCAAACGGGGGACCATCGTCTCGGAACCGGTCGGATCGCGGGTCCGTCCCTCCCGCCCCTCACCGTGCCCTGGCCGCCCGACGCCACTCCTGCGGCGGGACGCCGTGTGCGGTGCGGAAGCGCCGGATCAGGTAGCCGGCGTCGCGGTAGCCCACCCGGCCGGCCACCGCCTGCACGGTCAGATCCGTCTCGGCCAGCAGCCGGCGGGCCTCGGCGAGCCGGCGCTCGGTGATCCACTGCTGCACGGTCCGGCCGGTGCGCCGGCCGACGACCGTGGTCAGGTGGCCGGGGGTCAGCCCGACGGCGTCGGCCACCTCGCGCAGCGAGATCGGCTCGGCGAAGCGCTGCTCGACCACGTCGAACACCGCGGCCAGCAGCGGCTCGTCCCGCAGCCGCAGGTGCCCGGGGACGTCGGCGGCGAGCCGGGCGAGGTCCACCAGCAGCAGGGTCAGGCAGGCCAGCGCCGCCTCGGCGTACCCCTCCCGCCGCTCGCGCATTTCGCGCTCGAGGTCGGCCAGCCGGCGCGACCACGCCGCCCGCTCGGCCTCCGGCACGCTCAGCCGCTGCACCCCGCCGGCCCGCCCGCCGACGAACGGGAACAGCAGCGGGTGCGCCCGCCAGGAGCCGAGGCTGCCGGGGCTGCGCCGCTCGACGGCGTCCGGCGGGAAGTAGACCGTCCAGACGACGGCGTCGGCGAGGTCGCCGGTGAGGTCCGGGGCGACCACCTCGCCGGGGGCCACCACGAACAGGTCACCGGGCGCGACCGGCCAGTCCCGGCCGTCCACCCGCAGCCGCCCGATCCCGCGCTCGACGAAGCCGAGCACGAGGAAGTCGTGCGCGTGCGGGCGGGACGGCGGCGCACCGGCGTGGTCGTGCGCGCCGTCGAAGCGGGTGACGGTCACCGGCGGCGCACCCGCCTCGCGCGCGTAGGAGTAGACCGGCGCGCCGTCGACCTGCCGCCCGCGGAGCAGCCGGCCCATCGGCTCGCGATCGTCGGAAGAACGTCCCATCCCGCCCGACGTCCCGCCCTTGTCCACCCCTTCCACAGCGCCGAGGGTAGTGACGGAGAGACCGAAGATGGTCCTGTCGCATCGACGGACCGAGCACCGAGGAGGCACCGACATGGGTGAGGTCAGCACACGGACCGCGGTGACCGGCGAGGAGCGCGAGTTCCTCCCCGGGATGGCCCGCGGGTGGCTGCTCCCCCTCTACGACCCGATGAGCCGGGTGCTCGGCGTCGACCGGATCCACCGCCGACTGGTCGACCAGGTCGAGCTGCGCCCCGGGCAGCGGGTGCTGGAGATCGGCTGCGGCACCGGCAGCCTGCTCCTGGCGGCCAAGCAGGCCCAGCCGGAGGCGGTCGCCGTCGGCCTCGACCCGGACCTCGCCGCGCTGGCCCGCGCCCGCCGCAAGGCCCGCCGCCGCGGCCTCGCCGTCCAGCTGGACCGCGGCTACGCCGACGCGCTGCCCTACCCCGACGGCAGCCTGGACGTCGTCCTCTCGTCGTTCATGCTCCACCACCTGCCCGACGACCAGCGCGAGTCCGCGATGCGTGAGGTGGTCCGGGTCCTGCGGCCCGGCGGCGCACTGCACCTGGTCGACGTCGGCGGCGGCGAGAACCCCGTCCACGGCCGGATCCGCTCCCGCGGGCACCGGCACGAGCACTCGCGACCGCACGCCGTCGACGGCATCCCGGACCTCCTCCGCCGGAACGGGTTCCCCGACGTCGTGGAGACCGGCTCCGGGGAGCACCGCCGGATCGGCCGGTACACCTACTTCCGCGCGACCACCTGAGCCGGGGCGCCGGTCACCGCCGGGCCAGCTCGACGACCGCGTCGACCAGCGCGTCGCCGTCCAGCAGCACCCGGTCGTTGTGGTCGGCGCCGGGCACCTCCACCAGCCGGTGCAGCGCGGCGGCGGCCGCGGCGACGGCGCGGCTCTGCTGCGGCGGCACGATCGAGTCGGCGTCCCCCAGCACGACCGTCGTCGGCACCCGCACCGTGGCGATCTGCTCGGCCACCGGGTAGCGGTCCCGCAGCAGGGCGCGCACCGGCAGGAACGGGTAGTGGACGCGGCCGACGGCGGCGAGGTCCACGAACGGCGAGCGCAGCACGAGGCCCGCCGGCGGGTGCTCGGTCGCCAGCTCCGTCACCACCGCGGCTCCCAGGCTCTCGCCCAGGTAGAGCAGCCGGCCCGGCGGCACCCCGGCCTCCTCGACGAGGTACGCCCGGGCGGCCCGGACGTCGCGCGCCAGGCCCTCCTCGCTGGGACTGCCCGGGTTCCCGCCGTAGCCGCGGTAGTCGAACAGCAGCACGGCGAGCCCGCGGTCGGACAGTGCCCGCGCCAGCGGGGCGCGCAGCCCGCGGTGCCCGCCGTTGCCGTTGGCGACCAGCACCGCGGGCGCGGCCGGGTCGGGTCCGGGTACGAACCAGGCCCCGAGGACCAGCCCGTCGCTGGTGGTCAGGACGACGTCCCGCCCGCCGGGCAGCACCGCCGCGGCGGCCGGCAGGGGACCGCCGGAGGGCAGGTAGACCAGCCGCCGCTGCAGCCCCCACAGCAGGCCGGTCAGCACCGCGAGAACCGCGACGACGACCACCGCCGCCCGCAGCAGGGCACGCACACCGCTCCCTCCCGGTCAGGACGACGCCGGCAGGACGGTTCGAGGACGTCCCCGGTCCGCCTCGCCGCCGTCACCGCCGGGATCAGGCGACGAAGCTGTCGCAGAGGTCGACGACGTCGGCGTCGAGCCGCAGGCCGTCCACTGCGGTGGACTCCCCGGTCGTGGGATCGACCGTCAGGCGCAGCAGGATCGTGCCCCCCTCGAAGTACATGAGGTGCGGCAGGCCGGCCTCGTCGGCCGCTGCCCGCTCGACGTCGTTGCCGGCGTAGAGCATCGAGGGTCCGCCGACCTCGAAGACCTCCTCGGTGCCGTCGGACGACATCAGGGCCCAGCTGGGCCCTGAGGTGTCCAACTCGTCGACGACGGCGCCGTCCGACTGCCGGGTGAGGTCGACCGTCCGTTCGCCACGGAACTCGATGAACGTGCTGCCGTCGCCCAGGACCTGCTGGCGGAACTCCGCCTCGCGGACGTCGCCGCCGGCGATCGTGACCACCGATCCGCAGGCCTGCACGTCGACCGGGTCGTAGAACTCCACCGGGACGGGAGCCCACCCGTCGTCGTCGGGTGGCTGGGCGTGCGCCGCCGAGGTCCCGCCCCCGGACAGCACCAGCACCCCCACCGCCGTGCCCACCAGGACTCGTCGCACCGCGACCACCTCCTCGCCGAGTCGGCCCCTCGGCCGCGGAGGGTAGGGAGTGACGCGGCGGCGCGCGCCGGTCGGAGGACCCGGGGGGCGCGGGGGCGCCGCGTTCCGTTCCCGCGCGTGCGGCGGGGGCTACGCGGCGCCGCCGCGGTTCAGCGGCGCCCCGGGAGGACCGCGTCGACCAGGTGCGGGCCGGGCTCGGCCAGCGCCTTCTGCAGCTGGTCGGCCAGCTCCTCCGCCGTCCTGGCCCGGGTCGCGGGCACGCCCATGCCACCGGCCAGCGCGACGAAGTCCAGGCCCGGGCCGCCCAGGTGCAGCAGCTGCCCGGCGCGCTCGCCGTCGCCCTGCGCGCCCACCCGGGACAGCTCGTGCTCGAGGATCGCGTAGGAGCCGTTGTCGCAGACGACCACCGTGACGTCGAGCTGCTCGCGGGCCATCGTCCACAGCGCCTGGAGGGTGTACATGGCGCTGCCGTCGGCCTGCAGCGCGAGCACCGGCCGGTCGGGGCAGGCCACCGCCGCGCCGACCGCCATGGGCAGCCCGTCGCCGATCGCCCCGCCGGTGAGTGACAGCCAGTCGTGCCGCGGCGCCCCGGAGGTCAGCTCGGCCAGGCCGACGCCGGAGGTGAGCGCCTCGTCGACGACGACCGCACCCTCCGGGAGCAGCGCCCCGACCACCGCGGCCATCGACCGCGGGGTGAGCTCACCGGCGGGGATCTCGGGGCGGGACGCCTCGAGCACCTCCGGCTGCGCGCCCGGCGCGGCGAGCTCGGCCAGGGCCCGCACCGCGGCCACGCCGTCCTCGCCGGGCGCGGCGAGCACGTGCACCGCGCAGTCTCCCGGCACCGGCGTGCCCGGCACCCCGGGATAGCCGAAGAAGTGCACCGGGGCCGTCGCGCCGGCCAGCACCAGGTGCGCCGTCCCGGCCAGCGCGGCCATCGCCAGCTCGGGCGGATAGGGCAGCTTGGCGACGTCCGGCAGGCCCGCGCCGCGGACCATCCGGGTGGGGAAGGTCTCCGTGACCAGCCGGGCGCCGGTGGACGCGGCGACCCGCCCCGCGGCCAGCAGCCCCTCCTCGCCGGCCACGACGTCCCCGCCGAGGAAGAGCACGGCGGGCTCCCCGGACGCCAGCGCGGTCGCGACGCCGGAGACGACGGAGTCGGCCACCCGCGGTGCCGGCCGCACCGGCAGCGGGTCGGCCGGCGCGGCGCCGTCCTCCCAGGAGACGTCGGCGGGCAGGACGAGCGTGGCGACCGTCCCGCGGGCGGCCGCGGCGACCGCTTCGGCGGCGTCGGCGGCGACGTCGGCCGGGGACAGCGAGCGGCGCACCCAGCCCGACACCGCCCCGGCCAGCGCGTCGACGTCGGACTCCAGGGGCGCGTCCAGCCGCTTGTGCGAGCGGGCGTGGTCGCCGACGACGTTGACCACCGGCGCTCCCCCGCGCCGCGCGTTGTGCAGGTTGGCCAGGCCGTTGCCCAGGCCCGGACCGAGGTGCAGCAGGGTCGCCGCAGGGCGGCCGGCCATCCGGGCGTAGCCGTCGGCCGCGCCGGTGGCCACCCCCTCGAAGAGGGTCAGCACCCCGCGCATCTCGGGCACGTCGTCCAGCGCGGCGACGAAGTGCATCTCCGAGGTGCCGGGGTTGGCGAAGCAGACGTCGACGCCGGCCGCGACGAGCGTGCGGATGAGCGCCTGCGCGCCGTTCACCGGGCCTCCCGCGCGGCGCCCCGCTGCACCGCCGTCACGGCACGTACGGCATGCCGGCCTTGATCTCGTGCACCTCGAAGTGGGCCATCGTCGCCCCGCCGGTGGCGAAGTTGCCGACGTCGGCCGCCGCGGCCTTGCCCTCGGGCGACGCGAACGCCTTGCCCATCGCCTCCTCGGACTCGAAGTCCAGCTCCGCGACGAGGTAGGGCACCTGCTGCGACGGGTCCAGCGCCTGGGCGTGGCCGGTGGCGAACCGGATGACCCCCGGCATCCCCATCGCCAACGGGACGTGCGTGTCGCGGTAGTACTCGTCGAACGCCCCCGGGTCCTGGGGCTGTCCGTAGCTGACCACGAGCCTGTGCACCATGTGCGCACCCTCCGATCCGGCCCGGGCCCCGCTGCCCGGGAGTGGCCCCCACCCTGGCAGGTCGGAGGCCACTCCCGCGACCGCTAGAACGTGATGACCAGGCGTCCGCGGATGCCGCCGGCCTCGAGCAGCCGGTGCGTCTCGGCGCCCTGCTCGGCGGGGAGGGTGCGCGCCACGCGCAGGGACACGACGCCCTGCTCGGCCAGCTCGCGCAGCCCGTCCAGCCTCGCCCCCTCCTCGGCGTACTGGCGGACCATGACCGGGTGCACCCGCAGCCCGCGCTGCCCGTCGCCCCGGTAGCCGCGGACGGTGGCGACCGTGCCGCCGTCCTTCACCGCGGGCAGCACCAGCGCGTCCTGCACCGCGCCGTCGGCCAGGCCGTCGACGCCGTCGGGGTAGCGCTCCCGGATCCGCTCCGCGACGTCGTCCCCGCGCCGGACGACGACGTCGGCGCCGAGGTCGCGGACCAGTTGCTCGTCGGCCTCCGAGGCGTCGGCGACGACGGTGAGCCCCTCGTTCTTCGCCAGCTGGACCACGTAGCCACCGAACGCCCCCGCGGCGCCGGTGACGGCGAGCACCTGGCCGGGCCGCAGCGCCATGCGGTCGAGCGCCAGCCGCGCGGTGAGCCCGTTCATCGGCAGGGTCGCCGCCTCCGCGTCGGAGCCGTCCTTGGGAGAGCGGGCCACCGACCCGACCGGGACGACGAGGTCCTCGCGGTAGCCGCCGTGCGCCCCCGAGGGCAGCACGATCGCCATCACCCGGTCGCCGACCCGCAGGTCGGTCTCCACCCCCGGGCCGATCCCGGCGAGCACGCCGGCCGCGTCCATCCCCGGCACCTTCGGCATCTCCTTGACCACGTCCCGCTCGGCGTACACGCCGTTGCGCACGTAGGTGTCCGTGGGGTTCACGGTCGCGGCGGTCACCCGCAGCCGGACCTGTCCCGGCCCCAGCGGCTCGGCCGGGACGTCGACGACGTGCAGGGCCTCCGGACCCCCGTACTCGGTCACTCCGACAGCTCTCATGGCCCCACCCAACACCCCACGTGCGGCCGCCTTCCCCGCCCCTCCGCACAGCGGAACCGGCCGCTGTGTCCTGCAGGACCCGCGAGGCGCGAGGAACGCCCGCGCCGGACGGGAATGCGGCGGACGTGGCCGTCGCTGAACAGGGCACTCCCCTTCCGATCGTGAGAGGCCGCGCATGCCCGCTCTGCTGCAGCACCGCCCCACTCCCGTTCCGACGGAGGGGACGCCGCGCCGGCGACGGCTCCCGCGCCGGCTGGTCGCGGCCGGGGTCGGGGTGGCGGTGCTCGTCCCGGTCGCCGCCCAGGTGCGCGACTGGCTGCCGGGCAACCCGCTCGAGCAGCAGGTGGTCGACCGCAGCACGACCCCGCTGCTGCTCGCGCTCGACGACCTGCACGAGTACCACGCCGCGACCGGCACCTTCCAGGTCGTCGTCGACCGCGAGGTGGACACCCGCTACGTCCCGTCGGTGATCAGCGGCGAGCGGGTCAGCTTCCTGGCCACCGGTACCGCCGACGCCTACGTCGACTTCGAGGGCCTGGACGCCGGCCGGGTGGACCTCTCCCCCGACGGGACCTCGGCCACCATCGAGCTGCCGGCCCCGCGCATCGCGGAGGTGCGGGTCGACCCGGCCCAGAGCCGGGTGCTCGACCGCGACCGCGGGCTGCTGGACCGGGTCGGGGACGCGCTCGGCGAGGGCGCCACCGACGACTCCGAGCTCTACGCCCTGGCCGAGGAGCGGCTGGCCGGGGCCGCGGCCGCCAGCGACCTGGTCGACCGCGCCGAGGACAACACCCGCGAGATGCTGACCACCCTGGCCGGGTCGCTCGGCGTCGAGCAGGTCGAGGTCCGCTTCGCGGAGGCCCCTGGCGCGGCCGGCTGACGTCCTCCCCGGCACGCTCGTGCTCTGCGTGCGCCGCGCACGCGGAGCACGAGCACCCGCAGGACATCCGTCGGCCCCGGTCCCCCCGCGACAGAGGGACCGGAGCGGTGTGCGTCAGCGCTTGAGCGCGTACTCCTTGAGCAGGCCCCGGCTGATGATCGTCTTCTGGATCTCGCTGGTGCCCTCGCCGATGAGCAGGAAGGGCGCCTCGCGCATGAGCCGCTCGATCTCGTACTCCTTGGAGTAGCCGTAGCCGCCGTGGATGCGGAACGACTCACTCGTCACCTCGGCGGCGTACTCGCTGGCCAGCAGCTTGGCCATGCCGGCCTCGACGTCGTTGCGCGACCCGGCGTCCTTGAGCCGCGCGGCGCGCACCATCATCGCGTGGGCGGCCTCGACCTTGGTCGCCATCTCGGCGAGCTTGAACGCGATCGCCTGGTGCTGGGCGATCGGCTTGCCGAAGGTCTCCCGCTGCTGGGCGTACTCGATGGCCAGCTCGAAGGCCCGGATGGCGATGCCGCACCCGCGGGCGGCGACGTTGACCCGGCCCACCTCGACGCCGTCCATCATCTGGGCGAAGCCGCGGCCCGGCGTCCCCCCGAGGACGTGCTCGGCCCCGATGCGGAACCCGTCGAACACCAGCTCGGTGGTGTCCACGCCCTTGTAGCCCATCTTGTCGATCTTGCCGGGGATGGTCAGCCCGGGGAGCACCTCCCCGAAGCCCGCGGGCTTCTCGACGAGGAGGGTCGTCAGGTTCTGGTGCGGCTTCTCCGCGCCCTCGTCGGTGCGGACGAGTGCGGCGACGAGGGTGGAGCTGGCGCCGTTGGTCAGCCACATCTTCTGGCCGTCGACGACGTAGGCGTCGCCGTCGCGGACCGCCTTGGTGCGGATGCCGGCGACGTCGGACCCCAGCCCGGGCTCGGACATCGAGAACGCCCCGCGCACCTCGCCGGCGGCCATGCGCGGCAGCAGGCTCTGCTTCTGCTCCTCGGTGCCGTGCTGGATGACCATGTACGCCACGATGAAGTGGGTGTTGATGACGCCGGAGACGCTCATCCAGCCGCGGGCGATCTCCTCGACCGCCAGCGCGTAGGTCAGCAGCGACTCGCCGAGGCCGCCGTACTCCTCGGGGATGGTGAGCCCGAAGACGCCCAGCTCCTTCAGGCCCTCGACGATCTCGGTGGGGTAGACGTCGCCGTGCTCGAGCTCCTGCGCGTTCGGGATGATCTCCTTGTCCACGAAGCTCCGGACCGTCGCCAGGATCTCCTGCTGGACGTCGGTCAGGTCGGCGGTCTGGGCCAGGCGGGTCATCGCGCTCCTCCGGGACTCCGGTGTCCGTGGTTACCGGTGAGTATGGAGCACCCGGCCGAGCGCCCGGGTGGTCCCCGTTCCACCGACCGCGTCCGGGGACCCGGGTTAGCGTCGCCGGGGTGAGGTCCCCGGCCGCCGCGCTCGCCGCCGTCCTGCTGCTCGCCGGCTGCGGCACGGGCGACGCCCCGCAGGAGGAGCCGGCACCGGCCGAGGCCGAGCAGTCCGCCGCCGCGGCGGCCGACCCCGCGGCCGCGACCAGCCCCGACGAGGCGGCCCTGGCGGTCGCGCTGCGGGCGAGCGACCTGCCGGCGGGCTGGTCGGTGCAGGCCAACCCGGTCGCGGACGGCGACCTGTCCGACGACCCGAGCCTGTCGGGCATCTGCGGCGTCGCCTTCGCCTCCGAGGAGCACCGGACGGCGAAGCACCCCGTCGTCGGCCTCGACCCGCAGGGTGGAGCCGCACTGGTCTAGGAGGCGATCGCCTACGACTCGGCCGCGTCCGGCGAGCTGGCCCTGACCGAGCTGCGCGACGCCTTCGAGTCCTGTCCGGCCGGGGACCGGGTCCTCGTCGAGCCGCCGGTCGTCGACGGCCTGGCCGGCACCGTCGTCCTGGCGCGCTACCGGCTGGAGGACGGCACGACGCAGGACGTCCTCGCCCAAGGGCGTGGCGCGGTGGTGTCGGTGCTCATCGCGGAGGACCCTGCGGTGGGCGCGACGGCGGCACGGGCCGTCGCCGGCCGGATGGCCGCCCTGCCCGGGGCAGCGGTCGACCGGTGACCCGCGAGGAGAGGACACGATGAGCACGCAGCACGACGGGCTGTACCGGGGCGATCCCCCGCCGCCTCCGCCGCCCGGCTACGCCCCGCCCCCGGGCTACGGTCCCCCGCCCGGCTACGGCCCGCCGCCGGGCTACCACCGGCGGCCGACCAACACCCTCGCGATCCTGGCGCTGGTCATGGCCTTCGTCTTCGCCCCGGCCGGGCTGGTCCTCGGCATCGTGGCGCGCCGGCAGATCCGGGAGACCGGCGAGGAGGGTGAGGGCCTGGCCCTGGCCGGGGTCATCGTCGGGGCCGTCGCCTGCGCGCTGGTCGCGCTCGTCGTCGTGCTGTGGTTCGTGGCGCTCGCCTCGCTGTCGAGCGTCTCCTTCGGCCCCTGAGGCGCGCGGCCCCGTCCTCCCTGCCCCGAGCCTGCACGGGGCAGGGAGGAGGGCTAGGGCTCTCTCAGCCTTCCGGCGGGGTGAAGGAGGACGTCCGCTGCAGGCCGGCGGCGCGGCCCTTGCCGGCGATGACCAGCGCCATCTTGCGGCTGGCCTCGTCGATCATCTCGTCGCCGAGCATGGCCGAGCCCTTGGCGCCCCCCGCCTCGGAGGTGTGCCACTCGTAGGCGTCGAGGATCAGCTCGGCGTGGTCGTAGTCCTCCTGGGACGGCGCGTAGATCTCGTTGGCCGCGTCGATCTGGCCGGGGTGGAGCACCCACTTGCCGTCGAAGCCGAGCACCGCCGAGCGCTTGGCCACCTCGCGGAAGGCGTCGACGTCGCGGATCTGCAGGAACGGGCCGTCGATGGCCTGCACGCCGCGGGCGCGGGCGGCCATGAGGATGGTCATGAGGATGTGGTGGAACGGGTCGCCGGCGTAGTCCGGGTGCAGGGCGCCGACCATGAGCGACTTCATGTTGATGCTGGCCATGAAGTCGGCCGGGCCGAAGATGATCGTCTCGATCCGCGGACTGGCGAACGCGATGGCGTTGACGTTGATCAGGCCCTGCGCGTTCTCGATCTGCGCCTCGATGCCGATCCGGCCCACCTCGAGGCCGTTGGCCTTCTCGATCTGGGCGAGCAGCAGGTCCAGCGCCTGCACCTGCGCGGCGTCGACCACCTTCGGCAGCATGATGCAGTCGAGGTCCGCGCCGGCGCCCTCCACGACCTCGATCACGTCGCGGTAGGTCCACTCCGTCGTCCAGTCGTTGACCCGGACCGTGCGGATCTTCTCGCCCCAGCCGCCCTCGTTGAGGGCCGCGACGATGTTCTTCCGGGCGCCGGGCTTGGCCAGCGGCGCGCAGGCGTCCTCCAGGTCGAGGAACACCTGGTCGGCCGGCAGCCCCTTCGCCTTCTCCAGGAACCGGGGGTTGCTGCCCGGGACGGCCAGGTTGGAACGACGGGATCGGAGCTCGGCCACGGTGCCTCCGCGATCTCGGTGGTCGGTTCTCGGAGGGTAGCCAGCGGCGGCCCCGTCCAGGGCACCGCCCCGAGCTCGCGAGGGGTGGGGAGGACGGGGTCCTTCCTCAGGTGCCGGGCTCGACCAGCGTCGAGGGCCGGCTGGCCCGGACCACCATCGCCACCCCGGCGACGACGAGCGCCACCCCGGGCAGCGCCAGCAGCGGCGGCACCTGGCCGAGCAGCACCAGCGCGAACAGCAGCGCGCCGGGCACCTCGAGGAGCACCACCAGGCTGACCATCGTCGGCCCGACCGAGGAGAGCACCAGGTTGAGCAGCGTGTGCCCGAGCAGCTGCGCGCAGAAGGTGATCGCGGCGATCAGCAGCCAGTCCCGCGCGCTGAACCCCGCGAGCGGCACCCCGACGACGGCGGCCGACACCGCGATCGCTGCCGCGCACACCGAGTAGCAGACCACCGCGTACGCCGAGGTCGACAGCCGCTGCCGCGCCCGGGCGCCGGCCAGCACGTACCCGCCGGCGCAGATGGCCCCCAGCAGGGCCAACCCGTCCCCGGCCAGCGCCCGCAGGCTGACCGTGACGTCCACCCCGGCGATCAGCGCGACGCCGAGGACGGCGAGCACCAGGCCCGCCCAGACGGCCGCGGACAGCCGCACCCCGCTGACGCGGGCGGCCAGGGCGGTCCAGATGGGCGTGGTGGTGACCAGCGCCGTGGATGCGGCCACCGTGGTCATCGACAGGCTGGGCAGCCAGGCGGCGAAGTGCGCGGCGAGGAACAGCCCGGCGACGACCGAGCTGCCCAGGTCGCGCGGCCGCAGCCCGGCCAGCACCGAGCGCTCGCGCAGCAGCAGCACCGGCAGGAGCACCGCGACGCCGCCCACGTTGCGCCAGAACGCCAGCGCCAGCATCGGCGCGGTCAGCAGGGTGGTCAGCGGCGCGGACAGGGAGATCCCGATGACCGCGACCGCCATGATCCCGACGTCCCGGCCGCCGGGCCGGTGGACCGCCCAGGCGGCCGACGCCGGAGCGCTCAAGGCACGTGGATCCGGCCGCGCGCGACCGGGCGGACCGCACCCTGCACGGTGGCACCGACCGCGCGACCCTCGGAGGCGGTGACGGTGCAGGACAGCACCGACGGCCGGCCCATCGCCTCGCCCTGCCGGACGACGTAGGACGACGTCCCGTCGGGGGCCAGCAGGCCGGCGGCGACCAGGCACACCCCGGTGCCGAGGGCGGCTGACCCGGTCGCCGGGTCCTCGCCCCAGGCCAGGTCGTTGGCGAACACCCGCGCGTAGGCCGTCGAGGTCGCGCCGTCCCAGGAGAGCACCGAGACGCCCTCCCCGACCCCGAGCTCACCGAGCAGGGCGGGCACCGGCGCGGCGTCGTCGACGACCTCGCGGCGCACGGCGAGGAACGCGAACGGCAGGCCGCACCCGGCGACGTGCGCGGGCACCCCCACGGCGTCGGCGGCCGACAGCCCGACGGCCTCGGCCAGCGCGCCGGGCTCCGGGCCGTCCTCCAGGGTCGGGCGACCGCCGGAGAGCGTCGCGCCGTCGCCGTCGACGACGACGTCCAGGATCCCGGCGCCGCACTCCTGCCGGACCGTCCCGGCGGGCAGCCGCCCGGCCCGCACCAGGGTGTGCGCCGCACCGACGCTCGGGTGCCCGGCGAAGGGCAGCTCGGCGTACGGCGTGAAGATGCGGACCCGGTAGCTGGCGTCCGACCCCTCGGTCGGCGCGCACAGGAACGAGGTCTCCGACAGGTGGAACTCGTTGGCCAGCGCCTGGCACTGCTCGGTGCTCAGCGCGTCGGCGTCGAAGACCACGGCCAGCGGGTTGCCGGCGAAGGCCCGCGGGGCGAAGACGTCGACGATCTCGTACTCGAGCTCGGCTCCGGGGGACGACACGGCCCCGACGGTAGCCTCAGCCGTCGGGACGCGGGCCGCGCGGTCCCGCCCGGACGACCGCACCCCGGCTGCCGGCCGACGTGCGCCAGCGAGGAGGTTCGGTGACGACGGCGACCAGGGCGTACGTCTCCCGGCTCGCCGGGATGCCCGTGTTCGACCCCAACGGCGACCGCGTCGGCAAGGTCCGGGACGTCGTCGTGGCGCTGCGCGTCGGGACCGCACCGCCCCGCGTCCTCGGCCTGGTCGTCGAGGTCGTCGCCCGCCGCCGGATCTTCGTGCCGATGGGCCGGGTGACCGCCCTCGACCCGGGCGCGATCGTGCTCGGGTCGGGCACGCTGAACCTCAAGCGGTTCGAGCAGCGGCGCGGCGAGACCCTCGTCCTCGGCGAGCTGCTCGACCGGCGGGTGCAGATCACCGATTCCGGCCGGCCCGCGCACGTCGTCGACGCCGGCATGGAGCAGACCCGCACCGCCGACTGGGTGCTCTCCAAGCTCGCCGTCCAGGAACCGGGCCGGCTCGGCCGCCGGGGGCAGCTGCACCAGCTCAACTGGGACGAGGTGACGGGGCTGGCCCTGCCCGAGACCGGCCAGGGGGCCGAGACGCTGATCGCGACCTACCGCGAGCTCAACGCCGCCGACCTCGCCCACGCCCTGCAGGACCTGCCGATCAAACGGCGGCACGAGGTCGCCGAGGCGCTGGACGACGAGCGGCTGGCCGACGTCCTCGGCGAGCTGCCGGAGGCCGACCAGATCACCATCCTGAGCACCCTCGACGAGGGGCGGGCCGCCGACGTCCTGGAGGTCATGGACCCCGACGACGCCGCCGACCTGCTGGCCGAGCTGTCCAACGTCGACCGCAACCGGCTGCTCGAGCTCATGGAGCCCGACGAGGCCGAGCCGGTGCGCCAGCTGCTGCAGTACTCCGAGGACACCGCCGGCGGGATCATGACCAGCGAGCCGGTGATCCTGACCCCCGACGCCACGATCGCCGAGGCCCTGGCACGGGTCCGGGACCCGGAGCTGACCCCCGCGCTGGCCAGCCAGGTCTACGTCTGCCGGCCGCCGTCGGCCACGCCCACCGGCCGCTACCTGGGGCTGGCGCACATCCAGCGGCTGCTGCGCGAGCCGCCGTCCACGCTGGTGAGCGGGGTGCTCGACGACATGGAGCCGCTGCGCCCGGAGGCGCCGCTGGCCGAGCTGACCCGCTACTTCGCGACCTACAACCTGGTCGCCGCGCCGGTCGTCGACCCGCAGGGCCGGCTGGTCGGCGCGGTCAGCGTGGACGACGTCCTCGACCACCTGCTGCCCGACGACTGGCGCGAGCGGTCCCGCCGTGGCTGAGGGGCGCCGGCTCGACGTCCCGCGCGGCGCGCGCGGCTTCGGCGGCTTCCTCCGGCTGGACCCCGATGCGGTCGGCCGCTTCGCCGAGGCCATCGCCCGGTTCCTGGGCACCGGGCGGTTCCTCGCCGTCCAGACGGTGGTCGTGGCCGTCTGGATCACGCTCAACGTCTTCGCGGTCCGGCTGCAGTGGGACCCGTACCCGTTCATCCTGCTCAACCTGGCCTTCTCCACCCAGGCCGCGTACGCCGCGCCGCTGATCCTGCTGGCCCAGAACCGGCAGGCCGACCGCGACCGGGTGCAGGCCGAGGAGGACCGTGCGCGGGCGGCGACCACCCGCGCCGACACCGAGTACCTCGCCCGGGAACTGGCCGCGCTGCGCGTCGCCATCGGCGAGCTCGCCACCCGGGACTTCATCCGCAGCGAGCTCAACCGGCTGGCCGAGGACAGCGGCGAGGACGCGGAGAAGCGCGAGAAGAAGGCGAAGAAGAAGCGCGACGCCACGGCTCGCGACCCCATGGCCCGCGATGCCATGGGCTGAGCCGTCATCAGCAGCTGTTGACGACCCCACGTCCATCGACACAGGTTGATGACCGTGGCGGTGCCCGAGTCGCTCCCGTCGCCGGACGACCCCGCGGCGGCCCTGGCCGCCGTCGTCGCCCTGCGCCGGCTGGCGACCCGGCTGGAGGCCGACGCCGTGACCGAGGCGATCTCCCAGGGCTGGACGTGGGCCCAGGTCCCGGAGCACCTGCTGCTGGCCGCCACGGCGCTGCCCGACGGCACCGCGACCCGCGCGCTGGCCCGCGCCGGCGGAACGCCCGAGGCGCTGCGCGAGGCCGTCGCCGCGGGGCACGCCGCCGCGATTGCCGGGGTGGGCATCGGCGCGCAGCACCAGGGAGCAGAGGCGCTGCGGGCTCCGGTGACGGGTCCGCTGCGGTCGACGCCCCAGGCCCAGCAGGTCTTCCAGCAGGCCGTCGCGCTGGCCAAGGCCGGCCGCTCGCCGCTGCGCGGGGCGCACGTGGTGGCGGCCGCCTGCGCGCTGGAGCGCGGGACCGCCGTCCGGGCCCTGACCGCGCTCGGCGTCGACCGGGAGGCCCTGCGGGCAGCGGCCCGCGCCGAGCTCGGACTCAGCTGAGCAGCCCCGCCAGGACGTCGAGGCCCCGGCCGGCCACGCGACGGGCGCCAACAGGGCCAACGCCCACAGCCGGGTGCGCCCGGCCGGCCCGCGCCGGGGACCCGCCGGGAGCCGGTTCCGTCGTCCCTCTGCGGCACGATCGACCCGTGACGCGCACGCACACCGTCGCCGGGTCGCCGATCGGCCCGCTGACGCCGGTGGCCGAGGACGGCGCGCTGGTCGCGCTGTACATGGACCTGCCCGGCCGCGATCCCGACGCGGCCGCGGTCGGAGAGCGGGACGACGCGGCGTTCGCCGACGTCGTCCACCAGCTCGACGAGTACTTCAGCGGCGAGCGGACCGCGTTCGACCTCCCGCTGCGCCCCTCCGGCAACGACCTGCAGCTGGCCGTCTGGCGGCTCATGGCGGAGATCCCTTACGGCGAGACCCGCTCGTACGGCTCCCTCGCCCGCCAGCTCGGCGACCGGACCCTCGCCCAGGCGGTGGGCACGGCCTGCGGGCGCAACCCGCTGCCGGTCGTCGTCCCGTGCCACCGGGTCATCGGCGCCGACGGGAGCCTCGTCGGCTTCGGCGGCGGGCTGCCCCGCAAGCGCTTCCTGCTCGACCTCGAGCAGCGCGGCCAGCGGCTGTTCTGATCCGCCGGGTCAGCCGGTGAGGACGTGGACCAGCGCACCCGCGCCCCCCGCCAGCACGAGGACGACGATGAACGGAGCGCGCAGGGCCAGGGCGAGCGCGGCCACCGCGAGACCGGCCAGCCGCCCGTCGACCACGATCCGGCCGTCGCTGGTCAGCGCCTGGACGGCGACCAGCGCGGCCAGCAACGCCGCGGGCACGAAGTCGACGATGCGGGCCACCCAGGGCTGCTCCACCCAGGCCGCGGGCACCGACAGCCCGGCCAGCTTCAGCAGGTAGCAGCCCAGCGAGCCGGCCAGCACGGTGACCCACAACGCGGTCCCCGTCACGTCCCCTCCTCCGCGGCGACCCGCGGCCGGCCGGCCAGGGCGACCGCCACCACGGCGGCGATCACCTGCACGCCCGCGGGGACGAACGGGGTCAGCGCCAGGGCGACCACCGCGCCGCCCACGGCCACCCGCCGCTGCACCGCCGCCTCCGGGAAGGAGCGCTGCAGCCGCGGCCACAGCAGGGCCAGGAAGGCGGCCGGGACGACGGCGTCCAGCGCGGCCAGCGCCGCACCGCTGAGCGCCGCCGCCCCGAGCGAGCCGACGACCGTCGTGAGGTTCCAGACCACGAAGATCGTGCCGCCGCCGGCGAGGAAGGCCAGCCGGGAGAGCGGGCGGTCCGGTGCGGCGATCGCCAGCGCCGTCGTCTCGTCGATGACCCAGTGCGCGGTGGCGGCTCGCCGGAACACCCCGCGGGGGCGCAGCAACGGCACCAGCCGGACGCCGTAGACCGTGTTGCGGGTCCCCAGCAGCAGCGCGCTCCCGACGGCGGCGGCCGCGCCACCCCCGGCACCGAGGACGCCGACCAGCGCGAACTGCGAGGCGCCGGTGAACATCACCAGCGACATGGTCATCGCCTGCCAGAGGTCCAGCCCCGCGGTGTCGGCGGCCGCGCCGAAGGCGACCCCGTAGAGGCCCACCGCCAGCCCGAGGCCGACCGCGTCGCGCAGGGTCGCGGAGCGGGCGGCGGACACGACCTCGACCCTAGGACGTGCCTCCGACGCGACCGGCCGGGGCGTGCGGTGCGCCCGCTCGGGTGCGTACCGGATCACCTCCGCGCGGGCGGGCAGGGCCACCGGGCCGCCGTACAGTGGCAGGAGACCCGTGTGCGCAGGTCGCCGCCCTCGGCGGGCCGGCCCGGGTCCCCCCGTCGAAGGAGACAGACGAACACCATGTCCGACCAGCTGACCGGCACGCCGGCCCTCGACGCCGTCACCGCCGCTCTGGCCACCGTCCAGGACCCGGAGATCAACCGTCCGCTCACCGACCTGGGCATGGTCAAGGACGTGCAGATCGACGCCGACGGCACCGTCCGCGTCGAGGTCTACCTGACCGTCTCCGGCTGCCCGATGCGCGAGACCATCACCAACCGGGTCACCGAGGCCGTGTCCGCCGTCCCCGGTGTCACCTCGGTCCGGGTCGGGCTCGACGTCATGAACGACGAGCAGCGCGCCGAGCTGCGCCGCACCGTCCGCGGGACCGACGCCGCCGACCCGGTCATCCCGTTCGCCCAGCCCGGCTCGCTCACCCGCGTGTACGCCGTCGCCTCCGGCAAGGGCGGGGTCGGCAAGTCCAGCGTCACGGTCAACCTGGCTGCGGCCCTGGCCAAGCGCGGGCTGTCGGTCGGCGTCGTGGACGCCGACATCTACGGCCACTCGGTGCCGCGGATGCTGGGGGTCGACGACAAGCCGACCCAGGTCGACAACATGATCATGCCGCCGCAGGCCTACGGCGTGAAGGTCATCTCGATCGGGATGTTCACGCCCGGCAACACCCCCGTGGTGTGGCGCGGGCCGATGCTGCACCGTGCGCTGCAGCAGTTCCTCGCCGACGTGTGGTGGGGCGACCTCGACGTCCTGCTGCTGGACCTGCCGCCCGGCACCGGTGACGTCGCGATCTCCATCGCCCAGCTGCTGCCCAACGCCGAGATCCTCGTCGTGACGACGCCGCAACTGGCCGCCGCCGAGGTGGCCGAGCGGGCCGGTGCGATCGCCACCCAGACGCACCAGCAGGTCGTCGGCGTCATCGAGAACATGTCCTGGCTGGACCTGCCCGACGGCTCCCGCATGGAGGTCTTCGGCTCCGGTGGCGGCGAGACGGTGTCCGAGGCGCTGACCCGCACCCTGGGCGCCCGCGTCCCGCTGCTCGGCCAGATCCCGCTGGACACGAGGGTCCGGGAGGCCGGCGACGCCGGCGCGCCGGTCGTGCTCGCCGACCCGGAGTCCGCCGCGGCGCGGGCGCTGGCCGCGATCGCCGACGGCCTGGCCACCCGTCAGCGCGGGCTGTCCGGCATGTCGCTGGGGCTCACCCCGGTCCGCCGCTGACCCGAGCGCCGCAGAGGCCCGATCCCCTTCGAGGGGGTCGGGCCTCCGTGTCGTCTGTCGCCCTCCCGGGCGATACCGCGGCCACGTGCCGTTCCCGACGTGCGACGAGCACCGCCCGTCGCTCCTCGGGGGAGCCTGCGGCCCCCGCTCGGCGCGACACAGACCCGTGATGCCTCGGGGGAGCCTCCGGCCCCCCGCTCGGCATCACGTCGCGTCGGGGTCGAACGGTGCCGGGGTCGCCGCGTCGCGGGTTCGGACGGCGTTGCGCGCGGACACCGCTCCCCCGGTCTCGGCCAGGCCCGCCGATCCGGTCGCGCTGCCCCGGCGGGCGGTCGGCCCGTCGTCGTCGGCGAGCAACTGGTTCCGGATGAAGGTCTTCGGGTGGTACTGGCGCAGGTCGAGGTCGCGCAGCTTGGCGAGGTCGTCGCCCAGCGACTCGTCGACCTGGGCGCGGACGCCGGTGATCGCCTCGCGCACCTTCTTCAGCCCGGAGGCGGCGTCCTTGGCGAGGTCGGGCAGCCGCTCCGGCCCGAAGATGAACAGCGCGGCCAGCGCGAGGACGACGATCTCGCCCCAGCCGATCGAGTCGAACACGCACCGCTCCCGTCTCCTGCGGCCCCGGACCGCCGCGGCCTCCCAGGGTAGGCGGGACCGGCCCCCGGGTCAGCGCCCCGATCCGGGGGGATGTCGGTCAGGCCGAGCCGAGCGTCGCCTCGACCGTCGTCGACGACCCGCCGCGCACCAGCTCGATGGTGACCGTCTGACCCGGGTCGTGGGCGTCGATGGCGACGACGAGCTCCTCGGAGCTGCCCACGGGCTGGTCCTCGACGGCGATGATCACGTCCTGCTCGCGGATGCCGGCGGTCGCCGCGGCGCTGCTCGGCTCCACGTTGACCACGAGCGCGCCGTCCCGCGTGCCGTCGGTGACCGACCGCGCGTTCACGCCGAGCGAGGCGTGGACCGCCTCCCCGGTGTTGATCAGCTGCTCGGCGATGTCCCGGACGGTGTCGATCGGGATGGCGAAGCCCAGCCCGACGCTGCCGCCGCCGAGCGAGGCGATGGCGGTGTTGATCCCGATGACCTCACCGGACCCGTTGACCAGCGCCCCGCCGGAGTTGCCGGGGTTGATCGGGGCGTCGGTCTGGACCGCGCTGATCACCGCGTTGGTGTCGCTGCCCTCGCCCGACAGCCGCACTGGGCGGTCCAGGGCGCTCACGATCCCGCTGGTCACGGTGCTGGCCAGGCCCAGCGGCGAGCCGATCGCCACGACCGGGTCACCGACGACGACCGACTCCGAGGTGCCCAGCGCCGCGGTGATGAGGCCGGGCTTCTCGACCTTGAGGACGGCGATGTCGCTGGCCGGGTCACGGCCGACGATGCGGGCCGCGGACCCGCTGCCGTCGGAGAACACCGCGCGGATCTCCGCGCCCTCGACGCCGTCGGCGCCGGAGATGACGTGGTTGTTCGTGACGATGTAGCCGTTCTCGCCGTCGATGACCACGCCCGACCCGGTGGCGCCGGCCTCCCCGAGGCGCACCTCCACCGACACGACCGTGGGCGTCACCCGCTCGGCGATGTCGGAGACCGAGCCCGGTTCGCGGGAGATGCCCTCGTCGGTCTCGTTGAGCTGGGTGCCCGGCGCGAGCAGCGGCGTCTCGTCGGCCGTGCGGGTCAGCAGGTAGCCGGCGGCGCCGCCGACGGCCCCGACCAGCAGCACGGCGAGCAGGACGAGGACCGACAGCCGGATCGACAGGTCCCGCAGCCGCAGCTTCTTGCGCCCCCGGCCGTCGACGACGAGCGGGCCCTCCTGCTCGGCCTCCTCCTCGAACACGGCCGGGCCGGTGAGGGCGGCCGGCGCGTGCGGGTCGCGCCAGGGATCGGAGCGGGCGTCGGGTTTCCACCACGGCCCGGCGGAGGTGCGCCGGCGGCCCGGGCGACCGCCGGGCGGCTCCTCCAGCCCACGGCGGCCCGGGCCGGGCGGGGCGAAGGCGCGCAGCACGGCCTCGGGCGGCGGCGGGGGCACCGGACGCGGCGGCGGCGGAGGCCGGTCGCCGGCGAAGCTCCCGGGGACGGCGGCGGGACGCCCGAAGGCGGCCTGCTGGGTGGGATCGGGGGCCGCGGGCCGGACCACCGCCGGGCGGGTACGGGCAGGCGGCGGGTCGAAGGGGCCGACGCCCGCCCGCGGCCGGGCGAAGGCCTCGTCGGGCAGCGGGGCGCCCGCCTCCGCGGAGCCGGCAGCCGGAGGCCGCGACTCGTCCGGGGTCTGCGGGTTCTCGGGCAGCGGGTCCTCCCCGGACGGCGAGTCGGTACGGGTGTTCAGGGCGTCCCGCCCGGGGTGCCGGTCGCGGCCCTGCTCACGGTGAAGGCCCGCACCACCGGCGGCACGATCTCGGTGCGCTCCTCGGCGGAGGGACCGGCGACCGACGCCGGCGGCCGGGCGTCCCGCGCGGTGCCCCCCGTGGGCAGGTTGAGCGCCAGCGCCGTCACGCCGAGGCCGAGACCGGCGAGGGCACCGGCGACGCCGCGCCGCAGCCAGCGGGCCTGGCCCGGACGCTCGGGCGGGGCCGGCGTCGGGTCCAGCGGAACGGCCCACGACCCGGCGGCCCCCCGGATGGTCAGCTCGTCCGGACCCGCGCTGAGCGCTCCCATGCCCCCTCCGGGCACGTCCGCGGTGAACGGGATGGCCCGCAGCCGGGAGAGCAGGTCACCGGGGACGGCGACGTCGGAGGAGTCGTGCAGCGCCTCCTTGGCCTCCCGCTGGGCCTGCACCGCCATGCGGCACTCGGCGCAGCCGGCGAGGTGGCGTGCGGCCCGCGCGGCCGGGCCGCCACCGAGCTCACCGTCCACCAGCGCGGTGATCGCCTCCTGCGCCAGGTGGCTCTCCGGGATGTTCACCCCGCGCTCCCCTCCGCGACGACCGGCCGGCGCGGAGCCAGGTGGGCCAGTGCCTCGCGCAGCTGGACGCGGCCGCGGTGGATGCGGCTGCGCACCGTGCCGAGCTTGATGCCCAGGGTCGCCGCGATCTCCTCGTAGGTCAGCCCCTCGATGTCGCACAGGACGACGGCCACCCGGAACTCCGGCGACAACGCGTCCAGCGCCGCCTGCACCTGCGGGTCGAGGTGGGTGTCGGCGTAGACCTGCTCGGGGCTGGGCGCGGTGCCCGGCAGCCGCTCGGTGTCCTCCGGCAACGCGTCGAACCGGATCCGCTGCCGGCGCCGCACCATGTCGAGGAACAGGTTCGTGGTGATCCGGTGCAGCCAGCCCTCGAAGGTGCCCGGCGAGAAGTCCGCCAGCGAGCGGAACACCCGGACGAACGTCTCCTGGGTGAGGTCCTCGGCGTCCTGCGCGTTGCCCGAGAGCCGGTAGGCCAGCCGGTACACCCGGGCGGAGTGGTCGCGCACGACCTGCTCCCACGTGGGCGCCACCCAGGCCTCGGTGCCGGCGACGGGCACGTCCGGGCCCGGGACCGGCGAGGTGGGGACGGCGTCGCTCACGGTCCCAGGATCGCAGACGGACGCCGACCCCGACCCCCTGATGTCGGTGGGTCGGTCGGGCACGGCTCGCTCGGGAGGCACGACCTGTCCAACGGACCGGCGATTCCCCCGTGTTCCCGTTCACAGCCGGCTCACAGCTGCGCCGGTCGCGGGCGGCTGTGGCGGGCCGGACCACTACCCTCGGCCGGTGATGAGCGCTGCGACGACGACGGGTGGA
Organism: Geodermatophilus sp. SYSU D00703; assembly: GCF_054050155.1. Classification (NCBI taxonomy): domain Bacteria; kingdom Bacillati; phylum Actinomycetota; class Actinomycetes; order Geodermatophilales; family Geodermatophilaceae; genus Geodermatophilus; species Geodermatophilus sp. SYSU D00703. The sequence continues at coordinate 525,011 of NZ_JBJGYU010000001.1, read as the reverse complement.
CCCCGGCGGGAGCGCACAGGCTCAGGAGTCCGACCGTGAGCGCCGAGGGACCGCGGGCGGGCCGGGACGGCGCCGCGTACGCCGACCGCTTCGCGTCCGAGACCCCCGCCCTGGCTGCGGCGCGGGCCCGGGCCGACCGCCTCGGCGGCCCCCCGCCGGTGGAGCCCGCCGTCGGCGCCACGCTGGCCGTCCTGGCCGCGAGCGGCGGCGCCCGAGCGGTCGTCTCCATCGGCAGCGGCGGCGGGGTCGTGGGGCTCTGGCTCCTCGAGGGCATGCGCTCCGACGGCCTGCTCACCGCCCTCGACGGCGACCCCGAGCAACTGCGCGCCGCGCGCCGGGCGTTCGCCGAGGCCGGGCACCCCGCCGGCCGCACCCGGATGATCTTCGGCACCCCGGCCGAGGTCCTGCCCCGGCTCTCCCCGGGCGCCTACGACATGGTGGTCTGCGCCGGGGCGCCGACCGAGTACGCCCCGCACCTCGACGCGCTGCTCGACCTGGTGCGGATCGGCGGCACGGTCGCCTGCCACGGCCTGCTGGAGGGCGGCCGGATCGCCGACCGCAGCGCCCGCGACGAGCAGACGGTCACCTGGCGGGAGCTGTCCCGCAGCATCCGCGAGCACGAGGACCTGACCTCCGCCGTCCTGCCGATCGGGGCGGGTCTGCTGGTGGCGAGCAAGCGCCGGTAGCGCGGTCAGCCGAACGGGTACTCGGCCACCGGCTCCCACGGCCCGCCGCGGTAGCGCCACAGTCACAGGCCGCGCGCCGGTACCGGCTCAGGGGTGGACTGCACGGCCAGCCGGTCGCGCAGCGCCCGGGCCACCGGGGGCTCGATCTTGTTCTGCACGGTGACGTGCGGGGCGAACCGCTGCCGGTCCTGCCGGGTCAGCCACGGCTCCCAGGCCGCGACGAGCCGGTCGCGCAGTGCGTCGAGCTCCGCCGACTCCAGGGTGTAGGCCACGCCGCGGCCGAGCAGCCGCAGGCCGGTCACCGCGATCGCGAACGGCGGCCGGGTGGCCGCGGCGGCCAGGCCGGCGGCGACGGTGTCCACCCGCTCGCCGGGCAGGGCGTGGAAGAGCGTGACGTGCGCGGCCAGGTGGTTGCGCTCCGGCGGGAAGTGCGCCGCACGCAGCCGGTCGAACCGCTCCTGGGCCGCGCGCCCCAGCAGCAGGGTCACGACCAGTGGTGACGTGCTGGAGCGGCCCTCGTGCAGGGCCCCGGCCCGAGCGGAGCGAGGGTCGGGGGGCACGAGGGTCCTTCTTCAGACGTGGGCGCGCGCGCCCTTCCCCAGGACCGTCACCCCACCGGCGCTGACGTGGTAGCGCTCGCGGTCGGCCGCCAGGTCCACGCCGATCCGCGCCCAGTCCGGGACGACGACGTTCTTGTCGAGGATGGCCCGCCGGACGTAGGCGCCCTCCCCGACGACCACGCCGTCCATGAGCACGCTGTCCTCCACCCGCGCGCCGCGTTCCACGCGCACCCCGGGCGAGACGACCGAACTGTGCACCGAGCCGCCGCCGATGATCGCGCCGGCGCTGACCATCGACTCCTCCGCGCGGCCGCCGAGCACGAACTTCGCCGGAGGCTGCTGCGGGGGCAGGGTCAGGATCGGCCAGCGGTCGTTGTAGAGGTTGAACACCGGGGTGACCGACACGAGGTCCATGTGGGCGTCGAAGTAGGAGTCGAGCGTCCCGACGTCCCGCCAGTAGCCGTGGTCCCGCTCGGTGGCCCCCGGGACGATGTTGGTGGAGAAGTCGTAGACGTACGCGTCCCCCGCTTCGGCGAGCATCGGCATGATCGAGCCGCCCATGTCGTGCGCGGAGGTCTCGTCCTCGGCGTCCGTGCGCAGGGCCTCCAGCAGCGCGTCCGTGGTGAACACGTAGTTCCCCATGGACGCGAAGCTCTCGTCCGGCGAGTCGGGCAGCCCGGGCGGGTCGGCCGGCTTCTCCAGGAAGCCGCGCACCTTGCCCGCGGCGTCGGCGTCGATGACGCCGAACCCGGTGGCCTCGTGCCGGGGCACCCGCAGGCCGGCGATGGTCACCCCGGCACCGGTCTGCACGTGCTGGTCGATCATCTGCGCGGGGTCCATGCGGTAGACGTGGTCGGCCCCGAAGACGACGACGATGTCAGGGCGGGCGTCGTAGATCAGGTTGAGGCTCTGGAAGATCGCGTCCGCGCTGCCGGTGTACCAGCGCGGCCCGAGCCGCTGCTGCGCCGGTACCGGGGTGATGTAGTTCCCCAGCATCTGCGACAGCCGCCAGGTCGTCGTGATGTGCCGGTCGAGGCTGTGGCTCTTGTACTGGGTGAGGACGGCGATCTGCCGGATGTCGGCGTTCACCAGGTTGGACAGCACGAAGTCGATGAGGCGGTAGTTGCCCCCGAACGGGACCGCCGGCTTGGCCCGGTCCTGTGTCAGTGGGGCGAGTCGCTTGCCCTCACCACCCGCCAGGACGATGCCGAGAACCCGAGGACCGCCGCGCATGTGACGCAACGTAGCCGCTGAGCGGGGCCTTCGCCGCCCCGCGCTGCGCGACTGTGCCCCCTAGGGTGAAGCCCGTGCGCATCGGGATGGTGACGAGGGAGTGGCCGCCGGACGTGTACGGGGGTGCGGGGGTGCACGTCGAGCACCTCGCCGCGGCCCTGCGCTCCCTGCCGGCGGGCCCGGAGATCGACGTCCACTGCTTCGGCGGCCCCCGGCCGGACGCCACCGGCCACCCGGTCCCGGAGGGGCTGAGGGCGGCCAACGGCGCGCTGCAGGCCCTCGGCGTCGACGTGGAGGTCGCCGGGGCGCTGGCCGACGCCGACCTGGTGCACTCCCACACCTGGTACGCCAACGCCGCCGGCCTGTTCGCCGGCCTGGTGCACGGCACGCCGCACGTGGTGACCGCCCACTCGCTGGAGCCGCGCCGGCCGTGGAAGGCCGACCAGCTCGGCGGCGGCTACCGGCTCTCCTCGTGGGTGGAGCGCACCGCGTACCTCGCCGCCGACGCGGTGATCGCCGTCAGCGCGGGCATGAAGGCCGACGTCCTCAGCGTGTACCCCGAGCTCGACCCGGCCCGCGTGCACGTCGTCGGCAACGGGGTGGACGCGGAGGCCTACAAGCCGGTGGACGACCCCGACGTCGTCCGCTCGCTGGGCGTGGACCCGGACCGGCCGTACGCCCTCTTCGTCGGCCGGATCACCCGCCAGAAGGGCGTCATGCACCTGCTGAGGGCGGCCGAGCAGCTGCCCCCGGAGGCCGGCCTGGTGCTGTGCGCGGGCGCCGCCGACACCCCGGCCGAGCGTCAGCAGGTGGCCGACGCGGTGGCCGAGCTGCAGGCCCGCCGCGACGGCGTCGTCTGGATCGAGGCGATGCTGCCCCGTGAGCAGCTGGTGCCGCTGATCACCGGCGCGACGGTGTTCGTCGTCCCCTCGGTCTACGAGCCGCTCGGCATCGTGAACCTCGAGGCGGCTGCCTGCGGCACCGCCGTCGTCGCCAGCGCCGTGGGCGGCATCCCGGAGGTGGTCGACGACGGCCGCACCGGCCTGCTGGTCCCCTTCGACCCCGACGACCCGGCGGCCTTCGAAGCCGGCCTCGCCGCGCGCATCGCCGAGCTGCTCGCCGACGGGGAGCGGGCGGCCCGCATGGGGGCCGCCGGCCGGGAGCGGGTGCTGGCGGAGTTCGGCTGGCCGGCGATCGCGCAGCAGACGGTCGGGGTCTACTCCGCCGTCCTCGGCGCACGGGGCTGAAGGACCGCCGCTGGTACCGTTCTCCCGGCCGGCGGCTCGCCGGCGGCGCTCGCGCAGCGAAGACCGGTGGGAACCCGGCGCTGTCCCGCAACTGTGATGGTCTCTCCGGCCTGAGCCAGATCGCCTGCCCCGCGTCGTGTACCGACCCTCGCGGCAGGGGGCGCGCATCGGGCGTCGGTCGCCCGTGGGCGGCGCCGGCCGCCTCCCGAGAGGCTCCGCGCTTGTCCCGCACCACCCGCAGGCGCTCCCCCGCCGCGCTGCTCCTCCCGCTCCTGCTGACGCTCTCGGCCTGCGCCGGGTCCGACGACCCGGGCGGAGAGGCCGCGGACCCGGCGGCGGCCTCCGGCGGCGCGTTCCCGGTCACCGTCACCGGCGACGACGGCGACCTCACGCTCGAGGCGCAGCCCGAGACGATCGTGTCGATGTCGGCCACCGCCACCGAGGTGCTCTTCGCCATCGGCGCCGGCGAGGAGGTCGCCGCCGTCGACAGCACGTCGGACTTCCCGGCCGAGGCGCCCACCACCGACCTGTCGGCGTTCACCCCGAACGCCGAGGCCATCGCCGCGTACGCGCCGGACCTCGTGGTCCTCAGCGACGACATGAACGGCATCGTCGACGCCCTGGACGCGCTGGAGGTGCCGACCCTGCTCCTGGGCGCGGTCGACTCGCTCGAGGACAGCTACGCCCAGATCGAGACGCTCGGCGCGGCGACCGGCCACGCCGAGGAGGCGGCCGACGTGGTCGCCGACGTGCAGGACCGCGTCACCGCCGCCGCCCACTCCGTCCCGGCCGAGTCGCGGGGCCTGCGCGTGTACCACGAGCTGGACCCGAGCTACTACTCCGCGACCAGCGAGACGTTCATCGGCAGCGTCTACGCCCTCTTCGGCCTGGAGAACGTCGCCGACGAGGCGGCCGACACCGCCGGCGGCTACCCGCAGCTGTCCGCCGAGTACGTCGTGGGCCAGGCGCCGGACCTCGTCGTCCTCGCCGACACGGTGTGCTGCGCCCAGGACGCCGCCACGCTGGCCCAGCGGCCCGCGTTCGACACGGTGCCCGCCGTCCGGCAGGGCCGGGTCCTGGCGGCCGACGACGCCGTGGCCTCCCGCTGGGGACCGCGCGTGGCCGACTTCGCCGAGTCCGTCGCCGCCGTCCTGCGGGGCTGAGCGGACGCCGCGATGACGGTCCCCGCGGACGCCCGGACCGCACCCCCGCCCTCCCGGCCCCGCCGCCGGACGGCGTGGGTGCTGGCCGGGGCCGCGGCGGCGCTCGTGCTGGCACTGCTCGCCGGCGTGTGGGTCGGCGCGCTGCCGCTGCCGCCGGGCGCGGTGGTCGCGACGCTCGCCGACCGGGCGCTCGCACCCCTGGGCGTCGACGTGCCGGGCGGCCTGGACGGCGCCGGCGCGGCGGTGCTGCTCCAGCTGCGGTTGCCGCGGGTGGTGCTCGCCGCCCTCGTCGGCGCCGGGCTGGCCGTCTCCGGCGCCGCCTACCAGGCGGTGTTCCGCAACCCGCTGGCCGACCCGTACCTGCTGGGCGCGGCCGCCGGTGCGGGGCTGGGAGCCACCCTGGTCATCGCCTACGCGCCGGGCACGTCGCTCGGCCCGGTCGGCGTCGTCCCGCTCGCCGCGTTCGCCGGTGCCCTGGCCGGCGTCGGCGCGGCGCTGCTGCTCGGCACCGCCGCCGGCGGGTCGCACAGCGCCACCCTGCTGCTCGCCGGGGTCGCCGTCGCCTCGTTCCTGGCCGCCGCGCAGACGCTGGTGCAGCAGCAGAACACCGACGACCTGCGCGAGGTGTACGGCTGGCTGCTCGGCCAGCTGGGCCGCGCGCAGTGGCCCGACGTCGCGCTGGTGCTGCCCTACCTGGGGGTGGCCGGCGCGGTCCTGCTGCTGTGCGGGCGGGCACTGGACGTGCTCGCCGTCGGGGACGACGAGGCCCGCTCCCTCGGCGTCCACCCCGGGCGGGTGCGGCTGCTGGTGGTCGTCGCGGCGTCGCTGGCGACCGCCTCCGCCGTGGCGGTCAGCGGGCTCATCGGGTTCGTGGGCCTCGTCGTCCCGCACATCACCCGGCGGCTGGTCGGCGGGTCCAACGCCCGCGTCCTGCCGGCCGCCCTCCTCGTCGGCGGCGCCTTCCTCGTGCTGGCCGACCTGGTCGCGCGGGTCGTCCTCGCCCCGGCCGAGCTGCCGATCGGCGTGGTGACGGCGTTCGTCGGTGCCCCGTTCTTCGCCGGGCTGCTGTGGGCGGGGGCGCGGCGGCGGTGACCCGCGGCGCCCGGGTGGAGGTGGTGGGGCTCTCGGCCGCGTTCGGCCGCACGCGGGTCCTCGCCGACGTACGGCTCGGCGTGCGGCCCGGCGGGTGGACCGCGGTCATCGGCCCCAACGGCGTGGGGAAGTCCACGCTGCTGCGCTCGGTGCTGGGCGCCCACCCGCACGACGGGGAGGTCCGCATCGACGGCGTCCCGACGACCGGGATGCCGCGCCGGGAGCTCGCCCGCCACGTCGCCTACGCCCCGCAGCGGCCGGTCGTGCCCGAGGGCGTGACGACCGCCGACTACGTGACCCTAGGGCGGACGCCGCACCGGCCGCTGCTGGCCGCACCGCGGGCCGGCGACCGGCAGGTCGTGGCCGACGTGATGGCGCGGCTGGAGCTCACCCACCTCGCCGGCCGGCCGCTGTCGACGCTCTCCGGCGGGGAGCAGCAGCGGGCGGTGCTGGCGCGGGCCCTGGCCCAGCAGCCGCGCGTGCTGCTGCTGGACGAGCCGACCGCGGCGCTCGACCTCGGCCACGCCCAGCAGGTGCTCGACCTGGTCGACCGGCTGCGCCGCCAGGACGGGCTGACCGTGCTGAGCACCCTGCACGACCTGAGCCTCGCCGGTCAGTACGCCGACCGGCTGGCCCTGCTGTCCGCCGGCCGGCTGGTGGCCGAGGGGCCGCCGGCCGAGGTCCTGACCGCCGAGGCGCTGGCCGGCCACTACGGGGCGCGGGCACGGGTGGTGCCCGGCCCGCACGGCCCCGCCGTCCTGCCCCTGCGGGCGCCCGACGGCGCGGAGGGTCGACCGCCGTCCCGGTCGGCCGTGCCGGAACGGATCGAGTCGTTCCGGTTCCGATGGGTGCGGCGGCCGGGGATGGCGCATGATCGGCCCGTGTCGATCGCCGAGCGCTTCCACGCCGCGGTGGACGACGTCTCCGACGGCGTGCTCGCCGGCCCGGAGCTGCTCCCCGTGCGGCTGTCCCGGGCGTCGGCCCGGATCCTGGGTGTCGACGGCGCGGGCCTGAGCGTCCTCGACACCGCCGGGCGGCGGATCCCGCTGGGGGCCAGCTCGGAGGAGGCCGCGCTGGCCGAGCGGCTGCAGTTCACCGCCGGCAGCGGGCCGTGCGAGACCGCGCAGCTGCACCGCGAACCCGTCTTCGCGGCGTCCTCCGACCTGCTCCGCCGTTGGCCGACCTTCGCCGGCCTGCTGACCGAGCACACGCGGTACCGCGCGGTCGTGGCCCTCCCCCTCGGGGAGACCCTCGCCGGCAAGGGGGCCCTCGACCTGTTCTTCAGCGACGAGACGTCGGTCCCCGAGCTCGACGTCTTCGAGGCCATGGCCGTCGGCGACCTGGTGTCCTCCGCACTGGGTGAGGCCGCCGTCTGGTCGCCGTGGTCCCCGCGGGGCGGCCCGGCCTGGCTGCACGGTCCGGCCGCGCGGCAGCGGGCGACGGTGTGGGAGGCGATCGGCCGGCTGAGCATGGTGCTGGACACCGACACCCCGACGGCCCTGGACCTGCTGCGGGCTGCGGCGTTCTCCGCCGGGCAGTCGGTGGACGACCTGGCAGCCGACCTGACCAGCGGGCGGATCGACCCCGAGGACCTGCGGCCGGCCGTGGACCCGCCCGGGACCTGAGATCCGGCCTCGTCACCGTCCGTCATGGCACGGTTGCGCCATCCCCCGCGTTTGGGGGGCGCGACACCCCGCCGTTCGGATGTGGCCGACGGGAGGACCCGTTGCGACACTGGGTCCGCACCGGCACAGCAGCCCTGGTCAGACCCCGGCAACGCCGCTGGGTACGGTGCGGATCGCCCACGCCGGTGCCCAGGGAGGAGGTGGCTCGTGATCAAGGTGCTGCTCGCCGACGACCACGCGTTCGTCCGCGACTCCCTCACCGAACTGCTCTCCGCCGCCGGCGACGTCACGGTGGTCGCGCAGTGCGAGGACGGGGAACAGGTGCTCGACGCCGCCCGGCGCACGCACCCCGACGTCGTGCTCCTCGACCTGGCGATGCCGCGGGTCACCGGGCTGCAGGCCGCCCGCGAACTGCTCGCCGAGCACCCGGAGACCCGGATCGTCGTCCTCACGGGGTCGTTCACGCCGGCCCTGGTCCAGGAGGCGCAGGAGATCGGCGTCGTCGGCTACCTGCTGAAGGACGACGACCCCGGCGCCCTGCCCGGTCACGTGCAGGCGGTCGCGGCCGGTGGTACGGCGTGGAGTGACGCGGCCGCGTCGGCGACCTCCCCGTACGGGTGAACCCAGCTCTGGGGGCCCCTGCGAGACGGTGCCGTCTCGATCACACTGTGTTCCGACTCGCTCGTCGGGCGTTGCGGATGGTCGGGACCTAAGTCCCACCACGGCATAAGACCCCTGGTCAAAAGGCGTACGACTCGGGTCCCATATCGGCGCTCCCCCACACCTGTGGGCAGGAGCACTCACCACCGACGGGGGTTCTCATGGCGCTCGCCCAGCTGGACCGGCAGACACGGATCGACCAGACCCGGGTCCTGGTCGTCGACGACCACAGGACGTTCGCCGAACTGCTGTCCGGAGCGCTGGCCGCCGCCGGCATGGACGCGATCGGGACGGCGAACTCCGCGGCCCAGGCCGTCGCGATGGCACAGGACCTCCAGCCCGACATCGTGGTGATGGACATCGAGATGCCCCGCCAGGACGGGCTGGCCGCCACCCGGCGCATCCGCGAGGTCGCCCCGCGAGCGGTCGTGGCCGTGGTGACCGCGCACCGGGACCCCGACTGGGTCGTCCGGGCCGCGCAGGCCGGCGCGTCGGCGTTCATCCCGAAGGACGGCTCGCTCGCCGAGATGATCGACGTCCTGTCCCGGGTGCAGGCCGGTCAGATGCTCGTCGCCCCCTCGACCTTCGCCGGCGGTCCGACGTCCGCTCCGCCGGCCTCCCCCGACCGCGGCACCCCGCCGCAGCTGACCCGCCGGGAGCAGGAGGTCCTCGACTGCCTCGGCCGCGGCATGCAGGTCAAGGCCATCGCCCGGGTGCTCGGCATCACCCTGGAGACCTGCCGCGGCTACGTGAAGTCCCTGCACGCCAAGCTCGGCGTCCGTTCCCAGCTCGAGGCGGTCGTCAAGGCCCAGCAGCTGGGCCTGCTCGGCTCCCTGAATGACCGCTGAGGTCTCCCGCTCCACGCCCGGCCGCTCCACCCGCGCCACCAGGTCCCGCCGCCGCGCCCGCTCCGGGGGCGCGGGTCCGCGGCGGGAGCTGGCGGCGTTCTGCGCCACCGCACTGCTGGTCCTGCTCGCGGTCTCCGCGGGCACCATCTGGCTCAGCGAGCGGATCGCGCGCGCCAACGCCCTGGCGGAGGCCGAGCGGTCCGCGGACCGGCTGGGCCAGCTCCTGATCGCGCCGGTGCTGGCCGACGCGCTGGCCGGTGTGGACGGCCGGTGGGAGGAGCTCGACCGGGACGTCCAGAACCGGATGAGCGACGGCTCCGTGACCCGCATGGTCGTCTGGCGGCCCACCGGCGAGATCGTCTACGCCAGCGAGCCGGGCCTGCAGGGCCGGGTCATCGGCCCCTCCGACGAGCTGCTCGCCGCCGTCGGCGGAGAGACCGTCTCCAGCGTCGACGAGGCCCCGGAGACCGCGCCGGAGGCCGAGGCCCTGCTCGAGGTGTACACGCCGCTGGAGGTGCGCGGCGAGAGGCTGGCCTTCGAGGCCTACTTCGCCTACGAGGGCATCGACCGGCAGGCCGCCCTCCTGCGCGGCGAGATCATCCCCATGGCGATCGGGGCCCTCGTCCTGCTGCAGGTGGTGCAGATCCCCATCGCCACCTCCCTGGCGCGCCGGGTGCGCCGCCAGGAGACCGAACGCGCCGCGCTGATGCAGCGCCACGTCGAGGCCTCCGAGCGCGAGCGCCGCGCGATCGCCGCCGACGTCCACGACGGGCCGGTGCAGGACCTCGCCGGCGTCAGTTACGCCCTGTCGGCCCTGCGCGGCAGCCTGCCCGAGGAGCGCCGGCCGACGGTGGACCGGCTGGTGGGCGCGGTCCGCCACGCCGTCCAGTCGCTGCGCCGGCTCATGGTCGACATCTACCCTCCCGACCTCAGCGGGCCCGGGCTGGGTGCGGCGATCTCCGACGTCGCCGAGCCGCTGCGCGCCGAGGGGGTGGAGGTCCTCATGGACGCCGCTCCCCTGCCGGAGATGACCCCGGACGCCACGGCGGTCCTCTACCGCACGGCCAAGGAGGCGCTGGCCAACGTCGCCAAGCACGCCAAGGCCCAGCACACGTGGATCACCCTCGAGGAGACCGAGCTGCACGGCGGACAGGCGGTGCGGCTGGAGATCGCCGACGACGGCGTGGGCTTCCCGGACGACGGCACCGACCGTCGTGAGGAGGGCCACCTCGGGCTGACGCTGCTGCGCGACCGGGTGGTCGACCTCGGCGGCACGGTCACCCTGGCGGAACGCCGGGGTGGCGGTGCGCTGCTCACCGCAGTCGTCCCCGTGGCTCACGGCGAGTGACGCACTACCGCCGCTGACCTGCGCATCCCCCCATTTGCGGGACCCCCTCATCCCCTGGGAACGGCTGTGGCGGACGGGACGGACGCGGGAGGGTCTCCCCACCGAACCCCGGTAGTGAGGAGCCCGCTCGATGGACACGCCCCGCCTCGTCCGCACGGCCTCGCCCGTGGGAACGGCCTCTGACCGGCGGGGCGCACGGTGACCGCCGTCGACACCGCCCCGGTCGCTCCCCGCTCCGCTCCGCCGCGCCGCCGGGCCCCCCGGTGGCAGCTGGTCGCGGCCGCGGCGACGGCGGCCGCAGGTGGGCTGCACGTGGCCGCTGCGGTGGACCACCTCGAGTCCGGCCAGCTCGCCGTCGGCTTCTTCCTCCTGACCGCGCTGGCGCAGGTCGGGCTGGCCGCCTGGCTGCTGCTGACCGCCTTCGCCGGGCGACGCCCCAGCCGCGAGCTGGTCGCCTTCGGGCTGCTGGGTACGGTCGGCCTGCTGGGGCTGTACCTGGTGGCGCACACCACGAACCTGCTCGACGCCTTCGCGGTGCACGACGTCGCGGCCGGCGGTCACGAGCACGACGTCGCCGGGCGGGACACCGTCGCGGTCGACCCCATCACCGGGGTGCGGTTCGCCGACGGGATGCCGATCGCCTCCGACGGGCCGGTCGCGATGGACGGCCCCGCGGCGCAGCCGACCAAGCACGGGCCCGAGGGTCTCGGGACGGCGACGGTCGCGGTCGAGCTGCTGGCCATGACCGCCCTCACCGCCCTGCTCCCGGCGTCCTGGCGGGGCCGCGCCACCAACGCGCTGCTCGCCCTGGGCGGACTCACCTGGGTGCTCTGGCTCACCGGCGTCCTCGGGTGAGCTCCACCCCCCGATCTGCCGCCGCGGTCACCGGTGACCCCCGCACCGGTGGCCGCGGCGGTGCCGTCCGGGAGCGGCTGCGGACCGCGGTCGTGTGGGCGACGGCCGGGCTGGCGCTGCTGTTCGTGGCGAGCCTGAGCGGTCTGCTCCCGGTGCAGGTCATGCGGGTCGACTCCGGCAGCATGCAGCCGACCATCTACCCCCGCGACCTCCTGGTCGTCTCGCACTGGCACGGCGAGGTGCACCGCGGGGACGTCGTGGCCGTGGAGCACCCGCTGGAGGACGGCCTGCTGGTGAAGCGGGTCGTCGGCGTGGGCGGTGACGAGGTCGGCATCGAGGACGGCGTCCTGGTGGTCGATGGCGTCCCGGTCTGCGAGCCGGCGATCGACCCGGCGCTGCTGGACGGCGTGTGGTTCGGGCCGGTTGCGGTGCCCGAGGGCTCGCTGTTCCTGCTCAGCGACAACCGCGACGGTGCGATCGACTCCCGCGCCTTCGGGCCGGTGCCGGAGGAGTCGCTCGTGGGGACCGTGAGCGGTCGCCTGTGGCCCTCCCCCGGCGGGCTCCCCTCGCCGTCCGAGGGCTGCTGAGGGAGCGCACCCAGGCGCGAGAGCTGCACACGGGCGGTCACCCCTGAGGGGTGACCGCCCGTGTGCAGGTCTGGTGGCGCAGGGGCGGCCCCCGGGCCCGGCCCAGGGCCCTCAGGCCCGGACCGGGCCCTCCGCCGCGGGAGGGGCCGTCAGGTCGCCGAGGCCGTCAGGTCGTCCGCGGAGCGGGACAGCTCGTGCCACAGCTTGTTGGTGTCGTTGAGCTGCCGCTCCACGCCGGTGAGCGTCACGTGCACCGGGATGCCGGGCCGGCCACCCACCTTGACCAGGAAGCGCCCCCGGCCGGGCGGCTCGGCCTCGGCGCCGGTGCCGGGGTTCCAGGCCGGCGGGTCCTGCCAGCCGACCAGGAGGTCCTGCTCGGCCCGGGTGAGCGGGACGGCGGAGGTGAGCATCGGCATCTCCGCCGACGGCAGCCCGCCGCAGATGACCATGCCCGCGCGCTCGACGAAGCCGCGGGCCTTCATCCGGTCCTCCTCGCTCGGGAGGGCCAGCAGATCGCTCATGGTGTGGCTGACCATCGCCATGCCGACGCCGCGCTGCCGGTTGAGCCGGGTGAGGGCGTCGACCCGGTCGACCATGCCGCGCCCGGCGCGCAGCGCCCGCCACAGCTCGTCGAGGACGACGAAGTGGTGCCGGCGCGGCTCGAGGCCGGCGTCGGCCAACGCGTGCGCCACGCTGATCGTCCCGAAGCCGGCCGACCAGCAGGCCAGCAGGACGGCCGCCTGCAGGTCGGTCTGCGCGTCGTCGATGCTCGACACGTCGAACACGACCGGGCGGTCGCGGCGCATCGGGGTCGTGGTCGGCTCGGCGAAGATGCGGCCGAGCCGCCCGCCGCCGGTCAAGCCGACCAGCGTGGCCTCGAGGTCCTCGGTGACGTCGTCGTAGCGGCTGCGGTCCCCGCGGTCGAGGGCGGCGGCGCGGACGTCCTCGGGGGCGGCGCGCAGCACCTCCAGCAGGTGGTGCAGCGTCGGGGCGCCGAGGCGGGCGGTGTCGTGGGTGTCGTCGAGGACGCGCAGCGCCCGGTCGAGGACGGTCTCCTCCCGGTCGGTGGGGGGCGTCCCGCGCATGACCGTGATCAGCGCGGAGACGATCGCCTGGCGGCGGCCGTGCGCGTCGGCCAGCACCTGCTCGCGGGCGTCGCCGGTCAGCCGGGCGGCGGCCGCCACCGCCTCGCCCGGGTCGAGGACGTTGAGGTGCCCGCGGCCCCGGCCCAGCCGGATGACCTGGCCGCCGATGGCCTCCACCAGGTCGACGTAGTCGGGCTTGAGGTCGCCCAGGACCATCGGGAGGACGCCGTAGCCGGCCAGCCCGAGGGCCATCCGGCGGACCACCGTGGACTTGCCCAGGCCCGGCTTGCCCAGCACGAACGCCGAGGGGTTGCTGATCAGGTTGGCCCGCTGGAACCAGCTGATCGGGTCGCAGCACAGCGTGGCGCCCGACAGCAGGTTGCGGCCCAGCGGCACGCCGGTCATCGGCGTCCCGGCGCCGACGGCGAACGGCCACAGCCCGCAGGCCTGCACCGTCGTCGCGCGCCACTCGTCGGGGGCCTGGACGTAGGTCGAGGCACCCCGGCCGCGCCCGGGCCAGCCGCGCGGCGCGGGCGCCGGGGCCGGCGCGGTCCGGTTCGTCGGCCGGTGCTTCACAGCGCCTCCCGGAACTCGCGGGGCACGGCGAGGTGCGCCGACGGGACGATGCCCAGGGGCAGGGCGGCGGCGAAGGCCGAGTCCTGCGAGCCGTAGACCGGGCGCAGCTGGGTGCGGGCGGTCGCCGAGAGGTTGTCGACCGCGGCCCGGGCGACGTCGAGCGCGGCCCGCGGGTCGTCGAGCAGGTCGGCGTCGGCCACGGTCGCCGTCACGAGCATCGCGAAGTCGACCAGGCCGGCGCCGCGGGCCTCCTCCTCGGCGGTGAGCGCCGCGGCCCGCTGTTCGAGCAGCACCCGGGCGGTGGGCCGGGCGGACGACGACGCGCGGAAGTCGGCGGTGCGCTTGTCCTGCTCGACGATCCGGGCGGCGCGGCCGGCGTCCAGCGGGCGGTAGAGCAGGGTGACCCGCTTGCGGTCGACGTCGGGGTGCGGCGCGATCAGGTCGGCCAGCACCGAGGAGAACACCTCGCCGCGCGGCGCCTCGGTCATCGACCAGGTCACCGACAGGGCGCCGTCGTGGCGATACCAGCCCCAGCCGGCCTGCGCGGCGGCCGGTCCGACGTCCGACCAGCGCAGCTCCGGGGTGCCACCGGCGGCGCGGGCCTCGTCGAGCGCCGCGGCCACCGACGGGTCGTAGGCGACCCGCACCGCCTCGCACAGCTCCTGGGCGGTGGCCGGGCGCACCGCGCCGGCCCCGGTGGCGTTCAGCCCGGCGATCAGCCCCGGTAGGCGGGTGCCGACGTCGCGGGCGACGTCCTCGTCGCCCCGCCGCCGTCCTCCGGACCGGCCGGCCATGGTGAAGGTCAGGGAGACGTAGGCGGTCACCGTGGCCGACCCGGCAGGGTAGGTGTCGACGACCTCGCGCAGCATCGCCAGCGCCACGTCGGGCGCCCGCGGGTCGAGGTGGGTGCCGACCTCGTGCCGCAGCCGGGTACCGGAGTCCGGCGCGGTCTCGATCGTCACCGCCGCCGCGACCAGGCCCGGCTCGTTGCCCAGGGCGCTGAGCCACGCACCCCAGTGGGCCACCCAGGTGTCCACCTGCTCGTCGTCGACCAGCGAGGCCCCGTCGGGCTCGGTGACCAGGACGACGGTGGCGTGCCGCGTGGCCGGGACGGTGACCAGCGCGAAGGGCCGGCCGTAGGAGTCCTCCCACTCCGAGAGGCGGGACGCCGCGGCCAGCCCGGGAAGGGAGAAGGTGCCCTCCGGCGTCCGGCCGAGCGGCCCGGAGCGGTAGAGGTGCGCCCCACCGCGCCGCGCCCGCGCCCAGCCGACGCGGGTGGACAGCCGCTGGACCCCCGACCGGTGGTGCCGGTCGCGGACCACCAGCAGCGCGAGCAGCAGGCCGAGGACGGCGCCGGCGACCACCGCCTCGAGGGTGCCGACGAGCAGCAGGGTGGCGATCACCCCGATGAGGCCGGCGAGCAGCAGGCCGGTGCCGAGGGCGCCGAGGCCGCCCAGCCCGGGGCTGGCCGGTCGGCGCCAGTTGCCGTAGGTGCGGGGCTGGAGGGGAGGCGCGACGGTCACGGCAGCGGGTCCTCAGCGTCGGATCGGGGCGTGGGGACGGGGCGGTGGTCGGAGGCGGCCCGAGGGAGGCCGGCGCGGAACGGCTCGGTCGCGGGCCCGGCCACCGGGACCGGCTCGGCGCCCGGGGCGCGGTCGAGGCCGGGGGTGCCGACGCCCAGCCGGGCGGCGGAGTGCCGGCCCCGCTCCAGCGGGGCGGCCCCGGCCCGGGGGCCACCGCCACGGCTCGAGGGGACCCGCACCGAGGCGGCGGCCGCTCCCCCGGCGGGCGACACGGTCACCGGCACGACGGCGCGGGCACCGGAGGGCAGCCCTGCGGACGCGGCCGCCCGCACCCGGTTGCCGCCGTCGGTCGCCGTCCGCACCACCGGCCGCAGCACCCGCAGCAGGGCCGGCAGGGCGGCGATCGCGAGAGCGAGGAAGGTGGTGCCGGTCAGGGCGGCGACCAGCGGCGCGTCCTCCGGCGTGGGCGCCAGCACCAGGCCGGTCGCGTAGACCAGCGCGGCGGCCGGCTGGTAGAGCGCGAAGGCGACCGTCCAGGTGAGCGTGCGGACGAAGACCGCCCGGCCGGTGTCGGTGTTCGTCGCCGACGCCGACAGCGGCAGCACGCCGGCCAGGACGACGAGGACCACCCCGCGGGCGACGAGCAGCACCATCTGGACGAGGGCGCCGAGCAGCGCCGCGGTGCCCAGCAGGATCACGAGGACGTCGTTCATGCCGTCGGTCTGCTGGAGCGCCAGCAGCTCGGCCAGCCCGGCCTCGACGTCCCCGGTCGCGCGTTGCAGCACCCAGACGGAGAACGCGTCCGCGGCGGTGACCAGCAGCGTGACGCCGGTGAGGCTCGCCCCACCGACGAGGACGAGGGTCAGCAGCCCCCGCAGCAGGTCGGCCACCGGCTGGCTGCGCCGCTGCCACACCATCCGCACCGCGGCGATGAGCACGGCCACGACCGCGACGGCCGCCGAGTACCAGGCCAGCGACCCGGCCAGCAGCGAGGCCGCGTCGGACGGCGTCGCGGTGCCGCCTGGACCGATCGAACCGATACCGGGGGACGGCGGGTCGGCCCACAGTCGCGCCACGGCGGCCAGCGCGTCGCCGGCCGCCTCGACGATCTCCCGCGCCAGGTCGCCCAAGACGTCTCCTCCTCCGCTCTCGTCCAGCACGCCGATCCCCGCGGCCGGGATGGCCGGGTCGAGGAAGGCGTCGCCCAGGGTCCCGGCGGCCGCGTCGGCGCCGCTCACGTCCGCACTACCGGTGATCGAGTCGCCCGGCTCGAGGGCGCCCAGGCCGCCGAGGTCCCGGGCGTCGGACACCAGGTCGAGCGGGATGCGGTCGACCTCCACCGCCTGCTGGTCGGCTCCCGACAGCACCGGCACGTCCGCCTCGTCCACGACGGCGGCCGGGATCCGGTCCTCCTCGACGGCCGTCTCCGGCGTCGTGGGCGGCGCCGGGGGCAGCGACTCCGCTCCCGTGGGTCCGGTCGGCGTGCCGGTCGGGTCCGTGGGCGTGCCGGTCGGGTCGGTCGGTGTGGTCGTCGGCCCGGACGGCGTCGTGGTCGGGTCCGTCGGCGTGGTCGTCGGGTCCGTGGGCGTGGTCGTCGGGTCCGTCGGCGTGGTCGTCGGCCCGGACGGCGTCGTGGTCGGGTCCGTCGGCGTGGTCGTCGGATCCGTGGGCGTGGTCGTCGGATCCGTGGGCGTGGTCGTCGGCCCGGACGGCGTCGTGGTGGGACCCGTCGGTGTGGTCGTCGGGTCTGTCGGCGTGCTCGGCCCGGACGGCGTCGTCGGCGGCGGGTCCGCGGGAGCCGTCGGCGGCGGGTCGACCGGAGTCGTCGGCGGCGGGTCCGCGGGTGTCGTCGGAGAGGGGTCGACCGGAGCGGGGTCGGCAGGGACCGGGTCGGTCACCGGCGGGGCCGGCGGCGGGTCGGTCAGCGTCGGGACCGGCGAGGTCGGAGCAGGCGTGGGCGTCGGGGCGGTCACCGCGATCCACCCCCGCTCTCGACGTCCATGTCCGAACCCCCGCCCGCCCGGCCGCTCAGACCAGGGCCGCGATCAGGCCGGACGCCGAGCCGACGAGGACCGCACCACCCAGGACGTAGGCCAGGCTCACCGCGTGCTCGGCGCCCTCGCCGCGGCGGTGGGCGAGCGCCATGCGGGCGCCGACGAGCAGTACCCCCAGGACGCAGACGGCGAGGACCGTCCAGGCGACCCACTGGACGATCGTGACGATCCCCTCCGAACCCGGCGGGGCGATGCCCTGACCCGGGTCGACCACGGCGATGGCCAGGGAGGAGGTGTGATCGTCCATCGGTTCCGTCCTCGGTCCGTCGTCCGCGGCGAGGCGCTGACACCCCCCGCCGTACGTGTCGGCCTCCACGGTCGGTCCCGGCTCCGGGGTGCGGCAATGCCCGACATTGGGGGTCCCGCGCACGCTGCGGGCGGGTTGTACTCGGGTCGCACCGGTGTGGCGGGGGTCCGGCCGGGTGACAGGAGGGCACGGGCATGTCCGGCTCGGGACGGCGCCTCGCGGCAGCGGCCGCGCTCGCCGCTGCCCTGGTGCTGGGCGGCTGTGCCGCGGCGACCGAGCAGGCGCAGCCGGAGCCGACCGCTCCGTCTGCACCGGCGGCTGCCGAACCTGGCGACGCGGACGCCGCGCTCCCTGCCCCGCCGCCCCCACCCGTCGAGGACGACGCCTCGCAGCAGGGCGCGCTCGACGCCGCCAAGGCCGCGGTCACCGCCTTCGCCCGGCCCGCCCTGGACCCCGGGCAGTGGTGGGCGGAGCTCGTCCCGCTGCTGTCCCCCGCGGCCGCGGCCGCCTACGAGGGCACCGACCCGCAGGCGGTCCCCGCGTCCGCCGTCACGGGGCCGCCCCGTCCCACGCCCTCGGTGAGCGCCTACCTGTCGACGGTCCTGGTGCCGACCGACGCCGGGGAGTACGCCGTCCTGCTCGTCCGCGAGGGCGACGGCAGCCCCTGGCTGGTGGAGCGGTTCACGCCGGTCGACGCCGCCGACCCGTCCGAGCCCGCCGACCCGTCCGGGGCCCTGACCCCGCCTCCGGACGTCCCCGCAGCGCCGCCCCGGACGCAGCCCGAGGTCCAGCCGGAGCCGGCCCCGTGAGGCGGGGCGCCGTCCTCGCCGCACTCGCGCCGGTGCTCGTCGCGGGCGGGCTGGTCACCGCGGCCCTGGTCACGGAGGAGGACCCGCAGGCCGGCGCGTGCTCCCCGGTCGGCACCGCGGTGAGCGTCGCGGGGGTGCCCGACGGCCCGGTCGCCGGCTGGTCCGGCGAGCAACTGGTCAACGCCGCGCTGATCATGGAGGCCGGCGAGGCGCTCGGCGTCGACGCCCGCGGCCAGGTCATCGGCGTCATGACGGCGATGGGCGAGTCGTCCCTGACCGTCGTCGACCACGGGGACGCCGTCGGCCCGGACAGCCGCGGGCTGTTCCAGCAGCGGGCCAACGGCGCGTGGGGCAGCTACGAGGACCGGATGGACCCGACCACCTCGGCCACCAACTTCTACCGGGCCCTGCTGCAGGTCGAGGGCTGGCAGACGCTGCCGCCGACGATCGCCGCGCACCGCACCCAGCGCAACGCCGACCCCTACCACTACGCCCGCTGGTGGGACGACGCGCTCGAGGTCACCGCCGCCCTCGCCGGCGCCACCGTCACCGGGCTGGCGCCGGGCACCGGATCGGTCTCCTGCACCGGCGCCAGCCCACTGCTGCGCAACGTCGCCGGCGACTGGACGACGCCCACCGAGGGCCCGCTCACCAGCGGCTTCGGGCAGCGGGACAACCCAACCGGCGGGGGCGTCCGACTGCACGCGGGGCTCGACCTCGCGCCGGGGTGCGACGCCCCGATCGTCGCGGCATCGGCCGGGGTCGTCGTCCGGGCCGGGGTCGCGTCGGGCTACGGCAACCTGGTCGTCGTCGACCACGGCGGCGGGGTGGTCACCCGGTACGCGCACATGGAGGACGACGACCTGCTCGTCGTCGTCGGCCAGCCCGTGGTCGCCGGCCAGCAGGTCGCGCGGGTCGGCACCAAGGGCGACTCGACCGGGTGCCACCTGCACTTCGAGGTGCTCCTGGACGGCGTCCCGACCGACCCCCTGACCTTCCTCGCCGACCGGGGCCTCGACCTGCGGTGACGGTGTGGCGCGCGGCGCACCCATCCGGGGAACACCGGGTCGCCGCCGACCGCTGGACCCGGTGTGGGAGCCGCCGCCTCACCGTCCCCCGTCCAGCCCGAGCTCTCCCGTCTCCTCCGGGTCCGCGAGATCCACGCCGAACCGGCCGCGCTCGAGTCGTCCCGCGGCCGGCAGGTGCTGGCCCGCTTCCCCGACGCCGAGGTGGTGGAGGTCCCCTCGCACTGGGAGATCCCCGAACTGCACGGCAACGAGGGCAACGTCGACCGCTGGGTGCGGGTGAAGACCGAGACGCTGGTGCTCGGGGTGAAGAAGTCGCTCACGGCTCGCCCGAACGGCCGCTCGGCGAACTGGATCGCCCCCTCGACGGCCAACGGGTGCGCGATGGCCTGCGCCTACTGCTACGTGCCGCGGCAGAAGGGCTACGCCAACCCGATCACCGTCTTCACCAACATCGAGCAGATCACCGGCTACCTGCGCCGGCACGTCGCCCGGCAGGGCTCCAAGACCGAGCCCGACCAGTGCGACCCGGACAGCTGGGTCTACGACATCGGCGAGAACAGCGACTGCTCGGTCGACGCGCTGGTCAGCGACAACGTGGCCGACCTGGTCGCCACCTTCCGCGAGCTGCCGACCGCCAAGGCGTCGTTCGCGACCAAGTACGTCAACCGGCACCTGCTCGAGCTCGACCCGCGCGGGCGCACCCGCATCCGCTTCTCGCTGATGCCTGACGTCGACGCCCGGGTGCTCGACGTGCGCACCACCCGGGTGCCCGAGCGGATCGCCGCCGTCGACGACTTCGTCGAGGCCGGCTACGAGGTGCACCTCAACCTCTCCCCCGTCGTCCTGCGCGAGGGCTGGGAGACGGACTGGGCGCAGCTGCTGACCCGGCTGGACGACGAGCTCTCGCCCGCGGCCAAGGCGCAGGCGGCGGCCGAGGTGATCATGCTCACCCACAACCGCGACCTGCACGCGGTCAACCTCGGCTGGCACCCGAAGGCCGAGGAGCTGCTGTGGCGACCGGACCTGCAGCAGCCCAAGCGCAGCCAGAACGGGCAGTGGAACGTGCGCTACCGCAACGACGTCAAGCGGGCCGGCGTGACCCGCCTGCAGGAGCTCATCGCTGCGCACGCGCCGTGGCTGCGTGTCCGGTACGCGTTCTGAAGAAGGACCCCCTCTCCCCATCCCTGGCACGCTCGGGGCGGGACCCGGGAAGGGGCCGTCGTCACCTGGAAGTGGAGAGGAGGGGGATGGCACCCGAGTGGAGTGCCTCCATGGCTGCACCGGCGCTCCTGGGGGCACTGCCGGACGCGGTCGCGGTCGCCGACCGGGACGGTTGCATCGCGTACGCCAACCCGGCGGTCCGGACGCTGCTCGGGTACGGGCCGGAGGACCTGGTGGGCCGGTCGCTCACCGTCCTGGTCCCCGAACGGCTGCGGATGCGGCACCGCGCCGGCTCCGCCCGCTACGCGGCCACCGGGGTCGGCACGCTCGTCGGGGCGACCACCCAGCTCCCGGCGCTGCACGCCGCGGGCCACGAGGTCGCGATCGACCTCACCCTCGCCCGGCTGCAGCAGGAGGCGGCCGTGGGCGGGGACGCCCTCGTCGTCGCGGTGCTCCGGGACGCGAGCACGACCATCCCCTCAGCCGGTCTGACCGGTGTCCGCGTGCGCGGCGCCGACCGGCTTGGACTCCGGTGAGCCGCGCTGGCGCAGGTAGACGGCGAAGATGGCCATCGAGCCGACGGCCAGCATCTCCGACTGCCAGTTCTGGAAGGACCGGTTCCAGAAGTCGGCCTCGCCGAGGTAGCCGACCCAGCCGACCGGGTCCTGCTTGTCGGCCAGTTGCTCGGAGTTGTAGGCCGACCAGCCGGCCACCGAGGAGGCGGCCCAGGTGAGCAGGAAGAGCGCGCCCATGAGCAGCCCGAGCGAGCGCGAGTACAGGGCCGTCCGCCAGTCACCGGTGCGCGCCCACCGCGGCGAGGACTCGTCGGCGTGCCGGCCGACCTGCTGCTCCTCGTCGGACTCCGGCCCCTCCTGGCCCGGCTCCTTCGACTCCGAGGAGCCCCGCTGGATGAACCACACGGTGGCGAAGACGTAGAGGAAGAACTGCAGGTACTCCGACTGCCAGTTCTCCATGACGTCGACGCCGAAGGACGACGAGGTGACGTAGTCCAGGAACGACACCGTCGGCAGGCCGTCGGCGACCTGCTGGGCGTTGAAGTCCGCCGTGCCGGAGATCGCCTGGCCCACGAGCGTGACCACGAAGAGCGTGCCGAAGGCCAGGCTCAGCGCGTTGGAACGGAGGAACCCGTAGCGGTCCGGCGCGCTCATCGGCCCATCAGCCCCAGCGCGGTGACGTAGACGATCCCGAGCACGATCACGACCAGGAACCCGACGAAGACCCCTCGGACGCCGTTCACGGTCCCTCCACCTCGCAGTCGTAGGGCGCCTCGCCCCGGGACCGACAGGCGGCGGCGGTGACCCGCCACCCGGCGTCGGTCTCGGTGAGGAAGACGGTGTCCCCGCTGAGCCGGACCTGGGCGTTGCCGCCCCAGACCTCGACCGACTCGACCGTGCCGCCCTGCAGCGGGACCTGCTCGAGTGCGTCGGCGCACGGAGCCGACTCGTCGGACTCCAGCGCGGCCCGGGTCGTGGGTGCCAGCAGCTCGCAGCGCTGCGCCGGGTCCCCGGCGGAGTCCTCGAACGCCCGGGCCACCGTCTCGACGTCGTCGGTCTCCAGGCTCGCGCACCCGCCCAGCACGGCGACGGCCGCGAGCCCTCCGGCCGCCACCAGCCTCCTCGGAGAGGTAGGCACCGAAGGCCCTCCTGTCTCCCCCCGTCCCGCCCGGCGGTTCTGGCCGGACCGATCGCCTACCCCTGGGGGACGCCAGGCCAAACGATCACCACCCGGCCGGGGGAACGGAGGGTCGCTCATCGCCGGGAGGGGGCGGTGGCGGCGCCCGGATACGGTGGCGGCGTGGCGCGCGTGGCGGTGGTCGGCGCCGGTCTCGGGGGGCTGGCCGCGGCGGCCCGGCTGGCCGCACTCGGCCACGCGGTGACCGTGCTGGAGCAGGCACCGCAGGTCGGCGGCAAGCTCGGCTGGTTCGCCCGTGACGGGCACGGCTTCGACACGGGCCCGAGCCTGGTGACGCTGCCCCAGGTCCACCGCGACCTGTTCACCGCCACCGGCGGCCCGCTGGAGGACGCCGTCGACCTGGTGCGCCTCGACCCGGCGATCGCCTACCGCTTCGCCGACGGGACGCCGCTGGCGCTCCCCGGCTCGCTCGACGACGTGCCCGCAGCCCTCGACGCGGCGCTCGGCGCCGGGGCCGGCGCCCAGTGGACCGCCCTGCTGACGCGCGCCGCGGCGATGTGGCGGGTCACCGAGGCGCCGTTCCTGCGCTCGCCGCTGGCCGGGGCGGCCACGCTCGCGCGGCTGGCCCGCAGCGCCGTCGACGTCCGCACGGTGGCCCCGTGGCGCACGCTGCGCGGCCTGGGGACGACGTACCTGCGCGACCCGCGGCTGCGGACCCTGCTCGACCGGTACGCCACCTACTCCGGCTCGGACCCGCGGCGGGCGCCCGCCGTGCTGGCCACGATCCCGTACGTGGAGCAGGCGTTCGGCTCCTGGTACGTGCGGGGCGGGCTGCGCCGGCTGGCCGAGGCGGTCGCGGCCCGGGCGGTCGAGCGCGGCGCCGTCGTGCGCACCGGGTGCGCGGTCGAGCGCGTGCTGGTGGAGGGCGGGCGCGCGGCCGGGGTCCGCCTGGCCGGCGGTGAGGTGCTGCGCGCCGACGTCGTCGTCTCCGGCGGGGACGCCGCGGCGCTCTACGCCGACCTGCTGCCACGGGCACACGCCACCCGCCGGGTGCGCCGGGACCTCCGCCGGAGCACCCCGTCGCTGTCGGGCTTCGTGCTGCTGCTGGCGCTGCGCGGGCGGACGCCGGGGCTCGCCCACCACACCGTGCTGTTCCCGCAGGACTACGACGCCGAGTTCGACGCGGTGTTCGGCGTCGGCTCGTGCCGCGGCGCCCCGCGACCGGTCGCCGACCCGACCGTCTACGTCAGCGCGCCCGACGACCCGGCCACCCGCCCGGACGACGACAGCGAGTCGTGGTTCGTCCTGGTCAACGCCCCGCGGCACGACCCCGCCGGTGGCGTCGACTGGGACGCGCCCGGCCTCGCCGACCGCTACGCCACCCGGGTGCTGGAGGTGATGGCGCGGCGCGGGCTCGACGTCCGCAATCGGGTGCGCTGGTGCGTGGCCCGGACGCCGGCCGACCTCGAGCGGGACACCCGCAGCGGAGGCGGCGCCATCTACGGGACGTCGAGCAACGGCGCGCGGGCCGCGTTCCTGCGACCGGGCAACCGCTCCCCCGTGCCCGGGCTGTTCCTGGTCGGCGGGTCCTCGCACCCCGGTGGCGGGCTGCCCCTCGTGGCGCTGTCGGCCGAGATCGTCGCGGGGCTCGTCGGCCCGGCCTGAGTGCCGCTGTCGGCGGGCCGGCCCCCGTGCCGCCGGCTCAGGACGCGGCTATGGGACGACCGACCGTCAGCGCGTCCCGCGCGTCCGGGTCCAAGGAGTGGTAGGCGGCGTCGGGCTCGGCGCCCACCGCGTCGAGCACGCTGCTGAAGAAGCAGCGGGCCGCCGCAGCCAGCACGACGTCGAGGACGTCCGTGTCGTCCACCCCGAGCGCACGCAGTCCGGCGAGGTCGTCCTGTGTCATGTGCGCTGCCCCCGCGGCCACCTTGTCCGCGAGCGCCATCACCGCCCGGTCGACCGGCGTCAACGGCGCCGCCGCAGGGTCGGTCAGGATGGTGGTGACGGCTGCCCAACCGTCGAACTCCTCGGCCAGCACCTTGCCGTGGGCGAGCGAGCAGTAGCTCGATCCCAGCCTCAGGGCAGCGGCGACGGTGGCCAGTTCGTAGCGGCGCGGGTCCATCGAGGCCTTGATGGCGCCGTTGAGGGCACGCCAGGCCTCCAGCACAGCGGGGCGATTGGCGAAGACCCGCGTGTAGTTGGCGACATAGCCGAGAGCCTCCCGGTCACGGTCGTACGCAGCCGCCACCTCGCCGGCTGCACCGTCCTCGGGCGGGGTCCGGATCCAGCTCATCGGGCGACCGTAGCCCCGGACCGCGGCACCACGGATCCCCAGCAGCGCGAGTGCCCTCCTCGTGCCGGGCCTCGTGCTGCGGTCAGAACGGGCTCGGGCCTCAGCTGCGGGCGGCTCCGTAACCGAGCAGCGCGGCCAGACCGAGGGCGCTGCGCGGCGCGTAGGCGGTCCGCCAGAGACCGCCGTGCGCGGCCGCCGCGGCCTCGTCCTGCCACGGGTGCTCGCGCACCGGACCGCCGCCGGTACGCAGGTCGTGGACCAGCAGCGCCGCCATCAGCACGTTGGACGTCGCCGGCTCGAACACCTCGACGCCGAACCGGTGCGCCCCGGCGTAGGCCGCGGCCAGCGCCCGGTTCTTGACCACCGACCGGGTGCGGGTCGGCGGTGCGACGTTCATCGACACCGTCGTCCCCGCGGCCCGCGCGACCGTCGCGCGCCACCGCTGCAGCCGCTTGGCCAGCGCGTAGTTCGGGCCCTGCTGGGCGACGAGGCTGTCGGCGATCCCCGGCGCGGTGCTCGGCACGTGCGCCCGCTGCAGCAGCCGGCCGGCCGACAGGGTGCGCAGCGGCCGGCCCAGCAGCTTCGCCGTCCGCGACCGGCCGGCATAGGCGCGCACCGAGTGCTCCACCGCCTCGGCCGGGACGGCGAAGACGTCGGTCGGCGTCGCGAGGAAGGCCAGCGCCAGGTCGGGGCGGGTCGCCATCAGCCGCACGGTGAGCGCGTCGACCGCCGTCGACACCAGCACGTTGGTGGCGCCGTCGGCGTAGACGTAGTTGCCCAGCACCGGCCGGCCGGGCAGCCCGGCCACCCACTGGGCCACGGCCGGCACCTCGGCGATGAGGTCCGCCCCCGCGCGGGCCGCGTCGGCGGGGCCCTCCCCGGCGACCGGCAGCAGCAGCGTGCCCGCACCGCGCCGGGCGGTGTCGAGGACGCGCTCCCACAGCGGCGCGCGCGGCAGGTCGACACCGGCCACCCGGGCGCCCCAGCGCAGCAGCGCGGTCAGCGGGCCCATCTCCGCGCCGGCACCGAGCACGACGACGGTCGTGTCGGGCAGCGACAGCCACCCGGGGTTCGCGGCCACCGTGCGCACCGCCTCGGCGCACGACGGCTCGACCACCCCGGCCGCGACCCAGGTGTCCAGCTGCCGCAGCAGCGCGTCCCCCCGCAGCCGCCCGCCGTGGAAGGGCAGGGACAGCTCCCGCTCCGGCTCGGCGGTGCCGGTCACCTGCGCCGTCGCCAGCGGACGTCCGGCCGGTGCGCCGGCGAGCGCGTCCAGGCCGGTCTCGCCGCCGTCGGGCACGGTCACCCGCATGCGCGAGTGCAACGAGGCCAGGCCGCAGTCGGCGATGGTCAGCGCGGCCTCGCGCGAGGTCAGCCCCGCCTCGACCAGCCGACGGAAGTGGGTCACGTAGCCGGCCCGCCAGTTGGTCTCCCGCTCCGCGGCCGCCGCGCCGGGGGGGTCCACCGGGCGCAGCGCGTCGGCGACGACCGCGCGCCCCAACGCCGCGGTGCTGCGCCGCCCGTCCGGACCGGCCGGGAAGACGACGCCGCTCTCCTCGGCCGCCATCAGTCCGCGGTCATCGGTGCATCGACCGGCGCACCGGCCTCCAGCCAGCGCAGCAGCGTGCGTGCCCCGAAGCCCGTGCCGCCCTTGACGACCTCCGCGTCGTCCGACCCCGCGCGGGCGGGGCCGGCGACGTCGAGGTGGGCCCAGGGCAGGTCGCCGGCGAACGGCCGCAGGAACAGCGCGGCGGTCGTCCCGCCCGGGTTCCCCGGCGCGTTGTTGGCGTCGGCGACGGCGCTCTCCAGCAGGTCGGCGTGCTCCTCGGCCAGCGGCATCCGCCAGACCGGCTCGCCTGCGTGGGCCGCGGCGGTGCGCAGCGCGTCGGCGAGCCCGTCGGTGGTGGCGTAGAGGCCCGCGGTGCGGGTGCCGAGCGCGACCTTCATCGCGCCGGTCAGTGTGGCGACGTCCACCAGCACGGTCGCGCCGAGGTCCAGCCGGGCGTGGGCCAGCCCGTCGGCGAGCACCATGCGACCCTCGGCGTCGGTGTTGAGCACCTCCGTCGTCCGCCCGCCGACGTGCCGGACGACGTCGGCCGGCCGGTAGGAGGACCCGGACACGGCGTTCTCCGCAGCCGGGACGACGGCGGTCACGGCGACCGGCAGCGCGAGCCGCGCGGCGGCGTCCAGCGCGGCGAGCACGGCGGCGCCACCGGCCATGTCGGTCTTCATCTCGCGCATGCCGGCGTTGGGCTTGATCGACAGGCCGCCGGTGTCGAAGGTGATGCCCTTGCCGACCAGGACGGGGTGCCCGGCGCCCGCGGCCGGCGGGCGGTAGGACGCCACGATGACGCAGGGCGGCGTGGCCGAGCCGCTGCCGACGGCGAGGACCCCGCCGAACCCGCCGGCCCGCAGGTCGTCGGTCTCGAGGACGTGCACGGTGACGTGGTCGAGGCCGGCGAGCCGCTCCCCCGCCTCGGCGCCGAGCCAGGCCGGGTTCTTCGTGTTGCTCGGCGTGTTGACCAGGTCGCGCGCCCAGGCGACCGCGCGGCCGGCCACCTCGCCCGCGCGGGCGGCGGCGGCCACGGCCGGGTCGCCGGCGTCGGCGGCCACCACGGTGACCGTGGCCAGCCGCGGCGGATGGGGCTTCGAGGTCTCGCGGAACCGGTAGCCGGCCAGCAGCGCGGCCTCGACGGCGACGCGCACCTCCTCGGCCCCGGCGGGCGCGGCGGCGTCGTCCACCGGCAGGACCAGCCGGGTGGCGCCGTGCTCGGCCAGCGTCTGCCCGCGGCGGACGGCGGCCCCCACGTAGCTGCGCAGGTCGGGCAGCGTCGCGTCGCCGACCCCGACCGCGACCACGCTGCGCGGGCGCCGGCCGGGCACCGGCAGGGAGGTGTGCGCCCCCGGCCGCCCGGTGTTCCCCGTGTCCCGCAGCGCGCCGGCGAGGAGCTCGACGTCGACGGGTGCGCCGGGACCGGCGAGCCAGCCGGGCAGTGCGCGCCCCGACCCGACCGGCACGGCCAGGACGTCGTCCTCCCCGAGCGCGGGGAGGCTGGACAGGACCTCGACCCGCGGCAACGGCGCGGCCCCGGTCGCCGGCGTGCTGCCGGCGGCCGGGGCCGTGTCGTCCTGCGCGGGGCTGCCCGGGGGCAGGCTCGCGGGGGTGTTCAGCTGGTCGCGCCCTTCAGTGCCTCGGAGAGAGCCGCGGCCTCGTCCGGCGACAGCTCGACGACCAGGCGTCCGCCGCCTTCGAGCGGTACGCGCATGACCAGGCCGCGCCCCTCCTTGGTGACCTCCAGGGGACCTTCACCCGTGCGCGGCTTCATGGCCGCCATGCGTGCCTCCTTCATCGGCCACCCGCAACCTCTCGAGCTGCGGTGTGGCGTCTCGTCGATGCCGTGAGCTCCGCTCCCCATGATCCCGTATCCGGCGCTCACGTCCAACACGAGCCCCCGTTCAGGGCACAGAACGGAAGCAGTCGGCCACGTGGTCGTCGACCATCCCGGTGGCCTGCATGAGGGCGTAGGCCGTCGTCGGGCCGACGAAGACGAACCCGCGGCGCTTGAGCTCCTTGGCCATAGCGGCCGACTCCGGGCTCGTCGCCGGGACGTCGGCGAGCGTGGCCGGCCGGGGCCGCGGCGCGGTGGGCGCGAACGACCAGAGCAGCTCCGAGAGCCCCTCGGGGACCTGCTGCGCGGCCCGGGCGTTGGCGATCGCCGCCCGGATCTTGGCCCGGTTGCGCACGATGCCCGCGTCGGCCATCAGCCGCGCCTCGTCCTCCTCGGTGAACCCGGCGACCGCGTCGATGGCGAACCCGGCGAACGCCGACCGGAACGCCGGGCGCTTGCGCAGGATCGTCAGCCACGACAGCCCGGACTGGAACGCCTCGAGGCAGAGCCGCTCGAACAGCGCGTCGTCCCCGCGCAGCGGCGTGCCCCACTCCTCGTCGTGGTAGACGACGTACTCCGGCGCGCTCTCGCCCCATGCGCATCTCACCAACGGGTCCACGGCGCGGAACGGTAGCCCCGCCCACCGACAGCCCTACGGTCGTCGCCGTGGTGACCACGACGACCCGCTCCCCGATCGCGGCCCGGCCCGGCCTCGCGCTGCGGCCGCTGACCGGGCTGGCCGGCGCGGTGGTGCTGCTCCTGCTCGCCCTCGCCGGCCGCTACGGCTACCACCGCGACGAGCTGTACTTCCTGCGGGCCGGGCGCGAGGCGGCGTTCGGCTACGTCGACCAGCCCCCGTTGACCCCGCTGCTGGCCGCGGCGGTCGACGCCCTCGCCCCCGGGTCGCTGGTCGCGCTCCGGGTGCCGTCGGCGCTCGCGGCCGGGGGCGTCGTCGTCCTCACCGGGCTGCTCGCCCGCGAGTTCGGCGGCGGCCGCGGCGCCCAGCTGCTCGCCGCCGCGGCGATGGCGGTCTCGGCCGTCCTGCTGGCCGTGGGCCACCTGCTCTCCACGTCGACGCTGGACCTGCTGGCCTGGACGGCGCTGTCGTGGCTGCTCGTGCGGGCGCTGCGCGACGGCGGTCGGATCTGGCTGGTCACCGGCGCGGTCGCCGGCCTGGCGCTGCTGAACAAGGTGCAGCCGGCCTTCCTGGTCGCGGCCGTGCTGATCGGCGTCCTCACCGTGGGGCCGCGAGAGGCCCTGCGCTCCCGGTGGCCCTGGCTGGGCGGCGCGCTGGCGCTGGTGGTCTGGTCGCCCAACCTGGTCTGGCAGGCGGCGCACGGGTGGCCGCAGCTGGAGCTGGCCGAGGCGATCGCGGCCGGCAGCTCGGGGACCAGCGAGCCCTGGTACCTGTTCCTGCCCTTCCAGGTGGTGCTGGTCAGCCCGCTGCTCGTGCCCCTCTGGGCGGTCGGCTGGGTGCGGCTGGCGCGCGACCCGGCGCTGCGGCCGTGGCGGGCCTTCGCCGTCGCCTACGCCGTCCTCGCGGTCGGGTTCCTGGCGACCGGCGGCAAGCCGTACTACCTGGGCGGGCTGTACCCGGTGCTGCTGGCCGCCGGCGCGGGTCCGGTGGTGGCGTGGGCGCGCGGCAGCCGGCCGCGCGCCGTCGCCGTGGCCGGAGCGCTCGCGGCCAGCCTGCTCGTCAACGGGTTCCTGATGCTGCCGGTGGTCCCGGTCGACCGGCTGGCCGCCACCCCCGTGGTCGACGTCAACTACGACGCCGGGGAGACCGTCGGCTGGCCGGCGTTCGCGGCGACCGTCGAGCGGGCCCGCGAGCGGC
This sequence comes from Geodermatophilus sp. SYSU D00703, assembly GCF_054050155.1. Taxonomy (NCBI): domain Bacteria; kingdom Bacillati; phylum Actinomycetota; class Actinomycetes; order Geodermatophilales; family Geodermatophilaceae; genus Geodermatophilus; species Geodermatophilus sp. SYSU D00703. Next base: position 495,455 of record NZ_JBJGYU010000001.1, on the reverse strand, counting down.
TCCCGGCCGACGAGCCGGTCGCCGTCCTCACCCGCAACTACGGCGAGGCCGGCGCGGTGGACCGCTACGCGCCCGAGCTGGCCCCGGCGCACAGCGGGCACAACTCCTACTGGGACTGGGGCCCGCCGCCGGAGTCGGTGACCTCGGTGGTCGCCGTCGGGCTGCCCGAGGAGGAGCTGCGGCGCTGGTTCGGCCGGGTGGAGCTCGCCGGGCGCGTCGACAACGGCGTCGGGCTGGACAACGACGAGCAGGGCGTACCGGTGTGGGTCGCCGAGGAGCGTCAGGTGCCCTGGTCGCAGATCTGGCCGCAGCTGCGCCGGCTGGGCTGAGCCCGGGTCAGGGGACGGCGGCGTCGACGTCGGGGAGCTCGGCGCGCCGCCCGCGCTCCGGGGAGCGCCGGGTGGCCAGGACGCACCCGGCGACGACCAGCGGCAGCCCGACGGCCAGGCCGAGGGTGAACGGCTCGTCGAGCAGCAGGACGCCGAGCAGCACCGCGACCGCGGGGTTGAGGAAGGTGATGACCAGCGCCCGCTGGGGACCGACCTCGCGGATCAGCGCGAAGAACATCGCCAGCGCGAGGGCGGTGCACAGCACGCCTAGGGTGACCAGCGAGAACAGCGCCGGCGCCGGTGCCCGCACCGCCTCGTCCAGCTGCGGCGCGGCGAGGGGCAGGTAGACGAGCGCGGTCACGGTCAGCGCGACGGCGCTGGCCGCCACGCCGGGCACCTCCGGCAGGGCCCGGCTCACCACCAGCGGCCCGGTGGCGTACCCGACGACGACGAGGGCCACCGCCAGCACCGGGAGCAGGGCGATCCCCTCGACGTCCAGCCCCAGCAGGACGGCGATGCCCACGACCCCCAGCGCCATGCCGGCCAGGCGCACCCGGGTGAGCCGGTCCTCCTCCCCCGCCAGCCGGCCGGCCAGGGCCGCGACGAACGGCACACCGGCGACCAGCAGCCCGGTGAGCGAGCTCGACAGCGTCTGCTCGGCGTAGGAGAGCAGCAGCCAGGGGCCGGCCATCTCCAGGACCGTGAACAGCAGCAGCGCCTTCCAGTGCCGCAGCGCCGGGCGCAGCTGGCCGCGGGCGATGGTCCACGGCAGCAGGAGCGCGGCGCCGAGGAGGCAGCGGACGGCGACGACGACGACCGGCGAGACCTCCTCGACGGCGACCTTGATGAGCAGGTACGGGATGCCCCAGATGACCGACATGGCGAGGAACAGCGCCCAGCCCCGCCTGCTCATCGCTCCCCGCGGGCCACGTCGCACGACCTCATGGCCGCTCATCCTGCCCGACCCTGCCGACGACCTACCGTGGCGCCGTGTCCCGGTACGCGACCTTCGTCCTCTTCGCGACGGTGCTCGTCCTCGTGCCGGGCGCGGACTTCGCGGTGGTCGTCAAGAACACCCTCGCGGGCGGACGGCGGCGCGGTGCGTGGGCGGCCGGGGGCGTCACCGCGTCCAACGTCGTGCAGGGTGCCGCCGCCGCGACCGGTCTCGGCGCGCTGGTCGTGCGGGTGGAGCCGCTGTTCCAGACGCTGCGCTGGGCCGGGACCGCCTACCTCTGCTGGCTCGGGGTGCAGTCGCTGCGCTCCGCCGTCCGGGGCCGGTACGCGGCGCTGCCCGCGGGCGAGCCGGTACCCGGCCAGGCGCTGGCCGGCTGGCGCCAGGGCTTCCTCTCCAACATCACCAACCCGAAGGTGCTGGCCTTCTACCTCGCTGTGCTGCCGCAGTTCCTCGGCCCGGAGACCGCGGTGCCGGTGCTGGCGGCCTACGCGCTCACCCACGCCGTGCTCGGGCTGGCCTGGCTGCTGCTGCTCGTCGCCGGGCTGGACCGCGCCCGGGCGCTGCTCGCCCGCCGGCCGGTCCGCCGCGGCCTGGACGCGCTGACCGGCTGCGCCCTGCTCGGCTTCGGCGCGCGCCTGGCGACCGAGCGGGCCTGACCGGGCGGGTTTCCCGCCGCGGCCGCCGGGCACCGGTCGACGGTGACCGGTGCACTCCCCGTGCCCGGCCGGCGGCTCCCGGCGTCCGGGCTGCTGGTCGGCGCCGGCCTGATGGGTGCGGTGGACGAGATCGTCTTCCACCAGCTGCTGCACTGGCACCACCTCTACGACGGAGCCGGCGGCGCGGTCGGGCTGGTCTCCGACGGCGTCCTGCACGCGCTCACCCTGTCGGCGGTCGTCGCCGGGCTGGCCCTGACCGCGGACCTGCGGCGGCGCGGCGCCTTCGACCGGACCCGGTGGTGGGCGGCGGTCCTGCTCGGCGCCGGCGGCTTCCAGCTGTGGGACGGCGTGGTCGACCACAAGCTGCTGCGGCTGCACCAGGTGCGCTACGGCGTGGACCTGACCGGCTACGACCTCGCCTGGAACGCCGGGGCGGTCGCGTTGCTGCTCGCCGGCCTGGCGCTGCTGCTGCGCGCCCGCCGCCGGCCGGCCGCGTGACCGCGCTCGCCGTCGCCCTGGCGGCCGCCGTCCTGTACGTCGCGGCGACCTGGCGGTGCCGCGCGCCGTGGTCGCTGGCCCGGACGGCGTCCTGGCTGCTCGGCGTGGCCGCGGCCGGTTCCGGCGCGGGGCTGGCCGCCGCGCACGGCGACCTGCGCACCCACATGGCCGGTCACCTGCTGCTCGGGATGGTCGCTCCGCTGCTGCTGGTGCTGGCCGCGCCGGTCACCCTGGCCCTCCGGGCGCTGCCGGTGACCGCGGCCCGGCGGCTGGCGCGGGGCCTGCGGACGCCGGTGCCGCGGTGGGCGAGCGACCCGCTGGTCGCCGTCCCGCTGCACGCCGCGGGGCTGTGGGTGCTCTACGGCACCGGCCTGCACGCGGCTGCCGCGCACCGGCCCGGCCTCGCGGCCGCGGTGGCGGTGCACCTGCTGTTCAGCGGGTACCTGGCGACCGCGTCGGTGCTCGCGGTCGACCCCGTGCCGCACCCGCGCGGAGTGGGGGTCCGCGCCGGCGCGCTGGCCGCCGGCACCGCCGCGCACGACGTCCTGGCGCGGTGGCTGTACGCGCACCCGCCGGCCGGGGTGCTCCACGGTGCGGAGGGCGCGCAGGTCATGAACGACGGCGGCACGGTGGTGACCGTCGTCGTCGCCGCGGTGCTGTGGTGGCGCTGGTACCGCGGCCGCGCCGCCGTCCGCGCGGCGGGCCGCCCCGCGGGAGCCGCACCCGCGCCAGCATGAGCGGGTGCAGACCGCAGACCGCTTCGCCGTCCTGGTCGACGCCCTCGCCGGCGAACCCGACGTGACCCCGCCCGACACCGACGGCCCGCGCCGGTTCGGATCGCGGGCGCTCAAGGTCGACGGCGCGGCGTTCGCCATGGTCGTCCGGGACGCGGTGGTACTGAAGCTCCCCGAGGCGCGGGTGGCTTCGCTGCTGGCCGACGGGACCGGCGGCCCGTTCGGCACCGGCCGCGGCCGGCCCTACCGCGAGTGGGTCACCCTGACCGACGGCGAGCCGGCCACCGACCTGCCGCTGGCCCGCGAGGCGCTGGAGTACGCCCGCTCCCGGCGGGGCTGAGCCGCCCGGGTCAGGCGACCGGCCAGGCCACCTCGAGGTGCGGCACTCCAAGGCCGACGTCCCGGCCGGTGAGGTGGGGCCTCGATCGCCTCCCGGGCCGTGGTGATGAGGGCGTCGAGGTCCTCGACGGGAAGGCGGCGCTCGGCGGAGAGCAGCTTGCGCTCACCGGTGGTGCGCAGGACGACGTCGGACACGGGCTCCTCCGGGGGAACGCCACACCGGCAGCCTGCAGCCGGCCCCAGGGGCGGGGTCGAGCCGGGAGTGCTCACACGTCGCCGGCGAGGTAGGCGCGACGCCGCTCGGCCGGGTACCTCTCGATCGTGTAGCGCAGCATCGTGCGCGGCATGCGGCGGTAGCGCGGGGCCAGGAACTCCTCGGCCAGCGCGCGGTCGCGGTTGCCGACCTCGCGCAGCATCCACCCGACGGCCTTCTGGACGAGGTCGTGCGGGTCGTCGAGCAGCCGGTCGGCCAGGTGCAGCGTCGGCCCGAACCGCCCGGCGCGGACGCCGGCGAACGTGGCCATGACCGCGATCCGGCGGTCCCACGCCGACGCGGACGCCGCCAGCTCGTCCAGGACGGCGGGCTCCACGTCGCCCAGCAGGTACGGCGCGGAGGCGTCGACGAGGTCCCAGTTGTCCACGTGCGCCCGGCACCGCAGGTAGAGCTCGACGACCTCCCGGCGCTCGGCCGCGTCGACCCGGCCGAACCGCTCGACCAGGACGAACAGCGCCGTCAACCGCTCCTCGTGCAGCGGGCTGCGCAGCAGTGCCTCGACCTCGGCCAGGGACGTCGTCGCCGCGTGCCGGCGGGCGATCCGGCGCTGCACCGGGACGCCGATGCCGAGGAAGCGGTCCCCCTCGCCGTACCCGCCCGGGCGCGCCTGGAAGTAGCGGGCCATCCCCTCGGCCCGCTCCGCATCGGCCGCCGCGGCCAGCTCGCTGCGGATCGCCGCCGCGGTCATCCCGGGTGGCGGGCGGCGAAGGCGGCGAACCGGCGCAGCGACCGGCGCACCCCGGCGACCACGAACGGCCGCGCCAGCGGCCAGCCGAGCTGCCCGAGCAGGCCGAACGGCAGCCACAGCTGCTCGGTCCACACGAAGGTGGTCCCCGCGCCGCGCGGCGTCACCTCGAAGATCCCCGGCCCGCGGACGACCCGTCCCGTGTGCTGGACGACGACCCGCCGCGGCGGGTCCCACTCGGTGATCACCATGGTGTCGCGGACGCCGAGGTGGCGTCCGCGCCGCCACGGGACGCCGGTGCGTGCCACCAGCCGGCCGCCGACCCCGGTCGCCGGGCCGCCGACGGTCTCGACGTCGGTGACCACCATCCACTCGCCCTGGCGGGTCCAGTCGGTGAGCGCCGCCCACACCCGCTCCGGCGGGGCGTCGACGTCGATCGTCTCGGTCAGCTCACGCATCGGCGCGCGCTCCGTCCTCGGCGGCGGGCGGCGCGTCGCCCCCGCCGGTGCCGGCCGCGGCCATCCGGGCGCGGAGGTCGGCCAGCTCCGCGTCGCGCTCCTCGAGGGTCTGCGCGAGCTGCTCGAGCAGCCAGTCCACCTCGGTCATGCGGTAGCCGCGGGCGGTCACCGAGATGCGCAGCCCCCGGACGTCGTCCGCGGTGACCGGCCGGTCGTCGGGCAGCTCGACCGGGGAGCGGTCCAGGTCGGCGGGCGGCTGCGTCTCCCCGCGGCCGAGCAGCAGCGCGCCGGCGAGGAACACCAGCGCACCGACCACCAGGACGGTGAGGACGAAGACGGCGACGGACAGCACGCGCGGAGGTCCTCAGGCGTCGCTGGGGGCGGAGTCCACCGGGACGGCCCGCATCCCGCCGAGCTCCTCGCCCTCGGCGCGGGCGGCCTCGGCCTCCTGGATCACCCGGACGACCTCGTCGACGTCGTCGGTGACCGTGAACAGGTCGAGGTCGGAGGCGTGGATCGTGGCCGCCGGGACCATTGTGTCGCGGATCCAGTCGACCAGGCCCGACCAGTACGCGCTGCCGAACAGCACCACCGGGAAGCGGGTCACCTTGCGGGTCTGGACCAGGGTGAGCGCCTCGAACAGCTCGTCGAGGGTGCCGAAGCCGCCGGGCAGGATGACGAAGGCCTGCGCGTACTTCACGAACATCGTCTTGCGGACGAAGAAGTAGCGGAACGCGATGCCGACGTCCACCCACTCGTTGAGCTCCTGCTCGAACGGCAGCTCGATGCCCAGCCCCACCGACAGCCCCCCGGACTCCGACGCGCCGCGGTTGGCCGCCTCCATCGCGCCGGGCCCGCCGCCGGTGATCACCGCGTACCCGGCCCGGGTCAGCGCCGCCCCGATCTCGACGCCGGCGGCGTAGTGCGCGGAGTCGCGCGGCGTGCGGGCGCTGCCGAAGACGCTCACCGCGCGCGGCAGCTCCGACAGCAGGCCGAAGCCCTCGACGAACTCGCTCTGGATCCGCAGCACCCGCCACGGGTCGGTGTGCACCCAGTCGGTCGGTCCCCGCCGGTCCAGCAGCCGCTGGTCGGTCGTCGTCCCCTGGGTGCGCGGGTCGGGTTCGCCGCCCCGCAGCATGATCGGCCCGCGGTGGCGGGTCGGGCGGGGACGGCGTCCCCCGTTGGACTCGACGGTCATGGTGGGCGCTCCTCAGAGAGTGGAGAGGTAGGCGACGAGGGCGTCCTCGGCCGGCTGCAGGCGGTCTACGACGACGTGCTCCTCGCGGGTGTGGGCCAGCTGGGGGTCACCGGGCCCGTAGTTGACGGCGGGGATGCCGAAGGCGGCGAACCGGGCGACGTCGGTCCAGCCGAGCTTGGCCCGCGGCGGCCGGCCGACCGCGGCGACGAACGCCGCCGCGGCGGGCTCGGCCAGCCCGGGCAGCGCGCCGCCGGCGTTGTCGACGACCGTGAGCGTGGTACCGGCGGCGACCGCGTCGGCGAACACCTCGCGGACGTGCGCCTCCGCGGCGGCCTCGTCCCGGTCGGGGGCGTAGCGGAGGTTCACCGTCACCGTGCAGGCGTCGGGGATGACGTTGCCGGCGACGCCGCCCTCCACGCGGACGGCGTTGAGCCCCTCGCGGTAGGTGCAGCCGTCGATCTCGACCTCGCGGGCCTCGTAGGCGGCCAGGGTGGCGAGGATGCCGGCCGCGCCGTGGATCGCGTTCACGCCGAGCCAGCTGCGCGCGCTGTGCGCCCGGCGGCCCGGCACCTCGAGCACCGCCCGCAGGGTCCCCTGGCAGCCGGCCTCGATCTCGCCGTCGGTCGGCTCGAGGAGGATCGCGAGGTCGCCGTAGAGCCAGCCGCGGCGCTCGCGGGCGACCCGGCCGAGGCCGTTCTTGACCGCCTCGACCTCCTCGTTGTCGTAGAAGACGAAGGTCAGGTCGTGGGCCGGCTCCGCGCCGGGGACGCCGAACCGGCCGGCCAGCCGCAGCATGACCGCGTCGCCGGCCTTCATGTCGCTGGTGCCGCAGCCGTAGACCCGCCCGTCCTCGACCCGGCTGGGCAGGTTGTCGGCGATCGGGACGGTGTCCAGGTGACCGGCGAGCACCACCCGGGAGGGCCGGTCCAGGTCGGTGCGCGCGAGGACGGCGTCGCCGACCCGCTCCACCTCCAGGCCGCCGAGCCGGCGCAGGGCGGCCTCGACCGCGTCGGCCAGCGCCCGCTCGTCCCCCGACACCGACGGCGTGTCCACCAGCGCGCGGGTGAGGGAGAGGACGTCGGCGGAGAGGTCGAGCGCGGGGAGGTCACTCACGGCCACCGAGCCTACGGGCGGCGTGGTGGCCGGGCCGCCGCAGCGCGCCACGTCGCCGCCTGGTCACGCACCGTTCACCCTCGCGTGTGGCCCGCCGCCGCGGGCCGGGCCCGGGGGCGCGCTGGGTAGCGTCGTCCCCGTGACCAACGCCGCCCCGCTCTCCGCCGTCGCCGCCGGCCTGGCCACCGTGACCCCCTCGGGCACGGTGCTCGACACGTGGTACCCCGAGCCGCGCCTGGGCGCCCCCGAGGGCTCGGTCGCCGGCACGACCCGCCTCGGCGCGCTGGAGCTCGCCGGCGAGCTGGGCCCCGACTACGGCGGCCTGGTCCGCCGGGACGAGGCCCGCGGGGTCGAGGTGATCGCCGTCCGCACCGTCATCGCGGACCTCTCCGCGCCGCCGGCCGACACCCACGACGTCTGGCTGCGGCTGCACCTGCTCTCGCACCGGCTGATCCGCCCGCACGGCGCCGACATGACCGGGGTCTTCGGCCTGCTCACCAACGTCGCGTGGACCAGCGCCGGCCCGGTCGAGGCCGCGTCGTTCAACCCGCACCGGCTGCGCGCGGCGTTCGGGCAGGTGACCGTGTACGGCGTCGACAAGTTCCCGCGGATGGTCGACTACGTCATCCCCTCCGGCGTGCGGGTCGCCGACGGCGACCGGGTGCGGCTCGGCGCGCACCTGGCCGAGGGGACGACGGTGATGCACGAGGGCTTCGTCAACTTCAACGCCGGCACCCTGGGCCCGTCGATGGTCGAGGGCCGGATCAGCGCCGGCGTCGTCGTCGGGGCCGACAGCGACGTCGGCGGCGGCGCGTCGATCATGGGCACCCTCTCCGGCGGCGGGAAGCAGGTCATCTCGATCGGCTCCGGCTGCCTGCTCGGCGCCAACGCCGGCATCGGGATCTCCCTCGGCGACCGGTGCGTCGTCGAGGCCGGCTGCTACGTGACCGCGGGCGCCCGGGTGACCCTGCCCGACGGCTCGCTGGTCAAGGCCGCGGAGCTCTCCGGGCGCGACGGGCTGCTGTTCCGCCGCAACTCGGTGTCCGGCGCGCTCGAGGCGTTGCCCCGCGACGGCGACTGGGGCGCCCTCAACGCCGAGCTGCACGCCAACGACTGAGCCCCGTCCCGGGAGGGGCAGGAGTGGCCACTTCTGCCCCTCCCGGCCTCAGCCGATGTCGCCGGGGCCCGGGGTCTCCGGTGTGTTGGACGGCGCGGCCGCGGGGGAGATCAGGTGCTCGAGCAGCGCGACGACGAACTCGCGCGGCCGCTCCACGTGCGGCGAGTGGCCCACGCCGGGCAGCACCACCTCGCGGTACGCGCCGCCGTCCGCGGCGTAGCGGTCGAGGACGGCGCGGGTCTGGGTGACCATCGGCTGCGGCGGGCAGACCTCCTCCCCCGGCCAGCCCGGCACCGCGCCGAGGGCGCCGAGCTGGGCCAGGTCGAACACCGACGCGTCGGAGACGATCGCGTCCGCGTCCCCGCGGATCCACAGCACCGGGGGCTTGCCGGCGAGGTCCACGATGCCCGACACGTCGAACACCGTCGGCGCCATCGTGTTGAGCACGCCGCGCTCCCCCGGCGCCACCCCGGGCCAGGTCGCGCAGGTGGCGGCGTCGCCCGGGTAGTGGTCCTCCCCGGTGCGGGTGCTGTTCATGGCGGTGACGAAGACGTCCTCGAGCTGCGGGTCCAGCGGCAGGGAGCCCGGGGCGACGTAGAACGCCCGCAGGATCGACCGCGGGCTGGTCGGCTGGTCGGCGGTGGTGTCGCCGGCGGCGAGGGCGGCGACGAACGCGGGGTTGGCCGCGCCGGCACCCGCCCCGGCGCCGTCCTGGGACAGCCGACGTCCCTCCGGGCCGGCGGTGCCGCCGAAGCCGTACGGGGAGACCGGGGCGACCAGCGCCACCGAGGCGACCCGCTCCGGTGCGTCCAGCAGGTACTGGAGGACGACGCCCGCCCCCATGCTCCAGCCGACCAGGTGCACCCGCTCGAGCCCCAGGGTCGTGACGAGCGCGGCGAGGTCGTCGGCCCAGTCCCGCACCCCGCGGCGGGCGTCGATCGGGAGCGGGTCGGTGTCGCCGTAGCCCCGCAGGTCCACCGCGATCGGCGTCAGCCGCCCCGTCTCGGCCAGCGCCAGCAGCGGCTGCTGCCAGAACAGTGACGAGCTCACGTTGCCGTGCACGAACAGCACCGTCTCGCCGGGACCGGCCGGGTCGACGCCGTCGGGGTGCAGCACGTTCTGGGTCAGCCGCTCGGTCGGCACGCGGGTCGCGGTGATGCCGGGCAGCAGGACGTCGCTCATCGGGTCTCCTCACGGTGCGTCGGCGCGCCGACACGCTAGCGACCGACACCTCGTCGCGACACCGCTGCGCGTCCGGCTCCGGCACCTACAGTCGAGCGGGTGACGCGGGGGCGCAGTGCGACGGTGCACCGGTCGCCGGCGACCCGACGGCCGGCCCGGCGCCCGGCAGCGGCCCGTCGGCCGACCCGCCGGGTCGCGGGACGGCGCCCCTCGCCGGGCCGGCGGGCACCGGCGCGCCGCGCGGCGGGACGGACGGCGGCGTCCTGGGCCTGGCTGTCCGCCGTGGTCGCCGTCGTGGTGCTCGTGGTGCTGGCCGTCACCGCCGACCGGGAGGACACCCTGCTCTCGACCGCGGAGTGCCGGCTGCCGGCGACCGGCCTGACCCTCACCGGCGAGCAGGTCGCCAACGCCCGGACCATCGCCCAGGTCGGGTACGACCGCGGCCTGCCGCAGCGGGCTGTCGTCATCGCGCTGGCCACGGCCATGCAGGAGTCGGGGCTGCGCAACCTCGACTACGGCGACCGCGACTCGCTCGGGCTGTTCCAGCAGCGGCCGTCGCAGGGCTGGGGCACGCCGACACAGGTGCAGGACCCGGCGTACGCGGCCGGGAAGTTCTACGACGGCCTGGTGCGGGTGCCCGGCTGGGAGACCCGCCGGCTCACCGACGCGGCCCAGCTCGTGCAACTCAGCGGTTTCCCGGAGGCCTACCAGAAGCACGAGGGCATGGCCGTCGAGCTGACCGCCGCGCTCGGCGTCGACGACTCGCTCTGCGGCTGAGGTCGCGGCCCGCCGGACGTTCGGCCGTGGCGGGACCTGCCGCCGGTTGCCACCATCCTGGAGTGCCCATCACGGTCGCGGGCCTGCCGGCCCACCCGTTGCTCGTCCACGCGGTCGTCGTCCTCGTGCCGCTGGCGGCCCTGGGCGCCATCGCCCTGTCCCTCCGGCCGGCCTGGAACCGGCCCTACGGCCCGCTCGTCGCGGGAGCGGCGCTGGCGGCCGCCGGCGCGGCGACCCTGGGGTACTTCGCCGGCAACCAGTTGCGGGCCGCCATCGAGATCACGCCCGGCTTCGTGCCGGTGATCGACGAGCACGCGCGACGGGGGCTGTTCGCTCTGATCGCGGTGTGGCCGTTCGCGCTGCTCGCGGTCGCCACCGTGGTGCTCACCCTCCGCGCCCGTGGTCGAGGGGCTCGGGTCACCGGCGTGCTGTCGGCCCTCGCCGGCGTCGCGGCGCTGGTCACGACGGTGCTGGCCGGGCACTCCGGCTCGGCGGCGGTGTGGGGCGCCGTCACCCGGTGAGCGGCCCGCCTCGGCACGTGCTCGCCCGCGCCCGGGGGATCGGGCGGTCGCTGGCCCTGTACCACGGCGTGCCGGGCAGGCACCGGCGGATGGTGCGGTTCTACGGGCAGTTCCTCGGCCCGGGGGACGTCGGCTTCGACATCGGCGCCCACGTGGGCAGCCGGGTGCGCGCCTGGCGCCGGCTGGGCGCGCGGGTGGTCGCCGTCGAGCCGCAACCGGACTTGCTGCGGGTCCTGCGCCTGTTCTTCGGCCGCGACGACGACGTCCTCCTCGTCCCCTCGGCGGTCGGGGCGCGCCCCGGGCGGGCGCGCCTGGACGTCTCCACCGCGACGCCCACGGTCTCGTCGATGTCCCCGGACTGGCAGGCGTCGGTGACGACCGACCGCAGCTTCGCGCGCGTGCGGTGGGACCGCTCCGTCGAGGTCGAGGTGGCGACCCTCGACGGCCTGATCGCGGCCCACGGAGTGCCGGCGTTCTGCAAGATCGACGTGGAGGGCTTCGAGGTAGAGGTGCTGCAGGGGCTCACCCGCCCGCTGCCCGCGCTCTCCTTCGAGTACCTGCCGCCGGCGCACGATGCCGCCCTGGCCGCCCTGGACCTGGTGGAACGGCTGGGGGCCACGGCGGGCGGGTACCGGTACAACTACTCGCCGATCGAGACCATGCGCCTCGCCGCCGACCGCTGGCTGGACGCGGCCGACCTGGTGCGGCTGCTCGAGCGCTTCCGCCCGCTGGGCCGGTCCGGTGACGTCTACGCCCGCCTGGCCGCGACGGCGGAGTCGTAGCTGACGTCCCAGGCGGTGACGACGTCGTCCGCGGTGAGGTGCACGAACCGGTTGCGCAGCGCGATGCCCTCGGCCACCCGGGCGGTCCCGAGGTCGCCGACCGCCTCCTTCCCGGTGCCGATGATCTTCGGTGCGGTGCCGATGACCACCCGGTCCACCAGCCCGGCTCCGAGCAGGGAGGTGATCACCCGGGCGCCGCCCTCGACCAGCAGGCTGCGCACCCCGCGCTCGCGCAGCACCCGCAGCCCCGCGCCGAGGTCCACCCCATCCGGGCCGGGCGGCAGGACGGCGATCCCCGCGCCGGTCCCCCGCACCCGCTGCCGGTCGGCCTCGCTCGCCCGGTCGGTCGTGAGCACCAGCGTGGGCGGGCCGCCGTCCAGCAGCAGGGCGCTCGACGGCGTGCGCAGCGTGGAGTCGAGGACGACCCGCAGCGGCGACGCACCGGGGACGAGCCGCACGGTCAGCCGGGGGTCGTCGCACAGCACCGTGCCGATGCCGACCATCACCGCGTCGCAGGCCGCGCGCAGCGCGTGGGACAGCGCCCGCTCCTCCTCGCCGCTGATCCACTTCGAGTCCCCGCCGGCGGTCGCGATCCGCCCGTCGAGGGTCTGGGCGTACTTCAGGACGACGTAGGGACGGTCGGCCGGCGGGTCCACGTCGCCGAGGAGGCGGACGGCGTCCGGCGGCGGCGACGGGGCCGGCTCGAGGTCCTCCCCGGCCGGCCGGACGTGGCCGAGCCGCTGCTCCTTGGTGCGGAGGTAGTCGGTGTTGCGGACGTGCGCCGCCGTCCTCAGCGGCTCGGTCCCCGCGACGGTGATCCCCGCCGCGCGGAGCTGGCGCACCTTGTCCGGGTTGTTCGTCAGCAGCCGTACGGTGCCGACGCCGAGCGTGCGCAGGACCGCGGCGGCCTCGTCGTAGCGGCGGTCGTCGACCGGGAGCCCGAGCCGCAGGTTCGCGTCGACCGTGTCCGCGCCCCCGTCCTGCTCGACGTACGCCCGCAGCTTGTCGACCAGCCCCACGCCGCGGCCCTCGTGCCCGGTGACGTAGAGCAGCAGGCCGCGCCCCTCGGCCGCGATGCGGCGCAGCGCGAGCCGCAGCTGGATCCCGCAGTCGCAGCGCAGCGACGTGAGGGCGTCGCCGGTCAGGCACTCCGAGTGCAGGCGGGTCAGCAGCGCCTCACCCCCGTCGAGGTCGCCCATGGAGAGCGCGAGGTGGACCAGCTGGGGCCGCACCTCGAACGCCGTCACCTGGAACTCGCCGAACTGGGTCGGCAGCACCACACGGACCAGCTCACGCGTGTCGTTCACCCAGGCCTCCTCTCCCCGTCCCGGGTGGAGTCCTCCGAGTAAAGCGAGGGGCCGCGACAGCGGACAAGGGGAGCCGCGGCGGCGGGTCCCCGGGCGTCCCGGGTCCGGGTTCGCAGGCGGGCGCCCGCCGACCGGCGGATCGCAGCAGCAGCACCGCGGCACCGGGCAGGCAGGAGACCAGGCTGAGCACGCCGTACACGAGCGCGACGGTGAACCCGGTGGCCGCGCCGAGCCCGTGCGCCGCGAACACCCCGGCGGCGACGGCCTCCCGCGGCCCCCAGCCGCCGACGCTGAAGGGCAGCGCCATCGCCAGCAGCACGAGGACGAGGAGCGGCAGCAGCTCGCCGAGCGCCGCCCGGGAGCCCGCGGCGCGGGCGGCGACGACGAAGAGGGCGAGGTGGGCGGCGGTCGCGGCGGCGGACGCGAGGACGATCCCCGGCCAGGCGCCGAGGGAGAACACGCCGCTGCGGACGCCGGCGAGCCCGGTCCGCAGCGAGGCGCGGACCCTCGACGCGCGCCCTCCGCGCACCGTCCAGGCCCCGAGCGCGGCGACGACGGCGGCGACGAGGACCAGCTCCGGGCCGCTCCCGGGGACCGCGGAGCCGGCCGTGGTCAGGAGCAGGTCCGGCCGGGTGAGCAGCACCGCGACGGCGACGGCCACCGTGACCGCCAGGCCGGCGGACCGCTCCAGCGCCACCGCGAGGACGCCCCGCCCGACGTCCCCCGCCCGCCGGCCGTGGCTGACCGCCCGGTGGACGTCGCCGAGCACGCCCGCCGGCAACACCGAGTTGAGGAACAGCGCGCGGTAGCAGTCGGCCACCGCCACCCGCAGCGGGAGGGGCAGGCCGAGGCCGCGGGCCACCAGGCACCAGCGGCACGCGCTGAGCACGGTGGTCAGCAGGCCGATGCCCAGCGCGGCGAGTGCCACCCCCGCGTCGATCCCCCGCAACCCGGCGACGACGGCGTCGCTGCCGAGGCGCACCACCAGCGCAACCACGATGCCGGCGCCGGTCAGGACCTTGACGGCGGGCCAGAGGCGCCGCATCACGACGTCCGCGCCGGGAGGGCCAGCACGTCGACGTGGCCGACCCGGACCCGCAGCCGCCCGGCGGCGCAGTCGTCGAGCCTGCGGCGCAGGTAGCCGCCCGCGGCCCGCCCGAGGTCCGGGTCCTGGGCGCAGGCGGCGCCGATCCACCCCCGCAGCCACTCCTCGGCCAGGTCGGCCCGGTCGGCACCGAGGTCCCACGGGCTGGGGCGGGTCTCCACCGCCGCGCCCCGCCGGGCGAACGCGGCGACGGCGGCCGCGCCGCCGTCCGGCCCCAGCAGGCGCCGGCCGTCGACCTCCCGCCGCTGGTGGGCGTCGAAGGCGGCGGCGTACGCGGCGTCGAGCGGATCGGCCGGGGCCAGCTCGACGCGCCCGGCGACCGTCAGGGTGAGGAGGGCGGCGGCTCCGGCCTCGGCGCACGCGGCGGCGAGCGCGTCCACCTCCTCGGCGGTCAGCAGGTCGAGCAGGGCGGACGCGGTGACCAGGGCCGTCCCGGCGAGGTCGGACGGGCGCAGGTCGGTGAGATCCCCCCGCTGCGTCCGCACGCTGACCGGGGTGCCGTCGGCCGCCGCGCGGGGTGCGCTCGTGGCCGCCAGGGCCAGCAGCCCCGGGTCGCGGTCGTGCAGGACCCACACCTGCGGGCCGGGCAGCCGTCCGGCGAGCCAGCGTCCCATCGAGCCGGTGCCGCAGCCGAGGTCCCGGACGAGCACCGGAGCTCCGCGCCGGGCTCCTGCCGCCAGGGCGGCGCGGAGCGGCTCGACCAGCTCCGGCGCGCGGGCCGCGGCGTCGGCGTCCTCGCGCAGCGCCAGCCAGTCGGGCGCGCACACCGGGGAGCCCGGACTGCTCAGCCGGGCGTCCCACGCAGCTTCTCCAGCACACCGGTCAGGCATCGGACCGTCGCCTCCCACCCGTCCAGCTCGGAGCGCCGCGCCCGCGCGGCCGCACGCAGTTCCTCCCGCAGGGCCGGCTCCCCGAGCCAGCGGCGCACGCCGGCCGCCAGGGCCGGAGCGTCGGCCGGCGGCACCAGCAGTCCCGGCACCCGCCCGTCCGGATCCCGGCCGAGGGTCTCCGGCACCCCACCGACGGCCGCGGCCAGGACCGGGATACCCCGCGCCAGCGCCTCGGTCACGACCATCCCGTAGGACTCGGCGCGGGACGGCAGCACCAGCAGGTCCGCGGCGGCATAGGAGGCGTCCAGCCGCGCCCCCGTCCGTGGCCCGGCCAGCCGCACCCGCCGGCCCAGTCCGGAGCGCTCGACGGCGCGCCGCACCGCCGTCACGCACGCGGGGTCCCGGCGCAGCGACCCGACGAGCTCGCAGGTCCACGGCAGATCGGCGGCGACGGCCAGGGCCTCGACGAGCAGGTCCTGGGCCTTGGTCGGGGTGACCGCCCCCACGCACAGCAGCCGGCCGCCGCCCTCGGTGCCGGGCGCGAGCGGCGCGGGGTCCACGCCCGGCGGCGCGACGGACACCCGGTCGACGTCGAGGCCGTGCCGGGTCACGAGCCGGTGGGCGGTCCACGGGCTGGTGGCCACCAGCGCGGTCGCCGCGCGCAGCGTCCTCCGCTCGAGGGCCGCCAGCTCGGCCGCAGCCCCGGGCGACTGCCCTCGCTCGTCGCCGAGCGGGAGGTGCACCAGGACGACGAGCTGCAGCCGGCCCGCCTGCGGGACGACGACGTCCGGGACGCCGCAGGCGACCAGCCCGTCGAGGAGCACGGGCGCGCCGTCGGGCAGGGCGGTCAGCGTGCGGGCCAGCGCGGCCCGCGCCGCGTCGTCCGGACGCGGCCACGTCCCGGGGACGGCGCGCTCGTGCACCGTCCAGCCGGTGGCCGGCAGCCCCCGGCAGACCCGCCTGTCGTACACGTTGCCGCCGCTGGGCACGGCGCCGTCGTCGACGTCCCCCGGGACGACGACGTACACCGTCCGCGCCCCGGCCGAGGGCGCGGACCGGCTCACAGGGAGCGCTCGTAGGTCGCCCACGCCAGGTGCGACTCGTGCAGCACGACGGTGATCCCGGCCAGGTCGCGGGCGCCCTCCCCGAGAGCGCCCGCGTGCACCTCCTCGGCGAGCCGGTCGGCGACGTACCGGGCGAGGAACTCGGTGGACGTGTTGACGCCGGCGAAGGCCGGCTCGTCGTCGAGGTTGCGGTAGTCGAGGTCGGCCAGCACGGCACGCAGCCGCTGGGTCGCCAGCCCGATGTCGACGACGATGCCGTCGGCGTCGAGGTCGGCGCGGCGGAACGTCGCGTCCACCACGAACGTGGCGCCGTGCAGCCGCTGCGCCGGGCCGAAGACCTCCCCCCGGAAGCTGTGCGCGATCATGACGTGGTCGCGGACGGTGATCCCGAACACCGGTTACCTCTCCCCGTAGGTGACCCGCACGCACAGCGCCCGGAGCCCGCCGTCGGCGAGGCGGGGCAGCAGCGCGGGCAGGCCCTCGAAGTGGCTCTCCTCCGTGACGAGCGCGTCGAAGGCCGGCTCCGCGAGCAGGCGCAGGGCCAGCGCCAGCCGGTCGCCGAACCCGCGCCGCGCGCGCCGGGCGGGTGCCACCGCGCCGACCTGGGTGCTGCGCAGGCTCAGCCGGCGGCTGTGGAAGCCCTCGCCCAGCGGCACGGCGACCCGGCGGTCCCCGTACCAGCTCAGCTCGAGGACCTCGCCCTCGAAGGCGAGCAGCTCGAGGGAGCGGGCGAGCCCCTCCTCGGTGGCGCTGGCGTGCACCACCAGGTCGCACTCCCCCGCGGCCTGGTCGGGCGAGGCGAACGGGACGCCGAGAACCTCGGCGACGGCCGCCCGCGCGGGGTCGACGTCGACCAGTTGCACTTCGACCCCCGGGAAGCGGGCGAGCACCGCGGCGACGCTGCAGCCGACCATCCCCGCCCCGACGACGGCGATCCGGTCGCCGACCCGCGGAGCTGCGTCCCACAACGCGTTGACCGCGGTCTCGACGGTCCCGGCGAGCACCGCCCGCGCCGGCGGCAGCCCGTCGGGCAGCGGGGTCACCGCGGCGGCCGGCACCACGTAGCGGGTCTGGTGCGGATAGAGGCAGAACACCGTGCGCCCCTGCAGGGCAGCGGGGCCGCGCTCGACCACGCCCACGTTGAGGTAGCCGTACTTGACCGGCCCCGGGAAGTCGCCGTCCTGGAACGGCGCCCGCATCGCCGTGTACTGGCTCTCCGGCACGCCGCCGCGGAAGACCAGCGTCTCGGTGCCCCGGCTCACCCCCGAGTACAGGGTCCGCACCTCGACGTCCTCCGGTCCGGGCTGGGGGACGGCGACCGGGCGGATCTCGCCCTCGCCGGGAGCCCGGAGCCAGAACGCGCGCGCCGTCCGATCCACGTCGCTCCTCTCACGAGGGTCGTGGACCCCACCGCCGCCTCGGATCCGTCTCCGGCAGTGTGTCCGCGCGGACTCGTTGTGACTAGAGTCACACCGATGACACCGGGCCGGTTGCGGACCGAGCAGCAGCTGGCCAGGGCAGCCGTCTCCCAGGTCGTCCTGCTCGCCGCGCTCTCGGCCACGGCCGGACTGGGCCCGGCAGGCTGGCTGACCGGTGGTGCGTACACGGCGGCCCTCTGGGTGTTGCTGTCCGCCGCCGCTCGGCGGGCCGGGGCGCGCACGCTGGGCCCGGCGGACCTCGTCACGCTGGCGCGGGCGGTGCTGACCGGGGGCGTCACCGCGCTGGTCGCCGAGGGGCTGTGGGACGGCGGCGTCCCCACCGCGGCGCTGGTCCTCGTCGCCTCGGTGGCGCTGACCCTCGACGCGGTCGACGGCCGGGTCGCGCGGCGCAGCGGAACGGTGTCGGCACTGGGCGCCCGGTTCGACATGGAGGTCGACAGCGTCCTCGTCCTCGTGCTGAGCGTCTCCATCGCCGGGTTGCTCGGCCCCTGGGTGCTCGCCATCGGGGCCATGCGCTACGCCTTCGTCGCGGCGAGCTGGGCGGTGCCGTGGCTGCGGGCGCCGCTGCCGGCGCGGCGCTCGGCCAAGGCCGTGGCCGCACTGCAGGGGATCGTCCTCGCTCTGGCCGCAGCCGACGTCCTGCCGCGTCCGGTCGCGGCCACGCTGGTGGGCGGGGCGCTGGCGCTGCTGGTCTGGTCCTTCGGCCGGTCGGTGGTGTGGCTGCGGCGCGCCGCGCGACGTCCCCCGGGCGACGAGGAGGCGGGGCACGGGGAGCCGCGGCACGCGGACCCGGGGCACGCGGACCGGGCGCCCGTGGGATGGCGCCGGGCCCTGGCGGTGGTGGCCACCGCGCTGGCCGGCGGGCTCGTGCTCGTCGCCCTCGTCGCCCCGCCCGAGCTCGCCGCCCTGACACCGGCCGCGTTCGTGCGCATCCCGGTCGAGGGGCTCGTCGGCGCCGCCGTCCTGCTCGTCGTGCCGGGCCGGTCGCGGCACGTGGTGGCGGTGCTCGGCGGGCTCGCCCTCGGTGTGCTGACGGTCCTGAAGGTCCTCGACGCGGGGTTCGCCACGGTGCTCGGCCGGCCGTTCGACCCGGTCGTCGACTGGACGACGATCGGGCTCGCGGTGGCCTACGTCGACGGCTCGAGCGGCCGGGGCGCGGCGACCGGCGCCGTGGTCGCCGCCGTGGTCGCCGCCGCCGCGGTCCTGGGCCTCCTGACGGCCTCGGTGCTGCGACTGTCGCGGCTGCTCCGCCGCCGGCGGTCCGCCGCGACGCGGACCCTGGCCGCCCTCGGCACCGCGTGGGTCGTGTGCGCCCTGTTCGGTGCGCAGCTGGTGCCGAACGTGCCGGTCGCGGCCGCCAGCGCGGCGGCCATGGTCCACGACCGGGTGGCGCAGGTGCGCGCGGAGCTGGAGGAGCGGCGGGCCTTCGCCGCGCAGATGGGCGTGGACGCCTTCGCCGACGTGCCCGGGGACCGGTTGCTCACCGCGCTGCGCGGCAAGGACGTCGTCCTGGCCGTCGTCGAGAGCTACGGGCGGGAGGCGGTCGAGGACCCGGGCCTCGGAACGGTCCTGGACGACGACACCCGGCGGCTGGCCGCGGCCGGGTTCTCCGCCCGGAGCGGCTTCCTCGCCTCTCCCACGACCGGCGCCTACAGCTGGCTGGCCCACTCCACGCTGCTGTCGGGCCTGTGGGTCGACGACCAGGAGCGCTACCGCACGCTGGTGGCCGGCGACCGGCTGACCCTGACCGGCGCGTTCGGCCGCGCCGGCTGGCGCACGGTCGGGGTGATGCCGGGCACGACGGAGGCGTGGCCGGAGGCGGCCTTCTACGGCTACGACCGGGTCTACACCGCGGGCGACCTCGGGTACCGCGGCCCGGACCACGGCTGGCCGACGATCCCCGACCAGTTCGCCCTGGCCGCCTTCGACCGCCTCGAGGGCGCCGCGCCGGACCGCCCGCCGCTGATGGCGGAGGTCGTGCTGACCACCAGTCACGCGCCGTGGCAGTTCATCCCGCGGATCGTCGGCTGGGACCAGGTCGGCGACGGCTCGGTGTTCGCGGACATGCCCGCCGAGGGCGAGCCGGACGCCCTCTGGACCGCCGACCGCGCGCTCCAGCGGGAGCTGTACCACCGGTCCGTCGCGTACACCCTCGGCTGCCTGGTCTCCTACGTGACGGAACACGGCGACGACGACCTCGTGCTCGTCGTCGTCGGCGACCACCAGCCCCCGCTGGTCGCTCCGGCCGACGCCGGCGCCGACGTGCCGATCGCCGTCGTGTCCCGCGACCGGGCCGTCCTGGACCGGTTCGCCGGATGGGGCTGGCAGGAGGGGCTGCGGCCGGGCCCGGACGCCCCGGTGGCGCGGATGGACACCTTCCGGGACCGGTTCCTGTCCACCTTCGGTCCGGGTTAGGACGGCGCAGGCCCACGTCCTCCCGGGCCGCGGTCGGAGTTGGCCCTACCCTGGGCGGGATGGTCGCTCGGGTCGGAACGCGGGGCACCCGCTCCCCGGGCAACCTCACGGCACTCGTGGCGGTGGCCGGGGCGGCGGTCACCCTGGCCGTCGCCGGCCTCCCGTTCGTCCGTTTCGCCTACCACGCGCCCGCCCTCCACGTCGCCCTCGAGACGACCGACGCCCTCGTCGCCCTGCTCGTGTCGTTCCTCCTGCTGGGGCGGTTCCGGCAGAGCCGGAGCGCGCAGGACCTGTGCCTGCTCCTGGCGCTCGGCACGGTCGCGGTGGCCAACCTCGTCCTCGGGGCGCTGCCCGGTGCGCTGTTCCCCGACGACGTCCCCACCGCGACCGACTGGGCCTCTCTCGTGGTCCGGCTCCTGGGCAGCGGCCTGATCGCCACCGCGGCCCTGGTCCGCCGCGGTACGCGCGTCCCGCCACGGGTGAGCGTCCTGCTGGTCGCCGCCGTACCGGCCGCCGTGGCCGTCGCCACGCTGGGGGCCCTCGCGCTGTCCGCATCCCTCCCCTCCACCGTCGTGCCGCGGGCGGGACTGGGGGATGCGTCCACCCCGGTGCTCGACGGCCACCCCCTCGTCCTGGCGGTGCAGGCCGTCGGAGCCGTGCTCTACGGCGTGGCGGCCGCGGCCTTCGCCCGCCGTGCGGAGGGGAGCGGCGACGAACTGCTGCGGTGGGTCGCCGCCGGGTGCGCGCTCGGCGCCTTCGCCCGGGTGCACTACCTCCTCTACCCGTCCCTGTACACGGAGTACGTCTACGTCGGCGACGTGCTGCGGCTGGGGTCGTACCTGCTGATGCTCGTGGGTGCGAGCCGGGAGATCCGGTCGTACTGGGAGCTCCGCTCGCAGGCTGCCGTCCTCGAGGCCCGACGCCGGATGGCGCGCGACCTGCACGACGGTCTCGCGCAGGAGCTGGCCTTCATCAGCTCGCAGTCGCGGCGGCTGGCCACCACGCCCGGGGACCCCGTCGCCGCCGAACGGCTGGGGGCGGCCGCGGCACGGGCGCTCGACGAGGCGCGGCGCGCGATCGCCGCACTGACCCGCCCGGTCGACGAGCCGTTCGCCGAGACGCTGCGCCGCCAGGTCGACGACCTCGCCGGACGGTACGACGTGGACGTGCACACCCACGTCGACGGCGCGGTGGAGGTGTCCCCGGCCCGTGCGGAGGCACTGCTCCGGATCCTCAGCGAGGCGGTGCGCAACGCCGTGCGTCACGGCCGCGCCTCGTGCGTCCGCGTCACCCTGCAGCGGGATCCTCCGGGCCTCACGGTGACCGACGACGGCTGCGGCTTCACCATGGGGACACGGAGCAACGGGGGGTTCGGCTTGACCAGCATGCGCGAGCGGGCGGCCGGCGTCGGCGCCGAGCTGCAGATCACCTCCTCACCCGGGCTCGGGACGTCCGTCGAGGTCCGGTGGCCGTGAACGACGTCCTGCGCGTGGTGGTGGCCGACGACCACCCACCGGCACGGGCGGTCGTGCGCGAGGCGCTCGAGGAGCAGGCGTTCCTCGTGGTGGCCGAGGCGGCGACGGCAGAGGCCGCGGTGGAGGCGGCCCTGCAGCACCGCCCCGACGTGTGCCTGCTGGACGTCGACATGCCCGGCAGCGGGATCCTCGCGGCCGGTGACATCGCCCGGGCGCTGCCGGACACCGCCGTCGTGATGCTGACGGTGTCCCGCGACGACCAGGACCTGTTCGCGGCCCTCCGCGCCGGCGCTGCCGGGTACCTGCTGAAGGACACCGACCCCGACCGGCTCGGCTCCGCGCTGAGGGCCGTGATCTCCGGTGAGGCGGTCCTCCCACGGTGGCTGGTGCAGCGGGTGGCCGAGGAGTTCGCCGGCAAGCCGCGCCGCCGCATCGTGCTGCCGAACCGCACGTCACCGGCGCAGCTGACCGAGCGGGAGGCCGAGGTGCTCGACCTCATGGCGGCCGAGCTGTCGACCGACCAGATCGCCGAGCGCCTGTTCGTCTCGCCCGTGACGGTACGGACCCACGTCTCGGCGATCCTGCGGAAGCTGCGGGTCCCCGACCGCCGGTCGGCCGTCCGGTTGCTGACCGAGGGCCGCTAGCGGCCAAGGGGCGGCACGCGTCGAGGAGAACCAACGCCCCTCCGCGCGGACGGCGGTGCCGCCTCGGCGCCCGGCTGCGTACGGTCGCGGGCGCGGGTCCGTCCCCGGCCGGCACGGCCGAGGCCACTGCCTCTGCGAGTACGACCCGCCCTGGACGAGGGGCCGGCTCCCCCCGTGGCCGGCCCCTCTTCCGTTCTCCGGGCCGGCCGGCCGGCCACGTGTCCGGTCCAGCGGTCTGCACGGGCCGTTGAGGGATCTCAACGCGGCCGTCGTTGTCGCAGCGCAGCTGAACTCCTACGTTCTGCGACGACAGACCGTGACGCACTGATCCGGGCCCTGCATCTGGTCGCTTGGGGTCCCGGGGAGCGAGTAGCGAAACCGGCACGGTGATCTGGGCTCCCGCGAGGGGGCCCTCTTCACACAACGGGGAGCACTGCATGCGCGTGCGCGCATCCACTCGACTGGTGACGGCGATCGCCGCCGGTCTCCTGGTCACCGGCGGGGGCGTCGCCTCCGCCGACGACATCTCCAACAAACTCGACAACACGGTCGACGCGGTCGCCGAGGTCATGTCGCTCAACGTCGGGGGCAGGGCCGGCACGACCGCCCTCTACGTCACCCCGACCAACGGGGACGGCAAGAACGGCTGCAACCTCACGGGGAGCACCACGCTGGTGCTCGACGTGGAGTCCAGCAACCCCGCGGTGGCCACCGTGAGCCCGTCGTCGATCACCTTCACCAGCTGCAGCGACACCCCGCTGCTGACGGTGACCCCGCTGACGGCCGGCAGCAGCTCCGTCACCGTGAAGCAGGCCAGCAACAGCACGGGTGGCACCTTCGACCTGGCTCCCGCCGCCTTCACGGTGAACGTGGCCCGTCCGGCCAACACGGCCCCGAGGATCACCGTGTCCGGCGTCGCCCCGAACGGCTCCTACGCCAAGGGCTCGGTCCCGGACGCCGTCTGCTCGGTGACCGACGCGGAGGACGGCGCCAAGACCTTCCCGGCGACCCTCAGCGCCGTCACGGGCCCGCACGCCGCCGACGGGATCGGCGGCCAGGAGGCCACCTGCTCGTACACCGATGCCGGTGGGCTGACCGCGCAGACGTCGGAGACCTACCGCATCGTCGACCTCTCGGCGCCGGCCATCACGCCCGTCCTGAGCCCGTCCGCGCCGGACGGCGACAACGGCTGGTACCGCGGCAACGTGGCCCTCGACTGGACGGTGACCGAGCCGGAGTCCCCGAACTCCCTCTCCGTCACCGGCTGCGACGACCTGGAGGTCACGGCCGACCAGTCCGCGACGACCTACGGCTGCGCCGCCACCAGCGCGGGTGGTCCCGCCGGTCCGGAGACCGTGACGGTCAAGCGGGACGGCACCGCCCCGACGGTCACCCACGCGGGCACCGTCGGCACGCAGGGCCAGAACGGCTGGTACACGAGCGACGTCACCGCGACCTTCACCGCCGAGGACGCGCTGTCCGGCCCGGCGTCGGCCAGCCGCACGGTGACCTCCACCGGTGAGGGCGCAGCCGTGAGCGTGGCCAGCCCGGCCTTCTCGGACGCGGCCGGCAACACGACCGCGGCCGGCGCGGTCGCCCCCACCTTCGCGATCGACCTGACCGACCCCACCGCCACCTTCAGCCGCCCGATCGGCTCGGTCCACTTCGGTTCGGTCCCGGAGGCGCCGACCTGCCGGTCCGTGGACAGCGGCTCCGGCCCGGCGCCGTGCACGGTGACGGGCTACAGCACCGCTGTGGGAACGCACACCCTGACCGCGACCGCGAGGGACCAGGCCGGCCGGACGGGCACGGCGACCCAGCAGTACACGGTCCTCGCCTGGACCGTGAAGGGGTTCTACTCGCCGGTCGACCTGGGCGGGGTCTACAACACGGTCAAGGGCGGCAGCACGGTCCCGGTCAAGTTCGAGCTCTTCGCCGCGAGCACCGAGCTGACCAGCGTCGGTGACGTCACCTCGGTGGACGCCGTCCGGGTGAACTGTGTCAACAGCGCTCCGGTCGACGAGGTCGAGACGCTGGCCGCGACCGGTGGCACGGGACTGCGGTACGACTCGACGTCCGGCCAGTTCGTCTACAACTGGAAGACGCCGACCGGCGCCGGGACCTGCTACCAGGTCACGATGACGGCGCGTGACGGCTCGACGCAGACCGCGCTGTTCAAGCTCAAGTAGCCACCGCACGCGGCGTGCACAGGAGGGGTCGGTCCCACGGGGCCGGCCCCTCCTCGCGTGCCTACGGCCCGAGGGCCGCGGCCAGGGCCAGCAGGTCAGGGTCGGTGCGGCCCGAGTCCTGCGCGGTCCACACCGCCCCGACGGCGGCGCTGACCAGCCCCCAGTCCCGGGCCCGCGCCGCCGGCACCCCCAGGGCCGCGGCCAGCACCGCCACCCGGCGGTCGACGAGCGCGCCGAGGTCGGGCAGCGCCGCCCACGGGCGGGGCGGGTTGAGCAGCGCCGTCCCCGCGTCGAGGGCCGGTTCGCCCCAGACGCCGTGCGGGTCGATCGCCACCCAGCCGTCGCCGTCCCGCAGCACGTTGGCGGGGTGCAGGTCACCGTGGCAGAGCACGGGGGCGGCCGCGGTCGCCAGCAGGCGCTCGAGCACGTCGGCCGCCCGCGCGGTCAGCCGGGCCGGGACCAGGGGGTGCCCGGTCCGCAGCAGGGGCAGCCGGCGCCGGCTGTCGGGCACGCCGTCCAGCCGCGCCGCGCCGCTGCCGTGCAGCCGGCGGGCGACCGCGGCCAGCACGGGGAGGGCCACCTCGTCCGGCAGCGCGCACAGGTCCGTGCCCGGCCGGGCCGCGCGCAGCAGCAGGGCCGCGGTCCCCCGGTCGTCGGGCACGGCCGCGAGCAGGTCGACCGCGCCGCGGCCGCGCCACGCGGCCAGCGTGGCCGCCTCCTGGTCGAGGTCCCCGGCCAGGCCGAGCTTGAGCACGACCGCTGCGCCGTCGGTCCGGACGGCGGGGGCCACCCAGTGCGCGGTCGCCGCGAAGGGGCGCCCCACGTCGAGCGACCAGCGCGCCGCCGCCCGTCGCACCGCGCCGGGCAGGCCCGCCAGCCAGCTGCGTCCGGCCGCGCCGTGGACCTCGACCACCGCCGTGGCCAGCCCGGGCGGGACGACGACGTCGGTCACGTCGTCAGGCTCGCCCCGCGCCGCTCAGCCCGCCAGGCGCTCCACCGCTGCGGCGATCCGGTCGTCGGCGGCGGTCAGCGCCATCCGCACGTGCTGCGCGCCCGCCGGGCCGTAGAAGGTGCCCGGGGCGGCGACGATCCCGAGGCCGGCCAGCCAGTCGATCGTCGTCCAGCAGTCCTCGTCCCGGGTGACCCACAGGTACAGCCCGGCCTCGGAGTGGTCGATCCGGGCACCGGCCCGGCAGATCGCGGCGGCCAGCTGCTCGCGGCGGGCGCGGTAGCGCTCCCGCTGCGCGTCGACGTGCGCGTCGTCGGCCAGCCCGGCGGCCATGGCGACCTGGACCGGCGTGGGCACCAGCAGCCCGAGGTGCCGGCGGACCTCCCACACCGTGCGCACCAGCGCCGGGTCGCCCGAGAGCAGGCCGGCGCGGTACCCGGCCGCGGTGGACTGCTTGGACAGCGAGTGCACCGCCAGCAGGCCGGTGTGGTCGGGCCCGGCGACGTCCGGGTGCAGGATCGACCGCGGCTCGACGTCCCAGCCGAGGGTGACGTAGCACTCGTCGGCGACCACCGGGATGCCGTGCGCCCGGCCCCACTCCACCCAGGCCCGCAGCTGGTCCTCGGTCAGCACCCGCCCGTGTGGGTTGCCCGGGGAGTTCAGCCAGGCGAGCACGATCCCGGTCGCGTCGTCCGGCGGCGTGTCGGTGCGCCGCACCTTGAGGCCGGCCAGCACCGCGCCGACCTCGTAGGTCGGGTAGGCGACCTCCGGGACGACGACGGTGCCGCCGCCGCGCAGGCCCAGCATCGTGGGCAGCAGCGCGACCAGCTCCTTGGAGCCGATCGTGGGGATCACCGAGGGGTCGGCGCCCAGCGGGTCGGCCAGGTGGACGCCGAGCCGGCGCCGCAGCCAGTCGGCCGCCGCCGTCCGCACCTCGGCGGTGCCCAGCGCGGTCGGGTAGCCCGGGGCGTTGCCCGCACCGGCCAGCGCCGCCGCGAGCACGTCAGGGGTGTCGTCGACCGGCGTCCCGATGGACAGGTCCACGACGCCGCCCGGGTGCCGGGCCGCCTTGGCCCGCGCCCCGACCAGTGAGTCCCAGGGGAAGTCCGGCAGCCGGCCGGCGGCCGTCCCCTCGACGGTGGTCGTCAGTGCCCTTCCGCCTGGGGCGGCAGCGCGGCCACGAGCGGGTGGTCCTTGGCGATCTTGCCGGTCTTGGCGGCGCCGCCGGGGCTGCCCAGGTCGGAGAAGAACTCCACGTTGGCGTTGTAGAAGTCCTTCCACTTGTCCGGGACGTCGTCCTCGTAGTAGATGGCCTCCACCGGGCACACCGGCTCGCAGGCGCCGCAGTCCACGCACTCGTCGGGGTGGATGTAGAGCATCCGCTCGCCCTCGTAGATGCAGTCCACCGGGCACTCGTCGATGCACGCCTTGTCGAGGACGTCGACGCAGGGCTGGGTGATGACGTAGGTCACGGTGGTTCCCTCCCGGGGACGCGCAGGCAGTGACCACCGGTCGCGCCGGGGTCGTCGTTCGCGAGATCAGTATGGCCCGTCGCCGACGCGCCGGGCGCGACGGGTGGCTCGCGCACCCCCGCGGGGGAGCGCGCCTGCGCCGGACGCAGGATCAGGTCATGGGACAGAGCCGCTCGCCCCTCGACGTCGCCGACCTCGAACGCCTCGCCACCCGGGGCTGGCGCGGGTCGGAGGAGGCCGCGCTGGGCGACTGGCTGCTGCGCGCCGGTGACGGCTTCACCGGCCGGGCCAACTCCGCCCTGGTCGTGGGTGATCCCGGCCTCCCCCTGCCGGACGCCGTGACCGCCGTCGCGGCCTGGTACACCGAGCGCGGCCTGCCTCCTGTCGCGATGCTGCCCGGCCGCCAGGCCCGAGTCGCCGACGCCGCGTTCGCGGCCGCCGGCTGGGAACGGGACGAGGACGTGCTGGTACTCACCGCGCCGCTGACCGTCCCGTCGGCGGACGGCGTCCCGGTCGACCTCTCCCCCGCGCCGGACGACGCCTGGCTGGCCGGCTACCGGCACCGTGGCCGGCCGCTGCCGCCGTCCGCCCTCGCGGTGCTGACCAACGCCGAGGAGGTCGTCTTCGCGTCGGTCCGGCTGGACCCCGCGCCCGCCCCGCTGGCCGCCGTCGCGCGCGGGGTGCTCACCGACGGCTGGCTGGGGGTCTCCGCGGTCACCGTCGACGAGCGGCACCGCCGCCGCGGCCTGGCCACCGCGGTGATGGAGGCCCTGCAGCGCTGGGCCGCCGAGCGCGGCGCCCGGTGGGTGTACCTGCAGGTCTCGGCGGACGACGCGCCCGCCCGCGGCCTCTACCGGAAGGCCGGCTTCATCGAGCACCACCGCTACCACTACCGCTCGGCGGCCGGCTGACCGGCACGGCGAGCAGCCGGCCGACGGCGAACGCGGCGGCGACCACGCCCAGCAGCAGGAAGGCGAGGTTGACGAAGCCCGCGAGCCCTCCGCCGGTGATCAGGAGGTCGCCCTCGGGACGCCGGATGCTCGCCGCGACGGCCACGGTGAGCCAGACGAGCGCCGGCAGCGCCGCGAGGACCCGCGAGCCGGTCAGCCGTTCGGCCAGCGGCACGAGCAGCAGGTTGCCCGCGACGGCCGCCGCCACCGACACGGGCACCAGCACCCCGGCCACCCGCAGCGGCAACCAGAAGACCTCCACGAGCGCCAGCCACGCGGCGAGCCCGGTGACCAGCAGTGCGGCCCCGGTGCGCCGGATCATCCGGAGAGGCCGGCGAACAGGTCGTCCTCCCAGCCGTCGGGACCTGCCGGGCCGCGCTCCCCGCGGACCAGCCGGTAGTACTCGGTGCCCAGGACCTCCTGGCCGAG
Source organism: Geodermatophilus sp. SYSU D00703 (assembly GCF_054050155.1). Classification (NCBI taxonomy): domain Bacteria; kingdom Bacillati; phylum Actinomycetota; class Actinomycetes; order Geodermatophilales; family Geodermatophilaceae; genus Geodermatophilus; species Geodermatophilus sp. SYSU D00703. The sequence continues at coordinate 467,569 of NZ_JBJGYU010000001.1, read as the reverse complement.
GTTGTTCGACAGCGCGAAGAACGGGCCGTCGACGGTGATCTGGGTGGCGTGCGCGCGCATCGCGGCGTCCTTGCGGTCGGCGTACGCCTTGCCGTCGACGGCCGCGGCGACCAGCTCGTCCGGGACGGCGAAGGGGATCTCGTCGACCTCCCCGAGCGAGTCGAACGGGGACGCCTCGCCCAGCGCGCGCATGGCGTCGATGCCCTGGCGCAGCACCGACCGCGGCATGCAGCACCAGTAGACCTTGGCGACCTCCCACGCCGACCCGAGGTCGGGGCGGTAGCCGGGGTCCGCGGCGGCCTCGACCGCGCCCATGGCGACGCGGTGGGCCTGGATGTGGTCGGGGTGGCCGTAGCCGCCGTCCTCGTCGTAGGTCACGACGACCTGCGGCCGCACCTCCCGGACGACGGCGACCGCGTGCGCGACCGCCTCGTCGAGGTCGGCCCGCCAGAACGCGCGTGGCTTGTCGTTGGCCGGCGTCCCCATCATCCCGGAGTCCCGGTAGCGCCCCGGCCCGCCGAGAAAGCGCCAGTCGGTCACCCCGAGCGCCGCCATGGCCGCGTCGAGCTCGCTGATCCGGTACCCGCCGAGCTGGTCGGCCTGGTCGACGGCCAGCTGCTCCAGCTCGGGGACGAGGACCTCGCCCTCCTCGCCCAGCGTGCAGGTCAGCAGCGTGACCGCGGCGCCCTCGGCGACGTAGCGGGCCATCGTGGCGCCGTTGTTGATCGTCTCGTCGTCGGGGTGGGCGTGCACGAGCAGCAGGCGTCGGGAAGGAAGAGCGGGGGTCACGAGGTCCATCCTCGCGCACCTCCGAAGCCCGCCACCGGGGTGTCGTGGCCGGTGGCGGGCCCGGAGGGTCCCCGCCGGGTGCGGCGGCGGGGCTCGACGCGAGCCGGGGACGGCACGTGGCCGCGGTGCGGTCCGGAGGACCGCGATGTCCTCGCTACTCACCCTCCACGGGGACGACCATGCGGGCCTCGGCGAAGTGGCACGCCGCCGGGTGGCCCTGGCCGCGGTCGACCAGCGCCGGGGCCTCCTCAGCACAGATGTCCTGGGCCTTCCAGCAGCGGGTGCGGAACCGGCAGCCCGAGGGCGGGTTGGCCGGGCTGGGGACGTCGCCCTGCAGCAGGATCCGGTCCTTCTGCCCGCGCAGCGCCGGCTCGTGCAGCGGGACCGACGACAGCAGCGCCTGCGTGTAGGGGTGCGACGGCGAGGTGTAGACCTGCACGTCGGTCCCCTCCTCGACGATGCTGCCGAGGTACATCACCGCGACCCGGTCGGAGATGTGCCGCACCACCGACAGGTCGTGGGCGATGAACAGGTAGGACAGGCCGAACTCGTCCTGCAGGTCCTCGAGCAGGTTCACCACCTGCGCCTGCACCGAGACGTCGAGGGCCGACACCGGCTCGTCGCAGACGATGATCTCCGGCCGCAGCGCCAGGGCTCGCGCGATGCCGATGCGCTGCCGCTGGCCGCCGGAGAACTGGTGCGGGTAGCGGTTGACGTAGTCGGGGTTGAGGCCGACGCGGTCGAGCAGTTCCTGGGTGCGCTGCAGCCGGCCCTTCTTCGGGGCGATGTCGGAGTGCACCGCCCAGCCCTCGGCGACGATGTCGCCCACGGTCATCCGCGGGTTCAGCGACGCGTACGGGTCCTGGAAGATGATCTGGACCTCGCGGCGGTAGTCCTTGAGCGCGCGGCCGCCGAGCCGGGCGACGTCCCGGCCCTTGTAGACGATCGACCCGGCGGTCGGCTTCTCCAGCGCGACCAGCAGCTTCGACACCGTCGACTTGCCGCAGCCGGACTCTCCGACCAGGCCGACGGTCTCACCGCGGCGCATGGTCAGGTTGACGCCGTCCACGGCGCGGACGTGGCCGATGGTCCGCTTGAAGACCACACCCTGGGTGAGCGGGAAGTGCTTCTTCAGGTCGCGGATCTCCAGCAGCGTCTCGCCGGTGGCGCCCCTGGCCTTCGACGGGCCCGCGGCCGGGGTCGGCTCAGACACCGAGGACCTCCTCGCTGTAGTGGCAGGCCGCCTCGCGGCCCGGGACGACCAGGCGCAGCGGCGGGACGTCGGTGGCGCACTCGCGACCGGGCGCCGCGGCGGCACCCAGCCGGCGGCGCGAGCACCGCGGGTGGAAGGGGCAGCCGCGGGGGATGGCGGCCAGGTTCGGCGGCTGGCCGGCGATCGGCAGCAGCCGGCCGCCCTTGGCCTCCACCTGCGGCACCGAGCTCATCAGGCCGTCGGTGTACGGGTGCGCCGGGTCGGTGAAGACGTCGTCCACGGTCCCCCGCTCGACGATCTTCCCGGCGTACATGACGGCCACGTTGTCGGCCACCTCGTTGACCACGCCCAGGTCGTGGGTGATGAGGATCAGCCCCATCCCGGTCTCCCGCTGCAGGTCCTTGAGCAGGTCCATGACCTGTGCCTGCACGGTGACGTCGAGCGCGGTGGTGGGCTCGTCGGCGATGAGGACCTTGGGGTCCAGCGCGATCGCCATCGCGATCATGACCCGCTGGCGCATGCCGCCGGAGAACTGGTGCGGGTAGTCGTTGACGCGGGAGGCCGCCGCCGGGATGCGCACGCGGTCCATCAGCTCGACGGCCCGCTTCCTGGCGTCCTTCTTCGACATCCCGCGGTGGGCGCGGAACATCTCGCCGATCTGGAACCCGACGCTGTACACGGGGTTCAGCGACGACAGCGCGTCCTGGAAGATCATCGAGATGCCGGGCCCGCGGACCTTGCGCTGCTCCTCGGCCGGCTGCTGGAGCAGGTCCTTGCCGTCGAACCAGATCCCGCCGCCGGTGATGACCGCGGGCGGGCTGTCGAGGATGCCCATGATCGCCTGCGCGGACACCGACTTGCCGGACCCCGACTCGCCGAGGATGGCGAGGGTCTCCCCCGCCGCCAGGCTGTAGCTGACGCCGTTGACGGCGTTGACCACGCCCGAGCGGGTGCGGAACTCGACGTGGAGGTCGTCGACCTCGAGCACCGGCGTCCCGAGCCCGGGCGCCGGGGCGGGAGCGTTGGACAGGTCGGGACGGGTCATGCGCGCTGCCTCGGGTCCAGGGCGTCGCGCAGCGCGTCGCCCATCATGATGAAGGCCATCACGGTCAGGGTCAGGACGATGCTGGGGAACAGCACCAGGTGCGGGGCGGTGCGGATCGAGTCCTGGCCGGCCTCGATCTGCAGGCCCCAGGAGATCGCCGGCCGCTGCAGCCCGACACCGAGGTAGGTCAGCGTCGCCTCCGCGGCGATGAGCACGCCGATCGTGATGGTCGTGTAGACCAGCACCGGCGCGACGGCGTTGGGGAGGATGTGCCGGACCAGGATCCGGCGGTTGGAGGCGCCCATCGCGCGGGCGGCGGCCACGTAGTCCGAGCTCCTCACCGCGATGACCTGGGAGCGGACCAGCCGCATCGCGGTCATCCACCCGAACAGCGCCAGGGCCAGGGCGACCGCCCCGGGGCCGCGGTCGCTGATGATCGGCAGGTCCGTCGACGGGCCCACCCGCAGCAGCACCAGCGCGCCGAGGATGAGCGGCAGCGCGTAGAAGATGTCGGCGATCCGCGACAGGATGCCGTCGGTGAACCCGCCGAAGTAGCCGGCGATGGCCCCGACGACGACGCCGAGCACGAGGACGACGACGACCGCGAACACGCCGATGATCAGCGAGTTGCGCGCGCCGTAGACGACGTTGGCGAGGTAGTCGCAGCCCTGCTGGTCGAAGCCGAACCAGTGGCCGGCCGAGGGCAGCGCCTTGGAGTTGGCCAGGTCGCAGGCGCGCGGGTCGGCGCCCCGGGCGAACAGCTGCGGGACCACCGCCATGAGCACGAACAGCAGGCACAGCACGGCGCCGATCCAGAACAGCGGGTTGCGCTTGAGCTCGCCCCAGGCGTCGCTCCACAGGCTGTTCTGCCGGGCCTCGGTGACGTCCACCGACGGGCTGGCCAGCCCGGTGGTGGTGCCGGCCTCGACCTCGTCGTGCCGCAGGTCCATCTGCTGCTGATCAGTCATAGCGGATCCTCGGGTCGAGGACGGCGTAGAGCACGTCGACCACCAGGTTGAAGAAGATGAAGAAGAAGACCATCAGGGTCACGATGCCGACGACGACCGCGCCCTCCTGCGAGCGGACGGAGTCGAAGACCTCCCGCCCGATGCCCGGCAGGTTGAAGACCGACTCCGTGACGATCGCGCCGCCGAGCAGCGTGCCGATGTCCGCGCCGATGAAGGTCACGACCGGGATCAGGCTGTTCCGGAGGGTGTGCCGCACGACCACCGTCCGGTTGGGCAGGCCCTTGGCCTTCGCCGTCCGGACGTAGTCGGCGCGCAGGTTCTCCGCGACGCTCGTGCGGGTCAGCCGGGCCACGTAGGCCAGCGACCCGGAGGCCAGGACCAGGCCCGGGAGGACGTAGCTGTACCACCCCTCGCGGGTGCCCGCGATCGGGAACCAGCCCAGCTTGAGGCCGAACAGCAGCTGGGCGATGAAGGCCAGCACCAGGATCGGGATCGAGACGATCAGCGTCGTCGAGACCAGGACCAGGTTGTCGAAGAAGCTGTTGCGGCGGATCCCGGCCAGGACGCCGGCGACGAGGCCGATGACCGCCTCGAAGACGACCGCGACGACCGTCAGCTTGATCGTGACCGGCAGGGTCCGCTCGATCGTGTCGAGGACCGGCCGGCCGCGGAAGTCGGTGCCCAGGTCGCCCTGGAAGAGGTTCTTCAGGTACTCCCAGTACTGCGCCCACAGCGGCTCGTCGAGGTGGAAGCGCTCGCGGAGCTCCGCGACGACCGCCGGCGAGAGCGGCCGGTCACCCCCCAGGGCGCGGATGGGATCGCCCGGCAGGGCGTACACCATCGCGAAGATCAGGAACGACGCGCCGAGCAGTACCGGGATGGTGAGCAGAAGGCGGCGCGCTACGTAGCGGCCCATGTTCCCCCTCGGGTCGTCGTGGCGCCGGGATCCGCCGGCGGCACGGGGTCCATCGTGCCCGCCGGGGGGCACGAGCGCCGCCGGGGGCGACCGTCCTGGTCAGAACGGGCGCCCCCGGCGGGTGGTGCGGGTCCTGCTGGACCGAGGTCAGATGTTGACGGTGACCTCGGAGACGACGACCCGCTGGAACAGGTCGAGCCGGACGTTGTCGACGTTCTCGGTGTGCACCGACTGGATCTCGGTGAAGAACATCGGGACGAACGGCATGTCCTCGGCGAGGACGTCCTCGGCGGCCTGCCAGTCGGTGATCGCCTCCTCCGCGGTCGGAGCCTGGTCACCCTGGACGATCAGGTCGGTGACCTGCGGGTTGTCGTAGAAGGAGTAGTTCGAGCCGAGGGGCGGGAAGGACGACGGCGTGAACAGCGGGGTGAGGTAGCTGTCCGCGCTCGGGTAGTCGAAGCTCCAGCCGTACCGGAACGGGCCGGTGTAGCCCTTCTCCTCACCCAGCGGCAGGTACTCCGCGAAGTCCAGGTTGCCCTGGAGCACGAAGTCCACGCCGAGGTTCTGCCGCAGCTGGTTGCCGACGGCCTCCATCCAGGCGTCGTGGCCGGCGCCGGAGTTGAACCACAGCTCGACCGGCTGGCTGCGGTCGAAGCCGGCCTCGTCGAGGAGCTGGTTGGCCCGGTCGACGTCGAGGGTGCAGTAGGTGCAGGAGCCCGAGCGGTAGCCGTCGAGGACCGGCGGGATGAACGAGTCCGCCGGGGCGCGGGTGCCGCTGAAGATCGCCTCGGAGATGGCCCCGCGGTCCACGCCCATGGAGATGGCCTGGCGGACCCGCTTGTCGGCGAAGCGCTCGTCGTAGGTCGGCATGCCGAGGTAGGTGATCTGCGAGGACTCGGTCTCGATGAACCGGTCGCCGAACTCCTCCTGGGCCGACTCGATGACGTCCGGCGGGATGACGTCGATGATGTCGACGTTGCCGTCCTGGGCGTCGGTGTAGGCGGTGTTGACGTCGGCGTAGACGACGTACTGGAGGGACGCGGCCTGGGCGGCGTCGTCGCCGGCGTAGTCCTCGTACCGGGTCAGGGTGATGCCCTCACCGGGGACGAAGTCCTCCTCGGCCTGGAACGGGCCGTTGCCGATCGGGCGGGTGCCGAAGGCCTCCGGGTCCTCGAAGAAGGAGTCCGGCAGCGGGTAGAAGGGGTTGTAGCCCACGACCGCCGGCCACTGCGAGAACGGCGCGCCCAGCTGCACGGTGAAGGTGCGGTCGTCGACGACGGTCAGGCCGCTGAGCTCCTGCGCGGCGCCGTCCTGCAGCTCCTGGAAGCCGGCGATGCGGGCCAGGTAGGAGCCGCCGTCCTGCGCGTTCGCCGGGTTGGCGGTGTAGTTCCACGCGTCGACGAAGGACTGCGCGTCGACCGGCGTCCCGTCGTGGAAGGTCCAGCCGTCCTTGAGCGTGATGGTCCAGGTCGTGTTGTCCTCGGACTCGATCGACTCCGCCACACCGGTGAACTCGACCGCGCCCTCGGGCGAGTACTTGACCAGACCGGTCCACAGCGAGTTGACGACCTGGTCGCCCTCGCTCTCCGTGGTGTTGCCCGGGACGAGCGGGTTCTCCGGCTCGCCGATGTACATGCTGAAGGTGCCGCCGTCGGCGCTGGCCCCGGAACCGCCGCCCTCGTCGTCGCCGCCGCCGCAGGCGGACAGCAGCATCGCGCCGGACAGGCCGGTCGCGATGAGCGCAGCAGAGCGCTTGCTCAACTTCACGTGCAATGCCTCCCTCGTCCCGCTGCGCGGGGGGAACGGACTGGTCGTCCAGCAGCCAGCGTCTGAGGCCGGGCCGCTGGTGGTCGTGCTGCAGGTACCGAGAGTCTGGCCGGTACGACGCCGGACCCTAGGCGGGCCCCGCGAAGAGCGTCCACGACCGTCACCGACTTGTGATCTCGGCTCAGGATCTCACAAGGTGGAATCTCGGTTGCGGCCACCGACCCCTCCTCCACCCGGAGGTATTGCGGTCCCGGTCCCGTCCGGCCGTAGGTCTTGCGCCCCGCGACCGCCCGGGTGTGGGAATCGCCCGGTCGGGGTACCCCACCCACCCTTCCGAGGAGAGGAGGCCGTCATGAGCGGCGTCGACAAGGCGAAGAACAAGGTCGAGGAGTTGTCCGGCCGGGGTAAGGAGGCCGTGGGCGACGCGACCGACAACCGCGACCTGCAGGCCGAGGGCAAGGCCGACAAGGTCTCCGGCAACCTCAAGCAGGCCGGCGAGAAGGTGAAGGACGCCTTCAAGAAGTAGCCCGGACCTCGGTTCGACCACACGGCGGACGCCGACCCGGTACTCGTCGGGTGGCGTCCGCCGCCGCGTGTTCAGAGGCGGGCGAGGAGGGCCCGGACGGCGGGCAGCAGGGGCCGGTCGGCCGGGATCCAGTCGAGGCCCTCGAGCTCCTCGGCGGTCAGCCAGCGCACCTCGGCGTGCTCGTGCGCGGTGAGCTCCTGCCCGGCGGCGATCCGTCCCCACCACACCCGCAGCGTCGACGCACCCGGCAGCCCGCCGGCGACCACGCCGTCGAGCACGACCTCCCCGAGGAACGACTGCGGGACGACGGCGACCCCGAGCTCCTCACCGATCTCGCGCACCAGTGCGGCGAGGTCGTCCTCCCCCGGCTCCACCTTGCCGCCCGGGAACTCCCAGAAGCCGTCATAGGGCCCACCGGACCGCTGGGCCACCAGCACCCGGTCACCCTCGACCAGCGCGGCGCCGACCACCTGGACGACGTCGAGCGCCCGCCGGGCCGCCGCCGCGGCGTAGGCGTCCAGGTGCGCCTGCATCGCGCGCAGCAGCCGCCGGCGCAGCACCCGGTCGAGCAACCAGGCCAGCGGCCGCGGCAGCGTAGTCGCCCAGTCGACCTGCTCGTCGACGAGCGTGCCGGCGCCGGTCGCGGTGAACCGGCGGGAGTGGACGAGCCAGCGCCGGCCGCGACCGGGGGCGGCGGCGTACACGTCACGCACCGGCCGGACCGAGACGACCTCCTCCAGTGGCTGCCGCCACGGGCGGCCCAGGGAGCGGGCGACGTCGAACGCCACGGTCAGCGGCGCCTCCACCAACGTGGTGAATCGCAGCTGGGACACGGGTCAACCGTGCCAGAGGAGGCGGCGATGGCCTCAAGATGGGCATCGTGCGCATCACCGCCCGGGTGGACTACGCCGTCCGCGCCGCCGTCGAGCTGGCCGCGGCGGCGCCCGGCGCCCTCACCTGCGACCGCATCGCCACCGCCCAGAAGATCCCCGGCCGCTTCCTCCAGTCCATCCTCGGCGACCTGCAGCACGCCCGGCTGGTGACCAGCCAGCGGGGCCGGGAGGGCGGCTACCGGCTCGCGCTGCCGCCGGAGGAGGTCTCCATCGCCCGCGTCATGCGCGTGGAGCAGGGCTTCCTCGCCGAGGTGCACGGGCAGCGGCCGGAGGAGGTCGAGTACTCGGGCAACGCCGCACCGCTGGCGGCGGTGTGGGTCGCGGCGCGCGAGGCCTACCGGCGGGTGCTCGAGGAGGTCACCCTCGCCGACGTGGTCGCCGGCAAGCTGCCGGGCCCGGTCGCCGAGCTGGCCGCGCTCGAGGAGGCGTGGCGGTCCTTCTCCCAGGAACGCCCCGACTGAGCCCGGTCCGCGGCCGCACCGGCCGCTGGGCGAGACTGGCGGCATGGCAGGCACGCAGCAGCGCGGCGTCACCGTGTTCCTCACGGGGCTGTCCGGCGCGGGGAAGTCCACGATCGCCGACGCCCTCGTCGCCGACCTGGAGGCCGACGGCCGGCCGGTGACGGTGCTCGACGGCGACGTCGTCCGCACGCACCTGTCCAGCGAGCTGTCCTTCTCCCGCGAGCACCGCGACCTCAACATCCGGCGCATCGGCTTCGTCGCCGGCGAGGTCGTCAAGCACGGCGGAACGGTCGTCGTCGCGGCCATCGCCCCCTACGACGCGGCCCGCGAGGAGGCCCGCGCGCTCGTCGAGCAGCACGGCCGGTTCGTGCTCGTCCACCTGTCCACGCCGCTGGAGGTCTGCGAGGGCCGCGACGTGAAGGGCCTGTACGCGCGGGCCCGGGCCGGTGAGATCCCCGGGTTCACCGGGATCGACGACCCCTACGAGCCGCCGGTGCGGGCCGAGGTGGTCATCGACACGTCGGTCACGCCGCTGGCGGAGTCTGTGGCCCGCATCCGGGCGGCGATGGACGGTGCCGCGGCCGCTGTCTCCTGAGTCACACCCCGCGGGTCCTGCCGCGTGTGGGACCATGGAGGGCGTGACCGGCCGCCGTCTGCTCCTCGTAGCGCGCCGTCACATCGATCTGGCGCTGGTGAGCAGCGCGGTCTGTCGCCTCGCGCGCTGACACCGGTCCCCGCGCAGCGTCCTGCTGCGCGCTCCAGAACTGGCAGCGCCCTCCTTCGTCCCGGGCACGGCGCCCGGACGGACGGCGCAGAAGGAAGTGCCCTCGTGACCACCCCCCGCACCAGCAACCGCCCGCAGCGAGGCCAGGGCCAGTGGGCGCTGGGCTACCGGGAGCCGCTCAACCCCAACGAGCGGATGAAGAAGGACGCCGACGGCCTCACGGTCCGCCAGCGGATCCTCGACATCTACCAGCACACCGGCTTCGGCGGCATCGACCCCTCGGACCTGCGCGGCCGCATGCGGTGGATGGGCCTCTACACGCAGCGCGCCCAGGGCATCCCCGGCGGCAAGACCGCCGTGCTGGAGCCCGAGGAGCTCGAGGACTCGTACTTCATGCTGCGCGTGCGCATCGACGGCGGGCAGCTCACCTCCGAGCAGCTGCGGGTGATCGCCGGGATCAGCACCGAGTTCGGCCGGGACGTCGCCGACGTCACCGACCGGCAGAACGTGCAGCTGCACTGGATCCGCATCGAGGACGTCCCCGAGATCTGGCGCCGCCTCGAGGCGGTCGGGCTGTCGACCACCGAGGCCTGCGGTGACACCCCGCGCGTCATGCTCAACTGCCCGCTGGCCGGGATCCTCGAGGACGAGGTCGTCGACGCCACCGGTGTCCTCGCCGAGACGGTCGCCAAGTACGTCGGCAGCCCCGAGTTCAGCAACCTGCCGCGCAAGTGGAAGACGTCCATCTCCGGGTGCGCCGACCACTGCACCAACCACGAGATCAACGACGTCTCCTTCGTCGGCGTCGTCGACGAGTACGGCCAGGCCGGCTACGACCTGTGGGTGGGCGGCGGCCTGTCGACCAACCCACGGCTCGCCGAGCGGATCGGCGTCTTCGTCCGGCCCGACCAGGTCACCGACGTGTGGGCCGCGGTCACCGGGATCTTCCGCGACTACGGCTACCGCCGGCAGCGCAACCACGCGCGGATGAAGTTCCTCATGGCCGACTGGGGCCCGGAGAAGTTCCGGCAGGTGCTGGAGGACGAGTACCTGCACCACGAGCTGCCCGACGGCCCGGAGCCCGAGCCGGCCCGGCACGACCAGCGCGACCACGTCGGCGTCATGAAGCAGAAGGACGGCGCCAACGCCCTCGGGTTCGCGCTGCGCACCGGCCGGATCACCGGCACGCTGCTGGCCCGGGTCGCCGACCTCGCCGATGAGTACGGCCGGGGCCGCATCCGCGCCACCGCGCAGCAGAAGCTGGTCATCCTCGACGTGCCCGACGAGCGGGTCGAGACCCTGGTCTCCGTGCTGGACCACCTCGACCTGCAGGTCCGCCCGAGCGCGTTCCGCCGCGGCGCGATGGCCTGCACCGGCCTGGAGTTCTGCAAGCTGGCGATCGTCGAGACCAAGCAGCACGCCCAGGAGCTGTACGGGGAGCTCGAGAAGCGGCTGCCCGACTTCGACGAGTCCATCACGATCAACGTCAACGGCTGCCCGAACAGCTGCGCCCGCTTCCAGACCGCCGACATCGGGTTCAAGGGCTCGATGGTCCGCGACGACAGCGGCGAGATGGTGGAGGGCTTCCAGGTCCACCTCGGCGGGCACCTCGGCATCGAGGCGGCCTTCGGGCGCAAGTTCCGCGGGCACAAGGTGACCAAGGCCGAGACCGCCGACTACTGCGAGCGGGTGCTGCGGGGCTACCTCGACCGCCGGGCGCCGCGTGAGACCTTCGCCGCCTACGTCGCCCGCGCAGAAGAGGCCTGGCTGCTCTGACATGGAGGAGGATCCGCGGGAGGGAAGGACTCGGCAGCTGCCCGTGTTCTTCTGCCCGTACTGCGGGGACGAGGAGCTGACCCCGCACGGGGACGGGAGCGAGTGGCACTGCGCCGCCTGCCTCCGCACCTTCACCGTCCGGCTCACCGGGACAGGAGTGCAGCACCCATGACGACCGCCGTCCGGCCCACGCCGGAGCTCGCCGCCGAGGCCGACGCCCGCTTCGAGGGGATCGCCGACCCGGTCGAGCAGGCGCTCGCCGTCCTGCGCTGGGCCGGGGAGACCTTCGGGGACGACTTCGCGGTCACGTCGTCCATGGCCGACGGGCTGCTGGCCCACCTGGCCTCCCGAGCGGTCCCCGGGGTCCACGTGGTCTTCCTCGACACCGGCTACCACTTCGCCGAGACCATCGGCACCCGCGACTGGATCAGCGCGGTCCTGCCGATCACGCTGGTCAACGTCACCCCGCCGCAGACGGTCGCCGAGCAGGACGCCGAGCACGGCCCGCGGCTGCACGAGCGGGACCCCGACCTGTGCTGCTCGCTGCGCAAGGTGCAGCCGCTGGCGCGGGTGCTGGCCGGCTACGCGGCGTGGGGCTCCGGCGTCCGCCGGGACGAGGCGGCGACCCGTACGGACACCAGGCTGGTCGACTGGGACGCCAAGCGCGGCATGGTGAAGGTCAACCCGCTCGCCGCCTGGACGCAGGACGACGTGGACGCCTACACCGCCGAGCACCAGGTGCCGGTCAACCCGCTGCACGAGGTCGGCTACGCCTCCATCGGCTGCGCGCCCTGCACCCGTCCGGTGGCCCCGGGCGAGGACCCGCGCGCCGGTCGCTGGGCCGGCCGCACCAAGACCGAGTGCGGCCTGCACGTCTGAAGAGGGACCCCGTTCCACCCCACGCCACGCTCCGCGCGCCGCGGGCCCCTGGAACGAGGCCCGCGGCGGCAGGATGACCGCCGTGCCCCGACCAGCCCGCCTGTCCCCCGACGAGCTCACCGCCGCCCTCGCCGGGCTGCCGCTGTGGAGTGGGGACGGCGCGGGGATCCGGCGCAGCGTGGAGCTGCCCGGCTTCCCGGACGCCGTGGCCGCGATCGTGCGCATCGGCTTCGTCGCCGAGCAGATGGACCACCACCCGGACGTCGACCTGCGGTGGCGCACCCTGCACCTGACGCTGGTCACCCACTCGGTCGGCGGGGTGACCGAGTTCGACCTCGAACTCGCCCGCCGGATCGACGCGCTGTACCCCGCGTGACGGGTCGTCGCCCCCTGCCGGCGGGCCGCCGGACTGCGTAGCGTGCCCCGGATGACGCTGACCCTCGGGAGCCAGGCCGTCGAGCGGTACGCCGCGGCATGGGGCGAGACCGACGCGGCCGCGCGCCGGACGTTGCTGGAGTCGTGCTGGGCCGAGGACGGCGTCTACTGCGACCCGCTGAACCGCGTCGAGGGCCGCGACGCCCTGTCGGCGATGATCGGGTCCTTCCACGACGGGAACCCGGGCGCGCGCATCGACGTGGTCAGCGGCGTCGACCAGCACGACGGCTACCTGCGCTTCGCCTGGCGCATGTCCGCCCCCGACGGCTCGGTCGCGCTCGAGGGGATCGACTTCGGCGAGCTGGACGGCGCGGGGGCGCTGCGCCGGATCGTCGGCTTCTTCGGCCCGCTCCCGACCTGAGCCGGGCGGCGCCCCGACGGCCACGGCGCCGTGACCGGGGAGTCACGGCGCCGTGGCCGGGGTCGGCAGGGCTCAGGTGCCGATGACGCCGCCGTCGTCCTTGGTGATGACGACGGTGGCCGAGCGCGGGGTGTCGATGCCGTCCTGCTGCGGCCAGGTGCTGCCCCCGTTCTCACCGGGGTGCTGCAGGATGACGAACAGCGTCCGCCGGTCGGGCGTGGTGGCGGTCCCGGTGACCTCGCAGCCGACCACGCCGGTCAGGAAGCGGCGCACCTCGGGGTTGCCGTCCCGGTCGGTGGTGTGGGGATCGGCGGCCAGCATCTGGTTGTTGCAGGTGATCGGCTGGGTGCCGTCGGTCTGGATCCAGGCGCGGCTGTCGGGGTCGATCCAGAGCCCGTCGGGTGAGCCGAACGCGTCCTCGGCCTCGATCGTCGACCCGTCGCCGGTGGTCCTGCCCGCACCCGCCAGCAGGAACAGGTACCAGCGGAACCGGGTGGCGGTGTGGTCGCCGCGGTCCTCGTCCCAGCGGATGACGTGCCCGAACGGGTTGACCGGCCGCGGGTTGGCCGCGTTGACCTCCTCCTTCTGGGTGTTGTTGGTCAGCGTCAGGTAGACGGTGCCGGTCCGCGGGTCGACGGCGGTCCACTCGGGGCGGTCCATCGGCGTGGCACCCAGGACGTCGGCGGCCAGGCGGGCCTTGACCAGCACGTCGCCCTGGTCGCGGAAGCCGGCCTCGCGGGTCAGCCCGCCCTGGCCGTGCACGAGCGGCAGCCACTCGCCGCTGCCGTCGTCGGCGAACCGCGCGACGTGGAGCGTGCCCTCGTCGAGCGGGCTCTCGTGGCGCTGCCGGGCGCGGTCGACGGTCAGGGCGCTGACGAACTTGTAGACGTACTCGTTGACCTGGTCGTCGCCCGTGTAGACGACGACCTTCCCGTTCGCCGCCACGTGCACGGTGGCGTCCTCGTGCTTGAGCCGGCCGAGGGCCGTGCGCTTGACCGGCGTGGACCGGGCGTCGAACGGGTCGATCTCGACCACCCAGCCGAACCGGTTGGGCTCGTTCGGGTCCTCCGGGGTGACCACGAACCGCGGGTCCTGGGTGGCCCACCTGTTCCGGTCACCGCCCACGCCGTAGCGGTCGAGCAGCGTCCTGTTCTCGGGCGTGTGGGTCCCGTCGACCCGGAAGTACCCGTTGATGTTCTCCTCGCAGGTGAGGTAGGTGCCCCACGGGGTCTCGCCGTTGCCGCAGTTGTTGAAGGTGCCCAGCGGACGGCGGCCGGCGCGGTCGGCCCGCGTGCGCACGAGCCCGCTGCCGCGTGCCGGACCGGCCAGCTCCATCGGCGTGTTCGCCGTGATGCGCCGGTTGCGTCCGGAGCGGACGACCTCCCACGTGCCCCGGCCGTTGCGCTGCACCTCGACGACGCTGACGCCGTGCGCGTTCTGCGACTTGCGCACCATGTCCAGGGTGTAGGTGGCCGGGGCCGGTCCGAACACGCCGGTCAGCAGGTAGAAGTCGTCGGTGTACTCGTGGTTCACCACGAGCAGGCCGTGGCTGTTGCCGCGGCCGCCCTCGTGCAGCGGGAAGTAGGTCATCCCGTCGTGGTGCATCCCGACCTGCTCGGCCTGGTCGGCCGCGGTGTTGCCGTCCGCGACTCCGGCGTCGGGGTGGCCGGGCCGGAACGCAGGCCGGCTCCCCAACAGAGGCGTCCCCCACGGGATGAACGCCTCGGCCCGGTACCCCCGGGGGACGACGACCTCGTCGCCGGTGCTCGGCGGCACCGGGCCGAAGCCCAGCAACGGCCCCCGCGGTCCGTCGCTCGGCCGGGTGCGCGGCGGACCGGCCTGGGCGCCGGGAGCGGTCACGACGCTGGTCGTGAGGAAGCCGGCCGCGGCGAGCATGCCGCCGGCGAGGAGGGAGCGGCGGGAGAAGCGCGCCTCGGCGATCTCGGAGAAGTGGCGCGCCGGCGAGGGGTTGGACGGCAGGTCGTCGGGGTCGACGTCGCCGGTGTGCGCGGGGTCGGACGACAGGGTCACGGAAGCGGCTCCTGGGAGTCGGACGGTGTTCAGCCGCGGACGCTAAGTAGCCGAGACGACGGGCAGGTGGCCAGCCCGAGCACGCTGCGTGAAGGGATCTGTCACCGTTCGTTCACGCAGCGCTGCTACGCGCGCCTCGGGTCCCGATGACACTGTCGGCTCCCGCGCCCCGGTCCGCTCCTCGCTCGTCCCTCGCTGCGATGCTCCCGCGGCTGTCCGCCTCCGCGACACCGGGTCGGCTCCCGCGCCCCGGTCCGCTCCTCGCTCGTCCCCCGCTGCGATGCCCCTCGCAGGAACGGCTGTCAGCCTCCGACGGGGAGGACGAGCAGCCGCAGCAGCCGGTCGGCCTCGGCGTCCGGGTCCTCGGTGAGCCCGGTGTGCACCGGTCCGGGCTGGACGACGGTGCTGCGCGGCGCGGTCAGCCAGCGGAACCGCGACCCGAGCGCCTCGCGGCCGGCCGCGCCGGAGGCGGGATCGGCCGCGCAGACGTCGGCGGCGGCCTGCAGCGCCCCGCGGATCGCGTCGGCGTCGGCGGTGGGGTCCAGCGCGCGCAGCCGGTCGACGTCGAGGTGCACGCGCGAGCCGAGGTAGTCGCGCTGCCGGCAGTAGAGGAGCACCCCGGCGTTGAGCGCCTCGCCCCGCTCGACGCGCGGCACCACCCGCAGCACCGCGTACTCGAAGGTGTCCCGCCTCATCGCTGGGTGACCCCCTCCGGGGGCGGGGGTCCCAGCCACGACGGCCGGTTCTCCCCCCGCGGAGCCCGCCGGCGGGTGCCGCCCGCGGCCGCGGTGGCGACCAGCTGCGGCAGCCACGCGTCGCGGGCGGCCACGCGGCCGAGCAGCTGGTCGGCGTACCGGGCGCGGACGGCGTCGGGACCCTCCTCCGGGGTCGGGCCCTCCAGCCACCCGTCGGGCACCTGCCGCAGCACCCCCTCGAGCAGCGGCCGGGTGACCCGCCCGGCGAGCGCGTCGTCGGCGCCGACGACGTCCGGCTCGCACTCGACGAGCGCGTGCTGCCCGGCGTCGTAGGGCCGGGCGACCGCCGCCGCGGCACCGGGCCAGTGGTGGTGGAAGGTCAGCGCCGCGCCGTGGTCGATCAGCTGCAGCCGGCCGTGCCAGAACAGCATGTTCGGGTTGCGCCAGGAGCGGTCGACGTTGCCGACGAGCGCGTCGAACCA
Organism: Geodermatophilus sp. SYSU D00703; assembly: GCF_054050155.1. NCBI lineage: Bacteria > Bacillati > Actinomycetota > Actinomycetes > Geodermatophilales > Geodermatophilaceae > Geodermatophilus > Geodermatophilus sp. SYSU D00703. Next base: position 451,608 of record NZ_JBJGYU010000001.1, on the reverse strand, counting down.
CAGCACCCGGCCGGCCAGCTCCGGCGCGACCGAGGCCACGCCGGCCTCGAAGTCCAGCGCCCCCGGCAGGTAGTCCAGGCCGAGGTTCACCCCGGCCGAGCGCTGCAGCAGCTCCTGCACCTCGGGGTCGGGCTCCCCCACGGCCAGCTCCGGCGCGACGTCCACGGTGACCAGTGCGGGCACCGGCAGCGACAGCGCGCGGGCCAGCTCTCCGCAGACCACCTCGGCGACCAGGACCCTCACGCCCTGCCCGGCGGCCCGCCACTTGACCACGTAGGTGCCGAGGTCGTCGGCCTCCATGAGGCCGGGCAGCGAGCCACCCTCGCGCAGTGGGGTGACGTAACGGGTGGCAGTGACGGCGGGCAGCACAGTGCGCTCAACCTACGCCGGGCACGCGGGAGGTCCCGGCACCGGACGCCGGGAGGGTTGCGCCGAGCAGCCCGGCGACCACCAGGTCAGCGGTCCCGCGGACGGCGGCCGCGGCGACGCCGGTGCCCAGCCCCGCGGCGGCCAGCAGCGCCGAGGCGGCCGCCGTCACCAGCAGCCCACTACCCCGCCGGCGGCCGCGACTCACCTCGGTGGAGAGCAGCAGCAGCGCCACGGCCGGGCGGTCACCGTCGCCCGCTGCGGCGTCGCCGGGTGCCGGCACGGCGGGCGAGGAACACTGCCGCTGTGGGACTCCTCCGCGTCGCCGACCCGGCCGCCTACGCCGCGACCCCGCTCACCTACTCCGACGTGGGCGCCACCCGCGCCGCCGAGCTCCCGGCCGGCTACGACCACGTGGAGCGCTCGGTGGTCGTCGGCTCGGGTCCCGCGGTCTTCGAGCGGGCCGTCGCCGCGGTGTTCGACTGGCGGGCCCAGCGCGCGGTGGGGCTGGGGGTGCGGGCCACCGGCCCGGCGTCCGAGGCCGGCACCGTCGTCGTCCTCACCGCCGGGCTGCCGCGGCTGGGCTACGACATCCCGTGCCGCGTCGTGTGGGCGCAGACCGCCGGCGACGAGCGCGGCTTCGCCTACGGCACGCTGCCCGGTCACCCGGAGAGCGGCGAGGAGGCGTTCCTCGTCCGGCGCACCCCGGACGGCGAGGTCGTGTTCGCCCTGCGGGTCTTCGCCCGGCTGGCCTCGCCGCTCGCGCGCCTCGGCGGCCCGGTGAGCACGGTCGTGCAGCGCCTGGCCACCGCCCGGTACCTGTCGGCGATCCGCGCGGCCGCGCGGGGCTGACTACACGTCGCGGCGCTCGAGCAGCACCGCCCCGATCGCCCAGGCCCCGACCGCCCACGCCCCGCAGAAACCACCAGCCCGACCGGCCAGGTGGCGGCCCCGACGAGGAAGGCGTTCTCACCCACGTGCAGCGCCGGCAGCGCCTCGCCGAGCCGCTCGGTCCACGACTGGCCGTCCGCGGCCAGCACGATCGGCAGGACGAGCACGAGCACCAGGCACAGGCCCACCCCACCGGCGGTCGAGCGGAGCACCGTTCCGGCGGCCACGCCCAGCACGACCAGGGCGACCGCGCCCAGGACCTGCACCCCGAGGGGACGCAGCACGGACGGCGCGGTGAGGTCCACCCCACCCGGCACGACGGTCTGCAGCCGGGCGGCGAGCGCACACCCGACGGCGAGGACCGCGGTCAGCACCGCGGTGTGCACCGCGACCACGACCGTCCGGGCCACCTGCAGCCGGGTACGCCGGGGCACCACCGCGTACGACGCCACCGCCATGCCGGTGGCGTGCTCCCCGGCCCCGACGAGCACGCCCAGGACGACGAGCACGACCTGACCGAAACCGAACCCCGTCAGCGCCGTGCCGACGGCGATCCCGGCGGTCGGCGCCCGGTCCGCGACCGCCGCCGCCAACCAGCTGAACGCCCCCACGACCAGCACGTAGACCGCGGTGCACCACCACGTCGAGCGCACCGACCGCAGCTTGGTCCACTCGCTGCGGAGCAGGGCGGGGAACGCGACACCGCGGCTCACCGGGCCACCGCGCCCGGTACTCGACCTCGTCGCCGGTGAGGGCCAGGTAGGCCGCCTCGAGGGATGCGGTCACCGGGCTCAGCTCGTGCACCCGCACGCCGGCGGAGAAGGCGACGTCCCCCACGGCGGCCGCGCCCAGGCCCTCGACCCGCAGCGCGCCGCCGACCTCGAGCGACACGTGGGCGCCTGCCTCCTGCAGCGAGACCGACAGCAGCGGCGCCTCCGGACTGCGCACCCGCACCGCCGCGTGCCGCCCCAACAGCTCGGGGACGGACACGTCCGCCAGCAGCCGGCCCCGGCCGAGGACGACGAGGTGGTCGGCGGTGTCCTCCATCTCGCTCATGAGGTGGCTGGACACCAGCACCGTGCGCCCCTCGTCGGCCAGTCCGCGCAGCAGTTCGCGCACCCAGCGGATGCCCTCCGGGTCCAGCCCGTTGACCGGCTCGTCGAGCAGCAGCACCTCGGGATCGCCCAGCAGCGCCGCGGCGATGCCCAGCCGCTGCCCCATGCCGAGGGAGAAGCCACGCACCCGCTCGTGGGCGACGCTGCCCAGGCCGACCAGCTCGATCACCTCGTCCACCCGCCACCGGGGCAGCGCGTTGCTCTGCGCGAGCGCGAGGAGGTGCGCGTACGCGGTGCGGCAGGGGTGCCGCGCCTGCGCGTCGATGAGCGCACCGACCCGCCGCATCGGGTGGTCCAGCTCCCGGAAGGGCACGCCGAGCACGGCAGCCGTCCCGGCGGTGGGGCGGGTCAGCCCCAGCACGCAGCGCATCGTCGTCGTCTTGCCCGAGCCGTTGGGACCGAGGAAGCCGGTCACCCGGCCGGGCTGGATGCGGACGGTGAGGTCGTCGACGGCGACCCGGTCGCGGTAGTGCTTGGTCAGGCCGTCGAGCTCGATCACGTGCGACAGCATGGCGATCCGGGGCACCCGGGCGCGGGAGGCTCGGCGTGCGCCGTCTCCCCCGGGGCCTGCACGCGGCAGGCCCCGCACCGCTCGGGGAGGATCGGGACCGTGACGTCGCGACGGGTGGCCAGCCTGCACGTGTGGGGCGTGCCCGGCCGGTCGGTGCCCGCGGCCCTGGTGCGGATGGCCGCCGACCGCCGCCCGCTGCGCCGCACCCCCGGCCTGCGGTTCGCCAAGCTGCTGGGCACCGGGTCGGGACGCACCTTCACCGTCCGGGACGCCGACCCCCGCCACTGGGCGCTGCTCGCCGTGTGGGACGACGCCCGGGCGGCCGACGCCTTCGCGGTCGGACCCGTGGTCGCGCGGTGGCAGCGCATCGCCGAGGAGCAGTGGACCGCCCGGCTGCGGCCGCTGTCCGCCCGCGGCCGCTGGTCGCGTCAGGAGCCGTTCGGCCGGCCCTGGCCGCAGCGCTGGGACGGCCCGGTCGCGGCGGTCACCCGCGCCCGGCTCACCGCCCGCAAGGCGATGGCGTTCTGGCGCGCCGTCCCGCCCGTCTCCGCGGACCTGCACGCGAGCCCCGGCCTGCGCCTGGCGCTCGGCATCGGCGAGGCCCCGATCGGCCTGCAGGGGACCTTCAGCGTCTGGGAGTCACCCGCCGCGCTGAACGCCTTCGCCCACGAGCGAGCGCCGCACGTGGCAGTGGTCCGGCGCACCGTGCAGGAGGGCTGGTACGCCGAGGAGCTGTTCGCCCGCCTCGGGCTGCTGTCGGCCGAGGGGACGGTGGACGGACGTGACCCGCTGGCCTGAGCCGGCGCCCGCCGGTCAGCCGTCCGGCTGCTCCAGGGTGTAGAAGCGGACCTCGATGCCGTCCGGGTCGTGCAGTCCCGGCAGCAGCCAGAGTCCGTGTCCCTCGACGATCCCGCCGTGCGGCTCACCCAGGTCGTCGAGGCGCCGTTGCCAGGCGACGAGGTCCTCCCGCGCCGGGACGCCGAGGGCCACGGGGTCGAACCCCGCCAGTGCTCCGGCCCGCTCCGGCTCGGAACGGACGGCGATCACCAGCGTGCGGCCGTCGTCCCGCAGGGCCACTCCCCTGAGGACGCCGTCCTCGACGAACTCCAGGTCGACGGAGAGCCCGAGGACCCGGCAGTACCAGTCCCGGCTGCGGGCCACGTCCGTGACCGGGAGCTTGACGTGGTGGAACCCGTGCAGTGCCGGCATGGCCACCTCCCCGAGGGCTTCCTGCGCAGCGTCCGGCCGGGGGCGGCTGCCGACAAGCCCCGACCGGTCGGCTACAGCCGGCAGGTCATGTGGATCTCCTCGCGGTCGTCCCCGTCGGCCACCCGGATGGCGCCGGGCATGCGACCGAACTCGGTGTAGCCGAGCCCCTTGTAGAACCGCTCGAGCCCGGTCCCGCCGCGCGCCGTCAGGTGCAGGAACTCCAGGCCGCGCTGCCGCGCGATGTCGTGGACGCCGGTCATCAGCACCCGGCCGAGGCCGCGGCCCTGCCGGCTCGGGTGCACCTGCACGCGCAGGACCGTGGCCCAGTGCTGCCGCAGCGGGCTCACCGACAGCGACAGCACGGCGAAGCCCGCCACCTCGCCGTCCACCCGGAGCAGGGCGACCAGCTCGCGTCCCTCGTTGACCCGCTCGACGAGGGCGTCGAGGAAGGGAGCGAGCTCCTCGTCGGTCACCGGCGGGACGAACCCCACCGCTCCGCCGGCGTTGGTCACCTCGGTCCAGCAGCGCAGCATCCGGCCGCGGAGCTCCGCGTCGACGAACCCGACCGGGGAGACCTCGCTGCGCATGCGCCCATTCTCCCGCCGGTCCCCCGGCGCCCCGGACACGGGGAGCCCTCCGGTCCGCAGGGGTCCGGTAGCCTCGCCCTGGGGCGTACCCCACGCCAGACCCTCTGACCGGTTGCCCACGCCTCCGGCCGAGCGAGGGCAGAGGGGATCAGGTCCTCGGGGAGCGCGACCTGCGGCAGACGAGCCCCTTCGCTGCGGCCGGGTCCGGCGACGCGTGGGGTCGGTCGGACCCATGCCGCGCCGAGGAGCTCCCATGACCCGCCAGAAGCACCTGAAGGCCGCCGTCCGCGCCCGCATGGCCCGGACCGGCGAGCGTTACACCACCGCCCACCGGCACGTCACCGGCGCCGCGGAGGTCGCCACCGCACCCCCGCCCGAGGTGGGCGGCGGGCGGCTCCACGACAGCGCACTGCTCACCCGGGTGCTGGCGGCCGCCGGTGTCGTCGCCGACACCGACGGCCGCCCGCTCGACGAGCCGGTCGTCGCCGGTCTCGCGGGCGGCATCGGGTTCATGTACTTCTCGTTCTCCTACGCCGGCGCGCTGCCCACGATGACGATCGTGCCGCGCATCCACCCGCGCCCCTTCGTCGTCGGCGCGCTGGAGCGGACAGGGGTCGGCCACCGGGTCGTCGAGACCACCAGCGCGGCCAAGGCGGCCCGCGAGCTAGACGCCGCGCTGGCCGCGGGCCGGACGCCGATCTGCACCGTGGACCGCGCCGCCCTCCCCGCCCAGGCGTGGGCCGACGACCTCGCCGGCGGCACACCCCACGACGTCGCGGTGCTCGGCCGCCGCGACGGCGCGGTCCTGCTCGACGACGACCGCCTCGAGCCCGACGCGCTCCCCGAGGAGGCCTTCACCGCCGCCCGGTCGGGCCACCGGCAGAGCCGCCACCGCATGGTCGTCGTGGAGCCCACCGGTGCACCGGTCGCCCTCGCCCCGGCCGTTCGCGCGGCGCTGGGGGTGACGGTCCACGACCTCACCGAGGACGTCATGCCCAACGACTTCGCCGGGAACTTCGGACTGCGCGGCCTGGCGAAGTGGGCCGACGCGGTCACCGACCGGCGGCGCAGGACGGGCTGGGCGCGGCTGTTCGACACCGGCCCGGCGTTCGGGACGGCGATGCGCCGGCTGCACGACTGCCTGACCACCGACCACTCCTCGCCGGGCGCCGTCCGGCCGCTGTACGCCGACTTCCTCGACGCGGCGGCCGGGGTCCTCGACGCCTCCGCGAGCGCGGAGTGCGCCGGCCGCTACCGTCGCGCCGGAGAGCTGTGGACCCGCATCGCGGAGGAGGCCGTCAGCGGCGCGATGGCGCCGTACCGGGAGCTGGCCGAGCGCCGCTGGGAGCTGCTGTTCGAGCGCGGCAGCGCGGCGGCCACCGACCTGCAGGAGCTCGCCCGCCGGGCGCGGGCGCTGACCGACGGGCTGGACGTGGCCGAGGCCGACCGACTGGCCCAGCTGGACCGGATCGCCGAACTGGCCGCCGAGGTGCTGACCGTCGAGCGCGAGGCGTGCTCGGTCCTGAGCGAGGTCGCCCGCGGCTGACCGTCCTGGACCCGGGCCCGACCCGGTGTCCCGTCCTCGACGAGCGGGCGAGGACGGGGCAGGGGGAGGTCGCGCCGGGCGCACACCCCACTCCACGAGGTTGCGGCACGCTGCGTATCCGGAACCGCGCCCGACTCGGGGTGCCCGGCGCCGCGCACGGTACTAGCGTCCGGCGCGTCCCCGGGCGGGGACGCGGACAGACACCCGGGAGCGGCCATGTCCCGCAGGATCCCCGTGCTGGTGACCGCAGTGGGCGTCGCCCTCCTCCCCGCACCGGCGGTCGCCGAGGACGAGCCCCCCAGCCCGGGCGCGCCCGGCGTCGGCGACCCGTACTACCCGCTCGACGGCAACGGTGGTTACGACGTCGAGCACTACGACCTCGACCTGCGGTACGACCCGGCCACCGACCTCCTCTCCGGGACGGCCACCGTCGAGGCACGGTCGACCCAGGCCCTGTCCAGCTTCGACCTCGACCTGCAGGGCCTGGAGGTCGCGGACGTGACCGTCGACGGCGACCCGGCCACCTGGACCCGCGACGGCGGCCAGGAGCTCGTCATCACACCCGTGGAGCCGCTGCGCGACGAGCGGTCGTTCACCGTCGCCGTCACCTACTCCGGGGTCCCGGAGACGGTGGTCGACGAGCTCGGTGCCGCGGGCTTCTTCCACACCGACGACGGCGCACTCGTCATCGGCCAGCCGGACGTCGCCGCGACCTGGTTCCCCGCCAACGACCACCCGTCCGACGCCGCCTCGGTGGACGTCGCCATCACCGTCCCGCCCGGCCTGGAGGGCGTCTCGAACGGTGAGCTCGAGGCCACCCGGACCGCCGACGACGGGTGGACGACGTGGGAGTGGCGGGCGCGAGAGCCCATGGCCACCTACCTGGTGACCCTGGCCGTGGGCGAGTTCGACCTCCGCGAGTACCGCGCCGGCGACCTGCGCGGGTGGGACGCGATCGACGCCGACGCCGCCGCTCCCTCGCCGACCGACCCCCAGGGGACCCCCGTGCCCGTCGCGGACACCGCCCGGGCGGTGTTCGACCGGCACCCGGAGATGGTCGAGTACCTGTCCGGGCTCTTCGGTCCCTACCCGTTCCGCGAGGTCGGCGGGATCGTCGACCAGGAGCCGAGGCTGCTGTTCGCCCTCGAGAACCAGACCCGCCCGGTCTACTCCGCCGACTTCTTCACCGACCGCGACTTCGCGGAGTCCGTGGTCGTCCACGAGCTCACCCACCAGTGGTACGGCGACTCCGTGCGGATCGCCGCCTGGCAGCACATCTGGCTCAACGAGGGGATCGCCACGTACGCCGAGTGGCTCTGGCTCGACCACGAGGGTGAGGTGCCGCTGCAGGAGTCCTTCGACGCGGTCGCCGCGATCCCCGCCGAGGACCCGTTCTGGGACGTCCTGATCGACGACCCCGGATCACGGACCGACGAGCTGTTCTCGCCGGCGGTCTACCTGCGTGGCGGTATGACGTGGCACGCGCTGCGCCAGGAGGTCGGCGAGGACGCCTTCGGACGCATCCTCAGGGAGTGGGCCTCGTCCCGAGCCGGCGAGGCGGTGACGACCGCGGACCTCATCGCGCTGGCCGAGCAGGAGTCCGGACGGCAGCTCGACGACTTCTTCCAGACCTGGCTGTCCACGCCGGAGCGGCCGGCCTCGCTGGGTTGAGCGTGCGAGCGGTCCGCTCTCAGCCGCTGGGGCCGAACCGCTCCACGCGGACGTCCATGGCCCGCACCCCCATGTCGACCAGCAGCTGGCTGGCCGCCTCGGCGAAGGGCGGCGACCCGCACACGTAGGCGGTGCGCCCCGGCTCCCACAGGTCGGCGACGTCGGCGGCGGTGAGCCGGCCGGCCGCGCGCCCCCCGTACGGCTCCCGGGTGGTGACCACCCGCGCCCCCGCGGCCAGCAGCTCGTCGGCGTAGGGCAGCTCGGCCAGGGTGCGGGTGGAGACGGCGGTCCGCAGCAGGTCGGTGCGCCCCAGCACGGCGGCGGTGCGCAGCATCGACACCAGCGGGACGACGCCGGTGCCGCCGCCCACCAGCAGCGCCGACATCGCGCCGTCCCACACGAACCAGCCGCCGATCGGGCCGCGCACCTCGAGCTCGTCGCCGGGCTCGACCACGTCCGCGAGGTAGGTGGAGACCTCGCCCTCGACGAGGCGCTCGACGAAGAGCTCGATCTGCGGGTCGCCCGGTGCCGAGGCCACGGAGTAGGAGCGCTGCGCCCGGTACCCGTCCTCCGCGGTCAGCCGGACGACGTAGTGCTGCCCGGCCATGTGCTCGACCCGGTCTGCGACGTCGAGCCGGAGCTGGACGGCGTCCTCGAAGGGGTGCCGCACGTCGGTCACGGTCGCCGTCCGCCAGCCGCCGCTGGGCGCCTGCGGACGGTGCGGGAGCTCAGTCACCCTGGTAGCGCTGCTCGCGCCAGGGGTCGCCACGGTCGTGGTACCCGTTCTGCTCCCAGAAGCCGGGCTGGTCGCGCTGCAGCAGGGTCAGCCGGGTGACCCACTTGGCGCTCTTCCAGAAGTACAGGTGCGGCACGAGCAACCGCACCGGCCCGCCGTGCTCGGTCGGCAGCGGTCCGCCGTCGTACTCCCACACGACCCACGCCTTGCCGCCGGTGACGTCCTCCAGCGGCAGGTTGGTGGTGTAGCCGGTCTTGGACGTCGCGACGACGAAGTGGGCGTCCGCCGTCGGGCGGGCCGCCTCGAGCAGCGTGTCGACGCTGACGCCGGCGAACCAGGTGTCGAACTTCGACCACGTCGTCACGCAGTGGATGGCGCCGCGGTACTCCGACCGGGGCAGCCGGTGGGCCTCGTCCCAGCTCCAGGTGGTGGGGTTCTCGACCCGTCCGTCGACGGTGATGCTCCAGGTCTCGGGGCTGATCCGCGGCGTGGGCTCGGCGGTGAGCACCGGCCAGTCCCGGCCGGCGTCGTACTGCCCGGGCGGGAGTCGGGGGTCGCGGTGCTGGCGGCGGCTCAGGAAGCCGCGGGTGGGTCCGGCCATGTGGGTGTCCTCCCCATCGGGGCGCCCGGGAACCACCGGTCGAGGACGCTCCCGAAGGGCGCAGCCGAGCGCACCTTAGCGGCTCGAGGCGGTTAGGGCACCCTTAGGAGAGCTGTGTCACCTCGCGTTAACTTGGCCGTCTTCACGGCAACGACCTAGCGTTGGCACACGTGGCAACGGTGACGCAACCGGGTCAGCGCCGGACCCCGAAGGCGGCGAAGACCAGCTCGGTCTTCAAGAAGATCGTCATGGCGATCAGCGGCATCATCCTGGTGCTCTACCTGATCGCCCACATGATCGGGAACCTCAAGGCCTTCACCGGCCGCGAGTCGTTCAACCACTACTCGGAGTGGATCCGCACCATCGGCGAGCCGGCGGTCCCGGCCCAGACGACGCTGTGGATCATCCGGGTCGTCCTCCTCGTCGCGGTGGTCGCGCACATCTGGGCGGCCATCTCGCTGTGGCGCCAGGCCAAGCGCGCCCGACCGACCGGGTACGTCACCAAGAAGCCGGTGGCCCAGAGCTACGCCTCGCGCACCATGCGCTGGGGCGGCGTGATCGTCCTGGCCTTCATCATCTACCACATCCTCGACCTGACGCTCGGCGTCGCGAACCCGGACGGTCCGGGCACGACCCCCTACGACCGCCTCGTCGCCGGCTTCTCCAACCCGATCGTCGTCTTTGCGTACACGATCGCGCTGGTCCTGCTGGGCATGCACCTGCGGCACGGCATCTGGAGCGCCACGCAGACCCTCGGCCAGAGCAACCGGCGCCGCGAGAAGACGGTGAACCTCTTCGCGCTCGGGTTCGCCGTGGTCCTCATCGGCGGCTTCCTGCTCGTGCCGTTCTCCGTCCTCTTCAACATCATCGACTGAGGAGCTCCACCGCGATGCCTCTCGACCTCTTCTCCGTCGGTGACCCCGTCGCCGACACCAAGGCACCCATGGACGTGCCGATCGGTGAGCGCTGGAGCACCCGCCGCTTCCGCGGCCGGCTGGTCAACCCCGCCAACCGCCGCAAGATGACGATCATCGTCGTCGGCACCGGCCTGGCCGGCGGCTCGGCCGCCGCCACGCTCGGCGAGGCCGGCTACAAGGTCAAGTCGTTCTGGTACCAGGACAGCCCGCGCCGGGCGCACAGCGTCGCCGCGCAGGGCGGGATCAACGCCGCCAAGAACTACCGCAACGACGGCGACAGCGTGCACCGGCTGTTCTACGACACCGTCAAGGGCGGCGACTTCCGCTCCCGCGAGAACAACGTGCACCGGCTGGCCGAGGTCAGCGTCAACATCATCGACCAGTGCGTCGCCCAGGGCGTCCCGTTCGCCCGCGAGTACGGCGGCCTGCTCGACAACCGCTCCTTCGGTGGCACCCAGGTCTCCCGGACCTTCTACGCCCGGGGCCAGACGGGCCAGCAGCTGCTCTACGGCGCCTACCAGGCGCTCGAGCGGCAGATCGCGGCAGGCAACGTCGAGCAGCACGCCCGCACCGAGATGCTCGACCTGATCGTCGTCGACGGCCGGGCCCGCGGGATCGTCGCCCGCGACCTGGTCACCGGCGAGATCAGCACCCACTTCGCCGACGCCGTCGTCCTGGCCACCGGCGGGTACGGCAACGTCTTCTACCTGTCCACCAACGCCAAGGGCTCCAACGCCACGGCGATCTGGCGGGCGCACAAGCGGGGCGCGTACTTCGCCAACCCCTGCTACACGCAGATCCACCCGACCTGCATCCCGGTCAAGGGCGACTACCAGTCCAAGCTCACGCTCATGAGCGAGTCGCTGCGCAACGACGGGCGCGTGTGGGTGCCCAAGGAGCGCGGCGACACCCGGGACCCGCGGGACATCCCCGAGGGCGAGCGCGACTACTACCTCGAGCGGATCTACCCCTCGTTCGGCAACCTGGTCCCCCGCGACATCGCCTCGCGGCAGGCCAAGAACGTGTGCGACGAGGGCCGCGGTGTCGGCCCCGGCGGGCTGGGCGTCTACCTGGACTTCGCCGACGCCATCGCGCGCATGGGCCGGCCGGCGGTCGAGGCCAAGTACGGGAACCTCTTCGACATGTACGCCCAGATCACGGGCGAGAACCCGTACGAGGTCCCGATGCGGATCTACCCGGCGGTGCACTACACGATGGGTGGCCTGTGGGTCGACTACGACCTGCAGTCGACGATCCCCGGCATGTTCGTGATCGGTGAGGCCAACTTCTCCGACCACGGCGCCAACCGGCTCGGCGCCAGCGCGCTGATGCAGGGGCTGGCCGACGGCTACTTCGTGCTGCCGGCGACCATCACCGAGTACCTGGCCGACGCGCCGTTCGACCGGATCGACGACAGCCACCCGGCTGCGGTCGAGGCGATCCAGGGTGTCCAGGCCCAGGTGCAGAAGCTGCTGAGCATCAACGGCACCCGCAGCCCCGCGTCGTTCCACCGGGAGCTGGGCAAGCTCATGTGGGACCTCTGCGGCATGGAGCGCTCCGAGGAGAGCCTGCGCAAGGCGCTGGACCGGATCCCCGAGATCCGCCAGGAGTTCTGGACCAACCTGAAGGTGACCGGCGACGGCACGTCCTTCAACCAGACCCTCGAGCACGCCGGCCGGGTCGCCGACTTCATCGAGCTCGCCGAGCTGATGTGCGTCGACGCCCTCCACCGCAACGAGAGCTGCGGCGGTCACTTCCGGGCCGAGAGCCAGACGCCCGACGGTGAGGCGCTGCGCGACGACGAGAACTTCGCCTACGTCGCCGCGTGGGAGTGGACGCCGGAAGGTGCCCCGCCGGTCCTGCACCGCGAAGCCCTCGAGTACGAGTACGTCCACCTCGCCCAGCGGAGCTACAAGTGACAGTCACCCACGAGGGCGCCCACTCGACGGTCGGCGCGCAGGACGCGCGGGCCGAGAAGCGCGGCATGACCCTCAACCTGCGCATCTGGCGGCAGAACGGCCCGCGGGACAAGGGCCGGATGGTCACCTACAAGGTCGCCGACATCTCCCCGGACATGTCGTTCCTCGAGATGCTCGACGTGCTCAACGAGCAGCTCATCCAGGCCGGCGACGACCCGGTGGCCTTCGACCACGACTGCCGCGAGGGCATCTGCGGCATGTGCGGCGTCATGATCAACGGCATGGCGCACGGTCCGCAGCAGACCACCACGTGCCAGCTGCACATGCGGTCGTTCAAGGACGGCGACACGATCGACATCGAGCCGTGGCGCGCCACGCCGTTCCCGGTGATCAAGGACCTCGCCGTCGACCGGCGGGCGTTCGACCGGATCATCCAGGCCGGCGGCTACATCAGCGTCCCGACCGGCACCGCCCCCGAGGCCCACTCGGTGCCCGTGCCGAAGAAGGACGCCGACGCCGCGTTCGACGCCGCGACCTGCATCGGCTGCGGCGCCTGCGTGGCGGCCTGCCCGAACGCGTCGTCGATGCTGTTCACCGCGGCGAAGGTCACCCACCTCGGGCTGCTGCCGCAGGGCCAGCCCGAGCGCAACGACCGCGTCGTCAACATGGTCGCCCAGCAGGACCGCGAGGGCTTCGGCGGCTGCACCAACATCGGTGAGTGCTCCGCCGCCTGCCCGAAGGGCATCTCGATGGAGACCATCTCCCGGCTCAACCACGACCTGCTCGGCGCCCTGCGCGCCGGCGCCCGGCCGAAGAGCTGAGGGAGGACCCCGGCCTCCTCTCCCCTCGCGAGCTCGGGGAGAGCCTCCGGCCGGGGCCGACAGCGGGCGGGGACCCTTGGGGGTCCCCGCCCGCTGTCGTCCCGCGTCGGCCGGTCCCGCCGATCTGAGTTCGGTGTGCGAACCTAGGCGGGTGACGACCGAACAGACCGACATCCCGGCCACCTCCCCCGCCGCCTGGGGCGAGCCGCGCTCGCGCACCGTGACCTGGCACGACCCGCTGGTCGTGGCGGCCGGCGCCCTGGAGCGCAGCGGCCTCGAGACGCTGGAGGCGATCCGCGACGGCGTCCTGCCCCCGCCGCCGATCGCCCGGCTGTTCGCCATGGACGTCGTCTCGGTCGTCGAGGGGCGGGTGGAGTTCCGCTGCGAGGTCGACGAGTCGGCCTACAACCCGATCGGCGTCGTCCACGGCGGTCTGGTGTGCACGCTGCTCGACACCGTCGCCGGGTGCGCGGTCCACTCCACCCTGCCGCGGGGCACGGGGTACACGTCGATCGAGATCAAGGTGAACTACCTGCGGGCGGTGCACGCGGCGAGCGGGCCGCTCACCGCCGTCGGCACCGTGGTCAAGCCGGGCCGGCGGGTGGCCTTCGCCGAGGGCGAGGTGCGCGACGCCGGAGGACGGACGGTCGCGACGGCGTCCAGCTCGCTGCTGGTGTTCCCGCTCGCCGGCTGACGACCTCGGGCCTCAGCGGACCCGGTCCACCGGCCGGCCGGCCGCCCAGGCGTCCAGCCAGTCCCCCAGCCGGTGGGCCGGCAGCGGACGGCTGAGGTGGAACCCCTGGACGAGGTCACACCCGAGGGCGGCCAGGGCGTCGACGGTCGCCTCGTCCTCGGCCCCCTCGGCGACGAGGGTCAGCCCGAGGGCGTGCGCGAGCTGCAGGGTCGAGGTGACGATCGCGGCCGACCGCGGACTGTCGGTCAGGCCGGTGACGAAGGCGCGGTCCAGCTTCAGCTCGGTCACCGGCAGCTCGGCCAGGTAGGCCAGGCTGGAGTAGCCGGTGCCGTAGTCGTCGATGGAGACCCCGACGCCGGCCTCGCGCAGCCGGGCGAGCACCCGGACGGCGCGCTCACGGTCCTGCACGAGCAGGCTCTCCGTCACCTCGAGCACCAGCGCGCCCGCGGGGACGCCGTGGCGTTCGAGCAGCCCGGCGACGACGTCCGGGAAGCGCTCGCAGACCAGGTCGGAGGGGCTGACGTTGACCGCGACGGTCAGCTCACGACCGGCATCGGCCCAGGCACGACGCTGGGCGAGGGCCAGGTCGACGACCGTCGTCGTCAGGTCGGGCATCAGCCCGGCGGACTCGGCCAGGTCGATGAACGCGTCCGGGTACAGCAACCCGCGCGTCGGGTGCTGCCAGCGCACCAGCGCCTCCACGCCGTCGACCCGGCCGGTCGCCACGGTCAGCTTGGGCTGGTGGTGCAGGACCAGTTCGCCGCCGGCGATGGCCTGGCGCAGCTCTTCGACGGCCTCCAGCCGGTGCCGGCCGGAGCCGTGCCGCTCCTCGTCGTAGACGGCGGCGCCGGTGCGCGCCCCCTTGGCGCAGTACATGGCCAGGTCGGCCATCTGCAGCAGCTCCTCGGCCGACCGGGAGTGCTGCGGCCCCACGGCGATGCCCACGCTCGCGTCGACGCGCAGCGCCATCCCGGCCAGCCGCACCGGCTCCTGCAGGGCCGCGCACAGCCGTCCCGCCAGGGCCAGGGCAGCCAGGTCGTCCAGGTCGTCGGCCAGCACGACGAACTCGTCGCCGCCGAGCCTGGCCAGCAGGTCGCCGCCGCGCACGTGCGCGGACATCCGCCGCCCCACCTCGTGGAGCAGCGCATCGCCGACACCGTGGCCGAGGGAGTCGTTGATCTCCTTGAACCGGTCCAGGTCGACGACGAGGACCGCGGTCCGCCCGCCCGCGGCCAGGCGCGCGTCGACGCCGGCCATCGCCTCGAAGACCCGTCGGCGGTTGGGCAGCCCGGTCAGGTCGTCGGTGCGGGCCTGCTGGCGGCTGTCGGCCAGCGCCCGCACGTCGCGGAAGGTGAGGGCGGTGCGCGCCAGGGCGGCCAGGACCGCGCCGAGCGCGAGGAGCCCGGCCAGCGGGTCGCCCTCCCTCGCGTAGCCGACGAAGAGCAGTCCCAGCGCCGTGAGGGAGCAGATCCCCGGGAGGGCGAGCGCACCCAGTCCCTCCAGCCGGGTGCTGTCGCCGGACCGCGGAGCGGAGCAGGCGGCCAGGCCGAGGCAGCCGAACGCCAGCCCCCAGCCCAGGTCGAGGACTGAGCCGGTCACGAACGAGTCGTGGACCACCTGGTAGGCGTACACGGTGTCGGTCACGACGAACAGCGCCATGCCGCCGGCCAGCCACCACCACACGCCGCCGGCGCCCCGGCCGACGACGGTGAGCGCGCCGGCGAGGAGCACGAGCAGCAGCAGGTCGGCGATCGGGTAGGCGGCCGCGGTGACGACGGCGCCGGGAGGTCCCTCGGCCATCCGCAGGAGGGCGCCCAGCGCGAACGCCGACGCCAGGGCCGCCGCGGTGAGCCCGCTGACCACGCCGTCCAGCCACGTGCTCGGCGCCAGCCGGCGCACCCGGGCCCGCAGCAGGAGGACCAGCCCGACGTAGGCGAACGGGTAGAGGCCCATCCAGCCGACGTCGGCCCACGAGGGCCGCGGCACCACGGGCAGGTCCGCGTAGTGCAGCTGGTGCACCAGCGCGCCCGCCAGGTAGGACGCCACCGCCGCGGCGAAGCACAGCCAGGTGCCCCGGTCCCGGGACGAGACGGCTCCGCGCGCCGCGAGCAGCGCGGCCAGCCCGGCGAGGAACAGCAGCTTGCCGCCTCCGGCCAGGACGGCGAGCCGGCCCGTGGCACCGAGCCCCGCAGCGACCAGCGACGCCGCGTAGGTCGCCCCGAGGACAGCCGCGGCCGCGCGCACCACACGCAGGGACCGGTCGGTGCCCTGGCGGGTGTGCGCGCGTCGCTGCGCGTCCCGGGCGTGCTCCACCACGTCCATGGCATCGGCGGCCCGGCCGCGACCCTCCAGCCCAGCGCGGAGCGGACCGGCCGGTTCCACCCCGGGGCGAGGACGCGCCCGCGGTGGGCCGGTCGACGTCAGACCGCCGCGGTCTCGGGGTCGCTCGTCGGCACCACGGGCCCGGTCTCCGGCCCGGCGTCCGGGGCGGACGCGGGCGGCGGCACGGGCGGCAGGATGCGCTCCACCAGGCCGGGGGCACCGGGCCCGCGGCGCCGAACCGCCGGCCCACCTCGATGAACTGGGGGCCACGGCGGCGAGCTCGGCGAGCAGGGCGCGGGCGGCGTCCTCCCGGCCGGCCAGGCCCGCCACCACGGCGCGCCACAGCACGTGGTCGGGCTCGGTGTGCGGATCGGGCAGCCGCTGCTCCTCGAGGACGAGGTCCGCGGTGACCGGGTCGCCGCCGATCGCCTGCTGGAAGCCGCGGACGACGTCCTGGTACCGGCCCAGCCGGACCGCCAGCTCGCCGAGCTCGGTCACCGGGTCGGGCGAGTCGTCGACACGCAGGTCGGCGACGGTGTCGTGCCAGGGCCGGCGGGTGGTGACCGAGCGGACCACCATGACCGCCGCCGAGCGCCGGCCGCGGACGTCGCCGCCGGCTTCCTCCGCGGGCCCGCAGCGCACTGAGCAGCCGGTGCGCCATGAGCCCGTCGGAGGTCTCGAAGGTGGCGACCACGGACTTCCACACCTCCGCCGAGGCGACCATGTTGGCCAGCGCCACGCAGCCCCCGCCCACCAGGTGACCGGCCTCGGCGACGCAGTTCTCCGCCGTGCAGACCGCGAGGTCACCAGAGACGTCGAGGACGGCGACCTGCCGGCGTTCCGGGTTCGGGTCCACGCTGCGCAGCGCGGTCAGCGCCTCGTCGGCGATGCAGCCGCCCGCTCGACCGTGCCGGGGAGGTCCCGCGCAGCGAACACCGCCGGCCGGCGCAGGCCCGCTGGACACGGCGGCGCGGGCGTGCAGGCTGGGGACAGCCGTCGAGGGGAGCCGCCGTGACCCATCGGGACGATCCCGACGGTTGGGCCGGGCCGATGCCGGAGGTCCGGGTCGGTGAGCGGACGCTCCGGCTGCCGCTGCGCTACTCCGACAACTCGTGCTTCGCGTCGGTGCACACCGCCTCCGCCGCGGCGGTGGCCGCCGCCCTGCCCGCGGGCCCGCTGCGACCGGTCCGCTGGGCCGACGGACGTGCCCTGCTGTCGGTGGCCGCCTTCCGCTACCGCGCGGTGACCACGGCCGACGACCCGCCCAGGCTGTTGGCGCCCTACGGGGAGCTGTCCGTCGCGGCCGTGGTGACCCGGGGCCCCGCGCCGCGGGTGCTGCCGCTGCTGCGCCGCAGCCTGCCCCTCTTCGTGCTGCACCTGCCGGTGACCACCGCCGAGGCCCGGGACGCCGGGGCCGCGCTGTGGGGCTTCCCGAAGTTCGTCGCCGACATGGACTTCACCGAGGAGCCCACGACCCGGCGGCTGACCGTGGCCGAGGGCGGGGCTCGGCTGCTGTCACTGACCGTCCGGGCCGCGGGCCCGGTGGTCCCCGACCGCCGGCCCGCGGTCATGTACAGCGAGCGGGACGGGCGGCTGGTGGAGACGCGGGTGCCGATGGCCGGCCGGCTCCGCCTCGGGCTGGGGCCGGCGTCCGGGGGGCTGGAACTGGGCGACCACCCGGTGGCCGGGCAGCTGCGCCGGCTCGACGTCTCGCCGGCTCCGCTGGCGGTGTTCGACTACCTGCAGCACCGCAGCCTGCTGCCCGCGGGGCGGAGCACCGGAACGGCCGCGGCGTACCGGGGCCACGTCGGCGAGGAGCGGGCCCGCGGCCGGTTCACCGTCCGCTACCCCGGCACGCCGCCGCTGGACCTGTACGCGCCGCCGGGGCCCGTCTGACCGCTCCCGCGTTCATCCCCCCGGACGGCGGCGACCCGCGGCTCGTGGCTCGGGTCCCGGCAGCGGGGCGGCCCCTCGGCACCCTCGTCGGCGCAGGGACTGCGACCGTCGAGTTCTCCGCTCTGCGGCTCCCGGGAGAACTCCTCGATCGAGGGCACCTCGCCGTCCAGGATCCCGTACTCCACGGCCTTCTCCGGCGCCGCCCGGAACTCCTCCTCGGTGAGGTCGGACTCGAACAGCGGCATCGTCAGCCGCTCGACGAGGGCAGGGTCGATCTCGGTGTACTCGGGGATCTGCGCGCGCCACTCGTCGGGGTGCTCGCGGGCGTGGTCGAGGGACTCCAGGATCCCGGCCTGGATGCCCTCGAACAGCTGCGGGTCGGCCCCGATCCGGTCGGTCGTGGAGAAGTAGACGCCGGAGAGGCCGATGCCGTCGGGGACGAGGTCCAGCCAGTTGTCCCAGACCACCCGGGCGCCGGCGTCCTGGGCCAGGGTGCAGAACGGCTCACCGCAGACGAAGGCCTGGGCCTGGCCGCTGCCGAGGGCGGTCACCGCGTCGGGCAGCGACATCTCGACGAAGTTGACGTTGTCGGGGTTGCCCCCCCGCGACCTCGATGGAGTTGCAGGCGAGCGTCTCGACCTGGCTGTTGAGGATGTTGAGGGCGACCGTCCGGCCCTCGAGGTCGCCGGCGTCCTGGACCGCGGGGCCGCTGGCCATGAGCGCGTTGATGTGCTGGCCCTGCTGGCCGTTGCTCCACGAGGTGGCGCGATCGCGGTCACCGGCAGGCCCTGCTCGCGCGCCTGCAGGACCGACACGATGCCGCTGAAGCCGAAGGCGTGCTCGCCGGTGACGACGGCGGGCACAGCGCGGCGCCGCCCTGGCCGAGGTTGGACTCCAGGCGGATGCCGCGCTCCTCGAAGAACCCCTGGTCCTGGCCGAGGTGCAGGATCGCGACGTCGCTCACCGGGATGACGCAGACCTGGACGGTCTGCACCTCGCCGTCGCTCGCTCCGCCGCCACCACCGTCGGCTGCCGGGTCGTCCCCGCCGCAGGCGCCGAGCAGCAGCGCCAGCGCGACGGCGAGGGAGGCGGCACGGGTCCTGGTCGATGAGCGCTACGGTCCTCCAGCGGTACCGGCGATGTGTGCGGCATCCGAACGGGAGAGCGCTTTCCGGACGACGCGGCGCTCCGGAACCCAGGTGATGGCCGTCACAGGGTCAACCGCCCACACCGGTCGGCGGTCAGCGGCTCTGCAGCGCGTCGAGGGCCACGGCCATGGACGCCGCGACGCGGAAGTCCAGCCGCGGGTCGGGCACCGTCACCGCGTAGCGGTCCCGGACGCTCCTCTGCCGCTCGCTCACCAGCACCGTCGCCCCGGTCGCGGGGTCGACGAAGTCGAAGTGGAAGACGAAGGGGATCCACACGTCGCCGACGTACGGGATCAGCTCCCAGATCCGGCGCAGGATCGCGAGCAGGGGACGGCGCTCCCGGCCGACGGCGGTGACCCCCGGCGCCGCGAGGTCCCAGGTGGAGCGCAGCAGGCTGGCCCCGAAGCGCTTGCGGAACGTGCCGAGGGCGTTGCCGTGCTCGTCGAGGACGTCGTGCTCGGCGTGGACGTCGAGCCGCTGCCGCGCCTTGAAGGAGAACACCCGGCGGCTCCTGCTCTCGTCGGCGTAGAAGACCACCTCCTCCTTGAGCGTCATGCGCTTCTGCTCGGCGAAGGCCAGCAGGTGGCCCTCGCTGCCGTCCGGGTCGGCCGTGACGACCTCGTAGCGGTTGACCATCAGGGTGATCCGCTGCTTGACGAAGAACGCCGGCACCACCATGGGCGCCGGCGGCGGGGTTCCGGGGACGGAGGTCACGGCGGGGGCTCCTGTTCTGGGCGGGTGGCGGCCATCGTGGCGCATCGTCCGCCGAGGAGGTGATCCACACCGGGCGCGGGAGGGGGTGAGGCGACGCGCGGGCCTCGGGGAATGCGCCGGGGCCGGGCCGACTTGTCGCCGTCGTACGTGGCCGACGAGGGCCGTGTCGACGCCGTTCCAGACGAAGGACCCCCGTGACCGCCACCCAGGACCCGCCCCGCGAGACCACCGCCCCCGTCGCCGTCTCCCCCGCGTCCCCACCGATGGGCCGCGCGCTGCTGGCGCTGGTCCTCGGGGCCTTCGTCGCGGTGGGCCCGCTGACGATCGACATGTACCTCCCGGCCCTGCCCACGATCACGACCGACCTGGGGACGACGTCAGCGACGATCCAGCTGACGCTGACCGGCACCCTGGTCGGGCTGGCCCTCGGCCAACTGGTGCTCGGGCCGCTGTCCGACGCCCTGGGGCGCAAGCGGCCGCTCCTGGCCGGGACGGCGCTGTACGTCGTGGCCTCGCTGTTGGTGCTGGTCGCGCAGAACGTCGCCGTCCTCGGGGCGCTGCGCGTGCTGCAGGGGGTGGGCAGCGCCTCCGGTGCGGTGATCGCGATGGCCGTCGTGCGCGACCTCTACACCGGGCGCGCGGCGGCGACGATGCTGTCCCGGCTCTTCCTGGTGCTCGGTGCCGCCCCGGTGCTCGCCCCGACCATCGGCGGCGAGGTGCTGCGGTTCACCTCCTGGCGCGGGATCTTCGTGCTGCTCGCGGTCTACGGCCTGCTGCTGCTCGCCGTCGGAGCTCTGGCGCTGCGCGAGACGCTGCCTCCCGAGCGTCGCTCCAACGCCGGCCTGACCGGGACGCTGCGCACCTACCGCGGGCTGCTGCGCGACCGCACCTACGTCGGCCTGGTCCTCGTCGCGGGCCTCACCATGGCCGGCCTGTTCAGCTACGTGTCCGGCTCGTCGTTCGTGTACCAGCGCCAGTTCGGGCTCGACGAGCAGGAGTTCGGGCTGCTGTTCGGGGCCGGCGCGTTCTGGCTGATCGCCGCCACCCAGCTCAACCCCGTTGTGCTGCGTCGCTGGACCTCCGCCCAGGTGCTGGTCGCGGGCATCGTGACCGGCACGGTCGCCGGCGCGGTGCTGCTCGTGCTGGCGCTCACCGGCACCGGCGGCCTGGCCGGCGTCGTGGTGCCGCTGTGGGCGGTGCTGTTCTCGGGCGGTCTCGCGCTGCCCAACGCCCCGGCCCTGGCGCTGAGCCGGCACGGGGAGTCCGCCGGCGCGGCCGCGGCGCTGCTGGGCGCCGTCCAGTTCGGCGTGGGTGCGTCGGTCGCGCCACTGGTCGGGGTGCTCGGCAACGACGCGGCCGCGATGGGCACCGTCGTCGTGGGGGCGCTGCTCGTGGCGATCGGCGTGCTGGTCACCGTCGTCCGGCCGTGGCGGCTGGCTGAGCCCGAGGACGCCCCCGTCGGCTGAGTCCGAGGTCCTCACGGGCCGGCTGGCTCGAGCCGACGTCCTGCCCGCACTCCGGCGGGGTGGTCGTCCCGCGCGGCTGCAGCCCGCCCGAGCCCGAGGTGGCCGGGGACGGCCCCGCGGCCTCCCCTGCGCTCCGCGCGGTGCGGTCAGGTGCGCCGGCTGACCACCCCGCTCCCCTCGGCGCCGCCGACCTGCCGCTGCTCGCTGGTGCTGTCGTCGAGCGGCACGTCGCGCGCGACGTTCCGGGACAGCGCCGGCGTGTCGGACCGCGGCACCGGGCCGCGCGGCGGCATCTGCTGGAGCGACGCGGGGTCGGCCCGACCCCACTCGGTCTCGACGTCGGCGAGCAGGGCCTCCAGATAGGCCCGTAGCTGCACCCGGCAGGCCTGGGCGAAGGCCTTCAGGTAGGCGACCTGGTCCTCGAGGTCCTGGGTGGTCGCCCGCTCCCCGGGCTCGGCCGAGGCCGGCTGGCCACCGCCACCGGCGCTGACCATCCGCGACGCGGCCTCCTGGGCGGCCTGGATGATCTCCCCGGCGCTCTCCCGGGCCCGCCGCAGCGCCTCCTCGTACTGCGACCGGGCGTCGGCGGTCATCTGCCGGCTGAAGTCCTCCGCTTCCGCGACGTAGCTGTCGGCGGTCTGCTGCGCGGTGGCGAGGATGCGGACCGCCTGCTCGCTCGGCGGCTCCACCGCGGCGGCGCCGGCGACCTGCTCGCGGAGGACGTTGAGCTCGTCGCGGAGCTCGGCCTTCTCGGCGTGCAGGGCGGCCAACTCCTCGGCGACCCGGTCGAGGAACCGGTCGACCTCGACGTCGTTGTACCCCGGACGCAGCATGGTGCCGCGGGGAAAGTCCACGACGCGGACGTCACCGGGGCTCAGCCGGCGCTTCTCGCGGGGCCCCTGCGCGGACTGTTCGGGGGTCATTCGGTCACCTCTCCGTCGAGACTGGGCCCCAGCCGGCTGGGGGCGAACACCTCGCTGCGGATGCGCTCGGGGCGGACGCCGTCCTTGGCCAGCCGGGTGGTCGTGTCCTCGACCATCGCCGCCGGCCCGGCGACGTAGACGTCCCGGCTGTTCCACGGGCCGTGCCGGACGACGACCTCACCGACGTCACCCTGCTCCAGCGGGGACAGGTCGTCGCCGGAGACGGCGAAGGTCACGGTCAGCCAGGGGTGCTCGGAGGCGAGCCGCTCGAGGTCGACGCGGTCGTAGATCCGGTCCTCGGTGCGGGAACCGACGAACAGGTCGACCCGCCGGGGCGGCCCGTACCGCGCGACCTGGTCGACCAGCGCCTTGAGCGGCGCGAGGCCGGTGCCGCCGGCGACGAGCAGCAGGTCGCGGTCGGACTCGGCGTCGAAGGCGATGTGGCCCATCGGCGGTCCCAGGTGCAGCACGTCCCCCGGCCCGACGCGGCGCACGAGGGCCGTGCTCACCGGGCCGCCGTCGTAGGCCCGGACGTGGATCTCCACGAGGCCGTCGGGGCGCGGGGCGTTGGCCGGCGAGTAGTAGCGCCACAGCTTGGGCCGGACGTCGGTCTCCAGGGAGACCGACTGCCCCGCCTGGTACGGGAACTCGGGCTCCGGCCGCAGCCACATGACCGAGGTGTCGATGGTGCGGCGCTCGTGGGTGACGACCTCGGCGTCCCACCAGGGCGGTGAGTTCACGGCCTCGTCGGCGGCGTCGATCATCACCTTCGCGACGAGCTGGTAGGCCGCCGTCCAGTCCTGCTCGAGAGCAGGGTTCCAGCCCGGGTCGAAGTGCTTGAGCGTGGCGAGCAGGCTGGCCCCCACCGCCGGGTAGTGCTCGGCGACGGTGCCGAACTTGCGGTGGTCGCGGCCCAGCGCCTGCAGGATCGGTACCAGCCGGTCGAGGTCGTCGACGTAGGCGACGACGTCCCCGAGTGCGCTGAACAGCCGGTCGCGCTGGTGGGCCATCGAGACCGGGAACAGCTTGCGCGTCTCGGGGTGGCTCAGGAACAGGTGGGAGTAGAAGTACAGCGGGGCCTCGTCGCCGGCCGCAGCCGCCTTGGCGAAGCAGGCCCGCATCGCAGGGATGTCCATGCGCGTCCTCGTGCTGCTGCCCGGCGAGGCTCAGCCGGCCGGGGCGTTCCGCGCGCCGAGCGGGCGCGCCTGGCTGCACTCGTGGATGGACATCGGCACCTCCGTTCCCCCCGTGCCGTCCCGGCTCCGCAGGGGGACGCCGTCGGCCCTCTGCCCGGCCTCGGCAGCGCCCCCATCCGGTGCACGGTCCAGCGCCCGCCCGTCGCTCTACGTGCGGTCACTGGACTGTGGCTGTTGGCAACCGTAGCGAGCGACCGGCCGGTGCGCGATCCGCGGGTGCCTCAGGCCGGGACACCGGCCGGCTCCTGCGCCGGTCGCGGGCCCGGCCGCGGACCGGCTCGCCGGTGCCGTGGAGGGAGACCGGGCCGCCGCCGCGGACCCGTCGGCGGCACGGCCCGGCCGTGCGAACGTCCTCAGCCCTGCGGCGTCCTGGCCCGCGAGCCGGTGATCGCGTCGTGCAGCCGGCGGACGAGCTGCTCGATCGGGCTCAGTGCCTCGCCCGGAGTCGCGGGACCGGCCGGGACGAGCACCCACAGCAGCAGGTAGAGGGCGACGCCGGCGCCGCCGGCGAGGGTGAGTCCGACGAAGCCGACCCGCCACAGGACCGGGTCGACGCCGGAGTACTCGGCGAGGCCACCGCAGACGCCGCCGGCCATCCGGTCGGTGCCGCTGCGGCGCAGTTGGGGGCGGACGGGCCGCGGGGTGGTGGCGTCGGGGACGGGCGGTGTCGATGTCATGGCACGAGCCTGTCGGCGCCGGCTGCTCCGGACCATCGGGGAACGCCCGGATCCGACCCCGGTTCCCGCGCTCGGGGACGACCCTGCGTCAGAGGCTGAGGAAGTGGCCCAGCGCGCCGGTCACGACCCCGACGAGCAGCAGGACGACGGCGGTCCCGCGGTCGAAGGAGTTGCCCAGCAGGTCGCCGACGAGGCCGGAGAGCTCCGCGCGCTGTCGCGGGTCGGCCTCGTGCCAGCGGCGGAGGAGGCTGCTGCTGCGCCGTCCCTCCCGGGCGAGGAGGACGACGGCGGTCAGCTGGGTGACGGCCGCCACGGCGTAGCAGACGACCGTCAGCGCGACCTGCGCGGTGTCGCTCATGCGCCGCAGCGTGCCCGATCGCGGCCGCTCGCGGGCTCCTCCACGGCGGGCCGAGCGGGTCCACCAGCCGGCCGGGGTGCCGCCCGCCACCCGGCCCGCCAGTCCGGCGCCCTCGCAGGGGTCCAGGGAGCAGGCCGTCTCCCGAGCGACGGCCCCGCGCTCTCGGGGCGTGCGTGCTCCCGGGGCGTCCGTACGCGATCCGGTTCCGTCGACAGACGGCGACGACGCGCCCGGGGGGCAACGACGCGCCCGACCGGTGTTGACGCCCGTCCCCGACGACCGGTTGGGTTCTGTAGATCGGGTGCCGTCGAGGAGCACCCCGAGCCGGGGGGAGCATTGCATGCCGGTGTGGGCGGTGCAGGTCGCTATCGGGGACGACGAGCGGGTGGAAGCAGAGGTGCTGGTCACCGAGGGCGGCGCGCTGGTCGCCCTGGAGGAGGACGGCCTCCTGGTGCGCGCGTGGGCCCCGGGCGAGTGGCGGACCGCTCGGCACGTGGACCCCGACCCGCTGGAGTCGGCCCGCGACCGGGACGGCGTCCTCGTGGGGCTGCCCCGCGCCTGACGTCGCAGCGTCCCGGGTGGACGGTGGTGTGCGCCGGCGGAGAACCCGACCCGCTCCGGCGCACACCACCGCCGTCAGCTTCCTGCGCCCTCCGCTCCCGGGGCGTCGGCCGGCGTGGACTTCTCCCGGTGGACCTGGCGAGGCGGCGTGCGGCGGCGCTCGAACGCCTTCACCCCCCGGGACCCGCCGGACGTGCACCTCGAGGACCTCGTCGTCCTCCGGTGTGTTGGCCGGCGAGTACTGGCTGCGCACGCCGGAGCCCGGGACGGACAGGCCGCCGCGGTGGCGTTCCCGCGGGAACGCCTGGACGCCACCGCAGGGCAGCTCCAGGACACGTCGCGCCGTTGGGCCGGCCTCGCACCGGGCGAGACGTGGGTCGTCGAGTGGCCGACCGTGCGGCGGGTCCGCACGCGCTGAGTTCTGTCGGACCCCGCGCCTACCGTGCGCCTCGGAGCCGAGGAGGGCGTGGTGTCGAGCGAACTCGCGTGGGCGGTGACGGACGGAGCGGCGGGCACGCACGCGGTCGTGCTGCCCGAGGGTCCTGCCGAGGCGCGGCGGCTGGTGCGGCACTACGGCGGCGGCTTCTGGTGTTCCCGCGCGGCCGGCGGCTGCGGCTCGCGGCTCGCCGTCTCCGCCCTCGGGGCCGGCCGGCCGTCGTTCCGCCATCCCCCTGAGACGTCGTGCGCCTTCGTCGACCGGGGGTCCCGCGCCGGTCGCGCGTACGAGCACCTCCGCTACCAGCACGCCCTGACGGCGTGGCTCACCGGGCAGGGGTACCGGCCGCGGGTGGAGCGGGTACTGGGCGCTGACGGCGGCGCCGACCTGCACGTCGGGGTGGAGGACCTGAGCCACGCGCTGGAGGTCCAGCTCTCCCCGCTGTCGGACCTCGCCTGGCGGTCCCGCGACGACCGGCTGCGCGCCGAGGTCCAGCAGGTCACCTGGCTCCACGGGCCCGGCGCCGAGACCACGGCGGCGACCGAGGCCGCCGTCCGCGGGGTGTCGCTCGCGGTCCGGCGTCAGGGCACGGGGCTGTCGGTCGGCGTCCGGGACGTCGACGACCGGACGCGCTGGGTGCTGCTGGGCGCCTGCCGGCTGACCGCGGACGGCTTCTCCGCGCCGGGCACGGACGAGGCCCGGGAGCTGCACGCCCGCCGGACCGCCGAACGGCGGGAGACAGCTCAGCGGGTGGCCCGGCAGGCGGCGCGGCGCGCGTCGACCGGGTCGCGCGCACTCCCCGGGCACGGGAGACGGTCCCCCGCGGAGGAGCCGTGGAACTCGCTGCTGACCCCGCTCCCCTTCCCGGGATAGGCCACAGCGGCCACCGGGACCGCTCGCTGGGCTGCCGACCGCGTCTGCGCCCCACGGCCGGGCACGGCCTCGGTCGCAGGGACCGTCCTCCCCATCCCGAGCGAGCACGCCGACCGGCTCGGCCGGACGCTGTGGCGCTCGCCTTCCACGGCGTCCGTCGGGCGGACCGGAGCGCGACGCCTCATCGTTGTGTCATCCGCCATCGGCGGTCAGCCGGAAGAGACACGGCACACCCGGGGGAGCCCATGACCACGTCGGCCGTCAACCGTGCTCCACGACCCAGCAGCCTCGCCGACGTCCTCGACGTGGTGCTCGACAAGGGCATCGTGATCGATGCCTACGTCCGGGTGGCCGCGCTCGGCATCGAGCTGCTGACCATCGACGCCCGCATCGTGATCGCCAGCGTGGACACGTACCTGCGTTTCGCCGAGGCGGTCGACCGGTTGGACCTCCAACCGGAGCAGCCGAAGGGGCTGCCGGGACTGGCGACCGACGCCGTCGAGGGGGCGGCCAGGACCGTGGTCAAGCGGAAGCTCCGCCGTCCCGCCGAGCGGGTGCAGGAGTTCGTCGAGTCGATCACCGGCCGGGACGACGAGCGCTGACGAGGCGGCCGCCGGCGAACTCGTAGCTGTTCGCGGCGGACAGCGGCATCCTGGACGCGATCCGACGTGCCGTGATCCTCCGAGACCGAGGAGCCACCCATGACGGCCGGCATCCCAGGCGTCCCCAGCGGCGACCTGCTGCAGCCCCTCACCGGAGAACTCTCCCGGCTCGTCCACGGCGAGTTCCAGCGGTTACGGGAGGAGTTCCTCGGCCCGGCGCGCCGGGGCCGCACGGGCGCGCGCATGCTCGGTGGCTCGGTCGTCCTCGGCTCGATGGCCGCCGGCGGCACCACGGCTCTGCTGATCAGGTTGCTGGACCGGCGCCTGCCGCCGACCGCGTCGGCCGCCGTGGTGGCGGCGGCACTCGGGGCCGGCGCCTCGGCACTGGCGGCCGCCGGGCGCGCGCAGATGCGTCAGGCGTGGCAGCCGACGGCCCCGGGGACGGCGTCCTGACGGTGGGGTGCTCGGGTCGAGATCGAGCGTGGGCCCGGCCAGCAACTGCCGTCGAGGGGAGCACCTGACCAGATCAGGAGCATCCTCAACGGCATGGCCGTCCTCCGTTGGCTCTTCGGCACCGTGGGCGTCGTCCTCGGGATCGTCCTGCTGGTCCTCGGCCTCGTCCTGTCTCCGGTCCTGCTCCTGCTGGCTCCGATCCCGCTGGCGATCTACCTCGGCTGGAAGTCCTGGTCCCTCCGACGGAAGGCGGCCCGCGGTATCAAACGGCAGCGCAAGAGGGTGCGCAAGGTCAAGAAGCGCGTGAGGAAGAAGCTCTGACCGCCCTCGGTCAGACGTTGAAGCGGAACTCCACGACGTCGCCGTCCTGCATGACGTAGTCCTTGCCCTCCATGCGCACCCAGCCGCGCGCGCGGGCCTCCTGCATGGAGCCGGCCTCGACCAGCTGGTCGTAGGACACGATCTCGGCCTTGATGAAGCCGCGCTGGAAGTCGGTGTGGATGACACCGGCCGCCTGCGGGGCGGTCGCGCCGACCGGGATGGTCCAGGCGCGGGCCTCCTTCGGGCCGGCGGTCAGGTAGGTCTGCAGGCCGAGGGTGGCGAAACCGACGCGGGCCAGCTGGTGCAGGCCGGGCTCCTCCTGGCCGATGCCCGCGAGCAGCTCGGCGGCCTCCTCCTCGGGCAGCTCGGCGAGCTCGGCCTCGATCTTGGCGTCCATGAGGATCGCCTCGGCCGGCGCGACCATGGCCCGCAGCGAGGAGATCAGCTCCTCGTTGGCCAGCTCCTCCTCGTCCACGTTGAACACGTAGAGGAACGGCTTGGTGGTCAGCAGGGTCAGCTCGCGCAGCGGCTCGGGGTCGACGCCGGCGGCGAAGAGGGTCCGGCCCTCGTTCAGCACCTCCTGCGCGGCGCGGGCGGCGTCCAGCAGCGCGGCGCGCTCCCTGTCCTTCTTCGCCTCCTTCTCCAGCCGCGGGATCGCCTTCTCCAGCGTCTGCATGTCGGCGAGGACCAGCTCGGTGTTGATCGTCTCGATGTCGTCCGCCGGGCTGACCTTGCCCTCGACGTGGACGACGTCCGGGTCGCTGAACACCCGGATCACCTGGCAGATCGCGTCGCTCTCGCGGATGTTGGCCAGGAACTTGTTGCCCAGCCCCTGGCCCTCGCTGGCGCCGCGCACGATGCCGGCGATGTCGACGAACGACACCGTCGCCGGGATGACCTTCTGCGAGGAGAAGAGCTCCGCCAGCTGCCCCAGGCGCGGGTCCGGGACCCCGACCACACCGACGTTGGGCTCGATGGTGGCGAACGGGTAGTTCGCGGCCAGGACGTCGTTCTTGGTCAACGCGTTGAACAGCGTCGACTTGCCGACGTTGGGCAGCCCGACGATGCCGATGGTGAGACTCACGGGAGTCCAGGGTACGGCCCCGCTCCCCCGCCCATCCGGGGCTGACGGCCGTCCCGCCGCTCCCGGCCTCAGCCGGCCGGGACGACGGACTCGACGAGCTGCGCGCGGGCGACCACCTGGCCCGCGACGGTCGCGGTC
Organism: Geodermatophilus sp. SYSU D00703; assembly: GCF_054050155.1. Taxonomy (NCBI): domain Bacteria; kingdom Bacillati; phylum Actinomycetota; class Actinomycetes; order Geodermatophilales; family Geodermatophilaceae; genus Geodermatophilus; species Geodermatophilus sp. SYSU D00703. The sequence goes on along the minus strand of NZ_JBJGYU010000001.1, from coordinate 422,856 downwards.
GCGGTGACGAAGGCCAGCCGGCGTCCCCGACGGTCAACTGGAGGGTGAGCAACCGGGTGACCGCGTGCTCGTCGGGGGTCAGGTACGGGATCAACGCCAGCTGACCGGCCAGCTCCAGGACCCCGGCCAGCACCGAGGCGGAGACGAACCCGCCGCCGTCGTCGCTCAGCCCACCCACCGTGAACGCGACCCCGGCCGGTGGCTGCCGCGGTTCGAGCAGGCTGACCCCGACCGCGGCGGCCAGCGGAACGGCCAACGCCAGGCGCGCGCGGTCGCCCACGTGCTCGACGAGCCCGGACGACACACGGCGATGGTGGCCCCTCGGGGTGAACGACGGACGTCCTCGGTATGACGACTGCGGGCAGTCACCGACCTCTCCCCCTTCCGGGAGAGAAGTGCTGGTCAGCACGGGGTCGCCCGGTTACGTTCCGTGTTCCGCACCGCGGGTCGGGGGGCTCGAGGGCGGTCACCGGGAGGACACGGCGTGCTGCGAGGGACGTGGGCGGCGCCGGCGGCGTGCGTCCTCGCGATCGGTGGCGCGACCAAGCTCCTCTGCGCGTTCTTCCTCCCCGAGACCCGACCCGTGACGCTCGTCGGCGGCGCAGGCCTGGTGGCCGGCGCCCTCGTCCTGCTCGCCCTCGCTCTGGGCCTCTCCGCCCGGTTGCGACGCAGGGGCCGGCCGGTGGCCGACCGCGGGCTGTCGGGTCGCGCCTTCCCGACCTAGCCTTCGCGGGTGGCCGACAACGCACTCCAGCAGCTGGTCCAGCGACGCCTGCTGGAGATCGGCGGGACCGTCGAGGAGGCCTCGCGCCGGTCGAGCTGGGCCATCGCCCCGCAGACCATCGCGCACATCGCGCACGGCCGGCACTCCGGGCTCATCAGCGAACGCCTCGCGGGAGCGCTGGCCCGCGCCCTCGACGTGCCCGAGAACCGGGTCCGCCGGGCGGCGGGGTTGCCGCTCGTCGAGGACCCGCGCGCCGACATCCGCACCGGTCCGCACCTGCGTGTCGTGGGGGACGACGGCCGGCTCCGGTAGCCCCACGGCGGGCTCCGATAGCCCCACGGCTGCGTCCGAAAACCGCCAGTTCTCGACGCCCCGCAGTGCCATGCTCGCTGCATGACACCGCCGCTGGACCCGGAGCGCTGCTACCGCGCGGTCGCCAGCCGGGACGCCCGCTTCGACGGCTGGTTCTTCACCGCCGTCGCGACCACCGGCATCTACTGCCGCCCCTCGTGCCCGGCCCGCACCCCGCTGGCCCGCAACGTCAGCTTCTTCTCCACGGCGGCCGCCGCCCAGGGCGCCGGCTACCGGGCCTGCCGCCGGTGCCGCCCCGACGCGGTCCCCGGCTCTCCGGAGTGGGACGTCCGCGCCGACGTCGTCGCCCGTGCCATGCGGCTCGTCGCGGACGGCGAGGTCGAGCGCTCCGGCGTCCCGGGGCTGGCCGCGCGGCTGGGCTACTCCGAGCGCCAGCTGCACCGGCTGCTGGTCGGCGAGCTCGGCGTCGGACCGCTCGCCCTCGCCCGGGCCCAGCGGGCCCAGACCGCCCGGCTGCTCGTCGAGACCACCGACCTACCCATCGCCGACGTCGCCTTCGCCGCGGGCTTCGCCAGCATCCGGCAGTTCAACGACACCGTCCGCGAGGTCTTCGCCGCCACCCCCACCCAGCTGCGCCGCAGCGCGCCCGGCCGGAACGGGGCGGCGCCCGGCGAGCTGACCCTGCGGCTGGCCGCCCGCGCCCCGTACGACGCCGCGGAGGTGCTGCTCTTCCTCGGCGCGCACGCCGTCCCCGGGCTGGAGGAGTGGGACGGGACGACGTTCTCCCGCGTGCTCGACCTGCCGCACGGCCCGGCCGTCGTCCGGCTCTCCCCCGCGGCCGACGGCGGCCCGGCGATCACCGCGCGGCTGCGACTCACGGCGCTGCGCGACCTCGGGGTCGCCGTCGCCCGCTGCCGCCGGCTGCTCGACCTGGACGCCGACCCGGCCGCGGTCGACGACGTGCTCGCCGCCGACCCGGCCCTGGCCGGGCTCGTCGCCTCCGCACCCGGCCGCCGGGTGCCCGCCTCCCCCGACGCGGCCGAGCTCGCCGTCCGGGCGGTGCTCGGCCAACAGGTCTCGGTGGCCGGCGCCCGCACGCTCACCGCCCGGCTGCTCACCGCCGCCGGCACGCCGCTGCCCGAGCCGGTCGGCACGCTGACCCACGCCTTCCCCCGCCCGGCCGCTCTCGTCGAGGCCGACCTCACCGCGGTCGGGCTGACCGGGGCGCGGTGCCGCACGGTCGCCGCGCTCGCCGCCGCCCTGGACAGCGGAGCCGTCGCCCTCGACGCCGGCGCCGACCGCGAGGAGGCCGTCGCCGCGCTGCGGACCGTCCCCGGGATCGGCCTGTGGACGGCGGCCCTCGTCGCGCTCCGCGGCCTCGCCGACCCCGACGTGTGGTTGCCCGGTGACCTGGCGTTGCGGCGCTCGCTGGTGGAGCTGGGCAGCTCCGACTCCGACGCCGCCACCCGCTGGCGCCCGTGGCGTTCGTACGCGGTCATGCACCTGTGGGCACTGGCCGTCCCCGACCTGTTCCGACGCCACCCGCCGTCCCTCCCCGATCGGAGCGCCTCATGACTCCCCCCACCGCCCGGTTCGCCACGGCGGAGACACCTCCCGGGCCCTTCACCGTGGTCGTCACCGCCGACCCGCACGTCCCCGAGGCCGTCCTCGCCGCCGGCTGGACCGACGACGTCTCCGACCTGCTCCCGCTGGTGCACCGCGCGCTGCGCCCGACCTGGGTCGAACGGGCCGACCGGCTGCCGGCCCTGGACGCCGTCGAGGCGTTCGTCGCCGGCGACGTCCGGGCCATCGACGAGGTGCCGGTGCGGCAGCGCTCCGGTCCCTTCCTCGAGGACGCGTGGGAGGTGCTGCGCACCGTGCCCCCGGGCGAGCCGGACACCTACGCGGAGTTCGCCGCGCGCTGCGGCCGCCCCTCCGCGGTGCGCGCGGCGGCCAACGCGTGCGCGCGCAACGCCGCCGCCCTGTTCGTGCCGTGCCACCGCGTCCTGGGTTCCGACGGCGGGCTGGGCGGCTTCCGCTGGGGGACGCCGGTGAAGCGCTGGCTCCTCGACCACGAGGCGGCGTCGGTCGCCCGGCCCGACCTGACCCTGGTGGTCTGACCGCTCCCGCCCGGCCTCCACGGAACTGTCGGACCCGTCCTGCACCCTCGTCCCTCGTGGACGCCGCCTCGCTGCTCACCGGACTCCTCGTCGGCGCGCTGCTCGGCGCCGCCGTCGCGCTCGGCGTCGTCGCCCTGGTGTCCCGGCGGCGGGCACCCGACGACGCCCTGGACCCGGTGCACGAGTCCCTGGACCACCTGCACCGGCTGCTGGCCGGCATGGAGCGGGCCCGGGCCACGGCGCACGGGGAGCTGCGCGAGCAGATGGGCACCGTCGGGCAGGTCTCGACGCTGCTGCGGCAGGAGACGGCGGCGCTGGTCACCGCGCTGCGCACCCCGCACGTGCGCGGCCGCTGGGGCGAGGTGCAGCTGCGCCGGGTCGTCGAGGTGGCCGGGCTGCTCGAGCACTGCGACTTCGTCGAACAGCCCAGCAGCACCAACGACGCCGGGGCCGGGGTGCGCCCCGACCTGGTGGTGACGCTGGCCGACGGCCGGCAGGTCGTCGTGGACGCGAAGGTGCCGTTCACCGGGTACATCGAGGCGGTCCAGGCCGAGGACGTCGCGGTCCGCGCGGAGCGGGTCGCCGCGCACGCCCGCCAGCTGCGCACCCACGTCGACGCGCTCGCCGCCCGCCGCTACCCGACCGCGTTCCGGCCCGCGGCCCCGTTCACCGTGCTGTTCGTCCCCTCCGACGGGTTCCTGACCACCGCGCTGGAGGCCGAGCCCGGCCTGCTCGAGTACGGCTTCGCCCGGGACGTCGTCCTGGCCACGCCGAGCACCCTGCTGGCGCTGCTGCGCACGGTGGCCTACTCCTGGCGCCAGGAGCGGCTGGCCCGGGACGCCGACCAGGTGCTGGAGGTCGGCCGCCGCCTGCACGCCCGGCTGGGCACGCTCTCGGGGCACCTCACCCGGCTGGGCTCGGCACTGAGCTCCACGGTGAGCCGGTTCAACGACGCGGTGGGCTCCTACGAGAGCTCGGTCCTGGTCGCCGCCCGCCGCTTCGACGACCTCGGCGTGGCCGAGACGCCGGTGCCGAGCCCCCCGCCGCTGGAGGCGACGGTGCGGACCCTCCGGCCGACCGAGCTGCCGCTGCCCGGCGAGTGTGCGGCCGACGTCTCAGATCGCGACGGCACCACGGGCTGACCCGTCAGCTTTTCGCAACCTGGGGCACACCAGCCGTCGCCGCAGTACCGTTTCGTCACAGAGGCCCCCTCCGCCACGGGGTGTCCTCACTGGCGGTGGTCGACATTGGCACTTCTGCACAGCGCTCCGTCGCAGCGTCCTCCCCGCACCGACCCTCCACCGTCGTTACCGTTGCCCGTGACAGCGGCCCCCTCGACGGAGGCCCGGGACGAGGGACGGGAGGTGCGCCATGGCGGCGAGCACGGCCGACACCTGGCGGGAGTCCGGGGTCCGCGCCGAACGGCGCGCCCCTGCTCGGGCCCCCCGGCCCGAGGCCGGTGAGCACGTGGCGCGCGTCCCCCGGCCGCCGGTCCCGCCCCTGCCGCCGCTCCCGTCGCGGGGCGGCGCCCCCCGGCCGGTGCGCTCGACCGACATCCCGCCGCTGCCCGAGCACCTCGCCCGCGCGGGCCGCGGCCAGCCCGACCAGGAGCCGCCCATGGCCGCCCGGAGCTCCGCCGTCCGCGCGTCCGAGCACGGCCGGCACGAGCGCCGGCCGGTGGAGCGCACCCGTCGTCCCGCCGAGCGCGAGGACGTCGAGGCGCGGCGCCCCGTCCGCCCGGCCGAGCCGCGCGCGGCGGGCCGGGAGGCCAGCCGGCCCGAGAGCGGTCGGCTGCGCGGCGCCGTCGCCGTCCTCGTCGTCTTCCTGGCCACGCTGGCGGTGGCCTGCCTCGAGTCCCTCGTCGGTTCCGGGCTCGGCCTGATCACCCTCGTCGCGCTGGCCGCCGCCACCGCGGTCGCCGCCCTGCTGGTGCGCCGGCGTGACCTCCTGTCGGTGGTCGTCGCCCCGCCACTGCTCTACGTCGTCGCGGCGTCGATCACCACCGCGCTGTTCGGGACGTTCAACCTCGCCGGCGTGGCCACCCTGCTGATCCGCGGCTTCCCGGCGATGGCGGTCGGCACCGGGGCCGGTCTGGTCGTCGCGCTGATCCGCTGGGCCGCCCGCCACTGACGCCCGGGGTCACTGCCCCGGCGTCTCGCCGCGGTCCACGGCGATGTGCTTGGCCGTGTCGGCGTAGTGCCGGAAGCGGGTCACCCGGCCGGTGCCGTCGAACGTCCACAGGTGCAGTTCCTCGTCGTCCAGGCGCGCACCGTTCGGCAGGTCGAACGACCCGCTGACCTCCGCGACGACCTGGCGGCCGTCGCCGATGATGTCCAGCACCTCGAACCGCCGCAGCGTCCAGCCGCCGACGATCTCGAAGAACGCCACCACCTCCGCCGGCCCGCGCCGCGGCGTCATGTGCTCCACCCCGGCCCGCTGGGCCGTGTTGTCCGCCCACTCCTCCCAGCGGACGTCGTCGGCCAGGGCGGCCAGGATCGCCGGGACGTCGCCCCGCCCGAAGGCGGCGTAGATGCCGGCGACCGTGGCGGCGTTGCCGGGCCCCGTCGTCTCGACGGACCGGACGGTCGGGCTGCCGCTCATGACGCACTCCGGACGTGCCGACGCACGCCGCAGCCTGGCGTCGAGCCGCTGCTGCAGCCAGGGACCTCCGGCCCTCGTCAGTCCCGCTCGGACCGGCGGGGACGCAGCTCGTGGGGCAGGGCGAACACCAGGCGCTCCTCGGCGGCCTTCACCGTCTCGACGTCCGGGTAGCCGCGCTCGGCGAGCCAGTCGAGCACCTCGCTGACCAACACCTCGGGCACCGACGCGCCGCTGGTGACCCCGACGGTGGCCACGCCGTCCAGCCAGGCGGGGTCGACCTCGGCGGCGAAGTCGACCAGGTGCGCCGCGCGGGCCCCGGCCTCCAGCGCGACCTCCACCAGCCGCACCGAGTTCGACGAGTTGGTGGAGCCGACCACGATCACCAGGTCGCAGGAGGGCGCCATCTGCTTGACCGCCTGCTGGCGGTTCTGGGTGGCGTAGCAGATGTCGTCGCTCGGCGGGGACTGCAGCGTCGGGAACCGCTCCCGCAGCCGGTCGACGGTGGTCAGCGTCTCGTCGACCGACAGCGTGGTCTGCGACAGCCACACGACCTTCTCCGGGTCCCGCACCTGCACGCCCGCGACGTCGTCAGGGCCGTCGACGAGCTGGATGTGCTCGGGCGCCTCACCGGAGGTGCCCTCGACCTCCTCGTGGCCGCGGTGGCCGATCAGCAGGATGTCGTAGTCGTCCTTGGCGAACCGCTTCGCCTCGGAGTGCACCTTGGTCACCAGCGGGCAGGTCGCGTCGATGGTCCGAAGCTGCCGCGCGGCGGCCTCGGCGTGGACGGCCGGGGAGACGCCGTGCGCGCTGAAGACGACGACCGCGCCCTCGGGCACCTCGTCGGTCTCGTCGACGAAGACCGCGCCCCGGCGCTCGAGGGTGGCCACCACGTGCTTGTTGTGGACGATCTGCTTGCGGACGTAGACCGGCGCCCCGTGGATCTCCAGGGCCCGCTCGACCGCGACCACCGCCCGGTCCACGCCGGCGCAGTAGCCCCGGGGATCGGCCAGCAGGACGCGTCCGCGCTGATCAGCCATGGCCCCATGGTATGTGGGCGGCGGACCCCGCCCTGGCCGCGCGAGGAGACCCCCGCCACTCCCTGCGCCCGTCCGGGTGGCGTCGGTCGAAGCGAGGCTGCCATCCGCCCGAGGCTGGGGCAGGCTTGGTGCATGTCGCGTGAGATCCCCCAGGCCATCCGAGCCGCCGCCGGCCTGGCCGCCACCGTCCTCGACGAGGCCCGTCGGCTGCCGCAGACGCTGCCGGCCCTGCCGGTCCGCGTGATCGGTCTGGCCATGCAGGCCACCATGAAGCTGCAGCAGCACTACGCCGGCCTGGTCGCCCGCGGCGACGAACTGTTCACGGGGATGCGCGGGGAGGCCGAGCCGGGCCTGGCCACCTTCGACGAGGACCTCCCGCCGGCCCCGTCGGGCAACGGCGTCCGGACGTCGGCCTTCGACCGCGCGGCCGAGACCGTGCCCGACGAGGAGCTCGCCGAGGAGGTCGCCCACCTCATCGACGACGAGGTCTCCGGCCTGCCGCCCGAGCCGGCGCCCGAGGAGGTGGTCGAGGCGCTGCAGGACATCACCGACGAGGTCGAGGCCGCGCAGCTCGACCTCGGCGAGCCCGGGCTGACCACGGAGGACGCGCTCGAGACGGCGCTGCTCGAGGCCGACGGCGCCCCGGACAGCGCGCTCGTCGACGGCGGCACGGCCGAGGGGTCGGTCGACACCGACCTCATCGCGGAGAGCCCCGCGCCCGCGCCGGCGCCGATCACCGAGGAGTCCCCGTCGGCCGCACCCGCCGTCGAGACGGCCGACGTCGCCACCGACGTCGACGTCATCACGCCGGACGGCGAGGTGGCCACGGTCGAGGCGACCGTCACCGACGAGGGCGTCGCCGCTCCGGAGGCCGCCGAGGAGCCCGAGGCGCCGGCCGACGCCACCGAGCAGGTGCTGGCCACCGACCAGAGCGGCGCCGCGGCCGGCGAGGGCGGCACCGCCACGGCCATCGACGAGGGCGGCCCCACGGTCGCCACGGCCACCGACGAGGGCGGCACCACGGTCGCCGCGGCAACCGGCCACCGCACCGACGTCGAGGAGACGACGCCCGCCGAGGTCGAGGAGGCCGGGGACACCGCCGGTGCCGCGGCCGCCGGTGCCGCCCCGGTCGAGGGGTACGACAACTTCACGATCACCCAGCTGCGCGGCCGGCTCCGCGGGTACCAGCTGGCCACCGTGCAGGACCTGGTCGCCTACGAGGAGGCCACCCGCGGCCGCGAGCCGTACCTGCGGATGCTGCGCAACCGGCTGGAGAAGCTCGAGCGGCAGGCGGTGGAGTCCAGCCCGCTGGCCCCGCGCGGCATGTGACGGGAAGGACCCCGTCCTCCTCACCGGTCGCAGGCTCGCGGCGAGCCTCTGGACGGGGCCACACGGGACGTCGGTACTGCCTGGCACGCTCGAGGGCATGACCGCGCCGTCGTCCCCCGAAGCCCCCTGGCCGGTCCGCACGGTGGCCCGCAAGGTCGCCGAGTGGATCGGCCGGCTCGGGGAGGTGTGGGTCGAGGGGCAGATCGCCCAGCTGTCCCGGCGCGGCGCGGCGACGGTCTTCCTCACCCTGCGCGACCCGGCCGCGGACCTGTCGGTGCCGGTCACCTGCGCGCGGGACGTCGCCGACCGCCCGGGTCTGGAGCTGACCGAGGGCGCCCGGGTGATCGTGCGGGCCCGTCCGGACTACTACGTCGCCCGCGGTTCGTTCTCCCTCCGCGCCACCGAGATCCGCGCCGTCGGCCTCGGTGAGCTGCTCGCCCGCATCGAGCGGATCCGCCGCCTGCTCGCCGCCGAGGGCCTGTTCGACACCGCCCGCAAGAAGCCGCTGCCCTTCGCCCCCGCGGTCGTCGGGGTGGTCACCGGCCGGGACAGCGCCGCCGAGCGGGACGTGCTGGTCACCGCGCGGCGCCGGTGGCCCGCGATCCGCTTCGCCGTCCACCACAGCCTGGTGCAGGGGCCCAGCGCTGCCGCGTCGGTCATCGACGGACTGCGCCGGCTGGACGCCGACCCGGCGGTGGAGGTGATCGTCATCGCCCGCGGCGGCGGCTCGGTGGAGGACCTGCTGCCCTTCTCCGACGAGGGCCTGGTGCGGGCGATCGCCGCCTGCCGCACCCCCGTGGTGACCGCCGTCGGCCACGAGACCGACACCACCCTGGTCGACCACGCCGCCGACGTCCGGGCCGCGACCCCCACCGACGCCGCGCACCGGGTGGTCCCCGAGATCGGCGAGCAGCGGCGGCTGGTCGACGGGCTGCGCGCCCGGGCCCGGCACCTGCTGGCCACCCGGCTCGAGCAGCAGGAGCGGTGGCTGGAGAGCGTCCGCAGCCGCCCGGTGCTCGCCGCGCCCCAGCGGATGCTCGAGGGTCGGGCGGACGACGTCGCGCAGTTGCGCACCCGGGCGCGGCGCACGCTCACCCACCGGCTGGAGGGCGCCGAGCGCGACCTCGAGCACGCCCGCGCGCGGGTGGCGGCCCTCTCGCCGGCGGCGACCCTGCAGCGGGGCTACGCCGTCGTCCAGCGGGCCGACGGCTCGCTGGTCCGCGACCCCGCCGAGGTGGCCGACGACGAGCGGTTGTCGGTGCGCGTGGCGGGGGGCCGGCTGCCGGTCCGGGTCGACAGGGAGGATGGGCAACCGTGAGCGGACAGGAGCGCGAGCATCGCAGCGAGGAGCGGAGCGCTCCGCGGGGAGGCACCGAGGATCCCGTGACGGAGCCCTCGAACGAGCCGACGACGACCTACGAGCAGGCCCGCGAGGAGCTCGCCGACGTGGTGCGACGGCTGGAGGCCGGCGGCCTGACGCTCGAGGAGTCGCTGACCCTGTGGGAGCGCGGCGAGCAGCTGGCCGAGCTGTGCCGGCACTGGCTCGACCGCGCCCGTGAGCGGCTGACGGCGGCGGCCCCGGCCGAGAGCGCCGACCGGGGCTGAGCGATCCGGGGCGCCGGCTCCGCCCACCCGGTGCGCCTGCTCGATCGGGCTACCGCGCGACGGCCGCCCGGGCGAGCGTCAGGCGGGCGGCTGCCATGGCGGCCGTCAACCGGTCGGCCACCTGACCGGGGTCGACGGAGCCGTCGAGGGAGGCCGCGAGCAGGTCCCGCAGGGACACCTCCGGCTCCGCCCGGACGGCGGGGATCCGGGTGATCATCCCGCAGGCGCAGGACCCCCCGGTCGTCGGCGGCCAGTGCTTGCCACCGCTGCACGCGCGTCCGCTCATCGTCGTCGCTCCTCGCAGGCCGGAGCCGGCCACCGCACCGTGACCGGCCAGGGCGCAAGGGTCCCCCGCGCCGGGACCGCGCGCCTCCCGAACCGCCGCTCCCACGCCGAACGGACACCGGGTCGTGATCTCCGTCACCGCACCGCAACGTGCGGACGGTTCACCCCGACGCCGGCTGCACGGACGCCGCGACCTCCTCCAGCTCGTCGTCCTGCGCCGAGCCGGTGACCAGCACAGTGACCCCGCCGTCCGCGCGCCACAGGGCGGTCTCGCCGCGCTGGGTGGTGGAGCGGGTCCACGCCTGCCCGCCGAGGTCCACGGTCCCCGCGTCCTCGGCGCCGTCCAGCACGCGGGTGACCGGCTCGGCGCGGGCGTCGTCGCTCACGACGAAGCCGGCGTACTCCTCGCCCGGCGTCAGGTAGCCGATCTCGACGGTGACCGGGTCGCCCGCCTCGGCTCCGCCGGCGTCGGTGCGCGCGCTGGTCGGCCGGTACCCGTCCGGCAGTCCGGTGGGGGCCACCAGCGGGTAGGCGGCGCGTTCGGCGGCCAGCCGTACGGTGGTGCTCGGGTCGACCACGAGGGTCCGCTCCTCGCCCGACTGCCGGAAGGTCACCCAGCCGACGATGAGCAGGCAGATCACGACCAGCGGCGCCAGCGACCGGACCATGTTGGCCGCGCTCAGCCGGTTGGCCCGCTCGATCGCGGGGGACGGCGCAGGGCGGTCTTCCGTGGAGCGCTCGCTCGTCGGGCCGGGTCCGGTCACCCCCCTAGGATGACAGGACTGCTCCCCCAACCCGCCGCCCAGCGTCCGTGCGGCCCCGCCGTCCCCGCGCCTGGCCCCGTCCAGGGCACCGCCCCGAGCTCGCGAGGGGTGGGCAGGACGGGGTCCTTCCACCAGGAGGTCTGCGTGTCCCTGCCCCTGCCCGACGGCCCACTCACGCCCAGCGGTAGCACGTTCCTCACCGACCGCCCCGCCCCCGACCGCAACCTGGCCCTGGAGCTGGTCCGGGTCACCGAGGCGGCGGCGATGGCAGCGGGCCGCTGGGTGGGCCGTGGGGACAAGAACGGCGGCGACGGTGCCGCCGTCGACGCGATGCGCGCGCTCATCGGCACGGTGAGCATGAAGGGCGTCGTCGTCATCGGCGAGGGCGAGAAGGACCAGGCGCCGATGCTCTACAACGGCGAGCAGGTCGGCGACGGCAACGGCCCGGAGTGCGACGTCGCCGTCGACCCGATCGACGGCACCACGCTGATGGCGAAGGGCATGCCGAACGCGATCGCCGTCATGGCGGTCGCCGACCGCGGGGCGATGTACGACCCGTCCGCCGTCTTCTACATGGAGAAGATCGCCACCGGCCCGGCCGCGGCCGACGTCGTCGACATCACCGCCCCGGTCGCGGAGAACGTCCGCCGGGTGGCCAGGGCCAAGCACGTCTCGGTCGAGGACGTCACCGTGTGCATCCTCGACCGCCCGCGGCACGAGCAGCTCGTGCGCGAGGTCCGGGACGCCGGCGCCCGCATCAAGTTCATCACCGACGGCGACGTCGCCGGCGCCATCGCCGCCGCCCGCGAGGGCACCGGCGTCGACCTGCTCATGGGCATCGGCGGCACCCCGGAGGGGATCATCGCCGCCTGCGCGCTCAAGTGCATGGGCGGTGCGCTGCAGGGCCGGCTCTGGCCGAAGGACGACGACGAGCGGCAGAAGGCGCTCGACGCCGGCCATGACCTGGACCGGGTGCTGCAGATCGACGACCTGGTCCGCGGTGACGTGTTCTTCGTCGCGACCGGCATCACCGACGGCGAGCTGCTGCGCGGCGTGCAGTACCGGGCCGGCGGCTGCACCACGCAGTCGCTGGTGATGCGCTCGCGCTCGGGCACCATCCGCTCCATCGAGAGCCTGCACTCGCTGCAGAAGCTGCGCGCCTACTCCGCGGTGCCCTTCGACCGCGGCCACGACGAGGCCTGAAGAAGGACCTCCCTGCCCCCACCGCTCGCGAACTCGCGGCGGGCCCCTGCAGGGAGGCCGAGGTCAGGCCGGCGGGATGGAGGGCGGCGGAGGCGGCAGGTGCCGCTGGGCGAGGCGGTCCATGACCGCCCGCCACCGGCTCGGCGACTCCCCCGGCGCCAGGCTCCGCAGCCTCAGGTCGCCGAAGACCGTCCGGGCGCGGACGACGACCCGCGGCGTCCCGGCCACCCGCGGCACCGGTGCCAACCGCGTCTTCCGGTCGCCGAACACCGTCCAGCCGGAGATCTCGGCGTCGACGCCCTCGGCGACGACCACGTCGACGTCCCCGAAGACCGTGCCGAGGACCAGGTCGATCCGCTCGGCGTCGGTGCGCAGGTTGCGCAGGTCCAGCCGGATGTCGCCGAAGACCGTCGAGACCAGCCGCGGGACGTCGGCGGTCCCCCCGACCTTGACGTCGCCGAAGACGGAGCTCAGCGTCTCGGGCACCCGGGTACCGACGATCTCGACCGGCGGCGGGGCGTCGGGAGGCAGGTCGGCCACCAGCCGCCCGAGGTCGGCGGTGGTGACGGCGGCGTACGCACCCTCCACCCGGTCGCCGAACTCGTGCAGGTCGATGCGCCCCTCGGCGAGGGCCTTCTGCAGGCGGGACACGACGGCCTCGCGGTCGGCGTCCGAGGCCCGTACGGCGGGCGGCTGTCCGGGGTCGGGAGCGGCGTCCGTGGTCACGGCGCGAACCTAGCCGAGCGGCGGGCCGCCCCGGGACGACGACGGCCCCGCCTCCCCGTGGGTCCGGAGGAGGCGGAGCCGTCGCGGTCCGTCAGCGGTACAGGTCGGTGCAGAACGTCTCCGTCGGCTCGTTGCGGCCGCCGCAGGTCTTGCCGTAGTCGGCGTAGGGCTGCAGGTCCGGGTCGCCGTCCAGCAGCCGGAGGACGTCGCACAGGGACACGAAGCCCTCGGCGCACGTGTCGGCGACCGACTGGACGTCCGGGTTCCCGCCGGTCGGCGCCGGCTGGCCCGGGGGCAGGTCGGCCGGGACCCCACCGGTGTCCTCGCCGCCACCGCCGTAGCGGTCCGAGCAGGTGCCGAACACCGGCTCGTTGCGCCCTCCGCAGGTCTCGCCGTAGCTCTCGTACTCCGTGTCGACCTCGCTGCTGAAGTACAGCTCGTCGCAGGCCGCCCAGTCGGCCTCGAAGCAGGACCGGGCCAGCGCGTCGAGCATCGGGTCGTCCCCCAGCGTGCCCGGCGGCTGCCCCTCCGGCGCCTCCTCCGCCTCGCCGGAGGGGGACGACTCCGGCGAGGACGGCTCCGCCGACTCCGACGGGGTCTCCTCGGAGGTCTCCGGAGCGGACGACGAGGTCTGCGAGGCCGGAGCGTCGGTGGCGTTCGACGCCGGGCCCGGGTCGTCCCGGAGCAGGAAGAACAGCCCGACCGCGACGGCGGCGAGCACGACCACCCCGGCGACCACCAGGGCGATCACCTTGTTCCGCTTGCTGCCCCCGCCGGTGCCGCCCGGACTCCCAGGGCTCGGTCCGCCCGGGCTCCCGGGGCCGCCGTGGCCCGGTTGGCCGTACTGGGGCTGGCCGTAGCCGGGCTGGCCGTACTGAGGCTGGCCGTAGCCGGGCTGGCCGTACTGGGGCGGCGGTCCCCAGCCGGGCTGCTGTCCGTAGGGCGGCGGCTGGCCGTACCCGGGCTGGCCGACCGGCGGCGCGCCGTACGAGGGCTGCCCCTGCTGCGGCGGCTGGCCGTACTGCGGCTGCTGCCCGAACTGCGGCTGGTCGAACCGGCGGGTCTCGTGGCGCTCGCCGGCCCCCGGAGGGGGCGGGAGCAGGTCGCCCGGCCGGATCTGCTGCGTCGTCCCGCCCGGCGAGCCGGGCTGCGTCGTCCCGCCCGGCGCGCCCAGCTGCTGCGTCGTGTCGTCCGGCCCGCCCGGAGTGCCCAGCGGGCGGGGAGCGTCGTCCGGGCGGCCGGGCCCGCCCCAGCCCTGTGGACCGAGCTGCTGGGTGGGCTGGTCGGCGTCCTGGCCCTCCGGCTGCTCCCGGCCCGGCTCGCCGGGCCGGTCGCCCGAGGGGTCCTTGCCGCCCTGCGGCGGGTACGGCGGCGGCTGCGACATGCTCGGTGGGCTCCTCGGTCCGGATGACGGGCGTCGGCATGGTAGGGGCCGCCCGCTGCTCCGACCAGGACTGTGGCCCTCGCACGCACCGGCTCACCAGTGGCCTCCGGTCACACCGGTGCCGATCGGTCCCGAGGCGGTTCTCGAGGGGATCTAGGGTCGGCGCAGCACTGTCACCACACACCACACCGGGAGCGCAGCGTGGTCGCACAGCAGGACGGCACGGACTACCGCGTCGAGCACGACTCGATGGGCGAGGTACGGGTCCCCGCGTGGGCGAAGTGGCGGGCGCAGACGCAGCGCGCCGTCGAGAACTTCCCCATCTCCGGCACGCCGATCGAGCGCGAACTGATCGCCGCCCTGGCCGCCATCAAGGGCGCGGCCGCCGAGGTCAACGCCTCGCTCGGGGTGCTGCCCAAGGAGGCCGCCGAGGCCATCGGCACCGCGGCCGCCGCCGTCGCCCGCGGCGAGTGGGACGAGCACTTCCCCATCGACGTCTTCCAGACCGGGTCCGGGACGTCGAGCAACATGAACACCAACGAGGTCCTGGCCTCGCTGGCCACCGAGTCCCTCGGCTCGCCGGTGCACCCGAACGACCACGTCAACGCCTCGCAGTCGTCCAACGACGTGTTCCCGTCGGCGATCCACGTGGCCGCGACGAAGGCAATCGTCCGCGACCTCATCCCGGCGCTGCGCCACCTGGAGGCCGCCCTCGCCCGCAAGGAGGCGGAGTTCGCCGAGGTGGTCAAGAGCGGCCGCACCCACCTGATGGACGCCACCCCGGTCACCCTCGGCCAGGAGTTCGGCGGGTACGCCGCCGCCGTCCGCTACGGCGTCGAGCGGCTGGAGGCCTCGCTGCCGCGGATCGGCGAGCTGCCTCTCGGCGGCACCGCGGTCGGCACCGGCATCAACACCCCGCCCGGGTTCGCCGCCGCGATCATCGAGCGGCTCGCCGCCGACCTGGGCCTGCCGCTGTCCGAGGCGCGCAACCACTTCGAGGCGCAGAGCTCGCGGGACGCCCTGGTGGAGGCGTCGGGTCAGTTCAAGACCATCGCGGTCGGCCTGGTGAAGATCGCCAACGACCTGCGCTGGATGGGCTCGGGTCCGCGCACCGGCCTGGGCGAGATCTTCCTGCCCGACCTGCAGCCGGGCAGCTCGATCATGCCGGGCAAGGTCAACCCGGTGATCCCGGAGGCGACGATCCAGGTGGCCGCCCAGGTGATCGGCAACGACGCCGCGGTGACCTTCGCCGGGTCCACCGGCAACTTCGAGCTCAACGTCACGCTGCCGCTGATGGCCCGCAACGTGCTCGAGTCGATCCGGCTGCTGAGCAACGTCAGCCGGCTGCTGGCCGACCGCTGCGTCGACGGCATCACCGCCAACGTCGACCGCTGCCGCGAGCTGGCCGAGTCCTCCCCGTCGATCGTCACGCCGCTGAACAAGTACATCGGCTACGAGGAGGCGGCGAAGGTCGCCAAGCAGTCGCTGGCCGAGCAGAAGACGATCCGCCGGGTGGTCGTCGAGCGCGGCTACATCGAGCAGGGGAAGCTCACCGAGGCCCAGCTCGACGAGGCCCTCGACGTCCTCTCGATGACCCACCCGTGACGCCACCGAGGGGGTGGGGCGCGGCCGTGAGGGTCGCCGCCCCCTCCTCCCGGTGGGGTCGCCGCGCCTGCGCCCCGAAAGCTGAGTAGCGTCCACACCTGATGAGCGAGACAGCGAGCGCACCCGCCGGCACCGCCGACGTATCCCTGCGCTATCCCGGTGGAGAACTGCCCCTGCGCGTGGTCCCGGCCACGGAGGGGGCCGACGGAATCGACACAGGCAAGCTGCTGTCGACGACCGGAACGGTCGCCCTCGACATCGGCTTCGTCAACACCGCGTCCTGCACGTCGGCCATCACCTACATCGACGGCGACGCCGGGATCCTGCGCTACCGCGGGTACCCGATCGACCAGCTCGCGGAGAAGGCCAGCTTCGTCGAGGTCAGCTACCTGCTGATCTACGGCGAGCTGCCCACCGCCGACCAGCTGGCCGACTTCGACTCCCGGCTGCGGCGGCACACCCTGCTGCACGAGGACCTCAAGCAGTTCTTCAAGGGCTTCCCGCGGGACGCCCACCCCATGCCGGTGCTGTCCTCGGCGGTCAGCGCCCTGTCGACCTTCTACCAGGACTCGCTGGACCCGTTCGACGACGAGCAGGTCGAGATCTCCACGCTGCGGCTGCTGGCCAAGCTGCCGACGATCGCCGCCTACGCGTACAAGAAGTCGGTCGGCCAGCCGTTCCTCTACCCGGACAACTCCCTGGGTCTGGTGGAGAACTTCCTCCGGATGACCTTCGGCTTCCCCGCGGAGCCCTACGAGGTCGACCCGGAGATGGCCAAGGCGCTTGACATGCTGTTCGTCCTGCACGCCGACCACGAGCAGAACTGCTCGACGTCGACCGTGCGCCTGGTCGGCTCCTCGAACGCCAACCTGTTCGCGTCGGTCTCGGCCGGCATCAACGCCCTCTTCGGCCCCCTGCACGGCGGTGCCAACCAGTCGGTGCTGGAGATGCTCGAGGCCATCCAGCGCGACGGCGGGGACGTCGACCGGTTCGTCGAGCGGGTGAAGAAGAAGGAGCCCGGCGTCAAGCTGATGGGCTTCGGGCACCGGGTCTACAAGAACTACGACCCGCGCGCGGCGATCGTGAAGAAGACCGCCGACAACGTGCTGGCCAAGATGGGCGGCAACAACGAGCTGCTCGACCTCGCCCAGCGGCTGGAGGAGATCGCGCTCAGCGACGAGTACTTCATCCAGCGCAAGCTCTACCCGAACGTCGACTTCTACACCGGGCTGATCTACCGGGCGATGGGCTTCCCGACCCGGATGTTCACCGTGCTGTTCGCCCTCGGCCGGCTGCCCGGCTGGATCGCCCAGTGGCGCGAGATGATCGCCGACCCGGCGACCAAGATCGGCCGGCCCCGGCAGGTCTACACCGGGGAGAAGGAGCGGTCGTTCGTGGAGGTCGCCGACCGCTGACAGAAGGACCCCCCGCTCGCACGCTCGCGGTGGGCCCCTGCAGCGGGGCCAGAGGTCCCGTCGTCCACCCGGACGACGGGACCTCGGCGTCTGCGCACCGGCTCTGCCAGCATGGGCGGCGCCCCGCCACCGCTTCCGGGAAGGAGTCCCATGGCCGCGCCTGATGACGCCCTGGTCCTCCCTCCGGTGCCACTGGCCACCGGGGAGGTGGTCCGTCTCGACGGCGCCGACCGGCGGGTCGCCTCGGTCGAGCTCGTCGTCTCCACCGAGGACGGCGGGCAGCTGCGCATCCCCCTGGAGCACCACCACGGCGCCTGGTGGCCACCGGGAGACCACGCCGGCGGCGACTGACCTGTCCGCCGATCGGGTGTCACCTGTGGTCCACCCTCCCCCGGTGGAGTGACGCCGTCGTCCGGCCCCCTCCGGCGCCACCCCCGCCCCGTCGATACGACGGCCGAGAGCTCCGCACGCTGCGGAGCCGGCCACGTACGACGAGACCGCCGGGGGACCTGCAGTGCCCGCACCACGCACGAAGGTCACCCGCACCCCCACGCCGCGGGAGGCCGCGCTCGCCGCGGCCCACCTGGCGGCCCTCCGCGAGGCCGCCCAGCGTCAGGGGGGCCTCCGCCCGGCCGCACCGGGCCGAACCGCTCCCCGTCAACCCGCCGCTCCGGTGCGGCGGAGGACCGGCTCGGGGTCCGCCGGCGCCGCCCGGCGACCGGCCTCCCCTGCCGGGACGACGGCCCGTCCCCCGCTCACGGCCCAGGAGGCCGCCGCCCTGCGTGCGGCGCTGGCCGCCCGCGCCGCCGGCACGGGCACGTCCGCCGGCCGGGCCGGACCGTCCGCCACCGGGGGCCGCCCCGCCCGCCGCCGTCCGGCTCCACCACCGGCGCGCCGCACGACTCCGCGCCGCCGGACGCCGGTCGGCCGGCGCCGCTGGTCGATGCGCATCTCCCTCGCCGCCCTCGGGCTCGTGCTCCCCGTGCTGGCCGGCCTCGTCGCACCGGGGACCCAGCCGGCCGGCACCGCGGCCGAGCCCGGCGACACCGCGGGCCTCGCCCTGGCCGCGCAGGGCACCATGCTCGACGGCGCCACCCGCTACCGGGGCCTCCAGGAGACCCTCGCGTCCCGGCGAGCCGAGCTGGAACGTGCGCGCGAGGCCGAGGCCGCAGCCCGTGAGCGCCTCGCGGCCGCTCAGGAGGCGGTCGGCGCGCGCGCCGCCGCGCTCTACCGGACCTCGGCCGAAGGGCGCGCGCCGCTCCTGCAGCTGAGCGTGCACGAGCCCTCGGCGACCTCGGACGTCCTGCACGCGCAGGGCCTGGCCGAGCTCGACTCGCGGGACCTGGCCACGACCGTGGCGCGGGCCGACCGTGCCGCGACCGACGCCGCCGCGGCCGCCGACCGGGTGGCCACGGCCGAGGACGCCGTCGCCGCCGTCTCGCGGCAGGCCGCCGCCGTCCTCGACGAGGTCCGGACCTCCGTGACCGGGATGCGCACCGACGTGGCCGCCCAACTGGCGGCGCTGGGCACCGGCCCCGCGGCCGGCGCGCAGCGGGAGACCAACGAACGGGCGCTGCACCGGTGGCAGGACCACCTCGCGCAGCTGTCCGGCGCCGGGATCGAGCCGCCCGCCGCGGCCGCCCTGGCCGACCCGGCGTCGCTCCCGGCGGGCCTGTCCCCCGCCCTGGACGCCGCCGGTCAGCCGGTCCCCGGCGTCGCGTGGGCGGTCATCGGCAACAAGCCGGTCACCGTGCTCCCGGCCGAGACGGTCGCGGCGGTGAGCAGCGCCCTGGCCCAGGTCGGCAAGCCCTACGTGCCCGGCGACGCCGGCCCCGACGCCTACGACTGCGGCGGGCTGGCGGCCGGCGCCTGGTTGCTCGCCGGGTACGCGCTGCCGTCCTGGCCGGCCGACCAGTGGGCGCACGGCGCGGCCGTGCCGCTCGCGCAGCTGCAGGTGGGCGACCTCGTCTTCGCCGACGGCGGCACGGACGTCGGCGTCTACCTCGGTGCCGGCCAGGTCGTCGCGGCCTCCGCGGCCGGCTACAAGGTCGCCGTCCGGACGATGGCCGACGTGACGGGGGCGGTCCGGGTCACCCTCCCGGCCCCCGCCGAGCCGAACGGGCTCCTGCCTCCCGGGACCGCCGGCCGGGGCGCGTGCGGCGCCCCGCCCGTCCCGGCCGGCGGGCACAGCCCGGCGTGGGGCGGCTGGTCCAACGGCCAGATCCCGTCGGGCGCCCTCTGCTCCATCGCCCGCGGCCACGCGCTCCGCTGCGACGCGGCCACCGGCCACGCGGCGCTGGCCGACGCCTTCGAGGCCGCCTTCGACCGTCCGCTGTGCACCACCGACAGCTACCGCTCACGCGCCGGGCAGGAGTCCGCGTTCCGCGCCAAGCCGCTGCTGGCGGCGGTGCCCGGCACGTCCAACCACGGCTGGGGGCTCGCGGTCGACCTGTGCGGCGGCATCAACGTCGCCGGGACGCCGCAGTCGGCCTGGATGGCGGCGAACGCCGAGCGCTACGGGTTCGTGCAGCCGGACTGGGCGCGGCCGGGCGGCGAGAAGCCCGAGCCCTGGCACTGGGAGTTCGGCCACCTGGCCTGAGGCGGGCCCGCTGCGGGGTCCACCGCTCGCACGATCGCGGCGGGACCCTGCAGGGGCCAGATGTCAGGACGGGGACGGTCTCAGAGCCAGCGGAGCTGTGCGAGCCGGCGCCAGGGCAGGCGCACGCACGCCTCCCCGGTCTCGCCGGCCAGCCGGGCCGCGACACCGGCCCCGGCACACGCGACGGGCGACCCCGGGGTGACGACGACGTGCACGTCGTCCACGCCGAGCCCGGCCGCCGCGATGCGGTCGAGCAGCCGCTCCGGGGTCCCCAGCACCGCGGAGGCGAGCAGTGGCACCTCGGGGTGCGACCACAGCGCGACCGGACCCTCGACGCGCAGCACGCCCTCGACCGTGGCGGCGCGGCCGGTCGCGCCGCGGCGGACGGCGTCGACGGCACCCCGGTCGGCACGGGGCGAGGGCGTCCAGGGCAGTGCCGTGCGGCCGCGCCGGACGACGACCCGCCAGCCGACGGTGTCCTGCCGGCGGTCGGTCCAGTCCAGGACGGCGACGCCCGCCTCCGCGGCGACGCCATCGGGCACCGGCCGGGCGTCCAGCCAGGCGACGAGGGCGGCGGTGACTGCCTCGGGTCCGCCGCCGACGCGGGCGTCGGTCAGGTCCTCGGCGAGGTCCCGCAGCGGCACGCGCAGCCGGCGTTCGGCCTCCTCGACCACGAGGAGCGGCCCGTCGACGCGGTCCTCCACGACGGCCAGGCGCAGGGACGCGGTGGCGAAGGCCGGGAGCACCTCGGCGGCGGCCCGCCGCAGGTCGGGGACGGTCACCGGCGCCGGCCGCAGCCGGGACAGCAGGCCGGGGCCTCCGAGCGAACCGGGGATCACGCGCGGCCCCGGCCGAGCGCGGTCCGTAGGGACACCGGGAGCGCCGGCAGCTCGAGCACGCTGGCCAGCTCGCGGGCCGACAGCCGCACGGGCAGCACGTCGGCGTCCCAGCCGGTCACCCGGCGCACGCGGGCGGCCGGAGCCGGCCACACCGCGTCCCGCGCGGCCGCGACGTGCAGCTCGGTGAGCACGTCGGCCAGGTGGACCGCGGCGACCGGGTGCACCCCGGTGTCGTCCAGCGCGGTCCGCACGACCTCGCCCAGCAGCTCCCGGTCGGCACCGGAGAGCCAGTGCGGCACGAGCACCTCGGGCACCGGTTCCCCGGCGGCGAGGGCGCTCACCGGTCGCCGTCCCGGGCCGGCACGGTCCCGCTGCTGCGGCGGGGCTCCGTGCGGTCGCTCACGGGAGTGATATCGGCAGTCCCGAGCCGCAATCGACCCGTGTCGGCGCTCTTTCCTGCGACGGAACGGGTCAGTCCGCGAGCTCGGCGAGGCGGTGCCGGAGCGCCTTCTCCACCCGATCGGCGTGCACGTTCATGTTGCGCACCGAGGTCCCCAGGTCGGCCGACAGCTGGGTCTTGGTCCGGCCGCCCCACGTGGTGAGGTACCAGGTCGCCCAGCCCAGCACGTTGGGCTGGCCCGCGCGCTGGTCGGGCCGGGCGTCCGGGTCGGGCGCGCAGGCGGCGGTCAGCGCGTGCGACAGCAGCGTCTGCTCCGCCTCCCCCATGATCTCGTCGGGCGCCTCGTGCGCGTCGGGGAGCATGATCTCCGCGGCGTCCGGCCCGCCGTCGAGGGTCTGCAGGTTGCGCAGGCCGTTGAGCGTCGCCACCGTCTGGGAGTTGCGCCGCAGGGTCGCGACGCTCTGGCCCATGTAGGCGGCCAGTTCCTTCTCGCTGGGCTTGCGCTGGTGCTCGGCGAGGAAGGCCGCGATCGCCTTCTGCTGCTTGTGCTCCGTGTCGGCAGCGGTGCGGCCGTGCGCGTTGCGCCCGAGGTCGTGCACCCACTTGGACAGCTGCGTGGCCAGGAACGCCCCGAAGGGCACGCCCTTGGTCTCGTCGTACTGCCCGACCGCCTTGAGGATCCACTCGCTCACCTGCTGGGTGAGGTCGTCAGGGTCGGGCAGGTGCAGCCGGATCGTGCTCATGTTGCGCTGCAGCCGCTTGAGGCTGACCGGCAGGTAGTGCCGGCAGAGCTCCTCGAGGTAGGCCGGCGGCAGGTCCCGCGGCGCCCGCCGGCGGACGTCGGTCTCCGCCCGCAGCCCCACCGTCGTGCAGCCGCGGCCGGCGCACCAGGCGCGGATCCAGTCGGCGAGCACCTGCGCGGATCCGCAGGCGCCGTCCACCCGGTACAGGCCCTCGCCCTGGTCGTAGCTGACCGTCACGCCGTCCGGGAGGTCCGAGCGGAACGCGTCGAGGGGCAGCTCTCGGTCCGCCCGGAAGTGCACGCGGTCGCGCGGGGTGATGGGCGCGAGGGCCCACCCCTCGGCCTCGGGGACACCGCCGAACACGAGGGGGGCCCGGCCGCGCGCGGCGGCCCGGTCGGCGGGGACGTCGATGACGGTGCTGCGGTGGTTCACCGGGACTCCTGGGCGACTGCGGGGAAGACAGACGGCGGCGTCCGGCGCCGCGACGGGCGCCGGGGAGGTGCTCAGGCCGGGACCTGCTCGGTCGGGTACGCCTGCAGGGGCGCGGGGACGACGGCCTCGCCGGAGGCGGCCGCGTCCAGCCGGGCCATCAGGTCGACGGCCGCGGCGCGCTCGGCGGCATTCGGCTCGGCGGTGTAGACCGGCATGTGGTCGTACAGCGTCGTGAACACGGCGCTGGCGAAGGCGTACGCCGCCTGCGCCTGCGGGGAGAACCGGGCGACCGCGGCGCGCGGGCCGAGCTCCACACCGACGGTCACCCGCACGACGCGGTCGTCCTTGCTCAGCCCGGTGAGGGAGAACGAGACCGAGGGGTGCTCGCCGGCCAGTTCGGCCAGCGCGGCCAGGCACCGCCGCGTCGAGCCGCGACGCGGTCGCAGCTGGACGTGGACGACCACGGTGTCGGCCTCGAGGCCGAGGCCCTCCGGCGTTCCGGCGTCGACACCCGACCCGTTGACTGCGCTCTGTTGCATGGTGGTTGCCCCCTGTGACGTGCTTGGGGCAACTCTCGCGCATCCAGCATCCGGGGACGGCACAACACTCGCTGTGCCGTACGCAGTTGTCCCGCCCTCTCTTCGGCAGGTCTTGCCCGTGTCGCGCCTGCGGCCAGGAGCACCGATGGGGTCGTCGGCAGGATCCGCCAAGCAGAAGGGGGCGGACCCCGGTCAGTTCTGCTCAGCCGGCGGCGTCCTCCGTGACCGGTTCGTGACCTCCGGCGCGCTCGCCGGTCGCGGCCGACTCCCGGGCGGGGGCCGCCGCGGGGGCGAAGGCGGCCAGTGCGCCCAGGGTGTCGGCGGTGACCTGCGCAGCCAGGAGGTTGGCCTCGGCGATCTGCCGGTAGACCTCCTCGCGGTGGATGGTCACCTCCCGGGGGGCCTTGAAGCCCAGGCGGACGGTGCCGCCCCGGACCTCGACGACGTGGACCTCGATGTCGTCGCCGATGCGGATGGTCTCGCCGACGCTACGGGTGAGAGTGAGCACGGGTACCCCTCCATGGGTGTGTGGTGGCCGTCCGTGGCGTGGAGGTGGAACGGCTGAGCGGGGCGCTGGGAGCGCCACCGGTTCAGTTATCGGCGCAGGGGACGCCGGATCGGATGGGCGCTGTCGGGGAGCACCACCTGTGCCGCCCGCCAGTTCGCCGGGTTCACCACGATCGGCGCGCGCAGGTTCGCCGTGGCTGCCGCGGGACCTTCCGGCGGCACGGTGAGCAGGCAGTACAGCCGCGCCTGCGCGGGGGCATCGAGCGCCAGGTCGGCGCAGACCGTCCGCGGCAGCACCGGCGCGTAGTCCGGGAAGTACCGGGCCGGGTCCACGGCGAGGAACCGCGGCCCCTCCGGCGCCATCGACTGGAGCCAGAACAACCGGCCGTCGCCGTCGGCCGTTACGAGCACGTAGTCACGGTGGCCAGGGAACCCCGGCAGCGCCTCGGTGAGCGCCAGCAGCGGCAGGGTCGCGACGACCGACAGGGTCATCGCAGGAAGTCCACGAGCGTCGGCTGGATGACGTTGGCGGTCGCCTGCAGGGCCGCCTGGTAGGCCACCTGCTGCTGGTTGACCTCCATGATCGTCTTGGCCAGGTCGATGTCCTCGACGTCGATCAGCTGCGACTTCAGGGTGAGCTGCAGGTCGGTGTTGACCTGGGCGGCGGCCTCGAGCCGCGCCGACCGCGCACCGACCGCCGAGGTGGCGCTCAGCAGCCGGTCGAGGGCGGCGTCGAGGCCCGCGAGGTCGCCCGACAGCGCACCCGGGTCCGTCAGCACGTTGTCGGCGATGTTCGCGACGACGGCGAACAGGTCGTTGCGGTCCGCGGGGTCGCCGAACGCCTCCGGGCCGGTGACGTCGATGCGCACCTCATGCGTGTTCGACACCCGTCGCATGGTGGGGACGAGGTCGACGCCGTTGCCGCCACCCACGCCGATGTAGTCGCCGGAGTCCGAGTAGGCGGCACTGCCGGTCGTGACCCCGCCGAAGAGCGGCTTGCCGTTCAGGGTCTGGTTGGCCACCCCGAGCAGGCTCTCCCGCAGGGCCGTGACCTCGACGCTGATCGCCTCGGCCGAGATGGCGGACGTGGCACCGGTGTTCAGGGCCTGCACGGTCAGGTCCCGCACCTTCCGGACCTGGCTGATCATCGTGGTCAGCGCCGTGTCGGTGGCGTCGAGCCGGCTCTTGCCGTCGGAGATGTTCCGCGCGTGCTGGACTGCGGCGCTCTGGTCCTGCCGGACCTGCATCGCCTTGTTCGTCCCGGTCGGGGAGTCCGACGGGGCACTGATCTGCTTGCCCGAGGTCAACTGCTGCTGCAGCTTGTTGAGCGAGGCCAGGTTGCCGTTGAGGCCGAGCAGCGCGGTCTGGGTGACCGCCCGGTGCGTGACGCGCATCAGGTCACCGCCCCACGACGCCAGTGCCGTTGATGAGCTTGTCCAGGGCCTCGTCGATCGCCGTCACCATGCGGGCGGCGGCACTGTAGGCGTGCTGGAACGAGAGCATGTTCGTCATCTCCTCGTCGAGGTTGACCCCCGACACCGACTCGCGCGACGCATCCACCTGGGTGGAGATCACCGACTGCACCGTCATGTCCCGCTCGGCGACGGCGGACTCGACACCGAGCGCAACCACGAGCGCCCGGTAGGTCGCGTCCACACCGTCGCCCTGCAGGCTGAGCTGGAAGAAGGCGTCGGCGTTGCCGCCGTCACCGGACACCGCACCGCCGAGGTCCGCAGGGGACTTCGCCGCGGCGGCCAGCCGCTCGGGCGTGGTGATCCGGAGGGTGATGTTGGCCGCGGTCACCTTCGTCAGGTCGACCGGGGCGGTGCCGGGACCGTCGCCCAGCAGGGGCTGCCCCGCGTTGCCCGCGGCGTCGAAGCCGGCGGCCTGCACGCCGTTGAGGCTGCGCGCCAGCTGCTCGGCGACGTCGTCCAGGGCGCCCCGGTACTTCGGCAGGGTCACCGTCAGGGTGTCGAGCCGGCCACCGCCGGTGCCGCGGAGGGCCAGGGCCGTCCCCCCGGGGACGGTGACCACCCGCGGGTCGTTCCCCGTGCCGACGGTGGCGGGGTCGTCGACCCCCGCCAGCTCGAGCCCGAGCACGTCGGTCCCCGACACCAGCGTGGTGCCACCGACGACGACGTCGAGCATGCCGTCCTTGCCGGGCAGCGAGGTGCCGCCGACCTGCTGGGCCAGGGACTGCACCAGCAGGTCACGGCGGTCGGACAGCTCGTTCACCGGCAGCCCGGCCTGGCTGGCCGTGCGGATCGCGCCGTTGAGGTCGGCGATCGACCGGACCGTGCTGTTCACCTCGGTGACCAGAGCCTGCAGGTTGTCACGGGTCTGCGTCCACTGCTGGTCGAGCGTGGCGCTGGTGGTGCGCAGTCCGGTGGCCAGGATGTCGAGCCGTTCGAGCACCTGGCTGCGCGCGGCCGGCTCGGTGGGGTTGTTGACCAGCTCGCTGAAGCCGGTCCAGACGTCGGCGAGCATGCTCTGGATGCCGCTGGGGCCGGGCTCCCGGAACGCCGCCTCGACCTGGCTGAGGGCGTCGCTGAGCACGGTGAGCCGGGAGGTGCGCGCCGACTCGACCTGCGCGCGTCCGTCCAGGAACGCGTCGCGGATGCGGATGATCTCGTGGGAGTTGACGCCGGAACCGACCTGGCCGGCCACCGAGTGGATCGCGGGCACCGCGGTGCCGCCCATGGCCTGCAAGGTGACCCGCTGGCGCGAGTAGCCGTCGGTGTTGACATTGGCGATGTTCTGACCGGTGACGTCCAGGCCCCGCTGGGCGGCCCACAGCGCGGTCGTGGCCGTGTTGAGCCCGCTGAAGGTGCTCACTTGGTCTCCTCGCTGGCGCTCGTCGACTGCGTGCGCAGCCCGCTGTGCCGTCGCTGTGAGCTCGCGAGCTCGCTCACAGGGCACCGTCCAGGGTCACCGCGCGGTGCGCCCGCGCGTCGCTGCGGCCCGTGGCCCCGTAGGTCCCGGCCGACGGGGCCTTGACCGCCAGCAGCGCGTCGCCGATGGCGGCCAGCCCGCCCTCGATCAGCTCGCGGTTGGCGTCGGAGAGGCTGCGCAGCTCGGTGACGAGCACGAGCAGCGCCTCGTGGTGCTTGGCGTACAGGTCGTTCCACGGCGCCGGCGCGGCCTCGGCGAGCTTCCGCAGTGACGGATTGGCGCCCACCCCGAGACGCTCGGCGAGCACCTCGGTCGTCGCGGCGCGCTCCACCTCGAGCGTGCGCAGCTGGTCGAGGACGACCTCGATCTCGTGTGCGATGCGCGCGAGCCAGCGGGTCTTGCCCGAGACGATGAGGTACTGCTTCTCCTCCGCCTTGAACAGCAGCAGGTCGAGCAGTTCCTGCTCACGCCAGAGCAACGTCGACAGGTGCTGGTGGTCCACGTCCCTCACCGTCCTCCCGATCTCTCCCCGGCCGGCTGATCCGAGGTGCTGCCAGCGGGTTCTCAGGGACAGCCATCGGCACGTCCGGGGAACCCCTCAAGCCGAGGCCCCCAAGTCGACACGGATTCCTGTCGACGAGGAGGTCCCGTCCGGGCCCGGGGCTGCCGAGGAAGGGGACGTGAGACCATCGCGCGCCCCGGCGATCGAGCGACTCCCCGCCCCGCGGTCCCTCCCCGCCACCGATCGGGCAGTCCCGGCCCGGGACGTCGTCGCCCGGGACGTCGACACCCTCGTGACCGAGCACCTGCCGCTCGCCGCGTTCGCCGTCAACGCGGTCGCCTCCCGGATCTCGCTGCCGAGCCACGTCAGCCGCGAGGACCTGCTCTCCTGCGCCAAGGTGGCGCTGGTGGAGGTGGCGCGCCGCTTCGACCCGTCGGCCGGCGCCTCGTTCGCGACGTACGCGCTGGCCCGGCTGCAGGGCGCGGTCCTCGACGAGCTGCGCTCGGGCGACTGGGCCAGCCGCTCGGTGCGCGCCGCGGCCCGCCGGACCGACGCCGCAGCCGACGCCCTGGCCATCCAGCTGGGGCGCCCGCCGACGCGCGAGGAGCTCGCCGAGAGCCTGGGCATGGCGACCAGCGAGCTGGACTCGCTGCAGGTCGACGTCCACCGGGCGGTCATGGTGAGCATCGACGCCGACACCGGTCCGGACGGCGCCTCGCTGGACCTGCCCGACACCGGCGAGTCCCCCGAGCGCGCCGTGCTGCGGGGTGAGCGCAGCCGCTACCTGCACGAGGCGATCCGCGCACTGCCCGACCGGCTCGACGAGGTGGTCGAGCGGAACTTCTTCGGCGGGGAGTCGCTCACCGACATCGCCGCCGACCTCGGCGTGACCCTCTCCCGCGTCTCGCAGATGCGCGCCCGCGCGCTGATCCTCTTGCACGCGGCGATGAGCGAGGTCTGGGAGGGGACACCCGTGACGGCCGGCGGGGGTGTGCGCGCGCGCAACCAGCAGCGCTCCTATGTCGACCGGGTCGCCGGCCGCAACGCCCCGCCGTCGGCAGCGCCGACCGTCCCCCGCACGAGGCCATCGGCCCCCCGGCAGCGGAACCCGTGGGCGGACGTCGCCCGGAGCAGCGCCCGCCCCGCATGAGTGAGGCCGGGCGGAAAAAATCCCGGACTCGCCTCAAGAGCCGGTGCCGCCCCGCCGTAACCACTCATGCACCACCCGCAGCACGGATGCAGCGGGAACCAGGAAAGACCCGATTCCAAGGAGGAACACAGTGGGTCTCAGCGTCAACACCAACATCTCGGCGCTCAACTCGTACCGCAACCTGTCGGTGACCGACAGCCAGATGAACAAGTCGCTGGAGAAGCTCTCCTCCGGCTACCGCATCAACCGTGCTGCCGACGACGCCGCTGGTCTGGCCATCTCCGAGGGCCTCCGGTCGCAGATCGGTGGCCTGAAGGTCGCCGTCCGCAACACCCAGGACGGCATCTCGGTCGTGCAGACCGCTGAGGGCGCGCTCACCGAGACGCACTCGATCCTGCAGCGCATGCGCGACCTGGCCGTGCAGTCGGCCAACGACAGCAACGACACCGAGTCCCGCAAGGCCATCAACGCGGAGGCCACCGCGCTCAAGGCCGAGCTGACCCGGATCGCCGAGAAGACGACGTTCAACAACGTCAACCTGCTCGACGGCTCCTACACCAACAAGAAGTTCCAGGTGGGCTACGCCGCCTCGGACACCATCGGTGTGAGCATCCAGGGCGGTGGCAAGGCGGCGTACAACCTGTTCACCGCCAGCACCATCACCGCCGGCGGCACGCTGACCTTCGCCCAGGCGGCGGACAGCACCGGCCCCGTCACCTCGGCGGCCATCTCGGTCACCACCGGGACCCTGGCCACCACCACCAGCGTGAAGGACACCGTCGACGCCCTCAACGCCGACACCGCCTTCCGCACCGCCTTCACCGCGTCGATCGACTCCACGACCGGCAACCTGAAGGTGACCGCGAACAGCGGCAACGGCTCCGCCGTCACCGTGACCGTGGGTGGTGGCCTCACCGGCCTCACGGCCGACGCGGCCGGCACGGCCGAGGCTTCCACTGGTGGCGGGTTCTCCGCCGTCGACCTGGGTGTCAACGCCGTCGACCTGACGAGCCAGGCGAACGCCAACACGGCCATCGGGCTGATCGACACCGCCATCAAGACCGTCTCGACGTCCCGGGCGAACCTCGGTGCTCTGCAGAACCGCTTCGAGCACACGATCAACAACCTGAACGTCACGGCGGAGAACCTCACCGCTTCGGAGTCCCGGATCCGCGACACGGACATGGCCATGGAGATGACCAACTTCTCCCGGACCCAGATCCTGTCGCAGGCCGGCACCTCGATGCTGGCGCAGGCCAACCAGGCCTCGCAGAGCATCCTCAAGCTCCTGGGCTGAGGTAGCGGCACCACCAGCACGACCCAGCACCACCGGTGAGGGGGGAGGCCCCGGCCTCCCCCCTCGCTGTGCTTCCGCACCCGAGGTCACACCCGCACCAGAGGAGTCGTCGTGGCAGGCATGAGCGTCGGCGGCCTCATCTCCGGCATGGACACGCAGACGATCGTGAGCCAGCTGATGCAGATCGAGGCCAACCCGCAGACGCTGCTCAAGCAGCGGCTGTCCGCGGCCCAGGCGCAGGGCACGGCCTACCGCGCGCTCAACACCCGCTTCGAGGCCCTCCGCTCCGCCGCCGACGACCTGATGCAGTCGGCCACCTGGAGCCCGGTCAAGGCCACCGCGTCGGGGGCCTCGGTGACCGCCAGCACCGGCACGGGCGCCACGGCCGGCAGCCTGACGTTCGCCGTCGATGAGCTCGCCACCGCGCACTCGGTCATCAGCGCACAGAAGTGGACGGTCTCCGACACCCAGACCGCCGCCGACGCCGCGTTCGGCTCGACCAGCATCTCGGTCACCGTCGGGGGGACGACGACGTCGATCCCCGTCACCGCCGGCTCGGGGACGCCGTCGCTGGCCGACGCCGTCAAAGCCATCAACAACAGCTCGCTCGGCCTCACCGCCACCGCGGTGAAGGTCGACGGCACAAACTTCCAACTGCAGGTCACCTCGAAGACGACCGGCGCGGCCAAGGCCTTCCGCATCGGCGCCGACGGTGAGTTCCCGATCGTCACCCAGGGCCTGGACGCGAAGATCACCGTGGGCACCGGCCCCGGCAAGTACAGCGTGTCCTCCGCGACCAACACCTTCAGCGGCCTGCTCGAGGGCGTCACGCTCACGGTCAGCGAGAAGACCACCGCCGTCACCGTCAAGGTCGCCGACGACCCCGCCGCCATCGCCGCCGACGTCTCCGCCATGGTGGGCGCGGCCAACGCGCTGCTGCAGGCGATCAGCGACTACACGAGCGCCGAGAGCGCCTCGGCCGCGCTGAAGGGCGACTCGACACTCCGCCAACTGGCCGACCGCGTCCTCGACACCGTCGCGCGGACCCTCGGTCCCGACGGGTCCCTGTCCGTGGCGGGCGTGGAGCTGACCAAGGACGGCAGACTCGAGTTCGACAAGTCCACCTTCGAGGCCCAGGTCGCCGCCGACCCGACGCTGGTGAAGCGGATGTTCACCCAGACCACCACGGCCGCCGGCACGGACGGCGTCAGCGGCACCAGCGACGACGTCACCAGCGCGGTCGGCTTCGCCGCGCGCTTGGCCGACCTCGCCAGGGTCGCCTCCGACCAGACCACCGGCACGCTGACCCTGCTGGCCAACGGCAAGGACTCGACGGCGAAGGACCTGCAGGACCGCATCGACGCCTGGGACATCCGGCTCGAGCTCCGTGAGGCCGCCCTCACCCGCCAGTTCACCGCCATGGAGACGGCGCTCAGCACGCTCCAGAACCAGTCCTCGTGGCTGTCGGCGCAGCTGGCGTCCTTGCCGTCGTGGAACACGAACTCGAAGTCCTGACCCGCACCACCCTCGAGGAGAACCTCCGATGAGTGCCGCCGCCCTGCGTGCCCGTTACCTCGGCGACTCGGTCGCCACCGCGTCGCCGCAGCAGCTGCTGGTGATGCTGTACGACCGCCTGGCCCTCGACCTGGAGCGCGCGGACGCCGCCCTGCGAGCAGACGACCGGACCGAGGCCGGCGCCCAGCTGACCCACGCCCAGGACATCGTCTTCGAGCTGCGCAGCAGCCTGCGCGTCGACGTCTGGGAGGGCGGCCCCCGCCTCGCCGCGCTCTACACCTGGCTGATCACCGAGCTCACCCACGCCATCGTCAAGGGCGACCGCAACCGGGTCGCCTCCTGCCGGCAGGTCGTCGAGCCGCTCCGGGACGCGTGGCGGCAGGCCGCCGCCTCGCTGGCCGCAACCCCGGCATGACCACCTCCCGCTCCTCGGCCCCCGGCCGGGACGGGCCGCCCTCGGAGTGGGCCACCGTCCTGGACGAGCTCGAGGGTGAGGTCCTCGCCGCCGAGGCGACCCTGCAGTCCGGCGAGCTCCTCGAGGACCGGGCCACGGCCGCCGAGGCCGGGGGCCGCCGCGTCCAGGACTGGGTGCCGCCCTCCGGGCTGGGCCCACTCCCTCACGACCTCCGCGAGCGCGCCGCGCGCCTGCTGCAGCACCAGCTGGCCGTGGCCGAGGAGCTCGTCGAGCGGATCATCCAGTCCCGCCGCCAGCGCGACGTCGCCGCGCGGATGTCCTACGGACCGTCCCGGCCCGTGGCCTCCTTCATCGACCAGACCCTCTAGGACCGAGCACTCCCCCGAGCCCCCCGTGGCGCCGACCGGCGCGACGGGGGGCTCCGGCGTTCCCGGGCCGGCGTTCCCGGTCCGGCGTCCCGGGCCGCTCACGTCCCGTCGTCACACCCGCCTCGTCCACCCCGTCCGCCGACTCCGGCCACTCCCGTGGTGGCCACCCGGTCAAGACCGGCCTCGGGGACGCCGATGGAGGGGGAGCACGGACAGCACCACCTTCGCCACGGATCGGCGGCCCCTCACTCGCTCGCGAGTGTCTCCTGCGTACCCGGAGGCCGATCGTGTCCTGCTGCCCTGCCCGCGTGGCGGTCACCCGATGATCGGCGACGTCACCACGACGACGCTGCACGCCGCCCTCTCCGGGCTGGCCCAGCGGCAGCGCGTCACCACGGACAACATCGCCAACGTCAACACCCCGGGCTTCCTGGCCGGCCGCGTCGACTTCGAGTCGAGCCTGCGCAGCCAGCTCCGCAGCGGGCAGACCCCGACGGTCGGCGGCGGCACCGTGGCCCGCTCGCTGGAACCGACGAACACGAACGGGAACAACGTGAACCTCGACAGCGAGACGGTCATCGCCACCGAGACCGGCCTGCGCTACCAGCTGGCCCTCAACGCGCTCGACGGCAAGTACAGCGTCCTCCGCACGGCCCTGCGGACGGCGTGACGCCGGTGTTCGACAGCATCAGCGTCGCCGGTTCCGGCCTGCTCGCCCACCGCAAGTGGCTCGACGCCGTCTCGGACAACATCTCCAACATCAACACGGTGACCAGCACCGACGAGGACGCCTTCCAGGAGCGGTTCGTCGTCGCCCAGGCCGTGGACTACGGCTCCGGTGAGGGCGGCGTCCGCGTGGCCCGGGCCGAGTTCGGCAGCGCCGAGGGCCGGCTGGTCCACGAGCCGGACAACCCCCTCGCCGACGCCGAGGGCTACGTCCGGTACCCCGACATCGACCTCGGTGAGCAGATGACCAACCTGATCATGGCCCAGCGCGGCTACCAGGCGAACCTCGCGACCATGGAGCGGGCGACGAACGCCTACCAGGCCGCCCTGCAGCTCGGGAAGGGCTCATGACCTCGCCCATCGGGGGCATCTCGTTCCCCACCCACTCCATCCCGGCGATCGGCGAGGTCACCGCGGCCGCGGAGCCGACCGCCGGCACGTCGGCGATCTCCGGCGCCGGGTTCGCCGACGTCCTGACCTCGGCGCTGGACCAGGTGCGGTCGGCGCAGTCGGCGTCGGACGCGCTGGCCACCCAGGCCGCCACCGGCGACCTGCGCGACGTGCACGACTACATGATCGCCGCGAACGAGGCGAAGCTCGCGACCGACATGGTCGTGACCATCAAGAACAAGGCCGTTGAGGCCTTCACCGAGATCATGAGGATGCCGGTCTGATGCCGGCCGCCCTCGCCGGACCGCTCGGGCGCCTGCGTTCCATGCTGTCCACGATCAGCCTCGGGCAGAAGGTCGTCATCGGCCTCCTGGTCGTCGGGTTGCTCCTCGGCGGCTTCTTCTTCTACCGGTGGATCACCACGCCGACGTACGCCCCGCTGTTCTCCAACCTGGCCTCGACCGACGCCTCGGCGATCGTCGACGAGCTCAACGCCGCCGGCGTCGCCTACGAGCTCGCCGACGGCGGCGCGACGATCATGGTGCCGAACGAGCAGGTCTACGACCTGCGGCTGTCGATGAGCGGCAAGGGCCTGCCCGCCGGCAACGACACCGGGTACGCGCTGCTCGAGGAGCAGGGCATCACCACGAGCGAGTTCCAGCAGCAGGTCTCCTACCAGCGCGCCCTGGAGGGCGAGCTGGCCAAGACCCTCGAGGCGCTGGACGGCGTCCGCACCGCCGTGGTGCACGTCGCCCTGCCCGAGGACGAGGTCTTCGTCTCCGACGAGAAGGAGCCCACCGCGTCGGTGCTCCTGGACCTCGCCCCCGGCACCGAGATCGCCGGTGAACAGATCCAGGCCGTCACCAACCTGGTCTCCTCCAGCATCGAGGGGATGGAGCCCGACCAGGTCACCGTCGCCGACTCCTCCGGCGCGGTGCTCTCGGCCCCCGGCCAGGGCGTGACGACCGCCGCCGGCGACGCCCGGTCGCAGCTCGAGCAGGAGTACGAGGCCCGGCTGTCCAGCAACGCGCAGGTCATCCTCGACCGCGTCCTCGGCCCCGGCAACGCCCAGGTCTCGGTGCGTGCCGACCTCGACCTGAGCCAGCGCGACACGACGTCGAAGACCTACACCTACGAGGACGGCACCCCGCCCATCTCGGAGAGCACCACGACCGAGGAGTACCGCGGCTCCGGCGCCACGGTCGGTGGGGTGCTGGGCCCGGAGAACACCGCGGACGCCGGCGGCGACGGCGACTCGGCCTACGACAAGGAGTCCACGACCTCGAACAACGCCGTCGGCGAGACCGTCGAGACGGTCACCGGAGCGCCGGGGGCCATCAACCGGCTCACCGTCTCGGTGGTCATGGACCAGACGGTCGCGGGCAACCTCAACCAGAACCAGGTCCAGGACCTCATCGGCAACGCGGTCGGACTCGACCCGGCGCGCGGGGACGACATCACCGTCGCCTCCATGGCCTTCGACACGACCGCCGCCGACCAGGCCGCGGCTGAGCTGGAGGCCGCGCAGGAGGCCGAGAAGCAGGCCCAGATGTGGTCGATGATCAAGACCGGTGGCATCGCGCTCGGGATCGCCCTGCTGCTGCTCGTCGTCTGGCTGCGGTCGCGCCGCAGGCAGGACGTCGAGGAGGAGTACGAGCCGCTGGAGCTCCCCGACGACGTGATGGCCGAGCTCGACCGGATCCGCATCGAGAGCACGCGGGACGTCGCGGTCGACAACGTCCAGGCCGAGCTCGAGGCGGCCGAGCGCGCGCGGGTGCGCGGGGAGATCGCCTCCATGGTGAGCGAGAAGCCCGACGAGGTCGCGGCCATGCTCCGCGGCTGGCTGAGCGAGAGCGGGAGCAAGGCATGACCCTCGCGAGCGTGGAGCAGATGGTCGGCATCGCGGCGCCGGCCGCCGCCCAGACCGCCGTCCTCCCCGCGGTGCGGCAGCGCCCGGACATGCCGGGGATCCGCAAGGCCGCCGTCTTCATCGCGCAGCTGTCGAAGGAGGAGGCCGGCTCGCTGCTGGCCAAGATGCGGCCGCGCGAGGTCGAGCAGATCACCCGCGAGCTGATGAAGCTGGGCACGGTCGAGGCCGAGGACGTCGACGGCGTCCTCGAGGAGTTCCACCACCTCATGACCGCGCAGCGGTTCGTGGGCCGCGGCGGCGTCGACTTCGCGCGCGAGATCCTCGCCGCGGGGCTGGGCGAGGAGAAGGCCGACGGCATCCTGTCCCGGCTCAACGTCGTCTACACCGAGGTGCCCTTCGCCTCGCTGCGCAACGTCGACGTCCGCCAGCTGGTCACCTTCCTCAAGGACGAGCACCCGCAGACCATCGCGCTCGTGCTGGCCCACCTCACGCCGGCGCAGTCGGCCGAGGTGCTGTCCGGGTTCTCCCCCGAGCAGCAGGCCGCCGTCGCCCACCGGATCGCCACCATGGACCGCACCACGCCGGAGATGGTCCGGCTGGTGGAGGAGGAGCTCGGCCGGCGGATGGGCTCGCTGCTGGCGCACCAGGACATGAGCACCGTCGGCGGCGTCGAGACGCTCGTGGAGATCATCAACCGCTCGCCGCGGCCGACGGAGCGGTCGATCCTCGAGTGGCTCGACGGCACCGACCCCGAGCTCGCCGAGCAGGTCCGGGCGCAGATGTTCGTCTTCGAGGACATCGTCACCATCGACGACCGCTCGCTGCAGCTGGTGCTGCGCGAGGTGGAGGCCAACGACCTGGCCACCGCCCTCAAGGGCGTGCGCCCCGACGTCCGGGACAAGGTGGTGCGCAACCTCTCCGAGCGCGCCGCGGAGAACCTCGCCGAGGAGATCGAGCTGCTGGGCCCGGTCCGGACCCGCACGGTCGAGGAGGCCCAGGGCAAGGTCGTCGGCGTCATCCGCACGCTGGAGGAGCAGGGCGTCCTGACCATCTCGCGCGGCGGCGACGATGACTTCGTCGCGTGAGCAGGGACCCCGTCCAGGGGACAGCGGGAGCATCGCAGCGGACCGCGGCGCGGAGCCGCGCCAGATGACACGGCCTGAGGCCGCGGCCCCCGGCAGTCCGGCCGCGCCGGGGCGCCGGGCCACCCGCGAGTCGGCGCTGCTGCGCGGCGACACGGCGGCCAAGCCGGCGCCCTACACGCGGGCCATCCCGGTGCAGCCGACCGCCGAGCGGCGGACGACGATCCGCCGCGCCGCGGACATGCCGGTCCCGGGCAACCGGACGTCGTTCCGGCTCGGCGACGTCTACGCCGAGGAGCTGGCGCGGCTGCGCGAGCACGCCCGGCGCGAGGGCTACGCGGCCGGCCACGCCGAGGGCCTGCAGGCGGCGGAGAGCGTCGTCGCCGAGGCCGAGCGGGCCGCCGAGGAGCGGCTGGCCGAGGTGCAGGCCCGGTGGGAGCGGCGGCTGGTCTCGGCCACCGCGGCGCTCGGCGCGGCGGTCGGCCAGCTGGAGCAGGCCGCGCTGCCGGTGGCCGAGGACGTCCGTGACTCGGTCATCTCGATCGTGCTCACGCTCGTCGAGGACCTCCTGTGCCGGGAGCTCGCGATCGCCGACTCCCCCGCGCTGGACGCCGTGCGGCGCGCGCTGACCCTGTGCCCCGCCGACGCGCCCGTGGTCGTCCGGCTGCACCCCGACGACCTGCGGGAGATCCCGGCCGAGGCGCTGGCCGAGCTGCCGAACACCGTCCGCGTCGTGGGCGACGTCGCGGTCGAGCGGGCCGGTGCGATCGCCGAGACCGGCCCCTCCCGGGTCGACGCCCAGCTGGGCACCGCGTTGCAGCGGGTCCGGACGGTGCTGGCGCCGTGAGGGAGCTCACGAGCTCCCGCATGGACACAGGACGGCCCGGCACGGGGCCGACGGGCGCCAGCGAGGAGGACGCGTGACGGTCGGACTGCTCGACCGCGCCCGTGCCGCGGCCCGCCCGGAGCTCACCGGGCAGGTCGTGGGGGCCATGGGCCTGACCCTCTCGGTGGAGGGCATCGTCGCCTCCGTCGGCGACCTGGTGGAGGTCAACCCCGGTCCCCGCGGGCTGCTCGGCGAGGTCGTGGCCGTCACCCGCGACCGGCTGACCTGCATGCCGCTCGGCGAGCTGTCCGGGGTGCACGCCGGCGCCCCGGTGCGTGCCACCGGGATGCCGCTGCAGGTGCCGGTCGGCGAGGCGCTGCTGGGCCGGGTGCTCGACGGCCTCGGCCGGCCCGTGGACGGCGGCCCGCCGCTGGACGCCGGGCTGGAGTTCGTCGACCTGGCCAGCGAGACCCCGCACCCGCTGACCCGCGCCCGGGTGGCCGAGCCGCTCACCTCCGGCGTCCGGGTCCTCGACACGATGGTGTCGATCGGCAAGGGACAGCGCCTGGGCATCTTCGCCGGCTCCGGCGTGGGCAAGTCCACGCTGCTGTCCCAGATCACCCGCGGCACCGACGCCGACGTGCGGGTCATCGGCCTGATCGGCGAGCGTGGCCGCGAGGTCAAGGAGTTCCTGGAGGAGAACCTCGGCCCCGAGGGCATGGCCCGCACCGTCGTCGTGGTCGCCACCTCCGACGAGCCCCCGCTGGTGCGGCTCAAGGCCGCGTTCGTCGCCACGCGCATCGCCGAGGGCTTCCGCGACCAGGGCCGCGACGTCCTGCTGCTCATGGACTCCATCACCCGGACGGCGATGGCCCAGCGCGAGGTCGGGCTCTCCGCCGGGGAGCCGCCGGCGACCCGGGGCTACCCGCCGAGCGTGTTCGCCATGATGCCGCGGCTGCTGGAGAAGGCCGGCACGGCCGCCGCCGGGTCCATCACCGGGCTCTACACCGTGCTCGTCGACGGCGACGACCACAACGAGCCGATCGCCGACACCGCCCGCTCGATACTCGACGGGCACGTCGTGCTCACCCGCAAGCTGGCCACCGCGGGGCACTTCCCGGCCATCGACGTCCTCGAGTCGATCTCCCGCGTCGCCACGGCGGTCGTCCCGCCGGCGCAGATGGCCGACGCCCGCGAGGTCCGGCGGCTGATGGGGGCGCTGCGGGACGTCAAGGAGCTCATCGAGATCGGCGCCTACCAGGCCGGCACCGACCCCCTGGTCGACCGCGCCCGGCAGCTCGCCCCGGCGATCGAGTCGTTCCTCCAGCAGCCCACCGGTGAGCTGACGCCGGCGGCGGAGTCGTGGGCCTGGCTGAACCGGATCGTCCGGTCGGCGTGACCGAGCTCGCGAGGTCGCGGAGGAGGCACGGCACGGGGAGCCCGGCGTGAAGCGGGCCGCCTTCCGGCTGCAGCCGGTCCTGGAGCTGCGCCGCACCGAGGAGCGGGCTGCCGCCATGGCGGCCGCGGAGGCGGCGCGCGCGGCGGCGGAGGCCGACCGGCGGGCCACCGAGGCCGAGGCCGCGCTGGCCTCGGTCGTCCCCACGGGGCCCACGAGCCCCGGCGCGTTCCGCGCCGCGATGACCCTCGCGCGGGTGGCGGCGGAGGACGCGGCGTCGGCCCGCGCGCTGGCCACCGCCTCCGCCGAGCAGGCCGAGCTGGTCCGCCGGACCTGGACGGCGGCCGCCCAGCGGACCAAGGGGCTGGAGCGGTTGCGGGAACGGCACCTGCAGACGGTTCGACTGGCCGAGCAGGCTGCCGAGGAGAGGACCGTGGACGACCTCGTCACCCGCCGCTCCGGCCGCCGCGCCCCCGCCGGGGAGGTGCCGTGGACGGACTGATCCAGGTGCACGCCCGGATCAGCGAGATCCAGGCTCGCTTCGCGATGCCGGTCCGCACGTCGACCAGCGCCGCGTGGGCGACGGCGGCGAGCGCGGCGGGCCTCACCGGCACGACCGCGACGACGGCGACCGCGGCCGGCACCGCGTCGGCGGCCTCCGAGCAGGCCGTCGTGGCGCAGGCGCGGAGGTACCTCGGCGTCCCCTACCTGTGGGGCGGCACCGACCCGGCGAAGGGCCTGGACTGCTCGGGCCTCGTGCAGCGGGTCTACCGCGACCTCGGCATCGATCTGCCGCGCACCTCCTCCCAGCAGGCCACCGCCGGCACCGCCGTCGCCTCGCTGGACGACGCCCGCCCGGGCGACCTGGTGTTCTTCGACCACTCGTCCCGGCCCGGCATCGACCACGTGGGCATCTACATCGGGAACGGCAAGATGATCGCCGCGCCGCAGGCCGGGGAGACGGTGAAGGTGCAGTCGGTCGGCGACCCGGCCGTCATCCGCCGGGTGCTGCCCACGCAGGCCCCCGCCACCGGGTCCGCGTCCGGCGGCTCGCTGGCCGGCGTCCCCTACGCGAACCTCTTCACCGCGGCCGGCGCCCGGCACGGCGTCGACCCCGCACTGCTCGCGGCGGTGGCGTCGCAGGAGTCGGGCTTCGACGCCTCGGCGGTCTCGCCGGCCGGCGCGCAGGGCCTCATGCAGTTCATGCCGGCGACCGCGCAGGGCCTCGGCGTCGACGCGTTCGACCCCGCGTCGGCCGTGGACGGCGCCGCCCGCTACCTGAGCCAGCTCACCGACCAGTTCGGCTCGACCGAGCTGGCCCTGGCCGCCTACAACGCCGGGCCGGGGACGGTCCGCCGCCACGACGGCATCCCGCCCTATCCCGAGACCCAGGACTACGTCCGCTCCGTGATGAGCAAGGCGGGGGCCTACCGATGACGGCACCTGTTGGAACGGCGGCTCCGCTGCCCCCCGCCCCGGCCGCGGCGTCCGCCGCGTCGCCGGGCGGGGGCGAGCGGTTCGCCTCCGCCCTCGACGACGCGGTGGCCGGTGGCCGGGGCCGCGCCCCCGGGCAGGCCGCGGCCGGCGAGGCCGACACCACCACGGAACCCACGGAGGCCGGCGCGGGGACGACCACGCCCGAGGAGCAGGCACCGGCCGACCCCCCGGTGCTGCCCGCCGGCATGCCGCCGGGCCTGTGGGCGCTGCTGACCGGCCTCGGTCCCACGGCACCCGGCGTCGGGACGGCGGACGGCCAGGCGGCGGGGACCTCCGCCGTCGCCGAGGTCGCCGCGCCCGCGGGCGGAGCCGGTGCGGTCGCCGTCACCGCTGCCGCTGTCGCTGCCGCTGTCGTCGCCGCACCCTCGGACGTGCCGGCCACTGCCGCGGCGCCGGCCCCCGGCCTGCCGGAGGCCGCGCTGCCCGGTGCCGCGCCCTCCGGGGCACCGGCGGCCACCGAGCCCGTCGCCGTCGCGGCTCCCGGGCTCCCGGCCGCGCCGGCAGCGACCGCCGGGACGACCGCGGACGCCCTCCCGCTGCCGTCCCTGGTCGTCGTCGGCGCCGGCGGCGATCCGGCGGATCCGGCGACCGGCGGGCCGTCGCTCCCGGCCCCGCCGACGCCCCTCCCCCAGGCTCCCGCCGACGAGGCGGCCGGGCCGGTCGCCGCCCCCGCGGAGCAGGACGGTGCCGCACCGGCCCCGGCGACCGCCGGCCCAGCCACGGCCCCGGCCGGCGCCCCTGCCCCGGCGAGCGCGCCGGCCGCCCCCGTCCCGAGCACGGGCGGCGCCGCTCCGGCTGCGCCCGTCCACGCGCAGGTCGCCCAGCACGTCGCCGTCCTGCGCAACGGCCCCGACGGCACGCACACCATGACCGTCGTCCTCACCCCGGAGGTCCTCGGCACGGTCGAGGTGCAGGTCACCCTGACCAACGGCGCGGTCGACCTGACCCTGCGCGGCGCGACAGAGGCCGGCCGGGCCGCCCTGCTCGACGCGCTGCCCGACCTGCGCCGCGACCTGCAGAGCGCCGGCCTCACGTGCACCAACGCCTCGGTCGACCGGGACTCCGGCACCGGCTGGACCACCGCCCAGCAGCACGCCGGCAGCGACCGGACCGGCCAACAGGGCGCCCCCGACGGCCGCGGCCGCCCCTGGCTGCGCACCTCCGACGGGGACGGCGGCCGCCCGGCCACCGTTCCGCCTGCCACGACCACCGCCGCGTCCGGCCTGGACGTCCGGGTCTGAGAGGAGTCGAACGACCATGACCGATCCCATCGGCGGGCTGACCACCACGCCCGCGACCACGTCGGTGACCCGCACCGACCAGATGGACAAGGACGTGTTCCTCAAGCTGCTGGTCGCGCAGATGCGCTACCAGGACCCCGGCAACCCGGCCAGCACGACCGAGTTCATGGCCCAGACGGCGACCTTCACCCAGGTCGAGAAGCTCGAGCAGCTGGCCACCCAGAACGCCGAGCTGCTCACGCTGCAGCGCTCGCTGAGCGCCGGCGCGCTCGTCGGCCACCAGGTCAGCTACACCGCCGAGGACGGCACCACGGTGACCGGCACGGTCAGCTCGGTGCGCTTCCCCAGCGACGAGGAGCCCTCGGCCGTCGTCGGCGGGGTCTCCGTCCCGCTCGGCCGGCTCACCGAGGTGGCGCTGCCGCAGAGCTGACGCCGGCCCGCCGCCGACCCCGACCCTCCGCCCCTGACGCCGCTGCCCGGCGTCCCGCCCCGACCGAGGAGCTCCTCCCCATGCTGCGTTCCATGTTCTCCGCGATCTCCGGTCTGCGTGCCCACCAGACCAAGCTCGACGTGACCGGCAACAACATCGCCAACGTCAACACCGTCGGCTTCAAGGGCAGCCAGACCGTCTTCCAGGACACCCTGTCCCAGGTGCTGAGCAACGGCGGCGCCCCCACCGCCGAGCGGGGCGGCACCAACCCCGCCCAGGTCGGCCTCGGCGTCAAGGTCGCCGGCGTCACCACCAACTTCGGGCAGGGCTCGACCCAGAACACCGGGCGGGCCACCGACTTCCTGATCAGCGGCGACGGCTTCTTCGTGACCAAGGCCGGCAACGAGCAGACCTACACGCGGGCCGGCTCGTTCAGCTTCGACGGCAGCGGCAAGCTGGTCACCCCCGACGGCTCCGTGCTGCAGGGCTGGATGGCCCGCCCCGACGGCACGGTGGACACCAACGGCGCCATCGGCGACCTGTCGGTGCCCTACGGCCAGGTGATGCCGCCGAAGGCCACCACCGAGGGCGGCCTCCGCGGCAACCTCTCCACCACCACGGCGGACGGCGCGGGCCTGCAGTCGCAGATCACCGTGTACGACTCGCTCGGCGAGGCGCGGCAGATCAGCCTGTCCTTCACGAAGGTCGCCGGAGTCGACAACCGGTGGACCGTCGCGGTGACCGACCAGGGCGGTGGTCCCCTCGGCAGCGCGACGCTGGACTTCGACCCGGACACCGGTCAGCTGCCCACCGGCACCTCGATCAGCTTCACCCCGTCCGGCGACAGCTGGCCCGGGGCGATCACCGTCGACCTCCAGGGGATCAGCCAGTTCGGCTCGGCCAGCTCCCTGGTCCCGACCGACCAGGACGGCTACGCCCCCGGCACCCTGCAGTCGTTCTCGCTGAGCGCCGACGGCACCATCGTCGGGGTCTACTCCAACAGC
Source organism: Geodermatophilus sp. SYSU D00703 (assembly GCF_054050155.1). Taxonomy (NCBI): domain Bacteria; kingdom Bacillati; phylum Actinomycetota; class Actinomycetes; order Geodermatophilales; family Geodermatophilaceae; genus Geodermatophilus; species Geodermatophilus sp. SYSU D00703. The sequence goes on along the minus strand of NZ_JBJGYU010000001.1, from coordinate 381,086 downwards.
CTGCGCCAGAGCATCGGCCAGCTGGCCCTGGCCACCTTCGCCAACCCCGCCGGCCTGGAGAAGGCGGGCAACTCCTCGTTCCGGGTGGGCAACAACTCCGGTACCGCCGTCGTCGGGCGGGCCGGGGCCGGCGGCGCGGGCACGCTCACCGCGGGTGCGCTGGAGATGTCCAACGTCGACCTCGCCGAGGAGTTCACCGGCCTGATCGTCGCCCAGCGCGGCTTCCAGGCGAACAGCCGCGTGATCACCAGCTCCGACGAGGTGCTGCAGGACCTGGTCAACCTCAAGCGCTAGTTCGTCGGCCCCCCTGTCGGGCCCGGCCGCGAGCTTGCGAGCGACGGGGGGCAGGCGGGTCCTTCAACTCTCTGCCCCCCGCAGAGAGGCCGTCCCGGCACGTCGCCCCGCGGCCCGGTCCCTCCTCCGAGGGGCCGGGCCGTCGTGCGTGCGGGGCCGCTCGTCCCGTCCGTCACACCGTTCCCGCAGCTCACCCCAGGGGGTGAGGCGCCGGGTTCGGCTCAAGCCGGGTCGCCGCGACGCCGATGACAACTCACAGCCGGGCAGCGACGCCGCGTGCCGCCGCCCTCCCCTCCCCGACCGATCCGTGAGGACCATCCCGTGATCCGTGTGACGCGCCTGAACGGAGAGCGGTTCGCGCTCAACCCCGACCTCGTCGAGCGGGTCGAGGGCCACCCCGACACCGTCGTGTTCCTCGTCGACGGGACGAAGTACGTCGTGGCGGAGAGCGTCGACGACGTCCTCGACGAGATCCGCGAGTACCGCGCGAGCATCCTCGCCACCGCATACGAGATGGACCGCGGCACCTACCGCTCCTCGTCCCGTACCGGGGAGAGCGACGGGAGCGCCTCCGTCGTCCCCTTCCCTGCCCGCGAGGAGCGCTGACCCGTGGATCCGGCCACTCTCATCGGGTTCGTCGTCTCGCTGGTCGCCCTCCTGGTCTTCATGGTCCTGGAGGGCTCCGACCCGACCTCGCTGCTCTTCCTCCCCGCCATCGTCCTGGTCATCGTCGCCACCTTCGGCGCGGCGATGTCCAGCCAGACGATGGCCGACCTCAAGAAGATGCCCGCCTGGTTCAAGATGGCCGTGATGCCGGCCAAGGTGCCGCCGGCCACCGAGCAGATCCAGACGCTGGTGAGCCTCGCCGAGAAGGCCCGCAAGGAGGGCCTGCTCGCGCTCGAGGCCCAGGTCAAGGCCATCGAGGACCCGTTCCTCAAGCGCGGCCTGCAGATGGGCATCGACGGCACCGACCCGGAGCAGCTGCGCGCCGTCCTCGAGAGCGAGATCGCCGCCAAGAAGGCGGAGGACAAGGTCGCCGCCAAGTTCATGAACGCCATGGGCGGCTACGCCCCGACCATCGGCATCGTCGGCTGCATCGTCGGCCTGATGAACGTCATGGCCAACCTCAGCAACCCCGAGGCGCTCGGCCCGATGATCGCCTCGGCGTTCGTCGCCACCCTGTGGGGCGTCATGGCCGCCAACTTCTGGTTCCTGCCGATGGGCGCCAAGATCCTGCGGGTCAGCGAGCTGCAGGCCGCGCAGATGGAGATGCTCGTCGAGGGCATCGCCGAGATCCAGGCCGGCACCAGCCCGCGCGCGGTCCGCCAGAAGCTGATCTCCCTCGTGCCGCCCAGTGAGGCCGCCAAGGAGGCTGCATGAGCTCCGGCGGCCACGGCCGTCGCCGGGGGAAGGAGCACGAGGAGGAGGAGCACGAGAACCACGAGCGGTGGATGGTGTCCTACGCGGACATGCTGACGCTGCTGTTCGTGCTCTTCGTGGTGCTCTTCGCGATGAGCCAGGTGGACAAGGAGAAGTTCGCCGCCCTGGCCAAGGGCCTGTCGGAGAGCTTCGGCGGACCCATCGCGGTGCAGCCCGGACCGACGCCGGAGGGCTCGGTGCTCGACGGTCTGCCCGGCGCGGTCGACATCGCCTCGGCGCTCGCCCCCGACCGGACCGTCGACCAGGCCGAGGTCGACGCCGCCGCCGCGCAGGCCGCGCTCGCCGAGTCACAGCGGGTCGCGGCCGAGGCGCAGGCCGAGTACGACGAGCTCGACGCCGCCCGGGACCGGATCGAGTCGGCGCTGCGGATGTCCGGCCACGAGGGCGCCGCCCGCTTCGAGATCGACGAGCGGGGCCTGGTCGTGCACATCGTCGCCGACCAGGTCCTCTTCGACGCCGAGGAGGCCGTGCTGCGGCCCGGCGGGCGGCAGATCCTCGACGCGGTCGCCCCCACCCTGCGCGCCCTGCCCAACCAGCTGGGCGTCGAGGGCCACGCCAACCACCTGCCGGTCACCGCGGGCGGGCCGTGGCCGTCGAACTGGGAGCTGTCGGCGTACCGCGCGACGACCGTCGTCCGGCACCTGGCCGGGGACGGCGTCCCGCAGGAGCGGATGGTCGCCAACGGCTACTCCGACACCCGGCCGCTGGTGCCCGAGACCGACCCGGACGCGGTCACCGTCAACCGCCGCGTCGACGTGGTGGTCCTGTCCGACGCCTCCGCGGAGGCCAACGAGTTGCTGCCCGGCCTGGACGCCGGATCCCAGGAGGAGACCCATGGCTGAGAAGACCAAGAAGACCGAGGAGACGCCCGAGGACGGCGAGGCCAAGGGCGGCGGCAGGAAGAAGCTGCTGGTCATCGGCGTGATGGCGGTGCTCGCCCTCGCCGGCGCGGCGTACTTCTCCCTCTTCGCGGGCAGCGGTGAGGCCGCGGCCGAGGAACCGGTGGCCGGGGAGGTCCTCCCGCTGGAGTCGATCGCGGTCAACCTCGCCGGCGGCGGCTACCTCAAGGTCGGCATCGCGCTGCAGCTCACCGAGGCGGCCGCGAGCGGTGGCCACGGGGGCGCGAGCGTCGACGGCTCCAAGGCCCTGGACCTGGTGATCGCCACCTACTCCCAGGCCCAGCCCGCTGACGTGACCGGCGCCCGGGACGCGCTCAAGGAGGCCCTCGAGCACAAGATCGTCGAGGCCTACACCGAGGACGGCCACGAGATGGTCATGGGCGTCTACCTCACCGAGTACGTCACGCAGTGACCCCGGGGGCGGCCCCGTCCGGCTCGACTCCGCGCCTCGTGTGAGGACCCCGCCGCCCCCCACCGCTCGTAGGAGGACCCCGGCCTCCCCGCCCCTCGCGAGCTCGGGGCGGGACTCGGGACGAGGCCAGGGACGCTGCAGCGCGGCCGCGGTCGCTCGCTGCGATGCTCCCTCGGCCGTCGTCGAGCGCACGCCCCAGTCGTCACAGCCGCCACACCCGTCCGCCCTGACCGGCAGCGCCTCGCGCGCCGGTCAGGGCGGACTCGTTCCCGGCCGATGAGGGGAGGGTGACCCGCCCCGAGAACGGACCCGCGCCCACCGGGCGCAGCCGGCGCGGCGAACCCCGCAGCTACGACTTCCGCCGGCCGACCAAGCTCTCCCGGGAGCACGTCCGCGTCCTGCAGATCGCCCAGGAGGCGTTCGCCCGCCAGGCGACGACCGTGCTCACCACCATGCTGCGCACGGGGGCGCGCATGGAGCTGCTGGGCATCGAGCAGCACTCGTACGACGACTACGTCGCGACGCTGCCCAACCCCCACTTCGTCGTGACGTTCACCCTCGAGCCGCTGGCCGGCAAGGGGCTGCTCGCGTACCCGCTCGAGACCGCGATGGCCAGCGTCGACCACATGCTCGGCGGTTCGGGATCGGCTGACCAGCCCGACCGGCCGATGACGCTGATGGAGACGACCATCACCAACCACCTGCTGAACCGGCTGCTGCAGGAGTTCACCGCCTCCTTCGCGCACATCGTCGAGCTGCAGCCAGAGCTCAGCGAGGTCGAGTACAACCCCCAGCTCGCGCAGGCCGCGGCCGGCTCGGACACCGTCATGGTGGCCACGTTCACGCTGGGCGTGGGCAGCCGGGCCGGCGAGGCCACGCTGGTGCTGCCCTTCTCCGGCTTCCACGCCGCGCTGGACAACGCGGCGTCCCCGCACCTGTCCGAGTCGGCGCAGGCCAAGCGCCGCCGCGCCTACGAGGCGCTGACCGAGCGGCTGACCATGGTGCCGGTCGAGGTCGGCGTCCGGTTCACCCCGCTCGAGGTCTCCTCCGAGGACCTGCTCTCCCTCGCCGTCGGTGACGTGCTGCTGCTGCGCCACCCGCAGGACGCGCCGCTCGAGGTCACGACCAACGACGTGACGTTCGCCTACGCGATCGCGAGCAACCACCGCCGCCGGCTCGCCGCCGCCATCGTCCCCACCCCGGCCACCACCCAGAAGGACACCGCATGACCGCCTCCGTGGAGCACGCCCAGGCCTCCGAGACCGTGATCGCCGTGGTGGTCTCCGCCGCGCGGGCCGCGGCCGCGCTGGTCCCGGCGACCGCCGAGCTGGTGCCGGGCACCCCGGTCAACGACCCCGACGCCGTCCTCCTCCCGGCGCAGGCCGCGACCGCGGTCATGGCCCGCCTGTCCGGCGAGGTCAGCGGGGACGTCGTCCTCGTCGTCTCGGCCGAGATCGTCGACGCCCTGGCCCACTCCCCCGTCGGTCCGATGGACGTCGCCACCGCGCTGCGCCCGGCCCTGGAGGCCGCCGCCGCGACCCTGGGCCGGGTGCGCGTGGACTCCGAGCGCGCCGAGGACCCCGACACCGCCCTGGACGGGCTGCGGGACAAGGGCATGTTCGTCGCCGTCCCGCTGCTGGCCGGGGGCGCCACCGTGGAGGCGACCCTCGCGCTGCAGGTGACCCTCCCCCAGCCGCGCACCCAGCGCGGCAGCCTCGACCTGCTGCGGCACGTGGCCATGGAGGTCACCGTCGAGATCGGCCGCACCCGCATGACCGTCGGCGAGCTGCTCTCGCTGAACCCCGGCGAGGTCATCGAGCTCGACCGCGCGGCCAGCGCCCCGGCCGACCTGCTGGTCAACGGCACGCTGATCGCCCGCGGTGAGGTCGTCGTCGTCGACGAGGACTTCGGCCTGCGGATCAGCGAGATCGTCTCCGACACCAGCGAGGTGACCCCGTGACGGAGCTTGCGAGGTCACGCAGAGACGGAGCACCTCTGGGCACGGGGTCGACGAGCACCAGCGAGGTGACCCCGTGACCTGGATGGTCATCCGGCTGCTCCTGTCGCTGGCCTTCGTCGGCGGGGTGCTGTGGTTCGCCGCCCGGCTGGCCAAGAAGCGCGGGCTGGGTCAGGGCAACGGCCTCATCGAGGTCGTCGCCCGCCAGCGCATGGGCCGCGCCAGCAGCGTCAGCGTGATCCGGATCGCCGACCGCGTGCTCGTCGTCGGCGCCACCGAGGAGCAGGTGACCCTGCTCGCCGAGGTCGACGGCGACCTCGTCGAGGAGACCCTGGCGGAGCGGCAGGCGGCCCAGGCCGAGCGGACGCCCGCGGCCGTCGGCTCCGGCGTGCTCGCCGGCTCGGTGTTCGACCGCAACGGCTGGGCGTCGTTCGTGCAGGGGCTGCGGGAGCGGACGGTCCGCCGCTGATGACCTCCGCCCCCGCCCCCACCCGGGGCGCCCCTTTCGCGCGCCGCGCGGGCCTGGTCCTGCTGCTGGTGGCGTTCCTCGGGGTCGTCCTCACGCTGCTGGCCGACCCCGCGTCGGCGGCGCCCACCGCGCCGACGCCACCGACCGACCCCACCGCACCCGTCGTACCCGCCGTCGACGGCGGCGTGGACATCTCCGTCGGCGGCGGCAGCCCGAGCAGCTCGGTGACGCTGATCCTCGCGATCACCGTGCTCTCGGTGGCTCCGGCGGTGCTGCTGCTGTGCACCTCGTTCACCAAGATCGTCGTGGTGCTGTCGCTGACCCGCAACGCGCTCGGCATGCAGTCCGCGCCACCGAACTCGGTCCTCACCGGCATCGCGCTGTTCCTGACCCTGTTCGTCATGGGCCCGGTCCTCGGCGACGTCAACGAGACCGCGGTGCAGCCCTACCTCGACGGGCAGATGACGGTCTCGCAGGCCTACGACGTCGGCGTCGTCCCGCTCAAGGAGTTCCTGCTCGACAACACCCGCCAGGACGAGCTCGAGCTCATGGTCGGCCTCTCCGGGGAGGAGGCGCCGGCCGACCGCGAGGCGGTCAGCATGACCACCCTGGTGCCGGCCTTCGTCCTCTCCGAGCTCAAGAGCGCCTTCATCATCGGGCTGGTCGTGTTCATCCCGTTCCTGGTGCTGGACATGCTGGTCAGCGCGGCGCTGATGGCGATGGGCATGATGATGGTGCCGCCGGCGATCGTGTCGCTCCCGTTCAAGCTGCTGCTCTTCGTGGTGGTCGACGGCTGGGCGCTGATCACGACGGCGCTCGTGGGGAGCTACGGATGAGCGGCACGAGCGCGACGCGCGGGCGAGCACCGCTACAGGCTGGGGGCACCTCCCGCTCGCGGGGGACCGCGACCGAGGAGCGGAACGAGCGCGGAGTCGAGTCGTGAGCGACGCCGACGTCACCGAGATCGCGATCCAGACGATGATGGTCGCCGCCAAGATCGCCGCCCCGGTCCTGCTGACCGCCCTGCTGGTCGGCTTCCTCATCTCGCTGTTCCAGGCGGCGACCCAGATCCAGGAACCGACCCTGTCCTTCGTGCCGAAGATGATCGCCGTCGCCATCGCCCTGCTGGTCACGGGCAACTGGGTGCTCTCCGAGCTGGTTAGCTTCACGCAGGGCCTGTTCGACACGCTGCCCCGGCTGCTCGACCGGACCTGAGGCGCACGCCATGGACCTCGAGGTCCCGGCGAGCACGCTGGCGGCGCTGCTGCTCGGCACCGCCCGGGCGACCGGCTTCGTCCTGCTGGCCCCGCCGTTCAACACGCGGAGCATCCCGGCCCCGGTGAAGGGCGCCCTCGCCCTCGCCCTGTCGGTCGCGCTGATGACCCGGATCTCCCCGGAGATGCCCGACCCGACCGCCGGCTTCCTCGTCGTCGGCGCGGTCACCGAGGTCGCCATCGGCGCCGCCCTCGGCTTCGTCGTCCAGGTGCTGTTCGCGGCCGTGCAGTACGCCGGCGACCTGATCGACCTCACCGGCGGGTTCTCGCTGCAGCCGGCCTACGACCCGCTGTCGATGGCGACCAGCTCGTCGGTCGGCCGGCTGCACTACATGCTGGCGACCACGCTGCTGTTCACCAGCGGCGGCCACCTGCTCATCGTGCGCGGCTTCGCGACGTCCTACGAGGGGCTGCCGGTCGGCGCCAGCGTGCCCACCGACCAGCTCGGGGACGTGCTGGTGACGGCGTTCTCGATGATGTTCCTGGCCGCGCTGCAGATCGCCGGGCCGATGGTGGCGGTGCTGCTGCTCGCCGACGTCGCCCTCGCCCTGCTGAGCCGGGCCGCGCCTCAACTGAACATCTTCGCGTTCGGCTTCCCGGTCAAGATCATGCTGACGCTCGCGCTGCTCGGCCTGACCTTCCCGCTGCTCCCGCCCGCCCTCGACGCGCTGCTCGACCAGGCCGCCCGGGCGATGGTCTCCCTGCGGAGCGGGTGACCGGTGGCCCAGGACGGTCCCGGTGGCGAGAAGACCGAGAAGCCGACTCCCAAGCGCCTGAAGGAGGCGCGCAAGGACGGGCAGATCCCGCGGACCCAGGAGCTGGGCACCTGGGCGGGTGCCGCGGTGGCCAGCGTGCTGCTGCCCGTGCTCGTGGGCGACGCCTTCGACGCGGTCGGCGCGCTGTTCGTGCGGGTGGGGTCGGTGGCCACCCACCCCGAGGCGGAGGCGGTGTCCGCGCTGCTCGGGCAGGCGCTGACCGCGTTCCTGACGACGCTGCTGCCGATGGCGCTCGCCCTCATGGTCGTCGGGGTCCTCACCAGCGCTGCCCAGGGCGGGGTCACGGTGTCGACGAAGGCGATGAAGCCGACGCTGAAGAAGCTCAACCCGTTCCCCGGCATCAAGCGGATGTTCGGCACCCACGGGTGGTGGGAGGCCGCCAAGGCGCTGATCAAGACCGCGGCGCTGGGCACCGTCGTCGTCGTCACCGGGGACGACGCCATGGACCTCGTGTCGTCGGCCGGGGCGCTGCCGCTGGCGTCGGTCGCAGCGACCTTCAGCGACTCCGCCGTCCTCATGTTCCGGGTCGTGGCGGTCACCGGCCTGGCGATCGCCGTCGCTGACTACGTCGTCGTCCGCCGGCAGATCATGAAGAAGCTCAAGATGAGCCGGTACGAGATCCAGCAGGAGCACAAGCAGTCCGAGGGCGACCCGCACGTGAGGGCCCAGCGCCGGTCGGCGCAGCTGGCCATGTCGCGGAACCGGATGATGAGCGAGGTCGCCACCGCCGACGTCCTGCTGGTCAACCCCACGCACGTGGCCGTCGCGCTCAAGTACGAGGCCGACCGCGGGGCCCCCCGGGTGGTCGCGAAGGGGGCCGACGAGCTCGCCGCCCGGCTGCGCGAGCGCGCCGAGGAGGCGCGGGTGCCGATGGTGCAGGACGTCCCGCTGGCGCGGGCGCTGCACGCCTCCTGCGAGCTCGGCCAGGAGGTCCCCGCCCAGCTGTTCACCGCGGTGGCGCGGGTGCTGGCCTTCGTCATGCAGCTGTCGGCCCGGGGCGTCCGGGGCGGGTTCCACCGGCCGGGGTTCGAGGCGCCCGACGTCGAGGGGCTGCCGAAGGCCGGCCGCCGCCGCGTTCCGCTCGGCTGACCCCGCGGCTCTGCGTGGGACCGCTGTGACGGGTGGGGCGGACGGCGCCGCCCGCGGTGCCCCACTTGAGCCGAACTGCCGATGAGTTGACTCGTGCAGAAGCTGACGAAGGCCGCCGTCCCGATCGGCGTGGTGGCCATCGTCCTCATGCTGGTCGTGCCGCTGCCCTCGGCGCTGCTCGACCTGCTGCTGGGATTCAACATCACCGCCGCGCTGCTGATCCTGCTGGTCTCCATGCAGATCAAGCGGCCGCTGGACTTCGCCGTCTTCCCGTCGCTGATCCTCATCGCGACGCTGTTCCGGCTGGCGCTCAACGTCTCGTCGACGCGCCTGGTCCTCACCGACGGCTACGCCGGCAAGGTCATCGAGGCGTTCGGGCACTTCGTCATCGGCGGCTCGCTGGTCGTCGGCCTGGTGATCTTCGTGATCCTGACGATCATCCAGTTCGTCGTCATCACCAACGGTGCCGGCCGGGTCGCCGAGGTCGGCGCCCGCTTCACCCTCGACGCGATGCCCGGCAAGCAGATGGCGATCGACGCCGACCTCAACGCCGGGCTGATCAACGAGGAGCAGGCGCGCAGGCGGCGTGCCGAGGTCACCTCCGAGGCCGACTTCTACGGCTCGATGGACGGTGCCTCGAAGTTCGTCAAGGGCGATGCCATCGCCGCGATCATCATCACGCTGATCAACCTCGTGGGCGGGTTCGCCATCGGCGTCATGCAGAACGGCATGGCCCCGGTGGACGCCGTCTCCACCTACTCGCTGCTGACCGTGGGCGACGGCCTGGTCTCGCAGATCCCGGCGCTGCTGCTGTCGACCGCGACCGGCATCATCGTCACCCGCTCGGCCTCCGACGGCGACATGGGCAGCGACCTGCTCGGCCAGCTGGGCCGGTTCAACCAGCCGGTCCGCATCGCCGGCGGCGCCGCGCTGGCGCTGTGCCTGATCCCCGGGCTGCCCAAGCTGCCGTTCCTCGTCATCGGTGGCCTGTTCCTGCTCATGGCCGCCCGGATGACCGAGACCCCGGTCGAGGACCCCTCCACCGCGCCGGCCGTGGCCGACGACGAGCCCAGGCCCGACTCCCCCGAGGCGATCGCCGAGAAGATGCGGGTCGACCCGCTTGAGCTCGAGGTGGCCTTCGACCTGGTCGACCTGGTCGACAGCGCCCGGGGCGGCGACCTGCTCGACCGCGTCAAGGCGCTGCGCCGGAAGGTCGCGATGGACACCGGCCTGGTCATCCCGCTGGTGCGCACCCGCGACAACCTGGACCTGCCGTCGTCGCAGTACGTCATCTGGCTCAACGGCGTCCCCGCGGCCAAGGGCATCTCCCCTGCCGGGACCGTGCTCGCCATCGGCGACGCGCTGGACGGGCTGCCCGGCAGGGCCACCCGCGAGCCGGTGTTCGGGCTGCCCGCGAAGTGGGTGCCCGCGGAGCTGCAGCGCCAGGCGGAGATGGCCGGCGCGACCGTCGTCGACCGCTCCTCGGTCATCACCACGCACCTGGCCGAGGTGGTCCGGCAGAACGCCGCCCAGCTGCTCGGCCGGGAGGACGTGCGGCTGCTGGTCGAGATGGTCCGCCGCACCCACCCGATCGTCGTCGAGGAGCTCACCCCCACGCTGCTCACGCTCGGCGAGATCCAGCGGGTGCTGCACGGGCTGCTCGAGGAGAACGTCTCCATCCGCGACCTGGTGCGCATCTTCGAGGCGCTCTCGCTGCGGGCGAAGGTCGCCACGGACGTCGACGGCCTGGTCGAGGCCGCCCGCTCGGCGCTCGGCTCGGCGATCAGCCAGCCCTACGTCACCGAGGACGAGCGGCTGCACGTGCTCACCCTCGACCCCGCCTTCGAGCAGCGGCTGCTGGAGGCGGTGCGGCACAGCGACGGCCACCAGGTGCTGGCGCTGGACGCCGGCACGGTCGACGCGCTGGTCAACGGCTGCACCGGTCTGCTCGGTGACGCCGAGCGGCTGGGGCTCTCGCCGGTGCTCGTGTGTTCCCCGCAGGTCCGGGCCGCCCTGTCCCGCCTGATGCGTCAGATCCTCCCCCGCCTGCCGGTGATCTCCTACACGGAGGTCTCCCGGACGGCCCAGATCGAGTCACTGGGAGTGGTGAACGGTGCCGTTGCCATCCGTTGAGGCCGCCACGCGCGAGGGCGCCATCGCCGCAGCGCGGGAGAAGTACGGCTCGTCGGCCCGGATCGTCGGGATCCGCCGCGTCCGCACCGGCGGCGTGATGGGCTTCTTCACCACCGAGCGCTTCGTCGCCGAGGTGGAGGAGGTCGCCGCGCCGTCCCCCGTCGAGCGCCGGCCGGCCTCGCGTGCGGAGTCCGCCGCCCGCATCGAGGCCGCGCTGCGCCGGTCCCCGGTGCTGCCCGACGCGGACGACGCCGTGGACGAACTCGCCGGGCTGCTCTCCGGCGACGACGCCCCGGGCGTGGACCTGTACTCCCGCAGCGCCGCGCGCCCGGCCCGCCCGGCCGCCGGTCGCACCCCGCGCACGGGCACGGGTGCCGGTCGGCCGGCCGCGGCTGCCGGGCGTCCGGCGACGACTGCCCCGGCCCGGGCCGCTCGCGCGGCGACTCCGGCACCCGCCCCTGCTGCGGCTCCGCCTCCGGTGGACGACGTCCCGCTCGGTCCCTCGCCGTTCACGGCCGCGCTGGCCGCGATGGTGGCCGGCGACGCCGAGGTGCGCGACGCGGTGGAGGAGGCGGTCGCCGCGGCGGCCGTCCCCGCCCCCCCGTTGATCCCCGCCGAGCCCGCGGCCCCCGTGGTCGCGGAGCCGGTGATCGCGGAGCGGGTGGCGGATGCCGCACCCGCCCGGGAGCCCGTGGTCGAGGCCGCGCCGGTCGCCGAGGCCTCCTCGGTGGCGGAGGTCACCCCGGTCCCGCCGCAGGCCGCGCCCGTGGTCCCTCCGCCGGTTCCCGCGTGGGAGCCGGTGGCCGCGGCGGCGCCGGTCGCCGACGGCGCACCCGTTGCCGAGCTCGAGCCGGCTCCGGTGCCCGCCTGGGCCAGCGAGCCGGACTTCTCCACCGGCCCGATCACCTCCCGCGAGGAGGCGATCGCGGAGGTGCTCCGGGCCGCGCTCGCGCACGACACCTCCGACGCCGCCCTGACCCAGCTGCTGCGCGGTGTGCTCGCCGGCTCCGCAGCCCAGGACGACCTGCACGTCGACGACCTCGCCGCCGCGGACGCGTTCGCCGAGGCGCACACGATCGAGATCCCGATGTGGGTCGAGGCCACGGCCGAGGCCGACGAGTGGGAGGTCGACGCCGAGGTGCTCGCCCCGACCGCGAGCGACCCCGCTCCCCTGCCGCTGCCGATGGACGCGACCACCGTCCTGCCGCCGCTGTCGCTGCTGCCCCCGCCCGCGCCCGGGACCGCCCTGGCCATCCCGCCGCTGCTGTCGCGGCCCCCGGTCCCGCCGGCGATCCGCCGTCCGGGCGCCCCGGGTCAGCAGGTGGCGCGGACCTCCGGGGCCCGCGGCGGCTCCGGGCTGGCCACCGTCACCCGCCTGCCGGTGGACAAGCGCGCCGCCGCCTGGCGCGGGAACCCGGTCGTCGTGACGTCGGTGCGCGAGCGGCCGGCTGCGACCCCGCCGGCCGGGCCGACCGTGGGCGCGGCGGAGGACGCCGTCGTCCGCCGGCTGCTCGACCTGGGCGTGCCGGAGCACCTGCTCGGGGACGACTTCGCCGTCGAGGTGGCGCGGCGCGGCACCTACGCCGCGCTGACCCGGGCCCTCGCGTCCGGTCTGCCGACGGCGCCCGCGCTGCCCAGCGGCCCCGGTGAGGTGCTGTTGATCGTGGGGCCGGGTGTGGAGACCCTCGCCGCGGCCCGCTCCCTGGCGGCCTCGCTGCGGCTGGACGCCGAGCGTCTGCAGTGGGCCTCCCGCGGGGACCTGGCCGCCCTGGCCCCGCGCGGCAACCGGATCAGCAGCATCGACGCTGCCCTCGAGCGCAAGCAGGAGGCCGACCGGTCGGGGACGCTCACCATCGTCGCCGTCGACGCTCCGCTGCGCGCCGGGAGCGCCACCTGGCTGGAGCAGATGATCGCGGTGTTCGCGCCCGCCGGGGTGTGGGCCGTGGTCGAGGCCACCCGCAAGCCCGAGGACCTCCTCCCCTGGCTGGACGGGCTCTCCCGCGTGGACGCGCTGGTGGTGCAGGACACCGACCTCACCGCCGACCCGGCCGCCGTGCTGGGGCGTACCCGCACGCCCGTGGCCCTCCTCGACGGCGCCCGCGCGAGCGCGCACCGCTGGGCCTCCCTGCTGTGCGAGCGGCTGGAGAGCTCCGGGGCATGAGCCCGCTGCGGTGGGACGTCCTCGCGGTGGGGTTCGTCCTCGCCGTGCCCGTCCTCGCCCTCGGTCTGCGCGGGGACCTCACGGTGGAAGAGGTCGCGGTCCGGCTGACGTGGTGCCTGGCCGCCGGCTGGGGTGCGGTGGCGCTGCTGCGCTGGGCGGGCACGCCCCGCCGTCCCGCGCGTCCGGAGCCCGTCGCGACCGAGCAGGAGCCCGACCCGACCCCCTGACCCGCTCACGCCTCGTCTTGCCTGGTCCGCCCCGCCTCACGCAGTGCCGGGGTTCCTCGCGCACAACGGATCCTGCAGGACCGGCAATGCGCGCGGAATCCCGGCACTGCGCGTTTCTCCACAGGCTGCACGGTCATCCACCGGTGGGTCTCCACGCCCGCTGGAACCGCGGCTGTCGGCCACCGTCCCTCGGGCCACGCTGGCCGGCCTCCGGCGTCCCGCCGTGGTCAGTCACCAGTCGGCTGCTGTGGCTGCACGGCCTGCCCCTGTGGGGAGTGGGCCTCGGCCGGGTCCACGTGACCCGCCGTCCGCCCGCCTCCAGCGAGGTCGGCCGCCTCCCGCGCAGCCACGTCGCCCGGCTGCGGGACGACGAGGTGGTGACCGTGGACGGCGTCGCGGTGACCTCACCGGTGCGCACGGCCCTGGACCTGGCGCGCACCCTGCCGCTCGAGCCGGCGGTAGTCGTCCTCGACGCGTTCCTGGCGGGCGTGGAGGCACGGCACGAGGAGCTCCGGACCGCCCTCGCCGACATGGCCGGGACGCGGGGGTCCCGGTCCGCGGCGCGTGCGGTCGACCTCGCCGACGGGCGCAGCGAGAGCGTCGGGGAGAGCCGCAGTCGCATCCTCCTGCACCGGCTCGGGTCGACCCCGTCCACGCTGCAGCGCCGATCCGCTCGGCCGATGGGGTGCTGATCGGCCGGGCAGACTTCGCCTGGGAGTCCGAACGCGTGCTCGGGGAGTTCGACGGGCGGGTCGAGTACGGCCGGGCCCTGAAGCCGGGGCAGGACCCGGGTGAGGCGGTCTTCGAGGAGAAGCGGCGGGAGGACGCCCTCCGCGACGAGGGCTGGGGCGTCGTCCGCTGGACCTGGGCCGACCTCACGCCGGGCGGCGTGGTCGCGCACCGGGTCGACCGGGCGCTGGCGCGCGGCCGGCGCCGCACGGGATGAGCGCCGTTGCGGGCGTTCCCCGCGCATCGCGGGCCCTGCAGGACCGGCAGTGCACGAGGAACGCCCGCAACGGGCCCGAGCGGCGACAGCGCCTGGCGCGGGCACCGCAAGAGCGGCGCGCGGGCGGGCGCCGCCCGTCAGAGGGGCAGGTCCTCCAGCATCTCGGTCACCAGCGCGGCGATCGGGGAGCGCTCCGACCGGGTCAGCGTCACGTGCGCGAACAGCGGGTGCCCCTTCAGTGCCTCGATCACCGCGGTGATGCCGTCGTGCCGACCGACCCGCAGGTTGTCCCGCTGGGCGACGTCGTGGGTGAGCACCACCCGCGAGCCCGAGCCCAGCCGCGACAGCACGGTGAGCAGCACCCCGCGCTCGAGCGACTGCGCCTCGTCGACGATCACGAAAGAGTCGTGCAGCGAGCGCCCGCGGATGTGGGTCAGCGGCAGCACCTCGATGAGGTCGCGGGAGGCGATCTCGTCGAGCACGTCCGTGGACACCAGCGCACCGAGGGTGTCGTAGACCGCCTGCGCCCAGGGCGACATCTTCTCGCCCTCGCTGCCGGGCAGGTAGCCGAGCTCCTGGCCGCCGACGGCGTACAGCGGGCGGAAGATCACTACCTTCTTGTGCGCCCGCCGCTCCATCACCGACTCCAGGCCCGCGCACAACGCCAGCGCCGACTTGCCGGTGCCGGCCCGGCCGCCCAGCGAGACGATCCCGATCTGCGGGTCCAGCAGCAGGTCCAGCGCCACCCGCTGCTCGGCTGACCGGCCGTGCAGGCCGAACGCCTCCCGGTCCCCGCGGACCAGCCGCACGTGCTTGTCGGGGGTGACCCGCCCGAGCGCCGACCCGCGGGAGGAGAGCAGCACCAGCCCGGTGTGCGGGGGCAGCTCGGCCGCGGCGGGCACGAAGACCTCGCCGTCGTCGTAGAGCGCCGAGAGCTGGGTGTCGTCCAGCGACAGCTCGGCCATCCCGGTCCAGCCCGCGTCGACCGCGTCCAGGGCCCGGTACTCGTCGGTCTCCAGGCCCACCGCCGCGGCCTTGACCCGCAGCGGCACGTCCTTGGTGACCAGGCAGACGTCGCGGCCCTCGGCGCGCAGGTTGAGCGCCACCACCATGATCCGGCTGTCGTTGCTGTCGTTGCGGAAGCCCGCCGGCAGCACCGAGGGGTCGCTGTGGTTGAGCTCGACGTGGAGGGTGCCGCCGTCCTCGCCCACGGGCACCGGGGCGTCGAGCCGGCCGTGCTGCACCCGCAGGTCGTCGAGCAGCCGCAGCGCCTGGCGGGCGAACCAGCCCAGCTCGGGGTGGTTGCGCTTGTCCTCGAGCTCTCCGATGACGACGAGCGGGAGCACCACGTCGTGGTCGCCCAGGCGCATGAGGGCGCCCGGGTCGGAGAGCAGGACGGAGGTGTCGAGGACGAACGTGCGGCGAGTTGTCACGGGTCGACTCCCCTGGGGCGCTGCTCGCGCCCCGGCTCGAAGGTGGCCGGGCCCCGGCGCAGGGGCCGGGTGCCGGCCCCCCTGGTCGACGAGTTCGTCAGCACCAACCGGGCCTCCCGTGGAGGGCGAGGTGAGCTCGTCCTCCACTGCGGACGGTAGGCCGGGGAGGTGACAGGAACATGTCCGAGAGGCGGCGTGTCACCCGCTCGGGGCACCACGCGTCCCAGTCGTCTCAGCGACCCCCGCGCGGCCGGGCGGCGACCAGGGCCCAGGTCAGCGGCACGAGCAGCACCGGCCACTGCAGCCGCAGGTCGCCGATCCACCAGATGCCGCCGACCAGCAGCACGGCCAGCCAGCCCGCCGTCCACAGGCCCAGGTCGCGGGCCTCCTCGGGGTCGCGCGTCGCCATCAGGTCAGGCGGCCCGCAGCTCGCCCGCGACGGCGCCCGGCGTCAACGGCTCGTCGAGCAGCCGCACGAACCGGTCGGCCACGCGCTGACCGTCCGGACGGGCGTCCAGCCAGGCCGACAGCAGGTCGAAGCCCTCCACGTAGGTGGTGATGTAGGCCCGCCACAGCGGATGGGTGAGGAAGCGCAGCTGCTGGCGCGCCCGGTCGGCGCTGACCATCGACCACCGCTGGATGTAGGCCGCCACCTCGTCGGCGTCCGCACCCCGGTCGTGCAGGAGGACGGCGGCGTCCTGGCGCACCCGGTTGAGCGGCGCGGACGCGGCCGCGACCCGCTCGGCGAGGTGTCCGTCGAAGTGCAGCCCCAGGTCGCCGAGCACCTCGGCCGCCCACGGGCCCCACCCGGGCCCGATCGCCGCCTGGACGCCGAGATCGGCCAGCCCCTCGGCCATCAGGCACTCCGGGGTGTTGACCAGGAAGACGGTGTGCTCCAGCCGGGAGGCCCGCTCGACCAGGCCCAGCTCCTTGCGGCAGTGCTCGGTGTGGTGCCCGGGGTAGGCCTCGTGCGCGACCAGGTGCGGCAGCTGGCCGAGCCGGTGCGGCAGGTCGGCGTTGATCGCGACCCGCGAGTGGTAGTCGCCCTCGTAGTAGTTGAAGCCCGACCACGGCTGGTCGGTGACCACCTCGTAGTGCACCGTCTCGACCTCGGGCAGCCCGTACTCACCGCGCACGCGGTCCCGCAGCGCGCTGGAGAGCGCCTGCACCGCCTCCGCGAGCCGCCCGGGTGGGCACTCCTCCCGGCGCCGGTGGGCGGCGTACCGCTGGGCCAGCGGGCCGCTCCCGGGCAGCAGCGCGTCCAGCTCGGCGTGGGCCGCGGCGTACCCGGCGGGGTCGCCGAGGGTGACGTCGACCTGGAAGTAGCTGGACACCTCGTCGAGGAAGGCCACCGGCTCGCCGCTCATCTTGCGGGCGCTGCACTCCAGCCCGGTGAGCTGGCCGCGGAGGAACTCGGTGCGGTCGGCCGGCAGGTCCGCGACGTCCAGCTCGCGCAGCAGCGCCCGGGCCTGGTCGCGCAGCTGCCTCGGCGTCGGCGCCGGCTCGGCCTCCACCTCGGCGCGGATCCGCTTGTCGCCGGTGTAGGCGTCGACGAAGCCGGACTCCAGCCGGTCGAACCGCAGCCCCAGCCGCACGTACTCCAGGGGGACGTCGAGGGGAGAGGCCGCCATGACCGCTGAGTTTCTCAGCCGCCGAAGCGACGGTGCCGGGCGGCGTAGGCCCGCAGCGCCCGGAGGAAGTCCACGCGGCGGAAGTCGGGCCAGTACACGTCGGTGAAGTGGAACTCCGAGTGCGCGGTCTGCCAGAGCAGGAACCCCGACAGCCGCTGCTCCCCGCTGGTGCGGATCACCAGGTCGGGGTCGGGCTGGCCGCGGGTGTACAGGTGTTCGGCGATGTGCTCGACGTCCAGCTGGCCGATCAGCTCGTCCAGCGAGGTCCCGAGCTCGGCGTGCTCGGTCAGCAGCGACCGGACGGCGTCGGCGATCTCCCGCCGTCCGCCGTAGCCGACGGCCAGGTTCACCGTCGCCCCCGGCCGGTCGCGGGTGGTCTCCTCCGCCTGCTTGAGGACGGCGACGGTCTCGGCCGGCAGCAGCTCCAGCGCGCCGACCGGACGCAGCTGCCAGCGGCGGTCGGGCGCGGCCAGGTCCTCGGCGACGCCCTCGATGATCCGCAGCAGCGGGACCAGCTCGGGCTCGGGCCGCGAGAGGTTGTCGGTCGAGAGCAGGAAGAGCGTGACCACCTCGACGCCGGCCTCGTCGCACCACCCCAGGAAGGCGGCGATCTTGTCCGCGCCACGGCGGTGGCCGGCGTTGGGGTCCTCGAGCCCGATCGCGCGGGCCCAGCGCCGGTTGCCGTCGACGATCACCCCCACGTGGCGGGGGGTGTCGGCGCCCACCAGGGCCCGCGCGAGCCGGCGCTCGTAGACCTCGGTGAGGACGTCACGGACCCACTGCCGAACCCCCACGGGGGGTCACCCTAGGCCCCCGGCCGCGCGACCCCGCGCACCGTTCCCGACCTGCGCGGAGGCGTCGCGGACGGACGGCGGACGCACAGCCGGGTGCCACTGCGGTCCCGTCCGCGGGCTCGTAACCTCGGCGCATGGACCCTCTTCCCGGTGACCGTGAACCCGTGCGGGTCGAGGCGGACAGCGCCGAGTTCGAGGCCCCTCGCGGAGAAGCGGTCACCGCGGTCCTCGAGGAGGGTGAGCGGGTCGAGCGGACGTGGACGGCCGCGGACTTCGCCGACGCCGACTGGGAGCACCCCGACACCCGGCCGCGGCTGCGCGGCTGGCTGCACCTGTTCGCGTTCTTCGGCGCGATCGTGGCCGGAGCCGTGCTGGTCCCGCTCGGCTCGGTGCTCGGCGCCCGGGCGGGCTTCTCCGTCGCCGTCTACTGCGTGACGATCTGCGGCCTGTTCGGCATCAGCGCGCTCTACCACCGCCGCCGGTGGTCACCACGCGGCTGGAAGGTCATGAAGCGGCTCGACCACTCGATGATCTTCCTGTTCATCGCCGGCACCTACACGCCGTTCTCGCTGCTGGCCGTCGACCAGCCGACCGGCTACTGGGTCCTCGGCGGGGTCTGGGCCGGCGCGTTGGCCGGCGTGTTCCTCAAGCTCACCTGGCCGACGGCGCCGCGGTGGGTGGGCGTGCCGCTCTACATCGGCCTGGGCTGGGTCGCCGTCTTCATCCTCACCGACATCCTGCACATCGCCGGGGTGGCCTCGCTGGTGCTGCTCGCGGTCGGCGGTGTGCTGTACACGCTCGGCGGCGTCGCCTACGCGGTGAAGAAGCCCAACCCGGTGCCCGGCGTCTTCGGCTACCACGAGGTCTTCCATGCGCTGACCGTCGTGGCGGCGATCTGCCACTACATCGCCGTCTACTTCGCGATGTACAACTCACCCTTCGTCGGCTGAGCGCCGGTGTCGGGACCGCTGCCAGCCCGTCCCTGGGGCGCAGCCTGCTGGAGGTCGGTCAGCTGAAGGGCGGGCGGTCGTCGAAGCGGGTCGACACGCGGCCGGCGGCGCGCCAGGCTCGGCCGACGACGTCGCGGTCCTCCTCGGTGACCAGGTTGCCCATCACCCGCAGCGCCACGGTCATCAGCGCCCGCGAGCGCATGCCGACCGGCCCGGCGGCGGGCAGGAACCGCGGCAGCGTGAGCAGCCCGGCCAGCCGGCGGGCGATGGAGAACGCCTCGCCGTAGTGCCGCCGCAGGCCGGCCGGCCAGGCGCGCGACAGGTCCTCATCCAGCAGGTCGACGACGCTGCGGCCGGTCTCCAACCCGTAGTCGATGCCCTCGCCGTTGAGCGGGTTGACGCAGCCCGCGGCGTCGCCGACCAGCGCCCAGTTCCGCCCCGCCACCCCGGACACCGCCCCGCCCATGGGCAGCAGCGCCGAGGACGGCGCCTCCACCGGCCCGTCGAGCTGCCAGTCCTCCCGGCGCGCGTCGGCGTAGGTCTCCAGCAGCGCCTTGAGCGCCACCCCGGCCGGACGGCGGGCCGTGGCCAGCGTCCCGACACCGATGTTGACCTGCCCCGACCCCGCACCGAGCGGGAACACCCAGCCGTAGCCGGAGAGCAGCTCACCCTCCCCGCCGCGCAGCTCCAGGTGCGAGGAGATCCACTCGTCGTCCGCCCGGCCGGAGCGCACGTACCCGCGGGCGGCGACCCCGTAGGCGGTGTCGCGGTGCCACTCGCGGCCGAGCACCCGCCCGAGCGGTGAGCGGGCGCCGTCGGCGACGACCAGCCGCCGGCAGCCGACGGTCACCGTCTCGTCGCCGACCTCGAACACCACCGCGGTCACCCGGTCGCCGTCCCGCTCGACGTCGACCGCGCGGGCGCCCTGCAGCGGCGTGGCGCCGTCGGTGAGGGCCACCTCGCGGATGCGCGCGTCGAGCTGGGTGCGCGGCACGGCGCTGCCGTGGTCGGGGAACTCCCCGCCGGGCCAGGGCAGCTGCCACTCCCGGCCGAACCCGGCGGCGCGCAGGCCCCGGTTGCGGGCCCGCGCCCGCACCCAGTCGCCCAGGCCCAGGCGGTCCAGCTCGGCGATCGCCCGCGGGGTGAGACCGTCCCCGCAGGCCTTGTCCCGGGGGAAGACCGCCGCGTCGGCGAGGACGACGTCCCGCCCGGCCCGCGCCGCCCAGGCGGCGGCCGCCGCACCGGCAGGGCCGGCCCCCACGACCAGGACGTCGGTGGCGGCGGGCGCGGCGTCGGTCGGCACGACGTCGAGTGTCCCCGACGGGTCCAGTGCGCCCCCGCTGCAGGGCCCCGCCGCGAGCCTGCGAGGGGCGGGGCCCTGCAGCGGGGTCTTCCTCAGCCGAACAAGGGGAAGCGCTCCGCTGCCGCGCCCAGCAGCGCCCGGTCGGCGTCGTCCAGCGGCTCGCGGCCGGTGCCGCGCCGGGCCGCGGTGACGTCGTCCCACTGCACGGGCAGCCGCGCGCCGAGCAGGCCCTGGAGCACGCGGCGGACCTCGACCAGCGGACCGGCGGCCGGTCCCGGCCGGCCCAGGTGGCGGACCAGGTCGAGGTGGTGGACGGCGGCCTCGACCACCAGCGTCGAGAGCAGGTCGGCCACGGTGAGCGCCCGGCCCTGGGTGCGGACGAGGTCCTCCGGCGCGACGCGCCCGGCCGCCACCACGACCGCGGCCGACGACTCGGCGTACCACTCGGCCAGGACGGCGGGCTCGGCCGCGACGCTGGCCACCGCGCGCGTGCGCCGCAGCGCCTCCTCGTCGCCGGGCTCGGGTGGCCGCCAGGCCCGCCAGTAGTCGACCGCGTCGGTGTCAGCCGGCCCGCCGGCGGGGGTGTTGAGCGCCACGAGCGCGCGACGGGTGTCGCTGAGCAGGTGGAAGCCCAGGTCCACGACCGCCCAGCCGGCGCAGCCCGTCGGGGCCCAGGAGCGGCCGGCCGCGGTGAGCCGGTACAGCTCGTCGGCGAGGTCGGCGTAGGCGGTGTCCAGGAGGTCCAGCGGCCGCGACACGTCCGGCAGCGTGCCACGCCCGGTCAGCTGACGGTCGGCCCCCGGCCGCGGACCTCCTCCACCGCCGCCATCGCCTCGCGCAGCTCGGTCAGCCAGGCGTCGGCGTGCTGCCCGACCAGGCGGACGGCCCAGACCAGCGCCTCGGACCGGGAGCGGGCGACGCCGGCGTCGACGAGGGTGTCGAGCACCAGCCGCTCGGGCTGCCGGAGCCGGGTCATCACCGGCACCGAGAGGTTGGTGAACAGCTCCCGCTCGTCCCCGCAGGCCGCGCCCCACGCCACCGACCGGCCGTAGCGCTCCTGGGCGGCGTCGGCGATCGCCATCCGCTGTTCGCGGGTCTCCTCCCGGAACCGGGCGATCCGCCCGGCCCGCGCGGCCGCCGGGTCGCCCTCGCCGGCCGAGGGCTCGGGCAGCGTGCCGACGACGGTGATCTCGTCACGGTCGATCGCCAGCTCCACCGGCGCGGTGAACCAGCCGTCGGGCAGCCGCCCGGCGAACCAGCCGGCGACCTCGGCGCGCTCCACGGGCGGCGGCGCCTCGCTGCCGCGGCCGCGGCCACCGGGTCCACGGCCGCGGAAGGGACCGCGGAACCCGCCGCGCATGCCGGCGAACGGGGAATCGGAGAAGCGGTGGTGGTGTCCGTGCACGACGGCCTCCTCAGCGTTGCTGATTACACGCTTACACGGTAAGCCGTCGTGCGCCGCTCAGGAAGGGCTCATCGCTGCGCTCAGAGCGGACACGTCGGTGACCGGGGCCGAGCAGACGAACCCGCGGCAGACGTAGGCCGCCGGCCGCCCCCCGACCAGCGGCCGCCCGGCCAGGAGCGGCACCCCGGGGGCGTCCGGCTCCCCGGTCACCACCACGGCGCCCGGACTGGTCGAGGCGCGGGCCGCGGCGTCGAGGGCGTCGCGCTCCGGGCCCGCCGGGCCGCTCACCGCGACCTCCAGCGGTCCGGCCAGCAGCGCCTCACCCACGGCCGCGGCCCAGCCGGCCGCCCGCGGCGCCCGGGTGACCAGCGGGGCGAGCGAGCCGACCGCCGCCTCCCCCAGCTCCCGGTGCCGCGGCGACCCCGCCAGCGCCGCGTAGGTGACCGCGGCCCCGGCGGCCGCGGCGATCCCGGCGGGAGTCGGGCCGTCGGCGGGGTCGAACGGCCGGTGCACCAGCGCCTCGGCGTCGGCCGCGGTGTCGTGCCAGCCGTCCTCGTCGATGAACTGGTCGGCGACGACGTCGAGCAGGTCCCCGGCCAGCTCCAGCCACCGCCCCTCCGCGGTGGCCTGGTGCAGGGCGAGCAGGGCCTCGGCGAGGTCGCCGTAGTCCTCGAGCACCCCGGCCGGGCTCCCGGCGACGCCGTTCCGCGAGGCACGGCGCAGCCGGCCGTCCACCCAGTGGACGTCGGCCAGCAACTCGGCGGCGCGGCGGGCCGCGGCCAGGGAGTCCCCGTCCCCGGTGAGGACGCCGTGCTCGGCGAGCGCCGCGATCGCCAGCCCGTTCCACGCGGTCACCACCTTGTCGTCCCGGGCCGGCTGCGGACGGCGGGCGCGGGCCGCGGCGAGCCGCTCCCGCACCGCGGCGAAGCGCGCCCGGTCGGAGGGGACCCGCCGCAGCTGCAGCGTCGACGTCCCGTGCTCGAACGTGCCGCGCTCGGTCACCCCGAAGAGCTCGGCGGCCCAGCGGCCGTCGTCCTCCCCGAGCACGTCGGCCAACTGGGCCGGAGTCCACACGTAGGTGAGCCCCTCGACCCCCTCGGTGTCGGCGTCGAGCGCGGAGGCGAAACCGCCCTCGGGCGTGCCGAGGTCCCGGAGGAGGAAGGCGGCGGTCTCGTCGGCGGTCCGCCGGGCCCACCCCTCCCCCGTCGCCCGCCACAGGTGCACGTACACGCGCAGGAGCAGGGCGTTGTCGTAGAGCATCTTCTCGAAGTGGGGCACGACCCACGCCGCGTCGACGGAGTAGCGGGCGAACCCGCCGGCGAGCTGGTCGTTGATGCCGCCGCGGGCCATCGCCTCCAGCGTCCCGCGGACCATCCGCAGCGCCTCGGCGTCCCCGGTGCGGGCGTGCGCCCGGAGCAGGAACTCCAGCAGCATCGACGGCGGGAACTTCGGCGCCCCGCCGAAGCCCCCGGCCCGCTCGTCGTAGCCGCCGGCCACGGCGGCGACCGCGGCGTCGAGGTCCGCGGCCGACAGCGGGGTGGGGGCGCCGAGCTCCAGCCGGGCGGAGATGCCGCGCACGATCCGCGTGCTCGCCGACTCCAGCTCCTCGCGGCGGGTCCGCCAGGCGTCGGTGACCGCGGCGAGCACCTGGCGGAACGCGGGGACGCCGTGCGCCGGGCGCGGCGGGTAGTAGGTGCCGCAGTAGAAGGGTCTCCCGTCCGGGGTGGTGAACACCGTCATCGGCCAGCCCCCGGAACCGGTAAGCGCCTGGGTGGCGGTCATGTAGACGCTGTCGACGTCCGGCCGCTCCTCGCGGTCGACCTTCACGCAGACGAAGTCGGCGTTCATCTGCGCCGCGGTCGCCTCATCCTCGAAGGACTCGTGCGCCATGACGTGGCACCAGTGGCACGCGGCGTAGCCGACCGAGACCAGCACCGGGACGTCGCGCTCGCGGGCCTCGGCGAAGGCCTCCTCGCCCCACTCCCGCCAGTCGACGGGGTTGTCCGCGTGCTGCAGGAGGTAGGGGCTGGTCGCCCGCTCGAGCCGGTTGGGCACCGCGTCCTCCTCGGGAGTCCGGACGAGTCCGGGGAGGCCGGACCGCGGCCGGTCCCCGCCACTCGGCGACGCCCCGACTCCTACCCCACCGGCTCCGCTCCCACCATCGTGTCGGGTGGCCTCGCGGCCCCGGGTGGCGCCCGGCCCGGCGGGCTGCGACGGGCGCGGCGTTAACGCACTTCTTGCCTTCCTCTGGTCTGCCGCTGGGCGCTCGGGGCATAACGTCGTCAGCGCACCGGCCGACCACCGGACGGGGGCACGGGCGGCCGCGCCGACGCTGCCGGTCCTGCGACGAGGGACGGGAGGGCGACGATGGACCTTCGCCGCGTGGTCGGTGGCCTGCTCACCCGGGACGCCGTGTTGAGCGCCCTGCTGCTCAACTACGCCGACCGCCTCGAGCGGGGCCCGTCCGCGGCCACCGACCCCTGCTTCATCGTCCCGAGCTGGGACGACGGGGTGCCGGGATCGCCGCACGAGACCCGCGTGCTGACCGTCACGGCGCACACCTGCCGGGACGACCCGCGTCCCCATGACCACCTCGACGCCGTCCTCGGGCTGCTCGACCGGGTCCTCACCGGCGAGGAGGCCCGCCGGTCGATCACGACCCGCTCCGCCGGGACGTCCGCGGACCTGCACGTCGGGGTCGACACCGTCGCCAAGGTCGCCACCTGGGAGATCACCCTCACGCCGTCGCCGCAGGTCCCGGTCCGGCCGGAGTCGCGGCTGGTGGCCGTGGCCGACCTGCGACCCGGGCAGCGCTCCTCGCTGTCCCGCGGCGGGACGGGCCGCCGTCAGCCGATCGGCGCCCCGGGCGCCGAGGAGCTGCCGCCCCCGTCGAGGGCCGGCAGCTCGAGCCGGTAGCCGTGCCCGCGCACCGTGACGATCCGCGGGACACGGTCCCCGGACGCGGCGCCCTCCTGGATCTTGCGGCGCAGCGCGGCGACGTGGACGTCGAGGGTCTTGGTGGAGCCGAACCAGTTCTCGTCCCACACGTCGCTCATCAGCTGCTCCCGGCTGTGCGCGACCTCGGGCTGGGCGGCCAGCCGCGCCAGCAGGTCGAACTCCTTGGGGCGCAGCCGCAGCTCCCGCCCGCCGAGCGTGACCCGGTGGCGCGGCACGTCGACGACCAGGTCCCCCAGGGTGCGGACCGTCGGCTCGGCCGCGCTCCCGCCGCGCCGCAGGTGCGCACGGATCCGCGCCTGCAGCTCGGCCAGGCGGACCGGCTTGACCAGGTAGTCGTCGGCGCCCGCCTCCAGCCCCACGACGACGTCCATCTCCGCCGCCCGGGCGGTCAGCATGACCAGCACGGACCCCGGCTGGAGGCGGCGGATCTGGCGGCACACCTCCACGCCGTCGAGGTCGGGCAGCCCCAGGTCGAGCAGGACGAGGTCGACCGGGCCGGCGGCGGCACGGTCGAGGGCGTCGGCGCCGGTCTGGGCCCAGTCGACGTCGTAGGCGTGGCTGTGCAGGCTCGCCGCCAGCACCTCACCGATCGTCGGGTCGTCCTCGACCAGCAGGATCCGGCCCGCCATGGGGACATCGTGGCAGCCGCGGCGTCGTCCCGGGGGCATCCGCTCGATCGCCTCGGTGGCACGCAGGTCCGATGACAGCACCGAGCCGGCGCGGCATCCTGGCGTCGACCGAGCGTGGTGCCGACGGCGACGGCGGAACGGAGACGACGCCCGTGCGCACTCGGATCATCGGCGTGGCCCTGCTGGCCTCCGTCCTCGCCATCTGCCTGTTCGGCGTGCCCCTGGGCGCCGGCGTGCTCAAGTACGCCCTCCAGCACGAGCGCGGCCACCTCGTGGCGATCGCCAGCGACGTGGCGATCGAGGTGTCCGAGGACGTGGACGACGGCGACCCCGTCGAGCGCGAGGACTACACCGACCTCGGGGACGACGACCGGGTGCGGAGCGCCGCCGTGTACGGCAGGGACGGCGACCTGCTGGCCGGGTCCGCGCCCCCCGTGGACCCCCACGTCCTGGCGGACGCGCTCGACGGCGACGTGACCACCGCCAGCGACGACGGCGTCCTCGTGGCCGCCGTCCCCGTGACGCACTCCGAGGACGTGATCGGCGCGGTGCTGGTCACCTCCTCGCGCGGCGCCGTGGTGGGGGACGTCGTCCTGGTGTGGGCCGGGATGGCCGGGCTCGCGCTGAGCGCGGTGGGGATCGCCTGGCTGGTCGGGCGCCGCCAGGCCCGCCGGCTGGCCGGCCCGCTGGAGGACCTCGAGGACCGCGCCCGCCGGCTCGGCAACGGCGACTTCAGCGTGCGCAGCCGCCGCGGTGGCATCCAGGAGATCGACTCGGTCGGGGCGGCGCTCGACGCCACCGCCGCCCGCCTCGACGACATGCTCGCCCGCGAGCGCGCGTTCTCCGCCGACGCCTCCCACCAGCTGCGGACGCCGCTGGCGGGACTGCGGTTGCGGCTGGAGGCGGCCCTGGACCAGTCCGACGCCGACCCGCGGCCGGCGATCGTCGCCAGCCTGGCCGACGCCGACCGCCTGGAGGCGACCATCGAGGAGCTGCTCACCCTCGCGCACGCCGACCAGGGCGGGCAGGCCGGACCGGTCGACCTGCGCGCCCTCGCCGGCGAGCTCGCGCCGGAGTGGGGGGCGCGCCTGGCCCTGCACGGCCGCGACCTCGAGGTGCAGGTCGAGCCGGGCACCCCGCAGGCCTGGGCGTCGACCGCGGCGGTCCGGCAGGTGCTGGCCGTGCTGCTCGACAACGCCACCACGCACGGCCGCGGCACGGTCACCGTCGCCGTCCGCGAGGCCGCCGGCGCCGTGGCGATCGACGTCCGCGACGAGGGCCCGGGGGTGCCACCCGACGACGGGCGCCTGTTCGCGCGGCGGGCCGACCGGCACGACGGGCACGGCATCGGACTGGCGCTGGCCCGCCGGCTCGCCGAGTCCGCGCAGGGACGGCTGGAACTGCAGCGACCGTCCCCACCGGTCTTCACCCTCCTCCTGCCCCCGGCGAGAGGGACCGAGGCCGACGAGCAGGTGGACGCCGCCGCCCGGCCCTCCGCCGGGTGAGCCGACTTGCCCGCGGGCGGCGGGTGCTGGACAGTCCTGGCCCGATGCCGCACGACCTGCACGACCCGAGGAGCCGGACGGCGCGGAGTCGCCGACCGCGCCCGCTCCGCTGATGCCCGACGCCCCGGGCCACCCGATCCGGCTGCTGCAGGTCAACGCCTTCGTCAGCATCCTCGACCGCTTCGCGATGCCGCCGATGCTGCTGGCCATCGCCGCCGACCTCGACGCGCCCCTGTCGGCGGTGGTGCAGGCGGCCGGTGCCTACTTCCTGGCCTACGGGCTCAGCCAGCCGGTCTGGGGCCTGGTGTCGGACTCCCTGGGCCTGGTGCGCACGATGCGGCTGGCCCTGCTGGTCGCGGGTCTGGCCGCGGTCGCCGCCGCGGGGGCCGGGTCACCGCTGGCACTGGGCCTGGCCCGCGGGGTGGGCGGCGCCTTCTTCGGCGCCGCCTACCCGGCCGGGATCATCTACATCGGCGACACCGTGCCCGCCGACCGTCGGCAGCGGGAGCTCACCCGGCTCATGGTGGGGGTGGCGTGCGGCACCGCGCTGGCCTCGGCCGGGGCCGGCGTGGCGGCACAGCTGTGGTCCTGGCGGGCCGTCTTCGTCGCCACGGGCGTCGCGGCACTGGTGCTGTGCCTCGCCCTCCGCCGCCTGCCGGAACCGCCCCGCACCCGGGCCCACCGCGGTCCCCTGGCACCGCTGGTCAGCGTCGCGCGGTCGCGCTCGGCGCTGTTCGTCCTCGGCCTGGCCTTCGTCGAGGGCGGTGTCGTGCTCGGCGCCCTCACCCTCCTGCCCGCCGCCGTCGAGGCGGCCGGCGCACCGCCCGCGCTGGCCGGTGGCGTGACCGCGGTCTACGGCGTCGCGGTGTTCGTCTGCGCGGCCGTGGTGGGCCCGCTCTCCCGGCGGGTGCACCCGTCGCGGCTGATCGCCGTCGGCGCCGCCGCGGCGGTCGCCGCCTGCCTGCTGCTGGCCTCGTCGCGGACGGCGACCGCGGCGATCGCCGTGACGCTCCTGCTGGGGCTCACCTGGGCCGCCATGCACTCGTCGCTGCAGACCTGGGCGACCGAGGTGCTGCCGGCAGCCCGGGCCACCGTCGTCTCGCTGTTCGCCGGGGCCCTGTTCTGCGGCAGCGCCCTGGCCGCGGTCGCCGTCGCCGACCTGGCCGACGCCGGCCGCTACCGCACCATCTACCTGCTCGCCGGTCTGGTCGCCGTCCCGCTCGGGCTGGTGGCGGTCTGGGGACGGTCGCGCTGGCGGCGACCGGCCTGAGGCCGGTGACGCTGAGCACACTCCGCCGGACGGCGCGAGCAGGCGCGCCGCGGTGTTGTGGAACTGTGCCCATCGAGTGCGGTGATCTTCGGCGAGTGACGGCAGATCCGGGCCTGGTGGAGCGGTCAGGCATCGGCGGATCCTGCCCACGTCGCCCCGTGTGGGCGCGGCACGTCTCCAGGAGGCTCCGCCATGAACCGCCCTCGCATCCTCGTCCTGCTCGTCTCCGCGCTGGCGGCCCTGGGCCTGATCGCCCCGGCCGCGGCGTCCGCCGCTCCCTACTGCGGCATCACCTGGGGCTCCCAGCCCCGGTCGCTCAACGCGACCGAACCGGGGGACGACCTCGTGTCCGCCGTCCGGGCCGGCCGGCACGCCTGCTTCGACCGGGTGGTCGTCGACGTCGCCGAGGTGTCCGGCTTCGACTCGTGGTCGGTCCGGTACGTGCCGGTCGTGCGGGAGGACGGCAGCGGGGCGGCCGTTCCGCTGCGCGGCGGCGCCGCGCTGCAGGTCACCCTCGGCGCGGTCGGGTACGGCGAGGACGGCGTCCCGACCTACACCCCGGACGACGCGCTGGAGGCGGTCGACGTCCGCGGCTACAGCACCCTGCGTCAGGTGGCGTGGCTGGGCTCGTTCGAGGGGCGCTCCGACCTCGGCATCGGCACGCGGGCGCGGCTGCCGTTCCGCGTCTTCGTCCTCGAGGGCGGCTCGGCGCACGTCGACCGGCTCGTCATCGACGTCGCGCACCGCTGGGAGCAGTGACCGTACCGCCGTCCCCGCTCCGGCGGGGACGGCGGCGTCCCCCTCCGGCTGTGGCCGGTCCGGTCAGGCGCCGGGCCGGCCGTCGTCGTCCCGGCGGGGCGGCTCGATGGCCCGCGGCGCCCGGCGCAGCGTGTCGAGCAGTTCCTCCCCCGGCTCCTTGCGCGGTTCGAGCAGCTCGGCCGGGGTGTCCGGGACGACGATCCGCGGCTCGGCGTCCTGGGGGTCGAAGCTGCGCGGCAGCCGCTTGAGGTGCCGGCTCATCGACTTCACCAGGAAGGCGGTGGCGATGAGCAGCAGCACGATGAGCAGCAGGCCGAGCGGCCCGGACTTGCCGACGTCCTCGGGCAGCTGCTGGTCGGCGGCGAGCACCCAGACGGGGGTCATCGGACGGTCACCTCACTGCGCACCCCGGCGAACAGGTCGTCCTCCGGGACCTTCGAGTCGACGACGGAGCGGGCCAGCTCGTAGTCCTCGGTCGGCCACACCTGCTGCTGGACCTCCAGCGGGCAGGCGAACCAGCGGCCGTTCGGGTCGATCTGGGTGGCGTGCGCGATCAGCGCGGCGTCCCGGACGGCGAAGTGGTCGGCGCAGTGCACCTTCGTGGTGACCCGGTGGGACATGTCCCGGTCGGGGTCCCAGTTCTCGAGCCACTCGGCGTACGGGGACTCCTGGCCGGAGGCGAGGATGGCCTCGTGCAGCGCCCGCGTCCGGGGCAGGGTGAAGCTCATGTGGTAGTAGAGCTTCAGCGGCTGCCAGGGCTCGCCCAGCTCCGGGTACCGGTCGGGGTCGCCGGCGGCCTCGAACGCGTGCACCGAGACCTCGTGGGTCTTGATGTGGTCGGGGTGCGGGTACCCCCCACGCTCGTCGTAGGTGGTGATGACGTGCGGCTTGAACCGGCGGATCAGCTCGACCAGCGGGGCCGCGGCCTCCTCGGTCGGCACCAGCGCGAAGCAGCCCTCGGGCAGCGGCGGCAGCGGGTCGCCCTCCGGCAGGCCGGAGTCGACGAAGCCGAGGAACTCCTGCTCGATGCCGAGGATCTCCCGGGCCCGGGCCATCTCCTCCCGGCGGATGTCGGGCAGGCGCTCCCAGACCTCCGGCCGGTCCAGCGCCGGGTTGAGCACCGAGCCGCGCTCACCTCCGGTGCAGGTCGCCACCATGACGCGGACGCCTTCCGCGACGTACTTGGCCATCGTCGCGGCGCCCTTGCTCGACTCGTCGTCGGGGTGGGCGTGCACGGCGAGCAGGCGCAACGGGTCTGCTTCGGTCACCCGACCATTGTCCCCCGCGACTCCGACAGGTCGCCGCCCGCACCGGCGCCCGATCGGGTGGAGGTGGTGCTGATCACGCTCCGAGCCGCTACCGTTCCGCATCTCGGCAGGCGTGATCACCGGAACACGAGCCCGTCCCGCCGGTGTTACGTTGGTCGTTCAGATCGCGGCCGTTCCCCGGGCGGGGGACGGCCACCGACTTTTCAGGAGCAATGCCGTGTCCACCCCCACTGACGAGCAGAACCAGGGCGTCTGGCTGACCCAGGAGGCGCACGACCGGCTCAAGGCCGAGCTCGACCAGCTGGTGGCGGGCCGTCCGGCCATGGCCGCCGAGATCAACGCCCGCCGCGAGGAGGGCGACCTCCGGGAGAACGGCGGCTATCACGCCGCCAAGGACGAGCAGGGCAAGCAGGAGGCCCGCATCCGCCAGCTGGAGGACCTGCTGCGCAAGGCCCGCGTCGGCGACGCCCCGACGACGGCGACCCACGCGGCGACGGGCACCGTCATCACCATCCGCTTCCAGGGCGACGACGAGACCGAAAAGTTCCTCCTCGGCTCGCGGGAGATCGCCGGCACCACGGGGCTGCAGGTCTACTCCCCCGAGTCGGCCCTCGGGTCGGCCATCATGGGCGCCGCGCCGGGTGCGACGGTCACCTACACCGCGCCCAACGGCCGGGCCATCACCGTCGACGTCGTCGCGGTCGAGCCGTTCGTCCCCTGATCGGGGCGCGCGTGACCCGCGGCGTCCGCTCGCGCCGGGCGGAGAACACCGGGTTCACCTGCGTGCACTGCGCCGCGGCCGTGCCGGCGAACACCGACGGGCACTACCGCAACCACTGCCCGGTCTGCCTCTGGTCGCTGCACGTCGACGACCTCCCCGGCGACCGCGCCAGCGAGTGCCGGGCGCCGATGGAGCCGATCGGCCTGGTGGAGAAGTCGGGCAAGGGCTGGCAGGTGGTCCACCGCTGCACGGCGTGCGGCCACCGCCAGCCCAACCGGCTCGTGCGCGAGGGCGACGGCCCCGACGACCTCGACGTCGTCCTCGGCCTGCCCTGGCTGTAGACACCCCGAGCGGAGTGCCACGGCGCGGAGAACGCGACCGCGGGCACTCCGCTCGGCCGCTGTCAGGCCGGCGCCAGCCCCTCGCCCCGGTCGACGCCGACCGACTCCGTGGCCTGCAGCAACCCGCGGCGGCGCAGCAGCGGCGTCGGGTCGGCGTCCCGGCCCCGGACGGCGCGGAACGCCTCCAGCGGGTCGACCGAGCCCCCGACCGCCAGCAGCCGCTCGCGGAAGACGTCGCCGTTCTCCCGCCGCAGGCCGCCGTTGTCCTTGAACCACTCCACGGTGTCGGCGTCGAGCACCTCCGACCAGATGTAGGAGTAGTAGCCCGCCGCGTAGCCGCCCGCGAAGACGTGCTGGAAGTAGGTCGTCCGGTAGCGCGGCGGGACCAGGTCGTGGGCGACGCCGGCCGCAGCCAGGGCCGCCCGCTCGAACTCCGCCGGGTCGCCGACCTCGGTCTCCGGGGTGATGCGGTGCCAGGCCTGGTCCAGCAGGGTCGCCGCCAGGTACTCCAGCGTCGCGAACCCCTCACCCCACAGCCGCGCCGCCTCGATCGCCTCCACCACGCTGGCCGGCAGCGGCTCGCCCGTCTCGACGTGCCGGGCGTAGTTGTCGAGCACCTCCGGCCACAGCGCCCACATCTCGTTGACCTGACTCGGGAACTCGACGAAGTCCCGGGGCACGCTGGTGCCGGCGAACCGCGGGTAGGTGACCGCCGAGCTCAGCCCGTGCAGCGCGTGGCCGAACTCGTGGAAGAGGGTGTCCACCTCGTCGAGGGTCAGCAGCGTCGGCTGCCCGTCGGCGCCGCGCGTGACGTTGAGGTTGTTGACCACCACCGGCTTGGTGCCGAGCAGCCGGGACTGGGTGACGAACGAGCTCATCCACGCCCCGCCGCGCTTGCCCTCCCGCGCGTGGTAGTCGCCGAGGTAGAGCCCGACGGTCTCGCCGGCCTCGTCGGTGACCTCCCAGACGCGGACGTCGGGGTGGTAGCCGGTGAGGTCGGGGCGCGGTGTGAAGCGGTACCCGTAGAGCAGTTCGGCGGCCCGGAAGACGCCGTCGACCAGCACCCGCTCCAGCTCGAACCACGGCCGCAGGGCGGCGGTGTCGACGGCGTACCGCTCCGCCCGCACGCGCTCGCTGTAGAACGCCCAGTCCCACGGCGCGAGGTCGGCCACCCCGTCGCGGGCGGCGACCTCGCGCAGCGCGGCCGCCTCGGCCTCCGCGTTGGCCCGCGACGGCCCCACCATGGTGGCGAGCATCGCGTCGACCGCCGCGGTGGTCCGCGCGGTCGAGTCGGCCAGCACCAGGTCGGCGTGCGTGTCGAACCCGAGCAGCCGGGCCCGCTCGGCCCGCAGCCGGGCGATCCGCGCCGCGATCAGGCCGTTGTCGCGCTCGCCGTCCGACGCGCGGCTCACCGAGGCCTCGAAGACCCGGCGGCGCAGGTCACGGTCGCGCAGCTTGGCCAGCACCGGCTGACCGGTGGGCAGCAGCAGCGGCAACAGGAACCCCTCGTCGCCGCGGTCGGCGGCCGCGCGGGCGGCGGCGGCGACCTCCTCCTCCCCGAGACCGTCGAGCTCCGCGGCGTCGGCCACGACCACCGCCGCGGCCTCGGTCGCGACCTGGAGGTTCTGGCCGAACGTCGTCGACAGTGCCGACAGCTCGCCGTTCACCCCCGACAGCCTGGCCCGGCCGGCGTCGTCCAGGCGTGCGCCGGAGAGCACGAAGTCCAGGTGGTAGCGCTCCACCAGCCGGACGGACTCCGCGTCGAGACCGGCCTCGTGCCGCGCGGCGTGGACCGAATCGATGCGCGCGAACAGCTGGGGGTCCAGCCGCAGCGCGTCAGCGTGCGCGGACTCCAGCGGCGCGAGCTCGCGTTCGATCTCCCGCAGCCGGTCGTCGGCGACCGACGAGGCGAGGTTGTGGAACACCGCCCCGGCGCGGCGGTAGAGCCGCCCGGACCGTTCGAGGGCGACGACGGTGTTCTCGAACGTCGGCGGCTCCGGCGAGCCCACGATGGCGGCCACCTCGGCCCGCTGCTGGGCCATCCCGGCGAGCATCGCCTCGCGGCAGTGCTCCAGGGTGGTCGCCGCGAACGGCGGCAGCTGCAACGGCAGCGGGGACGGCTCGAGCAGCGGGTTGTCGGCGGAGGGGACGGCGGAGGTGGTCTCGACGGCGCTCATCGGGGCCCACGATGTCACTGCGGTCCTCCGGACCGCACCGCGGCCACGTGCCCACCCCGGCCGCCGCCGAGCCCCAGAGCCCCGTCCCTGCTCGGGGAGGCCTCCGGCCCCCCGCTCGCAGCGACCACACCGCGGCTAGGTGCCGTCCCCGGCCGCCGCCGAGCCCCAGAGCCCCGTCCCTGCTCGGGGAGGCCTCCGGCCCCCCGCTCGCAGCGACCACACCGCGGCCAGGTGCCGTCCCCGGCCGCCGCCGAGCCCCCGAACCGGTCGCGGGGACGCCTTGGCCCCGCGACCGGTCCACGTCACCGGCTGGCCGTGCGCTGGTAGAGCCGCACCGACAGCGGCACGAACACGATCAGGATGACCGCCGTCCAGATCACCGAGTAGAGCACCGGGTTCTGCAGCGGCCAGGCCTCCGGCACCGGGGCGCCGGGCACGGTGTTGCCGAACAGCTCGCGGGCGGCCTGCACCACCGCGGACACCGGGTTCCACTCCGCGAAGGTGCGCAGCACCGGGGGGAAGGTCTCCGGCGGCACGAAGGTGTTGGCCACGAACGTCAACGGGAAGATCACGATGAAGCTGGCGTTGTTGACCACCTCGGGCGTGCGCACCAGCAGCCCGACGACGGCCATCAGCCACGAGATCGCGAAGGCGAACACCAACAGCACCAGGAACCCGGCGAGCGCCTCGGCCACCGACGAGTGGATCCGCCAGCCGACGACCAGCCCGGTCAGCGCCATCACCACGATGGAGACGGCGTTGAGCCCGAGGTCGGCCACCGTGCGGCCGATGAGCACCGCCGAGCGGGACATCGGCAGCGAGCGGAACCGGTCGATGAGCCCCTTCTGCAGGTCCTCGGCCAGGCTCGCGCCGGTGATGGTGCTCCCGAACACGACCGTCTGGGCGAAGATGCCGGGCAGCAGGAACTCCGCGTAGCTGATCCCGTCGGGCAGCAGGATCGCGCCGCCGAAGACGTAGCGGAACAGCAGCACGAACATGATCGGCGACAGCGTCGCGAAGACGATCAGATCCGGCACCCGCTTGACCTTGATCAGGTTGCGGCGGGTGATCGTCAGGCCGTCGGAGACCGCCACACCCAGCGCGCTCATCGCGCACCTCCTCCGGACCGCACCGATGTCCGGTCGGTCCCGTTGCCGCTGTTCCCTTCGGCGGCCGTGGCCTCCGCCGCATGGCCGGTGAGGGTCAGGAAGACGTCGTCGAGGTCGGGACGGCGCAGGCCGACGTCGAGCACCTCGATGCCGCTGCCCTCCAGGAGGCCCAGCGCCGAGGCCAGGTCGTCGGTGCCGCCGCTGACGGGGAGGGACAGCCGGCGGGTCGACTCGTCCAGCCGCGGCTCGTCGACGGCGAGCACCCGCAGCCGGCCGACGGCCTCCTTCAGGTCACCGGCGTCGCCCACGGTGAGCTCCAACCGCTGACCGCCGACCTGCGCCTTGAGCTCGTCGGCGGTGCCGCGGGCGATCACCCGCCCCCGGTCGATGACCACCATCCGGTCGGCGAGCCGGTCGGCCTCCTCCAGGTACTGCGTCGTCAGCAGGATCGTCGTCCCGCCGCCGGCGAGATCGGCGATGAACTCCCACATCGACAGCCGGCTGCGCGGGTCCAGCCCGGTGGTCGGCTCGTCGAGGAACAGCACGCGGGGCCGGGCGATCAGCGAGGCGGCGATGTCCAGCCGCCGGCGCATGCCGCCCGAGTACGTCTTGGCCGGCCGGTGCGCGGCGTCGGTCAGGTCGAACCGCTCGAGCAGCTCGCCCGCCCGCGCCCGGGCCTCCCGGCGGCCGAGCCGGTACAGCCGGCCCACCATCTCCAGGTTCTCGAAGCCGGTCAGGTACTCGTCGACGGCCGCGTACTGCCCGGTCAGCCCGATGGACGAGCGCACCGCGTCGGCCTCGCGCGCGACGTCGAGACCCACGACCTCCGCCCGGCCGGCGTCGGCCCGCAGCAGGGTGGTGAGGATGCGCACCACCGTCGTCTTCCCGGCGCCGTTGGGCCCGAGCAGGCCCAGCACCGCGCCCTCGGCCACGGTGAAGCCCACTCCGTCGAGCGCGGTGGTCGCACCGAACCGCTTGACCAGCCCCTCGACGACGATCGCGTCGCTCATGACAGCGAAACTAGGTGCCGGTACCGACACTTCCCGAACGGTTTTCCGCTCCCGCGACGGGTCCGCTGCCGGCAGGCCCCCGGCCCCTGCAGGGGCCGCCGCCGGCCCCCGTCCCGAGGCTCGTCCCGAGCCTGCGACGGACGAGGAGGACGGGGGCCTTCCCCGGTGGCAGGGAGTCCTCTCTCAGCCTGCGGTGACCGCGTACCCGGCGTGCGCCAGCCGGCCGAGGACCTCCTCGGCGTGCTCGGGGCCGCGGGTCTCCAGGACGACGAACACCTCCACCTCGCCGAGGTCCAGGCGGGTGGCCGTGCGCTCGTGCTCGACCTCGAGCACGTTGGCCCCGACGTCGGCCAGCTCGGTGAGCACCGCCGCCAGCGACCCCGGGCGGTCGGGCACCCGCAGGCGCAGCCGCAGGTACCGGCCGGCCGCCGCCATGCCGTGCTGGACGACCTTGAGCAGCAGGACCGGGTCGATGTTCCCGCCGGAGACCACGGCGACGACGGGCGGCCGGAAGGCCTCGGGGTCGGCCAGCACGGCGGCGACCGCCGCGGCCCCGGCCGGCTCGACGACGAGCTTGGCCCGCTCCAGGCAGAACAGCAGCGCGCGGGACAGGTCCTCCTCGCTCACCGTGCGCACCTCGTCGACCAGGTCGCGGACGTGGGCGAAGGTCAGCTCCCCCGGTGCGCCGACGGCGATGCCGTCGGCCATCGTCGCCATCCCGCCGAGCGCCACGGGCCGGCCGGCGGCCAGCGAGCCGGGGAACGCGGCCGCCGCCTCCGCCTGGACTGCGACCACCCGGACCTCCGGACGGCGGGCCTTGACCGCGGCGGCGATCCCGGACACCAGCCCACCGCCCCCGGTGCAGACGACGACGGTGGCGACGTCGGGGCACTGCGCGAGCACCTCCAGACCCACGGTGCCCTGGCCGGCGATCACGTCGGGGTGGTCGAACGGGTGGATGAGCACCGCCCCGGTGCGCTGCGCGTGCTCCGTCGCCGCGGCCATGGCCTCGGTGAGGTCGTGGCCCACCAGCCGGGCGTCCGCGCCGTAGCCGCGGGTGGCCGACACCTTGGGCAGCGGGGCGCTCTCCGGCATGAACACCGTGGCCCGGATGCCGAGCAGCTGCGCGGCCAGCGCCACGCCCTGGGCGTGGTTGCCCGCGCTGGCGGCGACGACCCCGCGGGCGCGCTCGTCCGCACTCAGGCGGGCCAGCCGGGCGTACGCCCCGCGGATCTTGAACGACCCGGTGCGCTGCAGGTTCTCGCACTTGAGCCACACCGGCCCGCCGGCCCGCTCGGCCAGCGCACGGGAGTGCTCCAGCGGCGTCTGCCGGACGACGCCGTCGAGGAGGGCGGCCGCCGCGACGACGTCCGCCCCGCTGACCAGAGGCACCTGCGCAGCGACCACGGGTCGATCCTCGCAGCCGACGCGGCACCGGACGGAACGCACCACGACGGGACGCACCACGACGGAACGCGCTCCACCTGGCCGGGGACGGAAATCGGCCGCGGTGTCGTCCGGGGGACGACAGACACCACCAGCGTCGTACCGTGGCTGGGGTGACGGACCCGGGCACCACAGCCTCCGCTCCCCCCGCCCCCACGACTCTGGGCGAGCTCCGCGACGGCGGGGCCACCTTCCGGCCGGTCAAGGCCGAGATCCGCGCCAACCTGCTCGCCCGCCTGGGCGCCGGCGAGACCACGCTCCCGGGCATCGTCGGCTTCGAGGACACCGTCGTCCCCGAGGTGGAGCGCGCGCTCATCGCCGGCCACGACCTGGTGCTGCTCGGCGAGCGCGGACAGGGCAAGACGCGGCTGATCCGCACGCTGGTCGGCCTGCTCGACGAGTGGACGCCGGTGCTGGCCGGCAGCGAGCTCAACGAGCACCCGCTGCACCCGATCAGCGCCTGGGCGCACCGGCAGATCGCCGAGCACGGCGACGCCACGCCGGTCGGCTGGCTGCACCGCAGCGAGCGGTTCGGGGAGAAGCTGGCGACGCCGGACACCAGCGTCGGCGACCTGATCGGCGACGTCGACCCGATCAAGGTCGCGGAGGGCCGCACCCTGGGCGACCCCGAGACGGTGCACTACGGGCTGGTGCCGCGCACCAACCGCGGCATCTTCAGCGTCAACGAGCTGCCCGACCTCGCCGAGCGCATCCAGGTGGCGCTCCTCAACGTGCTCGAGGAGCGGGACATCCAGATCCGTGGCTACCGCGTGCGGCTGCCGCTGGACCTGCTGCTGGTCGCCAGCGCCAACCCCGAGGACTACACCAACCGCGGGCGGATCATCACCCCGCTCAAGGACCGCTTCGGCGCCGAGGTGCGCACCCACTACCCGCTCGAGCTGGCCGACGAGATCCGGCTGCTGCACCAGGAGGCGCACACCAGCTGGCTCGGCGGGCCGGGCGCGGGGCAGCACGGTGCGGCGGCCGCGGACGGGCACTTCGACGCGCCGATCATCCCCGAGCACCTCGCCGAGATCGTCGCCCGCTTCGCCCGGCTGGTCCGCGAGTCCAGCCACGTCGACCAGCGCTCCGGCGTCAGCGCCCGGTTCGCCATCGCGGGGCTGGAGACCATCGCCGCCTCCGCCGTCCGCCGGGCCGCCGTCGCCGGGGAGACCCGGCCGGTGGCGCGGGTGGTCGACCTGCCCAGCATCGTCCCGGCCAGCCGCGGCAAGGTCGAGTTCGCCGACGCCGGCACCGACCCGGACGACGAGCGGGAGCTGGAGATCCTGGAGCACCTGCTGCGCCAGGCGACCGCGCAGACCTTCCGCGCCCGCTGCGCCGGCCTGGACCTCACCGGGCTGCAGGAGCACTTCACCGGCGGGGAGACCGTCGAGTCCGGCGAGCTCGTGCCCGCCGCGGCGCTGCTGGGTCAGCTGGGCACCATCCCGAAGCTGGCCGAGCTGCTGGGCCGGCTGGGCGTGCCGGAGGGCGAGCAGTCGGCCGAGCAGGCCGCCGCCGCGGTCGAGTTCGCCCTCGAGGGGCTCTACCTCACCCGGCGGCTGGCCAAGGACACCGACGGCCCGCGCACGGTGTACGGGGCCTGAGATGAGCGAGCTCGCGGGCTCATCCGTGCGTACAGCGGCCCGGGCCATCCCGACGAGCGCCAGCGAGGAGGACTAGATGGCCTTCCGCCGCGGTCGCGGGCACCGCTACTCCAGATGGCACGGCGGGCCCGACCCGCTCGCGCCGCCCTACGACCTGGGCAGCGCCGTCGACGAGATCGGCGACTCCGTGCTCGGCGGCAGCGGCGTCCGCGAGGCCCTGCGCGAGCTGCTGCGCCGCGGCATGGACGGCCGCCGCGGACTCGACGAGCTGCGCCGGTCGGTGCGCGACCGGCTGCGCCAGGCGCGCCAGGCCGGCCGGATGGACGGCACCCTCCAGGAGGTCCGCGAGCTGCTCGACCGGGCGCTCGAGGCCGAACGGCGCGAGCTGTTCCCCGACCCGGACGACATG
Source organism: Geodermatophilus sp. SYSU D00703 (assembly GCF_054050155.1). Classification (NCBI taxonomy): domain Bacteria; kingdom Bacillati; phylum Actinomycetota; class Actinomycetes; order Geodermatophilales; family Geodermatophilaceae; genus Geodermatophilus; species Geodermatophilus sp. SYSU D00703. Next base: position 342,287 of record NZ_JBJGYU010000001.1, on the reverse strand, counting down.
GCCCGGCTCAGGGAGGCCGAGCTCGACGCGCTGCCGGAGGACACCGCCGGCGCGGTCCGGGCGCTGAAGGACTACGACTGGCGCTCGGAGGAGGCCCGGCACGCCTACGAGCAGATCCAGGACCTGCTGCGCCGCGAGGTGCTCGACAGCTCCTTCGCCTCGATGAAGCAGGCGCTGCAGAACGCCACCGAGCAGGACGTGCAGGCGGTCAAGGACATGGTCGCCGACCTCTCGCAGCTCATCGACGCGCACAACCGCGGTGAGGACACCGACGAGCAGTTCGCCGAGTTCATGGACAAGCACGGCCAGTTCTTCCCGGACGACCCGCAGTCCATCGACGAGCTGATCGACTCCCTCGCCCGCCGGGCCGCCGCTCAGGAGCGGATGATGGCCGGCCTCTCCGCCGAGCAGCGGGCCGAGCTGGCCGACCTGATGGCGCAGACCATGGCCGACATGGGCCTGGCCAGCGAGATGGCGCACCTGCAGGACGCTCTCCGCCAGGCCCGCCCCGACCTGCCGTGGGGGCAGCGCGGGCAGGTGCCCGACGGCGAGCAGGCCCTCGGCGTGGGCGACGCGACCAGCGCGGTCGCCGAGCTCGCCGACCTCGAGGCGCTGTCCAACCAGCTCTCCCAGGGCTACGCCGGCGCCTCGCTGGCCGACGTCGACGAGGAGCTGCTGGAGCGGGCGCTGGGCCGGCCGGCGGTCGACGACCTCGCCGCCCTGCGCCAGCTGGAGCGGGAGCTGGAGCGGCAGGGCTACCTGAACCGCTCTGACGGCCGGCTGGAGCTCTCCCCCAAGGCGGTCCGCCGGCTCGGCGCCACCGCGCTGCGGCGGGTGTTCGCCAAGCTCGACGCCACGGGCCGGGGCGACCACGACATGGCCGACGCCGGCGCGGCCGGGGAGCTGACCGGCGGCAGCCGGGAGTGGCAGTTCGGCGACGAGCAGCCGCTGGACGTCGTCCGGACGGTGAAGAACGCCGTCCTGCGCACCGCGCACGAGCCGCGCGCCGAGGGAGACCGGCACGTGCGGATCACCGTCGAGGACTTCGAGGTCGCCGAGACCGAGCGGCGCAGCGGCGCAGCGGTCGCCCTGCTGGTCGACCTCTCCTACTCGATGGCGCTGCGGGGCACCTGGGGGGCGGCCAAGTCCACGGCGATGGCGCTGCACTCGCTGGTGACCACCCGCTTCCCGCAGGACGCGATCCAGATCATCGGGTTCTCCTCGACCGCGCAGGTGCTGCGCCCGGAGACGCTCGCCGAGCTCTCGGTGGACACGTTGCAGGGCACCAACCTGCAGCACGGGCTGATCCTGGCCCGCCGGTTCCTCGCCCGGCACCGGGACGCCGAGCCGGTGGTCCTGGTGGTCACCGACGGCGAGCCCACCGCCCACCTGGAGGACGACGGGACGCCGTTCTTCTGCTGGCCGCCGATGCCCGAGACGATCGCCCGCACCGTCGCCGAGGTGGAGCGGGTGGCCCGGTCCGGGGCGACGATGAACGTCTTCGCCCTCGACCCCGAGCCGGGGCTGGTGCACTTCGTGCACGACATCACCCAGCGGGCCGGCGGCCGGGTGTTCACCCCCGACAGCGAGCGGCTCGGCGAGTACGTGGTGGCCGACTACCTCCGCACCCGCCGGGGCCGCCGGGTCCGCTGAAGCAGGACCACGACCGGCCGCTGACTCCCGGCCCTCCGCCGGGTCTGCCGTGCATGACCGAGTACGTGCAGACCGAGGACGGCGTCCGCATCGCCTACGACCGCGAGGGCGCCGGCCAGCCGCTGGTCCTGGTCGGCGGCGCCGGGCAGTTCCGCGCCGTCGACCCCGACACCCGCGCGCTGACCACCGAGCTGGCCGCCCGCGGGTTCGACGTCGTCCACCCCGACCGCCCCGGGCGCGGCGACAGCGGCGGCGAGCCGCCGTTCCGGCTGGCCGGGGAGGTCGCCGCGATCCGCGCGCTGCTCGGCGTGGTGGGTGGGCGGGCCTGGTTGTACGGCAGCTCCTCCGGCGGCGCGATCGCCCTGGCCGCCGCGGCCGAGCTGCCGGGTGTGGAGCGCTCGGTGCTCTGGGAGGTGCCGCTGGGTGAGGAGGAGGGCACCGACGGCGCGCAGTTCCTGGCCGCGATCCGGGAACGGGTGGCGGCCGGGGACCGCGAGGGCACCCTGCGCACCTACATGGGCGGCATGCCGCCGGAGTGGTTCGAGGCCATGCGCACCGGGCCGCAGTGGCCGCTGTTCGAACGGATGGCACCCACCGTGGAGGCCGACGCCGAGGCGCTCGCGTGGACGCAGTCGGCGCCCCGCGCGGACCTGTGGCGGTCGGTGACCGCGCCGACGGTGGTCGTGCTCGGGTCGGACCCCTTCCCGTTCTTCGTCGACGCCGCGGAGTCCGTGATCGGTGCGCTGGCGTCCGCCGAGCGCGCGGTGGTGCCCGGCAGCGGTCACCGGTGGCAGGCGGCCGACCTCGCCGCCCTCATCGCCGGGTACCTGCCGGGCAGGGTCAACGGCGCGCCGGTTGTGCCCCGCTCGAGCTGATCCCCGGGATCTCCCCCGCGCGGAACGCGTCGACGAACAGCCGGTGGTCCTCCTGGGTGCGCCGGGCGTAGGCCGCGGCGAACGCGATCACGTCCTCGGTGAACTCCTCGCGGCGGTCCCCGATCATCGCGGTGATCGCCTCCTCGGTCTGGAACGGCACCAGGGTGTGGTCGCTGTCGACGTCGCCGACGCAGTGCACCTTCGCCGTCGCCCGCCCCAGCTGCGTCATGACCGGCGCGATCTCCTCGGGCTCGGTGAGGTCCTCCCAGTCGAGGTCGACCTCGTACGGCGAGAGCTCCTGGACGACGAACCCGACGCCGTCGATCTCGGTGTGCCCCAGGAACTGCGAGGCGTTGGCCTGCAGCGCCCGCTGGCTGACCGCCGTCCGGTGGCCCTCGTGCTCGAAGTGCGCGCGGATCTCCGGGTCCCGGACGATCCGGCTCGGGGCCGGCACGTTCCCCTGCTTGAGCGAGAGGACGACGTCGTTCTCCAGCGCCTGGTCGTAGCCCTCGATGAGCACGTTGTAGGCGGGCAGCCCGGCGCTGCCGATGCCGAAGCCGCCGGTGGCCACGACGTCCTTGACGTCGTAGGCGACGTCGCGCCGCCGGCGGGGCGGGTACACCGTCTCGCGCCACCGGTCGAGGGCGGCCAGCACCCGGTCGCGCTCGGTGTCCTCCAGCGGGCGGTTGCGCGGCCCCTCGGCGAAGCGCCGCTGGAAGTTCTCCACCACGGTCATCCGGTCCAGCAGCGCCTGCCGGGTGCGCGCGGTGGTCCGGAGCACGGCCTCGTGGACGGCGCCCTCGGTGTTCTCCTTGACCAGGGCGAAGGACCGGTCGTCGTCGAGCCGGGTGAAGGCCGCGACCTGGTCGAGGTAGGCGGACAGGTACCGGCGGACCAGGTCGGCGATGACGTCGTCCCCCAGGGCCTTGCGCCACGCCAGCAGCGCGAAGCTGGCGACGAACCGGCGGAGGTCCCAGCTGACGTGGCCCAGGTAGGCCTCGTCGAAGTCGTTGACGTCGAAGACGATGCGCCCGCCGCCGTCCATGTAGGTCCCGAAGTTCTCCGCGTGCAGGTCGCCCTGGATCCACACCCGGCTGGTCCGCTCGTCGCACCAGCGGTCCTCCTGCTCGGCCATGTCGGCGTAGAACAGGCAGGCGCTGCCCCGGTAGAACGCGAACGGGTCGGCCGCCATCTTGCGGAACTTGGTGCGGAAGGCGTCGGCGTCCGCGGTCATCAACTCGGCGAAGGCGTCGACCAGCACGTCGACGATCTGCCGGGACCGGTCGCCGCTGCCCCCTGCGAGGGAATCCGCCATGGGAGCCACCGTAGGGGCGGTTAACCTGCGGGGACAGGTGCTTCGTGCAACGGGAGGACGGCGCGGCGGTGACTCGAGCGGGCAGGGCATGGCGACTGGCCACCGGTGCCGCCTACGGCGGCGGCGGGCTGGGGCTCGTCGGCGCCGGGGTGGTCGCCCTGCTGCGGGCCCAGGCACGCGCCGCCCGGCGACGGGTCGAGGCGCGGACGTCGAAGGCCGATCCGCCCTCCGGCAACGGCGTCTACGGCCGCGGCCGCGGCAAGCCGATCGTCCTCGCCGTCCTCGGCGACTCCAGCGCGGTGGGGCTGGGCGTGGAACGCGCCGCCGAGACCCCCGGCGTGCTGCTGGCCGCCGCCCTCGCCGAGCTGGCGGAACGGCCGGTCCGGCTGGTCCGGCTCGCCGTCTCCGGGGCGGAGTCCTACGAGCTCGAGGAGCAGGTCGACGAGGCCCTCGTCGAGCGCCCGGACGTCGTGACGATCATGATCGGCGCCAACGACGTCACCAGCCGCACCCGCCCCGCCGTCTCGGTGCGGCACCTGCGCGACGCCGTCCGCCGGCTGGTCGAGGCCGGCGTGGAGGTCGTCGTCGGCACCTGCCCGGACCTCGGCACGATCCGGCCGATCGGCCAGCCGCTGCGGCTGCTGGCCCGCCGGTGGAGCCGGCAGCTGGCCGCCGCGCAGACCATCGCCGTGGTCGAGGCAGGGGGGCGCACGGTGTCCCTCGGCTCGGTCCTGGGCCCGCGCTTCGCCGAGGACCGCGGCCTGTTCAGCGTCGACGAGTTCCACCCGAGCGGGGCCGGGTACGCGGCCGCGGCCGCGGTGCTGCTGCCGTCGGTCGCCGACGCGCTCGGCGTCTGGCCGGCGGCCGCCGACCGCGGTCTGCGCAACCTGCGCCGCGACACCGTCCGCCCGGTCGCCCGGGCCGCCGCACGCGCCGCCGGCCGCACCGGCACCGAGGTGCAGGCCACCGCGGTCCGGGGTTCGGAGACCGGTCCCCGGGGGCCCTGGGCGCGGCTGCGCCGCCGCCGTCCCCCGGACCTGCCGACGCCCGAGCAGGCCGAGCGCGCCGCCGAGACACCCGTGGCCTGACCCACAGCGGCGGCAGCACCGCAGCGCGCGCGGCCGCCGCGCGGAGGGCGGGCAGTGGGCGTCGCCTGACGGGCCGCATCCGCCTTCGGGTGAGCGTTACCGGGGAGTAGGTTCGGGGGCGACCCGACGTCCGGCGTGCCCCGTCGGATCCGCCTCACCGTGGAGGACCCATGCCCGAAGCCGTCATCGTCGCGACCGCCCGCTCCCCCATCGGGCGCGCGTTCAAGGGCTCGCTCAAGGACCTGCGCCCCGACGACCTGACCGCCACGATCGTGCGGGCGGCACTGGACGGGCTGGCCGGGCTCGACCCGACCGACATCGACGACCTGATCCTCGGCTGCGGCCTGCCCGGCGGGGAGCAGGGCTACAACATGGCGCGCGTGGTCAGCGTCCTGCTCGGCATGGACCACCTCCCCGGTACGACCGTCACCCGCTACTGCTCGTCCTCGCTGCAGACCACCCGCATGGCGATGCACGCGATCAAGGCTGGCGAGGGCGACGTGTTCATCTCGGCCGGCGTGGAGATGGTGTCCCGCTTCGCCAAGGGCAGCAGCGACTCCCTGCCCGACACGAAGAACCCCGCGTTCAGCGAGGCCGAGGCCCGGGTGGCCAAGACCGCCGAGAGCGGCGCCGACTCGTGGACCGACCCGCGGGAGAACGGCGAGCTGCCCGACATCTACATCGCGATGGGCCAGACCGCCGAGAACCTGGCGCTGCTCAAGGACGTCTCCCGGCAGGAGATGGACGAGTTCGCCGTCCGCAGCCAGAACCTCGCCGAGCAGGCCATCGCCGAGGGCTTCTGGGAGCGCGAGATCACCCCGGTCACCACGCCCGACGGAACCGTGGTCAGCACCGACGACGGCCCCCGGCCCGGCACGACGCTCGAGGGCATCGCCGGCCTCAAGCCGGTGTTCCGCCCCGACGGGCGGGTCACCGCCGGCAACGCCTGCCCGCTCAACGACGGCGCCGCCGCGGTCGTGGTCATGAGCGACACCAAGGCCCGTGACCTGGGGCTGACCCCGCTGGCGCGGATCGTCTCCACCGCGGTGACGGGGCTGTCGCCGGAGATCATGGGCTACGGGCCGGTGGACGCCTCCAAGCTCGCCCTGCAGCGGGCCGGCATGAGCATCGGCGACATCGACCTGGTGGAGATCAACGAGGCGTTCGCCGCGCAGGTCATCCCGAGCTACCGCGACCTGGGCATCGACATCGACCGGCTCAACGTGCACGGCGGCGCGATCGCCGTCGGCCACCCGTTCGGCATGACCGGCGCCCGCATCACCGGCACGCTGATCAACGGCCTGCAGACCAAGGACAAGACCTTCGGCCTGGAGACGATGTGCGTCGGCGGCGGCATGGGCATGGCGATGGTCCTGGAGCGGCTCTCCTGATCCCGGCACCCCGGCCCGGCGGCCCGGTCCCCTCGAGGGGCCGGGCCGCCGTCGTCCGTCGGCCCCGGTGGTCAGCCGCGCAGCGGCCGGAACGCCGCCCGGACCTCGGTCGTGAACAGCTCGGGTTCCTCCCAGGCGGCGAAGTGGCCGCCCCGATCGACCTCGTTGAAGTAGGTGAGGCGCGGATAGGACCGCTCCACCCAACTGCGCGGCGCCCGCCAGATCTCGCCGGGGAACGTGGTGAAGCCGGTCGGGACCGACACCTCCGGCGGAGCCTGGTCGGCCGCGGCCGCCGCGGGGGCGTCGGGGCCGTAGCTCTCCCAGTAGGAGCGGGCCGACGAGGCGCCGGTGCCGGTCAGCCAGTACAGCGTCACGTTGTCGAGGACGTGGTCGCGGGTGAGGTTGCCGGTGGGCTGCCCGTCGACGAAGGCGCGGGCCATCTTGTGGTAGGAGTCCGTGTCGTGGTCGAGCATCCAGGCCGCCAGGGCGATCGGTGAGTCGAGCAGGCTGTAGCCGATCGTCTGCGGGCGGGTGGCCTGCTCGAGGAAGTAGGCGAAGCCGCTGGTCCGGAAGGTCTGGACCGCGTCGGCGGCCGCGCGCTCCTGCTCGGTGTCCGTCGGCTGGGGACCGGCCAGCGCCGTCACGAGCAGGTTGAGGTGGATGCCGATCAGCCCCTCGGGTGCCTGGCGGCCCATCGCGTCGGTGACGCCGGCGCCCACGTCACCGCCCTGGGCCACGTAGCGGGGATAGCCGAGGCGGCGCATCAGCTCCGCCCACGCGCGCCCGACACGGGCGACGTCCCACCCGAGCTCCCGCGGCTTGCCGGAGAAGCCGTAACCGGGCAGCGACGGCAGCACGAGGTGGAAGGCGTCCTCGGCGCCGCCGCCGTGCGCGGTCGGGTCGGTGAGCGGTCCGACGGTCTCGAGCAGCTCGACGACCGAGCCCGGCCAGCCGTGCGTCATGACCAGCGGCAGCGCGTCCTCGTGCCGGGACCGCACGTGGACGAAGTGCACCTCCACGCCGTCGATCTCGGTCGTGAACTGCGGGAGCGCGTTGATCCGCGCCTCGCACGCGCGCCAGTCGTACTCGGTGAGCCAGTGGCGCGCGAGTGCCCGCATCGTCGCCAGCTGCACCCCCTGCGTCCGGTCGCCGACGAGCTCCGCGGAGGGCCAGCGCGTCGCGGCGACGCGGCGGCGCAGCTCGAGGATCTCCGCCTCGGGGACGGACACCTGGAACGGGCGGATCGCGGAGCGGTCGACGCCGGCGGCGGCCCGCGGCTGGGGCACGGCTCCGGGAACGGGCGCGGTGGTGGTGGTCGGATCGGTGGGAGCGGACATCCGGGGCCTCCAGGCGAGGGCTGGGCGCGGCAGCGGTCCCGTTCCGGCGTCGCGGCCGGCCGTCGCGGGGTGGAGGACCCGTCAGCCGGACTTCCGTTGCGGCGCCGTCCGGCGGTGACTGCCCGGGTCCGCCCACGACCCCACCGGAGCCGCCCCTCCCCCGCCTCATCCGGGGCGGACGAGCCGGAGCACCCACGCCGCCGACCGGCCCCCGACAGGACGGTGGCCCGGCCCCCTCGTGGGGACCGGGCCACCGTCGTGGGATGGCCCCGCTGCAGGGGTCCTCCGCCTGCGCGTGCGAGGCGTGGGGGCAGCGGGGTCCTCCCTCAGTCGTTCTGCAGGTAGGACAGCAGCCGCAGGATCTCCAGGTACAGCCAGACGACCGTCACGAGCAGGCCGAAGGCGATGTACCAGGCGAACTTCGCGGGGGCGCCGCGGCGGATCGCCTCGTCGGCCATGTCGAAGTCCAGCAGCAGCGAGAACGCCGCCACGCCGATCACGATGACGCTGAACAGGATGGCCACCGGGCCGCCGCTGCGCAGGCCGAGGGCGTCACCGCCCACGAACAGGCTGGCGACGAGGTTGACCAGGATCAGCGCCAGGACGCCGAACATCGCGCCGACGATCCAGCGGGTCAGCTTCGGGGTGACCCGGATGGCGCCGGTCTTGTAGACCACCAGCATGCCGGCGAAGACACCGAAGGTGCCGATGACCGCCTGCACGACGATGCCGGGCCAGAGGTTGTTGAACGCCTCGCTGATGGCACCGAGCGCGACACCGTAGAGCGCGCCGTAGGCCAGGGTGGCCGCCGGGTTGGCGATCTGCTTGAACGAGATCACCAGGCCCAGCACGAAGGCCACCAGGACCGCGGGCAGCGCCAGGCCGAACGCCAGCTCCTGCGGGAGCAGCGCCCAGGTGACGGCGGCCGAGAGGACGGTGACGAGGAAGGACAGACCCGTCTTCTGGACGACGTCGTCCATCGTCATGTAGCGCGTCGTCGACGGCGCGTACGGCGACCGGGCGTACGGCGACGGGGCGGCGTACGGGTCCTGCGTCGGGGCGCCGTACTGGGGGGCTCCGTACTGGGGAGCGCCGTACTGCGGTGCACCACCCCACTGGCCGTACTGCTGGCCGTTGCCGGCAGCGGCGTTCGCGAAGCCCCGGCCGAAGACCGGGTTGTGGCTGGGCATCGTCATCTCCTTGAGGTGACCGGGCGGTTCGTGGGGTCAACGGTGCTGGACTCCACTCGGTCAGGTCAACGCCCGAGGGGGCCTGCGCGTTCCGGGGAGTTCCGTTGCGCTCGTCGGTGGCGGTGCGCCCACCGCGGCACGTCCCCCGAATGGGGGACACGGCACCCCCCTCGTTCGGCCTGGTTCCGGAACGACTCGGAAACGGATCCTCGGGTCAGCCAGCGGGGCGCCCCCTTCCCCCCGCACCGACGCCAGCCAGCCCCGGAGGGCCCCATGGACGCCACCGAGACCCCGGTCTCGCGCCGCACGGCGCTCAGGTACGGCATCGGAGCGGCAGCGACGCTCGTCCTCGTCGGCGGCGGCCTGCTCGCCTCCGCCGAGCGGGCCGCCGCCGACGTGGTCGATGCGCAGCTGTTCGCGCTGAGCGGCGAGCGGATCATGATCGACGGCCTGGTGGTGCCGGTCCTCGGTTTCGGCAGCGCTCCTGACCGGGTGGAGATCCCCGGCGGCCGACTCGAGGTCGAGACCGGCGACACGGTCAACCTGACGCTCACCAACGGCACGGGCCGGCAGATCGGGCTCACCGTGCCCGGGATCCCCGGCGTCCCGGTCGACCCGGTCCCGCCGGGAGCCAGCCGCACCATCTCGTTCACCGCACCCGACCGCCCGGGCACGTTCGTGTACATCGGCACGATCGACGGCAGCGCCGACACGGGGCGTGCACTCGGTGCGACCGGAGCTCTCGTCGTCCGGGCGCGGGGAGCCGCGGGCTCCATCGAGGCGAACTTCCCCGGTGCCCTGGCCCGGGCGCGGCGCCAGCCACTGTTCGGCACCCAGCAGGTCGCGATCCCGACCCAGATCGTCCAGGAGCGCACGTGGCTGTTCGCGGAGCTGAACCCCGTCACCGCCCGGGACCTCGCCGGCGGCCGCGTCGCGCTGCCCAACGACCCCGAGCCGGAGTACTTCCTCATCAACGGGATCAGCGGGATGTTGGCGGTCGAGGACCCGGCCACGTTCCTCGAGGGCGAGGCGGGATCGCTCACCGCACCCGGGGACGCCACGCTCGTGCGGATGATCAACACCGGGCGGGCGCCGCGGTCGGTGCACTTCCACGGCAACCACATCTGGGTGCTCAGCCACCCGGACACCCCGTGGATCGTCGGCGCGAACAAGGACACCGTGCGCGTCCCCCCGGGCACCGCCGTGGACGTGCTGTTCCCGTTCAACACCCCGCCGGACTCGTTCCCCGTGGTCGACCGCGCGCAGAAGTACGTGGTGCACGACCACATCGAGATGGCCGAGACCGCCAGCGGCGGCCACTACGCGGGCGGCATGGTCTCCGAGGCCGTCTTCGACTGAGAGGAGCTGATCACGATGGCCGGCGGACTCGTCCCGATCGACCAGAACCGCCCCGCGGACCTCACCCAGTCCACGCACTTCGGGCACAACTACCCGGAGGCCAGCCCGGAGACGCCCGGGCGGGTCCGGCCGGACGCGACCTTCGTGCGGAAGGTCTTCAACGACAAGCTGGAGTTCTCCGACGGGGAGGACGTCGAGTACTGGGCCTTCAAGGACCCGGACGACGACAAGCCCTTCCCCTCCACTCCGATCCGGGTGCGGCAGGGCCAGGTGGTCCACACGGTGATCGAGCCGGCGATCAACCGGCACACCATCCACCACCACGGCATCGAGCCGTCCACCTACAACGACGGGGTGCCGGACACCTCGTTCACGGTGAACAGCGACTACACCTACCAGTGGCGGGCCTCGCGGGCCGGCACGTTCTTCTACCACTGCCACCGCAACGCCCCGCTGCACGTCCAGATGGGCATGTTCGGCTACCTCGTCATCGACCCGCCGTCCGGCCCGGGCACCCTCTACGTCGGCGGCCCGCAGTACGACGTCGAGGCGATGTGGGCCACCTACGACATCGACCCGACCTGGCGCGACTACAACCACGCCTCCGGGGAGAAGGACGCGATCGCCGACCGCACCCGGCTCAACCGGTTCCGACCGCGGTACTTCACCGTCAACGGCGTCGACGCAGGGCGCTCGCGGAACGACCGGAGGACGACGGTGCGAGCGCGGGTCGGCCAGCGGATCCTGCTGCGGCACCTGACCGGCGCCTACTTCGTCAACACGGTCCTCTTCCCGGGCGCGCTCCGGCCGGTCGTGCACATGTCCGACGGCGAACTGCTCCCCGAACCGTTCCCGCTGGCACGGCAGCAGAACCGGTTCACCAGCACCACGGCGGAGCGCTACGACCTGATCCTCACGCCGGCCTCCGCAGGGACCCACACCGTGACCTACCAGTTCCGGCACTGGCTCACCGGCGCCCTCGCCGGCACGGCCACCGCCCACGTCATCGTCACCTGACCGAGCCGAGCGGAGACGACACGATGAACACCTGGAGCCGGAGGACCACGGTGGTCGCCACCCTGGCGGCGCTCGGCCTGGCGGCCACCGTCACGACGACCCTGGCCGCGCTGGACGACGACGGCGTGCACCTGCGCGCGGACTGGCAGAACGGCGGGGAGGCGTGGCTGGAGCTGGAGGACCGCAACGCCCTGCCGGTGATCTGCTTCATCTGGGACAACGACCTGCCCCAGGACGGGGACAGCATCGAGAGCGTGGTCCTGGACCGTGCCGGCGCGGAGGTCGTCGACCTGGGGATCGGTGACCAGTGGATCGATGGTTCGGGCTCGGGGTGCGAGGTGGTGCGGGACGAGGGGTTCCGGGACGTCTTCGCCGACCCTGAGGAGTACGTCGTCGAGGTCCACGTCGTGGAGGAGCAGGGGACGCCGCCGACGCCGCCGCTCCGGTCCGGCCCGCTCGAGGCCCACGACGGCAGCATCGAGACCTCGGGCTGACCGACAGCGTGCCCCCGGTCGGGTTCGAACCGACACTCGGACCCTTTTAAGGGGCCTGCCTCTGCCGATTGGGCTACGGGGGCTGCGTCGTCGGAACGCCGACCCTGCCGGGTCGGGCGCACCGAGGCGCCGGTCAGCTCGCCTGCGCGGAGCCGGACTGGGCCCGGTCGGCCGCCGACGGCGGGGGCAGCTGGCCGGCCCGGCCGGTGTTGGCCGCCGCGACGAACTCCCGGCGCGGGTCCTGCAGCTGCCCGAGGGAGATGACCTCCCGGCGGAACACCGCCGCGAGGGTCCAGTCCGCGACCACCCGCGCCTTGCGGTTGAAGGTCGGGACCCGGCTCACGTGGTAGCTGCGGTGCATGAACCACGCCGGCCAGCCCTTGAGCTTCACCCCGTAGACCTGCGCGACGCCCTTGTGCAGGCCCAGGCTGGCCACCGACCCCGCGTACTCGTGCCGGTAGGGCACCGGCTGCTCCCCGCGCAGCGCCAGCACGACGTTGTCGGCCAGCCGCTTGGCCTGCCGGACGGCGTGCTGTGCGTTGGGCGCGGTCGTGGCGCCGGAGTCGTCCTTGGTGAGGTCCGGGACCGCGGCCAGGTCACCGGCCGACCACGCGTGCTCCAGCCCGCGCACCTGCAGGGTCGGCTCGCACACGACCCGGCCGCGCTGGTCCAGCGGCAGGTCGGTCCGGGCCAGCATCGGGTTGGGCTTGGTGCCCGCCGTCCAGACCAGGGTGTCGCTGGCGAACTCCTCGCCGTCGGACAGCCGGACCACGCAGCCGTCGGAGACCGACTCCAGCCGCGTGTTGAGCCGCACGTCCATGCCCCGGGCGGTGAGCTGCTTGACCGTCCAGGCGGCCATGTCCAGGTCCACCTCGGGGAGGATCCGGCCCATCGCCTCGACCAGCACCCAGCGCATGTCCGCCGGCGAGAGCCGCGGGTAGTAGTGCTCGACGGCGTAGCGGGCCATGTCCTCGAGTTCGGCGAACGCCTCCACCCCGGCGTACCCGCCACCGACGAAGGTGAAGGTGAGCGCCCGGCGGCGCACGTCCGGGTCGTCGGTGGAGCTGGCCGCGTCCAGCCGGGCGAGCACGTGGTTGCGCAGGTAGATCGCCTCGCCGACGGTCTTGAAGCCGATGCCGTGCTCGGCGAGCCCGGGGATGGGCAGGGTGCGCGCCACCGAACCGGCCGCCATCACCAGCACGTCGTAGGACAGCTCGAAGGGCTCCCCCTCGATGGGCGCGACGTGCGCGCGCCGGTCGGCGTGGCTGAGGCTGGTCACCGCGCCGGTGATCACCCGGCACCGCGGCAGCGTGCGGCGCAGCGGCACCACCACGTGCCGGGGCTCCACCGAGCCGGCCGCCGCCTCCGGGAGGAACGGCTGGTAGGTCATGTGCGGCTGCGGGTCGACGACGACGATCTCCGCCCGCCCCCGGGACAACCGCTTCTGCAGCCGCAGGGCGGTGTAGAGGCCGACGTAACCGCCGCCCACGACCAGGACCACGGGTCGCTGCGCCATGGGGCGAGCCTAGGGGGCCGACCCCGGTCCCGGCACCGTTGCGGCGAGTTCGGTGGCCCGCGCCAGGACCGCGTCGAGCATCGGCTCGGTGAGCCTGCCCGTGAAGGTGTTCTGCTGGCTCACGTGGTAGCTGCCCAGCAGGGTGAGCGGCCCGCGCGGCCCCTCGAGGGGCACCTCGACCCCGTGCCCGAACGCCGGCCGCGGGCGCGGCAGCCGGTAGCCGGCCTCGGCCAGCACCGGCCACAGCGCCGTCCAGCCGAAGCCGCCGAGGACGACCACGACCCGCAGCCGCGGCAGCAGGCCCAGCTCGCGGGCCAGCCACGGGGAGCAGGTGTCCCGCTCCTCCGGCGTCGGCGCGTTGGCCGGCGGCGCGCAGCGCACGGCGGCGGCCACGCGGACGTCCCGGAGCTCCAGCCCGTCCCCGACGTGGGTGGACGTGGGCTGGTTGGCCAGCCCGGCCCGCCACAGCGCGGCGAAGATCCAGTCGCCGCTGCGGTCCCCGGTGAACACCCGCCCGGTGCGGTTCCCGCCGTGCGCGGCCGGGGCCAGCCCGACGACGGCGATGCGCGCGTCGGCCGGGCCGAGCCCCGGCACCGGACGGCCCCAGTACTCCCACTCCCGGAACGAGGCCCGCTTCGTCCGGGCCACCTCCTCCCGCCAGGCCACCAGGCGCGGGCACGCCCGGCAGCCGGAGACCCGGCTGTCTAGGACGGCGAGGTCGCGGGCGCCCCGGGCCGAGCGGACGACGCCGGCCGGGGTCCGAACGGCCCCGGTGTCGGGGCCCGCGGCGAGCTTGCGAGGCGCGGGGGGCATCGGGGTCCTTTCGCGGGAGGCCGGCGGCGTCGGAGCCACGCCCCCAGTGGATCACCCGCCCCGGAGCGCGCGGACACCGGTCGGGACGGCATGATCACCGCCGTGGCCCGGAAGAAGACACAGAAGTCGCCGCTCACCTGGAAGCTCCTGGGCACCGGCATGGCGGCCGGGACGGGGGTCGCCGTCCGCAGGCTCACCGACGCCGGCTGGTACGCCGTCCGCGGCACGACCCCGCCCAAGAACCCCGCCGCGCCCGGGGTCGGCTGGGGCGAGGCGCTGGCGTGGGCGGCCGTCTCCGGCGTGGCCGTGGCGGCCGGCCGGCTCGCCGCCGCCCGCGGGGCGGCGGCGACCTACGAGAAGCTCACCGGCAGGCTGCCGCCCGGCGTGAACACCGAGAGCCCGCGTCCCTGACCCCGGCGCCGACCGGCCGCGAGCACCGCCCCGGGCTCCCCCTTTCGGGGTTCGTCAGCGCCTCGGCCCCGCTCAGCGCCACGCCTCCCACCTAGCCTCGACCGCGGTCGGCGACCGGGACGGACGACGTCTCCGGTGCCGACGGGTGAGGAGTGTGGGAACGGTGGACGGAACGGTGTCTCTCTCCGGGCGCGGCCCCGGAGTCGGTCTCCCGGTCGACGACGGGACGGCCGACGAGGAGACCACCCCGGCCGTGCCACCGGCTCCGGTGACGTCCGGCGGGGCTCCGGGCCGGGCGGACGACGGCCCCCAGCGGGGGTCCGCCGACGTCGTGCTGGTGCACGACCACGCCGGGTTCGACGCCCTGGCCGACGCCTGGGACGACCTCTGGGCCCGCTGCCCGTCGGCCACGCCGTTCCAGACGCACGCCTGGACCAGCGCCTGGGCTCGGGCCTACGTCCCTGACGGGCAGCTCGCCGTGGCCGCCGTGTGGGCGGACGGCGTCCTGGTCGCGGCCGCCGCCCTGCACCGGGTCCGCCGCGGCCTGGTGCACGCACTCGTCCCGCTCGGCGGGGACCTCTCCGACCACACCGACGTCCTCGTGGACCCGCGGGTGGCCGACGCCGGGCCCCGGCTCGTCCAGGCGCTCCTGCAGGTGCCCGGATGGCGGCTCGTCGACCTGCCGGAGGTGCTCCCGGGCGCCGCGGTGCAGGGCTGGGCGCAGGGCTGGCCGGGCCGCGTCCGGCGGACCGCCGCATCGGTGCACCTGCAGCTGCCGGCGCTGCCCGTGTCCGACGTCCTGGCCCGGGTCCCGGCGCGCACGGCCGGGACCCTCCGCCGCAAGCTCCGCAAGATCGAGCGGCTCGACGTGCAGCGGACCGAGGTCGACCCCGCCTCCGTGCCGCGGGCCGTTCCCGACCTGATCAGGCTCCACGAGGCCCAGTGGGCCGGCCGCCGCGGCAACCCCGAGCACCTCACCGACCGGTTCCGGCAGCACCTCGTCGGGGCACTGGTGCCGATGATCGAGCGCGGCCAGGCAGTGCTCGTCGAGTACCGCCTGGACGGCGAGCTGATGGCCAGCGAGGTGGACCTGGTGGGTCACGACCAGCTGGCCTACTACCTCGCCGGCATCTCCCCCGCGCTGCGCCAGCACATCGACACCGCGGTCCTCCTGGTCAGCGGCGCGCTCGAGCGCGCGACGCGGCTGGAGATGACGGAGTACTCGTTCCTCCGCGGGCTGGAGGACTACAAGCTGCGCTGGCGTCCCGACGAGGTGACGACCACGCGGGTCCTGCTCGCCCGCCCCGGGCTGCTGGGCTCCGCCGGCTACTTCACGGCGACCGCCGTCATCGGCGGCTCCCTGACGCTGGCCCGGCGGGCGCTCCGCGGCCGGCCACGCGAGCTGGCCCGCGCGGTCATGCACGGCCTGCGCACCCGGCGGGCGCGCACCTGAGTCAGCGGCCGGCCAGCCCGAGCGCGATGCCGTCGAGGATGTCGTGCTCGCTCACGACCACGTCGTCGAGGGCGAAGGCGTCCATGACCACCCGCAGGACCAGCGAGCCGGCGCCGATGACGTCGACCCGGCCGGGGTGCATGACCGGCTCGGCCGCCCGCCGCTGCCGCGTGGCGGTCAACAGCCCGGCGGTCACCGAGCGGACGGCGGCGACCGGGATCCGCGACCCGTGGATGGCGACCGGGTCGTAGGCGGGCAGCCCGAGCGCCAGGGCGGCCACCGTCGTCACCGAGCCGGCCAGCCCGACGAGCGTCGCGGCCTCCTCGACCGGCACGACCGCGGCCACCTCGGCGAGCGCGGCCCGGATGTCGGCCTCGGCCCGCTGGATCTCGTCGGCCGTGGGCGGGTCGCCGTGCAGGTGCCGCTCGGTGAGCCGGACGCAGCCGACGTCGACCGAGCGGGCCGCCCGGACACCCCCGGCGTCGCCGAGGACGAACTCCGTGGACCCGCCACCGATGTCGACGACCAGGTAGGGCGGCTCCGGTGCGGGCTGGCCGTGCGCGGCGACCGCGGCGTCCAGCGAGGCGGTGGCGCCGAGGAACGACAGCCGCGCCTCCTCGTCGCCGGCGACGACGTCGGGCAGCTGGCCGAGCGTCGCGACGACCATGTCCTCGAAGTCGGCGCGGTTGGCGGCGTCCCGGCTGGCGCTGGTGGCCACCATGCGGACCGCCGTCGCACCCAGCTCGCGCGCCTGCGCGGCGTACTCGGCGAGGACGGCGTGGGTGCGTGCGATCGCCTCCGGCGCCAGCCGTCCCGTGGCGTCGACCCCCTGGCCGAGCCGGACCACCTCCATGCGGCGCAGCAGGTCGGTGTGCGGCCCCTCGGGCGGGACGTCGGCGACCAGCAGGCGGATCGAGTTGGTCCCGCAGTCGATCGCGGCCACCCGCGTCATGCGTCGTCCACGGCTCGACTCCGGTCTCGTTCCGCTCCCCGGTCGACGCCCGCGGTCGCCTCCGCGCTCGCTCCGCTCCTCGCTCGCCGGCGCTCGCTGCGATGCTCACTCGCTGTCGGCTCCGGGCACCTCCCTGCGATGCTCCCTCGGCCGGCGTCTTCGCGGTCCTGCGCGCAGGGGCCCTGAGCCCACCACTCCCCCATCTCGGCCACCGCCCGGTCGCCGATCGGGTTGACCCCCGGCCCGGCAGCGAGCGCGTGGCCGGCGAGCGCGTGCAGGCACTTGACGCGGTCGGGCATGCCGCCGGCGGTGTTCCGGGTGGGCAGCACGCCGAGGGCGTCGCGCTCGGCCAGGTAGGCCTCGTGGGCGGCCCGGTACCCGGCGGCCAGCTCGAGGTCGGCGCCCAGGTCGGCCTGCCACTCCCGCATCCGGCCGGTGGACTCCAGCCGGCTGGCCGCGGCGCTGGCCCGCGGGCAGGTCAGGTAGTACAGCGTGGGGAACGGGGTGCCGTCCTCCAGCCGGGGCGAGGTCTGGACGACGTCGGGCTGGCCGCAGGGACAGCGGTGCGCCACCGCGCGGAGGGCCCGCGGCGGCCGGCCGAGCTGCCGGGCGACGATCCCCCGATCCTCCGGGCCGACCGGCTCCCGGACGACGTCCCCAGGGGCGCTGGGCTCGCTCACTCGGCCGGCTCCTCGTCCCCGTCGGCCACGGCGACCGACTGCAGCAGCGCGTCGTACCAGGCCAGCTCGGCGTCCGACTGCTGGGGGACGGTCCCGGCGTCGCCCTCCACCGCGTCGCCGTCGACGACCACGACCAGTCGGTCACCGGGGAGCACGTAGGTCAGCCGCTCCCGCGCCTCCCGGGCGGTGTAGGCCGGGTCGTCCTGGCGCTCCAGTTGCTCCTGGAGGTCCTCCGCGCGCCGGTCGAGGGCGGTGCCCTCGGCGGCCAGCCGGGTCAGCTCGGCCCGGCCGGCCAGGAACTGGCGGATCGGCCCGGCCAGGGTCAGCGCGAGCAGCAGCACCAGCCCGCCGAGGAGCACCGTCCGGCCGGTGAACAGCGGCCGCCGGGGCGTGCCCGTCCCGGCGACCGGCCGCGGCGTGCGGCGGCCGGCGCGGCGCGCCTCCGGCCGGCTGCCCGCGCGGGAGCCGGCCGGGACCGGGCGGGACGCCGCGCTCGACAACGGGCGCCCGGTGGAGCGACGCCGGGCGGGCGGGACGGCGCCCGCCCCGCCCCGGCGGGTGCGCGGACCGCTCATCGGCGGCCGGAGCTCATCGGCCGGCGAGCCGCGGGAAGGCCGCGGCACCCGCGTAGCGGGCGGCCTCGTCGAGCTCCTCCTCGATGCGCAACAGCTGGTTGTACTTCGCCACCCGCTCGCTGCGCGCCGGGGCGCCGGTCTTGATCTGCCCGCAGTCGGTCGCGACGGCGAGGTCGGCGATCGTGGTGTCCTCGGTCTCGCCCGAGCGGTGGCTCATCATGCAGCGGTAGCCGTTGCGGTGGGCCAGGCCGACCGCGTCGAGCGTCTCGGTGAGCGTGCCGATCTGGTTGACCTTGACCAGCAGGGCGTTGGCCGCCTTGCGCGCGATGCCGTCGGCCAGCCGCGCCGGGTTGGTGACGAACAGGTCGTCGCCGACCAGCTGCACGCGGTCGCCCAGGGCGGCGGTCAGCGCGATCCAGCCGTCCCAGTCCTCCTCGGACAGCGGGTCCTCGATCGAGACGATCGGGTAGGCGTCGACCAGTTCGCGGTAGTAGTCGGTGAGGTACTCGGCCGACCGGGTCTGGCCCTCGAAGTCGTAGCCGCCGTCGGTGTGGAACTCGGTGGCGGCGACGTCCAGGGCGAAGGCGACGTCGGTGCCGAGGCCGTAGCCGGCCTTCTCGACCGCCTCGGCGATCAGGTCGAGCGCGTCGCGGTTGCTGGGCAGGTCGGGGGCGAAGCCGCCCTCGTCGCCGAGGCCGGTGGACAGCCCGCGGCCCTTCAGCACGGCCTTGAGCGCGTGGTAGGTCTCGGTGCCCATGGCCAGCGCCTCGGTGAAGGTCGCCGCGCCGATCGGGGCGACCATGAACTCCTGCACGTCGACGTTGCTGTCGGCGTGGGCGCCGCCGTTGAGGATGTTCATCATCGGCACCGGCAGCAGGTGCGCCGAGGGGCCGCCGACGTAGCGGAACAGCGGCAGCCCGGCGGACTCGGCGGCGGCCTTGGCCACCGCGAGGCTCACGCCGAGGATCGCGTTCGCGCCGAGGCGCTCCTTGTTCGGCGTCCCGTCCAGGTCGAGCAGCCGCTGGTCGATGAGCCGCTGCTCGGCGGCGTCGTAGCCGACGAGCTCCGGGCCGATGACGTCGAGGACGTTGTCGACGGCCTTGCCCACCCCCTTGCCGCCGTAGCGCTCACCCCCGTCGCGCAGCTCCACCGCCTCGAACGCGCCGGTGGAGGCGCCACTGGGGACCGCGGCCCGGGTGATCGTCCCGTCGTCGAGGGCGACCTCGACCTCCACGGTGGGGTTTCCGCGCGAGTCGAGGATCTCCCGCGCGCCTACGGCGTCGATGCTGGGCACGGGGGCAGCCTAGCCAGCCCGCCGTCGCCAGGGGGTGAGCCCCGCTCAGGTGCCGGTGCGCTCTGCCGCTGCGGCGTCGAGCTCGCCCGCGTAGCGGCGGACCGCCTCGCGCAGCGCGTCCTCGACGTCCCAGCCGCGCGCGGCGGCGCCGCTCACCACGGCCAGCAGCCGCTCCCCCAGCTCCTCGGGGCTCCGCGCGGAGAGCTCCGCCGGCTCGGGGACGGGCAGGCCGGCCCGCGCGGCGCGGCGCACCAGCGCCGCCCCCCAGGACGCCGCCGGCTGCGACCGGGAGACGCCCTCGGTCGGTGACCGGCGCTGCTTCTCGGCCTTCTTGATCTCCTCCCAGCCCGCCTCGACCTCCGCGACGTCCCGCGGACCGGCGTCCCCGAACACGTGCGGGTGCCGGCGGACCAGCTTGTCGACCAGGTCGCCGGCGACCCCGTCGACGTCGAAGCGCCGGTCCGGGGCGGCCTCGGCGGCCACCCGCGCGTGGAAGACGACCTGGAGCAGCACGTCGCCGAGCTCCTCGC
Organism: Geodermatophilus sp. SYSU D00703; assembly: GCF_054050155.1. NCBI lineage: Bacteria > Bacillati > Actinomycetota > Actinomycetes > Geodermatophilales > Geodermatophilaceae > Geodermatophilus > Geodermatophilus sp. SYSU D00703. The sequence continues at coordinate 322,344 of NZ_JBJGYU010000001.1, read as the reverse complement.
GCATCGCCACGGGGTCGTCGTCGACGATCGCGTCGTAGGCCTCGTGCGCCTCCTCCAGCAGGTACCCGCGCAGCGAGGCGTGCGTCTGCTCGGCGTCCCAGGGGCAACCGCCGGGCGAGCGCAACCGGTCCATGACCGCGACGACGTCGAGCAGCCGGGCCCCGGTCGGCAGCGGGGTGCCGCCGACGACCTCGGCGGCACCGACGTCCTCCCCGGTCACGAGGGCGACGACGTCGTCGGGCGCGGCGGCCGCGGCGGCGGCGTCCGGGACGTCGTCCACCGCCAGGCCGGCGGCCCGCAGCTCCGCGGCGGTCGCGGCGGCGGCCGGGAGCGCCACGACGCGGCGGTCGCCGGTGACCGCCCGCCAGCCGGCCGGGCCGAGCAGGCCGGGGAGGGCGGGGCTGACGGTGACGGCGAGGGCGACGGGCACCCGGTCAGTCTCCGGCAGCGGCGGCGCCGGTGTCCGCGTCGGCGTCGAGGAGGTCGACGACCCCGCCCTCGTCCGGGACCACCTGGCCCTCGTCGAGGACGCCGAAGCGCGGGTTGACCGTGACGTCGAGGCCGTCCCGGACATCGGTGACCAACTGCTGCGCGGCGCTGTCGGCCTCGGCCTGCGCGGCCTGCTCCAGCTGCGGCCGCGCCTCCTCGAACGACGGGGCCAGCGGTTCCCCGACGAAGACGACGAGGACGCCGGGGAGCTCGCTCACCGTCGTGCTGAAGGCCGTGTTCGGCGCGGCCGCGGCGACCTGGTCGGCGATGACCGTCGGCACCTCGTCGCGGCCTCGCGGCTGCACCTGCGGCAGCGTGGTGTCGCCCGGGTACTGCGCGGCGACGGCCGGGTACGCGGCCGGGTCGGCCTGCAGCGTGGCCACGGCGGCGTCGGCGGCGGCCTGGTCGGGCACGGTCACGTAGCCGAGCCGGACCTGGGAGAGGCCGGGCAGCTGTTCCTCGTAGTCGGCGCGCAGCTCCTCCTCCGACAGGCCCGCGTCGACCCCCTGCTCGGCCGCGATCTCCTGGCGGACCAGCTGCTGGCGGACGGTCTCGAAGACGTCCGCCCGCCCGACCCCCTGCGCAGCGGCCTGGGCGTAGACCTCCTCGGGGTCCTGGTCCCCGATGAGCTCGTCGATCCGCGCCTGCACCTCGGCGTCGTCGACGACGACGCCGAACTGCTGCGCCGCCTGCGCGTAGACCTCGGCCTGCACCATCCGGGTGAGCACCAGCCGGGTGAACTCGTCCTCCCGGCCCTGGGTCGCCGCGGCGAGGTCGGGGTTCTCGAGGCGCTCGTCGACCGCCGACTGCAGCTCGGCCACGGTGACCTGCTCGTCCCCGACGTACGCCGCGACGTTGGGCGAGGTCCGGCAGCCGGCCACCCCGGCCAGCGCGGCGAGGCCGACGGCCAGGGTCGTGGTCACGCGACGGGTCCGCACGTGGAGCGAGGGTGCCACACCGGGTGTGACAGACGGCGCAGGCAGGCCTCCGGCGACCGCCTACCCCCGACGAGGGATGCGTCCGGCGCACCCGCCCGGACAGCATCGCGGGGTGCCGCTCCCCGTGCCGCTCGTGCGCCCCTGGCCGGCGTCTGCCTGCGGGGACGTCGTGGTCCGGCTCGTGGACCTGGCCGCGGACGACGACACGGTGGCCCGCGCCGCCGCGGCGCTCACGCCCGGAGAGCTGGCCCGCGCCCGCCGCGGCACCCCTGCGGTCCACCGGCGCCGGGTGCTGCTCCGCGCCGCCCTGCGGTCGGTGCTCGCCGAGGAGCTGGGGACGGCGCCCGCGGACGTGCCGCTCGCCACCACCCCGGCGGGCCGCCCCGAGCTCGCGCTCGACGGCACCGGCCTGGACGCGAACTGCGCGGCGAGCGGCGCCCTCGGGCTGGTCGCCGTCGGGCGGGGCCGGAGGGTCGGCGTCGACGTGGAACGGGTGGCCCCCTGGAACCCCGAGGTGCTCGAGGAGGGCTGGCTGAGCGGCGCCGAGCGCCGGGCGCTCACCCTCCTGCCGCCCGAGTTCCGCCCGGTCGCCGCGACCCGCGCCTGGACCCAGAAGGAAGCCGTCCTCAAGGCCCGCGGGACCGGGCTGCGCGAGGACCCCGCGGCGACGGTCACCGCGATCGGCCGGGCGGACGGCGTCGTCGCCGGCTGGCAGGTCTCGTCCGTCCCCGTGCCCGACGGCTGGGTGGCCAGCCTCGCCGCCGCCCCGGAACAGGAGATGCCCTCATGACCCTCGCCCCCGCGGCCCCGGGCCGGTCCGCCGACCCCGGCGCTCCCCAGCTGGCGGAGTTCCGGGCGCGCTGCGAGGAGGTCGCCGGTCGCCCGCTCGACGGCCCCGGCGCGCTGCACGCGTTCTCCGTGGCGGAGCCGGAGCTGTTCTGGCGCACGCTGCTGGACTGGTCGGAGCTGCCGTGGTCCGGCTCGGCCGACGTCGTCCGCACCGGGGACGACGTCGAGACCGCGCGCTTCTTCCCCGGCGTCCGGCTGAACTACGCCGAGGCGCTGCTGCGGCCGCTGCCGGGTGCCGACGACGACGCCCCCGCGGTGACCGCCGTCCACGCCCGCCGCCCCGCCGACACGCTCACCCGCGGGCAGCTGCGCGCGGAGGTGGCGGTCACCGCGGCCGCCCTCGCCGGCGCGGGGCTGCGGGCCGGCGACCGGCTGGTGCTGATCGCCCCGCACGCCGCGCGGACGATCGTCGTGGCCCTGGCCGCGGCCGCCCTGGGTGCGGCGGTGTCGACGGCCGCGCCGGACATGGGTGCCCCCGCCCTGCTGGGCCGCTTCGAGCAGGTGGAGCCGGCGTTCCTCGTCGTCGACCGCACCGGGATGGGCGAGGGGACGGCGGCGGCGCTGCTGGCCGGGCTGCCGACGCTGCGCCGGCTGGTCGTCCTCGACGACCTGCCGCTGCCCGAGGGCGGGCTGCCCGCGGACCGGCTGGCGGACCTGGTCCCCGGGGCGGGGCCGTCGCCGGAGTGGGAGCGGCGGCCGTTCGACACCCCGCTGTTCGTGATGTTCTCCTCCGGGACGACCGGCCCGCCCAAGGCGATGGTGCACGGCGCGGGCGGCTCGCTGCTCGAGCACGTCAAGGAGCACCGCCTGCACGGCGACCTGACGCCGGCCGACACGCTGTACTTCCACACGACCACCGCCTGGATGATGTGGAACTGGCAGCTGTCGGCGCTGGCGGTGGGCGCCCACGTCGTCACCTACGACGGGCCGGTCACCGGCCCGCAGACGCTGTGGCAGCTGGTCGCCGAGCACCGGGTCACCGTGTTCGGGACCAGCCCGGCCTACCTGCAGCTGTGCCAGGACGCCGGCTACCGCCCCGCCGAGCACGACCTCTCCCGCGTGCGGGCGGTGCTCTCGACCGGCGCGGTGCTGCACGACTGGCAGTTCGACTGGGTGGCCGAGCAGCTCGGCCCGGTGCCGCTGCAGTCCGTCTCCGGGGGCACCGACATCATCGGCTGCTTCGTGCTGGGCAGCCCCGAGGAGCCGGTGCGGCGCGGCCGCGCGCAGACCCGCAGCCTCGGGCTGGACGTGGCCGCGGTCGACGAGGACGGCACCGAGGTCGTCGGCGCCGTCGGCGAGCTGGTCTGCCGCAACCCGTTCCCCTCGCGGCCCGTCGGCTTCCTGCGGGACCCCGACGGCGCCCGCTTCCACGCCTCCTACTTCGCCCAGCACCCCGGCATGTGGACCCACGGCGACCTGGTCGACCTCGCCGCCGACGGCTCGGCCCGGCTGCACGGCCGCTCCGACGGCGTCCTCAACATCGACGGCGTCCGCATCGGGCCGAGCGAGATCTACACCGTGCTGCGCGGCGTGCCCGAGGTGGCCGACGCGATGGCCGTCGAGCAGCGCGACCCGGACCGTCCCGGCGCCACCCGGATGGTGCTGCTCGTCGTGCTGCGGGACGGGGCCGCGCTCGACGGCGGGCTGGACCGGACCATCCGGCGCACCCTGCGCGAGCAGGCCTCCGCGGCGCACGTGCCGGCGCTGGTCGTCGCCGTCCCGGAGCTGCCCCTGACGCACAACGGCAAGCGCTCGGAGCGCGCCGCCCGCGACGCGGTGAACGGCGACGCCGTGGCCAACGCCGCCGCGCTGCGCTCGCCGGCCTGCCTGGACGCGATCCGCGCGGCCGTCGCCACGGCCGGCACCGCCCCGGCCGCACCGGCGGACGACGACGGAGACCTGCTGCTGCGCGCGGTTACCGGGCTGTGGCGCGAGGTGCTGCGGACCGGCGGTGTCGGTCCCGACGACGACTTCGCCGACCTCGGCGGCACCTCGCGGCAGGTGCTCAGCCTGCTGCGGCGGGTCCGGCTGGACCTGGGCGCCGACGTGCCGCTGGCGGTGTTCGCCGAGCAGCCCACGCCGCGAGGCCTCGCCCGCGCGGTGGCCGCCGCCGGGTCCCCGGAGGACGGCGGCGTGGCGGTGCTCCGCCCGGGCACCGGCCGGCCGGTGTTCTTCGTGGCCGACGCCTGGGGGCAGCTGAACCTGTACGCCGGCCTGGTGCAGCGGCTGGCGACCGACCGGCCGGTGCTCGGCCTGCAGCCGCGGCTGACCGGCCCCGACGGGGCGCACCTGACCATCGAGCAGGTCGCCGCGGCCGCGCTCGACCGGGTGCGGGAGGTCCAGCCGGAGGGGCCCTGCAGCCTCATCGGGTACTCGTTCGGCGGGCTGGTGGCCTCGGCGATGGCGACGTCCCTGGAGGCGGACGGGCAGGCGGTGGCCTGGCTGGGCCTGCTCGACGTCCGCCCGCCCCAGGCGGCGCTGAGCCGGCGGGAGGTCACCCGGCAACGGTGGGTCCTGCGGCTGCGCACGCTGCGGTCCCGGCGCGTGGCCGAAGCCGTGCGCCGACGGCTGGGCCTGTCCACCGGTGCCCCGACGCGGTCGCCGGCTGCCGTCGCCGACCCGGAGCTGGCGTTCTTCACCCGGTCCGAGGCGGTCGGCGAGGCCCACCGGCCGGGACCGGTCGCCGGACCGGTGACCTACTTCCTGGCCGCGGGCTCGCGGGACGCCGTGCGGGGCACGCTGGGCGCCTGGCGGCGGGTGGCCCGCGACCTGACGGTGGTCGGCGTCCCCGGGTACCACGGCGACGTCGACGACGACCGGGTGGGCATGCTCAGCGCGCAGCACGTGGGCACGCTCGCCGCCCGCGTGTCCGAGTCGTTGCGCTGAGCGCTGAGGCAAGGCCTTCCTGAGCCTCGATCGGCCCCCGTGCAGGGTCCCGCCGCGAGCCTGCGAGTGGCGGGGGGCACGGGGGTCCTCTCTCAGGCGGCGACCGGTTGCTCGAGGACGGCGGTCAGCAGCGAGTGCAGGTTCTCCAGGAGCGCGACGTCGCGCAGCGGCGTCCGGCGGTCCGGGCCGACCGGCACCCTGAGGGAGATGGTGTCGACGGCGGCCTTGTAGGTCGCCCCGTCGGCCAGCCGGGCCAGCCGCATCTGCTGCGACTCGCGCAGCGGGACCGGGGAGATGCGGATGACCCGCCCCTGCAGGGACACCTCGGTGATGCCGAAGCGCCGCATCGCGGCCCGGAAGCGGGCCACGGCGAGCAGGTTGAGCACCGGCGCCGGCGGGGCGCCGTAGCGGTCGGTGAGCTCGTCGAGCACCGCCTGGGCCTGCTCGTCGCTCTGCACGGACGCCACCTTGCGGTAGGCCTCCATCCGCAGCCGCTCGCCGGGCACGTAGTCGTGCGGCAGGTGCGCGTCGACCGGCAGGTCCACGCGGACCTCGGCCGGCTCGGCCGGGGCCTCCTCCCCGGACAGCTGCGCCCGGTAGTCGGTCACGGCCTCCCCGACCAGCCGCACGTAGAGGTCGAACCCGACGCCGGCGATGTGCCCGGACTGCTCGCCGCCGAGCAGGTTGCCCGACCCGCGGATCTCGAGGTCCTTCATCGCCACCGCCATGCCGGCGCCGAAGTCGGTGGTGTGCGCGATCGTGGTGAGCCGGTCGACCGAGGTCTCGGTGAGCGGCCGGCTCGGGTCGTAGGTGAAGTACGCGTACGCCCGCTCCCGGCCGCGGCCCACCCGGCCGCGGATCTGGTGCAGCTGGGAGAGGCCGAAGGTGTCCGCGCGGTCGACGATCAGCGTGTTGGCGTTGGGGATGTCGAGGCCCGACTCGATGATCGTCGTGGCGATCAGGACGTCGTACTCCCGCTCCCAGAAGCCGACCATGATCCGCTCGAGCTCGTGCTCCTTCATCTGCCCGTGCGCGACGGCGACGCGGGCCTCGGGCACCAGCCCCCGGATCTTCGCGGCGGCCTTGTCGATCGACTGCACCCGGTTGTGGATGACGAAGACCTGACCGTCGCGCAGCAGCTCGCGGCGGATCGCGGCGGCCATCTGCTTGTCGTTCCAGGCGCCCACGTAGGTGAGCACCGGGTGCCGCTCCTCGGGCGGGGTGAGGATCGTCGACATCTCCCGGATGCCGGTCAGGCTCATCTCCAGGGTGCGCGGGATCGGGGTGGCCGACATCGACAGGACGTCGACCGCCGTCCGCATGGTCTTCAGGTACTCCTTGTGCTCGACGCCGAAGCGCTGCTCCTCGTCGATGATCACCAGCCCGAGCTCCTTGAACCGGGTGGTCGGCTGGAGCAGCCGGTGGGTGCCGACGAGCACGTCGATCTCGCCGTCGGCCAGCTCGCGCAGGATCTGCGTGGTCTCCGCGTCGGACTGGAAGCGGGACAGCACCCCCACCTTGACCGGGAACTGGCTCATCCGCTCGGAGAAGGTCTTGAAGTGCTGGTCGGCCAGCAGCGTCGTCGGCACCAGGACGGCGACCTGCTTGCCGTCCTGCACCGCCTTGAACGCCGCCCGGACGGCGATCTCGGTCTTCCCGTAGCCGACGTCGCCGCAGATGATCCGGTCCATCGGGACCGGGTTCTGCATGTCGGCCTTGACCTCGTCGATCGCGGCCAGCTGGTCGGGGGTCTCCTGGAACGGGAAGGCGTCCTCGAGCTCGCGCTGCCAGACGGTGTCCGGGCCGAACGCGTGCCCCTTGGTGGCCATCCGGGCGGAGTACAGCCGGATCAGCTCCGCGGCGATCTGCTTGACCGCCCGCCGGGCCGAGCTCTTGGTCTTCTGCCAGTCCGCGCCGCCGAGCTTCGACAGCGCCGGCGCCTCACCGCCGACGTACCGGGTGAGCTGGTCGAGGGCGTCCGTGGGCACGAACAGCCGGTCCGGCGGCTGGTTCCGCTTCGAGGGCGCGTACTCGACGATCAGGTAGTCGCGCTGCCCGCCGTTGACGGTGCGGCTCACCATCTCGATGTAGCGGCCGATGCCGTGGGTCTCGTGGACGACGAGGTCGCCGGGCTGCAGCTGCACCAGGTCGATCGCGTTGCGGCGGCGCGCGGGCATCTTCACGGCGTCGCGCATCGTCGTCCCGCGCGAGCCGGTGAGGTCGTGCTCGGTGAGCAGCGCCAGACCCACGCCCGGGAAGGCGAAGCCGGCCTCCAGGTTGCCCTGGGTGACGTGGGTCAGCCGCGGCTCGGGCTCCCCGGCGACGTCCGGGACCAGCCGGGTGCCGAGGTCGGCCTCGGTGAACTGGTCGGCGGCGCGCTGGGCGGGGCCGGGCCCGGCGAAGGTGACGACGACCCGCCAGCCCTCGCGGTGCCAGGTGCGCATCTGGTCGACGGCCCTGGCCTGGTCGCCGTGGAACCGCTCCACGCTGGCCGCGTCGAGGGTGACGTGCGCGTCGTCGTCCTCGCTCGCCAGGCTGAACGCGCCAGTGGTCCACCACGGCAGGCCGCGGCCGCGGGCGGCGGCCTCGACGTCAGCGAGGTCCCGGAAGGACGACGCCCCGAGGTCCAGCGGCGCCTCCCCGGCCTCGGCGGCGGTGGCCCAGGAGGCGGCCAGGAACTCCTCGGCGGTGCGCACCAGGTCGGCGGCCCGGCTGCGCACCCGCTCGGGGTCGCACACCAGGACGTGGGTGCCCGTGGGCACCAGGTCGGTCAGCAGCTGCAGGTCGCCCTCGACGAGCGCCGGGGTCAGCGACTCCATGCCCTCGACGGCGATCCCCTCGGCCAGCTTGCCGAGGACCTCCAGCAGGGCGGGGTGCTCGGCGGCGAGCTCGGTCGCGCGGGCCCGGACGTCGTCGGTGAGCAGCAGCTCGCGGCACGGCGGCGCCCACAGCCGCTCCGGGCGCTCGTCGAGGGAGCGCTGGTCGGCCGCGGAGAAGTAGCGCAGCTCGTCGACCTCGTCCCCCCAGAACTCCACGCGCACCGGGTGCGGCTCGGTGGGCGGGAAGACGTCGAGCAGGCCGCCGCGGACGGCGAACTCGCCGCGCTTCTCGACCAGCTCCACCCGGGTGTAGGCCGCGTCGGCCAGCGCGCGGGCGACGTCGTCGAGCTCGGCGGTGTCGCCCGGCCGCAGCTCGACCGGTACGAGGTCGCCCAGGCCGGGGGCCAGCGGCTGCAGCACGCTGCGCACGGGCGCGACGAGCACGTCGATCGCGCCGTTGTCGCCCGGGGAGGTGAGGTCGCGGAGCACCGCGAGCCGGCGGCCGACAGTGTCCGCGCGCGGCGACAGCCGCTCGTGCGGCAGCGTCTCCCACGCCGGGAACACCTCGGTGCGCCGGTCCGGGAGGAAGCAGCGGAGCTGGTCGGCGACGGCGTCGGCGTCCCGCTCACCCGCGGTCACGACGAGCACCGGCACCCCGGCACCGCCCCGCTGCGCCGCCAGCGCGGCGGCGACCAGCGGCTGCACGGGCGGCGGGGCGGTGACCGCCAGCTCCGCGGTCCCGGCGGTGGCCACGACGCGGGCCATGCCGGGGTCGGTGAGGACGACGTCGAGCACGCCGCGCAAGGTCACGAGACCGTCTCCTGAGACTTCGGGCCACGCACGTCGCGCCGGGTGCGCGGGGGGCCGGATCCCCAGGTTAGACCGCGGACCGACGGGGTGCCGCGCGGTCAGCGGGCGGTGGCGTCGAAGAACGCGAGGAGCGCCGGGAGGTCGAAGTTGGAGGGGTCGCCGTGCTCCCCCTCGGTGGGGACGACCACCGCGCTGCCACCGCGGGCGACGACCTGGGCGGCGCAGACGTCGGCGTTGCGCCCCCTGTCCACCACCGTGTCGTCGTCGGACGCCCAGAACACCGCGGGCACGGCGTCGCCGAGGGCGACCGGTGACAGCTCCTCCAGCGCCCCCTCCACTGCGGACCCGTACGCCGCGTCGATCGACTCGGCGAAGTCGTCGTAGACCGAGCTCAGGTCGCACAGCGGGAAGATGCCGGCGTAGCCACGCAGCCCCGGGATGCGCCGCTGCTCCACCAACTGGGCGCCGGCCAGGCCGCCCATCGACTCGGCCACGAGGTACACGTCCGTCGCGTCCACGAGGTCGGTCACCGCGGCGGCGAGGTCGGCATGGGCGGCCACGCTGGCCGGGTCGCCCCAGGCGTTCCCTCCCGCGTCGCTGGCCGCGACCGCGTACCCCGCGTCGACCAGTCCCTCGGCGACCTCGCCGAACGCGACGTCGTTGAGCAGCGCGGCGGAGTCGGCCTCGTAGCCGTGCAGGTAGACCACCACCCGGCCGTTCGCCTGCTCCGGCAGGAGGACCATCGCGTCCTCGCCCCCCACCCGCACGTCGTGGACGCCGGCGCCCAGGTCGGGCAGGGGCTCGGGGGACGACGTCGGGCGGGGGGTCCCCGTGGCGACGGGACCGGCGGCCGGACCGCCGCAGGCGCCGGCCAGGAGGAGCACCGCCAGCAGCCCGGGCGCGCCCCGCCGCCCGGCGGCGTGCGCGGCCACCCGGGAGCCCCCGGCCGGCCGCGCGCTCCGCCGGATCACGCCGTGGCTGGGACGCCGCGCATGCGCACGGAGTGCCGGGCGAGCTTGGCCAGCAGGTGCGCGGTGCCGTCGCCGGGGGCGACGTAGGAGCGCGGCAGGGTGAAACGGTCCCCCGGCAGGTAGTCACCGGTCACGCAGGCGTGGTCGTAGCCCGCCGCGCGGACCGCGTCGGCGGCGGCCGCGTCGAAGTAGCCCCACGGGTAGCAGAACCCTGGCACCTCGGCCTGGAGCACGTCCTCGAGCACGCGGCGGCTGCCGGCGACCTCGCGCTCCAGGGTCGCCGCGTCGGCACCGCGCAGGTCGGCGTGGGTGAGGGTGTGGCTGCCCACCTCGTGCCCGGCCGCGGCCACGGACCGCACCCCGTCGGCGTCCAGCAGGTCGAGCCGCGGGCCGTCGTCCCACGCGTTCTGCCCGCCGAGCAGCCCGGCCACCACGTAGAGCGTGGCGGTCATCCCGTGCCGGGCGAGGACGGGGACGGCGTGCTCGACGAAGTCGGCGTACCCGTCGTCGAAGGTGAGCCCGACCAGCCCGGCCGCGGCCCCCCGCTGCTGTGCCTCGAGCAGCTCGGCCAGCGAGACGCCCCGCAGGCCCAGGCGGCGCAGCAGCCGCAGGTGCCGGTCGAGCCGGTCCGGGGCAACCCGGACCCGGTGCGGGTCGGGCCGGTCGCCCGGGCAGATCGAGTGGTACATGAGCACCGGCGGGATGGGCAGCCGCCGGCGGTCGGCGGCCAGCCGCTCGGCCGGGACGGTCACCGGCGGCCGTCCCCGGCCAGCACGGCGCCGCGGGCCTCCCGCCCGCCCGCGCCGCCCTCGAGGGCGGCCAGGGCCCGGCGCAGCGCCGTGCTCGAGGTGTGCATCGTGTACGGGAAGTAGCGGACCTCGACGCCGACCGCGGCGAAGTCCCGCTCCAGCCGGTTGCCCTTCTCCGTGCCGCGCCAGTCGTCGCCCTTGAAGATGACGTCGAACCCGACCTCGCGCCAGGTGTCGATCTTGTCGGGCACCACCTCGGCGCGGACCTCGTCGACCATGCGCAGGCTGCGGACGATCTCCATCCGCTCGGCGAGCGGGATCACCGGGGCCCGGCCCTTGGTCAGGACGAGCATCTCGTCCGAGACCACGCCGGCGACCAGGTGGTCGCACTGCTCGGCGGCGTGCCGGAGCAGGTTGAGGTGGCCGATGTGGAACAGGTCGTACGCGCCGGGCGCGTAGCCGACGACGGTCATGCGGAGCTCCCCCGTTGCTCGTGCGGTACAGCACCCAGTCGACCAGCGGCGATCACCCTGCGTCATCACCCGGAGGGAGCATTCACCCCATCTGACGTCCCCCGGCCGAGTGCCGGGGCGCAGGCCGTTCCGGCGGGTGGTGCGGGGGAGAGCAGGGCGCCGAGCAGGCCCTGCACCGCCGCCTCGATCTGCGCGACGACGCGGTCGGCCACGGCCGCGTCACGGCCGTAGGGGTCCTCGACGTCCTCGCCTCCGGCCGGGGGTCGCGCGGTGCGGCGGGCGGCCAGCAGGGCAGGCAGGTTCCGCAGCCGCTCGGCGGGGTCGGCGCCCGGCACCGTCGTCCCCGGGGTCGTGAGCAACCGGGCCAACTGGCGGAGCAGGAAGGTGCGCCGGACCGCCGCGGGGTCCACCGCGACGACCGCGGAGCGCTGGGCCGCGCTCATCACCACGACCAGGTCGGCTCCCCGGAGCGCGGCGCGGTCCAGTTGCCGGGCGGGCGTGGGCGTCACGTCGACGCCGCGGCTCCGCAGGGCAGCGGCCACCAGGGGGTCGATCGGCTCGCCCACCAGGGCGTGCGTCCCTGCGCTGACGACCGTGACGTCCGTGCCGGTCAGCCCGGCGCGCAGCAGGTGCTCGGCGGCCGGAGAGCGGCAGACGTTCCCCCGGCACACGACCAGCAGACCGCTCACGGCTGCAGGGCGCCGCGTGGGCTCGGCTGCCGAGCCGCGCTCACCGGCCGCGGACGCCCGCGGCGACCCGCTCGCCGGAGGCCGGACGGCCCCCGTCGGCGGCCGGCGCCGCGGCGCGGTCACGGACGACAGCGGTGGGCACCGCCGAGCTGTAGCTCCCGTACCCGTACACCTGCTTGCCGGCGACGAGCCGGTTGACCACGACGCCGAACAGCCGCGTCTGCACGGCCGCCAGCTGGCGCAGGGCCTCGGCGAGCTGGTGCCGCCGCACCCGCCGGCTGTCGACGACCAGCAGCGTCCCGCGGGTGCACCGGGACACCAGCAGCGCGTCGGTCACCGGCAGGAGGGGCGGGGAGTCGACCACGACGACGTCGTAGCGGCCCTCGAGCTCGGCCATGAGCGCGCGCATCCGCGGCGAGTCCAGCAGCTGCGCGGGGTTGGGCGGCACCGCACCGGAGGTCAGGACCGACAGGCCGCCGTCCCCCCAGGGCTGGACGACGTCCTCGACGTCGGCCCGGCCCACGAGCACGGTCGACAGACCGGCCGCTCCTTCCAGCCCCAGCCGCTGGGCGACAGCAGGACGGCGCAGGTCGGCGTCGACGAGGAGCACGCGATCGCACACCTCGGACAGCGCCAGCGCCAGGTTGATCGCGGTCGTCGACTTGCCCTCCTGGGGCAGCGACGACGTGACGGCCACGCTGAACGGCTCCCCCTCGGCGCGGGAGAACTCGAGGTTGGTGCGGAGCTGGCGGAACAGCTCCGCCTGCGGGCTGTGGGGGGCGTCGGCCACGACCAGGTCGGGGACGTCCCCGTCGGCGGCGAGGCGGCCGAGCACCGGTGCGTCGGTGAGGGCCTCGACCCGGTGCACGTCGCGCACGCGGGTGTCGAGGGACTCGCGCAGCAGCGCGTACAGCACCCCGAGCGCCAGCCCGGTGAGCAGGCCGGCCGCCAGGTTCATCCGCGTGTTCGGCGACGACGCGAACTCGGGCGCGGCCGCCGGGGTCACCGTCGTCGCGCGCACCGTGGCCCGGCCCTCGGTGTCAGCCGGTGCGACGTCCCCGACCACCTCGATCAGCTGGGCGGCGACGGCGTTGGCGACGTCCGCGGCCAGCTGCGGGGACGGATCGGTGACCGTCAGCTCCAGGAACACCGTCCCGCTGGGGGTCACGGCCTCCACCCGGTCGGCGAGCTCCCTGACGTCGGTCGCCAGGTCCAGCTCGTCGATCACCGGCTCGAGGACCGCAGGCGTGGTGGCCAGCGTGGCGAACGACGCCATCTGGTCCCGGGTGAACGCGCCGCCCTCGACCAGGTCACCGGCCGAGCTGGCGTTCTGCAGCGAGAAGAACAGCCCCGCGGTCGCGGCGTAGCTGGGGGTGGCCAGCAGGCTCGCGGTCAACGCGCCCGTGCCGCAGACCACGACGGCGACGACGATCGCCAGGACGTGCCTGTACAGGACCTGGAACCAGCCTCGAACGCCCACGATGGAGCCTCCCCCCGACGGTGACCACGACGGTCACGTACTACCGACTGAACCTAACCGCCGTCCCGGCGCTGACCAGGGGCTTCTCACCCCTGGGGGTGAGCGGCGACGGCGCCGGTCCCCCCGTGGGCCGACGCCCGAGAGCGTGGCTGGCGACGGCGAGACCGGCCACGAACCACAGCCACCCCGAGTACTGGGTGATCAGCGCGACGGTGGCGACGGCCGGCAGCTGGGCCACCAGCGCGACCGTCGGCGCCGTGGCGCGGCCGCACAGCACCGCACCGACCGCCAGCGCGGCCCCCACCAGGACGCACACGAGCGGGATCCAGCCGTGGTTGAGCGCCAGGAGCACCAGCGCGCTGTCGATCGACCGGAAGTCGCCGAAGAAGGCCCGCCCACTCGGGGTCACGTGGTAGCTGGGTGCCAGCCCCAGCAGTTGCACGTCGTCGAGCAGGCCGAGCAGGTCCGCGCGGTAGGCCGCGCTGTCGGACGCCTCGTCGCCGGCGGCTGCGAACACGCGCGCCACCATGGGCGCCACCGCCGCCGTGGTCACGACCAGGCCGCCGGCCAGCCACCACCGCAGCCGGGCCGGGAGGTCCACCCCCGGCAGGACCAGCAGCGCGAGCACCACACCGAGGACCGCCGTCCCCACGCCGATCCTGCTCAGGGTGACCGCGCAGGCCAGCAGGATGACGGTGGCCATGGCCGCCCTCACCAGCGGGCGGAACGGTGCCACCAGCGTCAGCGGCAGGGCCAGCGCGAGGCTCCCCCCGAGGGCGATGGAGTGCCCGAAGGCCCCCTCGACCCGCGCCTCGCCGCCGCGCTCCTGGATCACGGCCCAGGTGTCGTACAGGCCGCCGGAGCCGGGCACCGAGAGGAAGGGGTTCCAGCCGGTCCCCCACTCAACCAGGGCCAGGACCGCCACGCAGGTGAACGCGACCGCCACGGCCGCGTAGACCCGGTCGAGCGGCACCCGGTGACCCACGAGCCGGCCGAGGAGGAACGCCCCGATCCACTGGACGCACAGGACGACGACGCTCGACACCGTCGCCCGGCCGAGCACCGCCGGCACCAGCGCGCTGACGAGCAGGGCGGCCACGACCACGTCGGCGACCGTGAACCGGAAGGGGATCGCGGCGCGCACCGGCAGGAGCGCGACGAGGACCCCGAGGCCGACGACGACCTGCGGCTCCAGAGGCAGACCCGTCCCCGAGCCGAGCCACACCGGGACGGCGCAGATCGTGACGAGCCAGGCGACGAGGGCCAGCCGGGGCGCCCGGCGCGCCACCACGAGGGCGAGCACCCCGAGGGCCGCGGCGGCGCCGAGGACGAGGAGCGCGTCGATCAGTGGACCGGACACGAGCACCCCCTCCTCTCCGTGGACCCGCCCACCGGCACGGCGGGAGAGCCGACTCTCCCCCGGCCGGCGCACCAGGGCACGCGCTGACCGGCCACCGTCACTCCGCGGGGTGAGCGAGTGGCTGTTCCCGGGTGACGGCCCGGTGTCGGACACCGGCGCGCACCGCCCGGACGACCTCCCCGACGTCCCGCCGGACCGGTCGGGCGACCGCGGCGACCAGCAGGTAGACGACCGTTCCCGCTGCCACGGCGGCGACCAGGGCCAGCAGCGGTGACGAGCTCCCGGCCGCCTGGACCGCCGCGTACGCGGCCACGGCGACCGCGCACGCGAGCCCGAGGATGCGCAGGGCACCGGTGACCAGCTGGCGGAGCGGGAGCGGCGCCAGGCGGGAGAGCCACCACAGCGAGACCGGCCAGGTCAGAGCCGGGGCCAGCGCGAACCCGGCGGCCACGCCCACCACGCCGTACCCGCTGCCGACCACGATGCAGACCAGCCGGACGGCGGTCTCGAACAGCGAGTAACGGATCAGCGACGAGGTCAGCCCCCGGGAGAGGTACACCCAGTAGCCGACGAAGGCCAGCATCTGGCAGGCGCCCCCGACGGCCATCAGCCGCAGGACCGGCGCCACTCCCAGCCACTGGTCCCCGAGGAACACCGCCGTGATCGGCTCCGCCGCGCCCACGACCACGGCGAGCCCGGCGACCAGCGTGTAACCCAGGGCCTGCTGGCCGCGCCGGACGTACGCCGCCCACCGCTCGGGATCGTCGTGGAGCCGGGACAGGACCGGCAGCGCGACCTGGGTGATCGGCGCGCGCACCTGCCCCAGCGGGGCCATGAGCAGCTGGTAGGCGCGGTTGTAGAGGCCCAGCGCGGCGGCACCCGAGCGCGTGCCGATGAGCAGGGAGTCGGCGTTGCGGCTGGCGTAGCCGAGCAGCTCGATGCCCACCATGTGCCAGCCGAAGCGCAGCAGCCCGTCCATGGGGGTGCGCCGGTCCGGCCAGCGCGGGACCCACCGCCCCGCGAGGACGACCATCACCGTCATCACGAGGTACTGCGCCAGCTGCTGGCCGACCAGCGCCCAGTACCCGGCGCCGGTCGCGGCCAGGCCCAGCCCCGCGACCAGCCCGGCCGCCGGGGCGGACACGTCGACGACGGCCAGGCGGCCGAACCGCAGATGGCGGGTGAGGTCGGCGCGGTACTGCGTGGCCACGCCGTTGAGCAGGAAGACCGCCGCCAGGGCCTGCGTCATCGCACCGAGCTCGGGCCGGCCGTAGAGGGCCTCGACGAGCGGGGCGGCGGCGACGGCGAGCACGCTGAGCAGCGCCCCGGTCCCGGTGTTGACCCAGAAGAGGTTGCTGCGCTGCTGCACGGACAGGCTCGGCGCCTGCACCGCCGCCGTCGACAGGCCCAGGTCCCGGAACACGTCGGCGACCCCGATGACCGCCATGACCATCGCCAGCAGGCCGTAGTCGGTCGGCCCCAGCAGCCGGGAGAGCAGGACGACGGAGAGGACCTGCACGCCGATCCGCAGCCCCTGGCCCGTCAGCGCGACGAGCACGCCCCGGGCCGCGCTGCGCCCGAGCGCCCGCCCGTCGACCGCGCCGTCGTCGGAGCGGGCGGGGGTGGCTGTGTCGGCGCTCACCGGGCCGGTTCCTCTCGGACCGGACCGGGGGGGACGTGACCTGGCATCGCACTCTCTCCGTCGGGGCCCCGAACACCACGGGGCCTGCGGATCAGACCACGACGCCGCCGCCCGCCGACCCGGACGCCGGCGGACATCACCACGATGGGCGAGGCACCGCCGCCGTCCGCCGGGCAGAGTGGCTCTGCCGCCGGGACCGCCAGGAGGACCGGCCCGACGAGCTGGGAGGTCGCGTCGTGGGCTCACGACACCTGGACGGGGAACTCGTGGTGCTGCAGTCGTTCCCGCGCCCGCGGCCGACGACCAACCCGTACCTGGTCATGCTCGGCCGCAGCCTGGCCGAGCTGCCCGACGTCCGGGTCCTGACCTTCTCCTGGCGGCGGGCGCTGCGGGGCGGCTACTCGGTCTTCCACGTGCACTGGCCGGAGATCCTGGTCTCCGGGCACGGTCCGCTGAAGAAGCTGGTGCGCCAGCTGCTCTTCGTGGTGCTCCTGCTCCGCCTGCGGGTCACCCGGACCCCGCTGGTCCGCACCGTCCACAACCTCGAGCTGCCCAGCGGCATCTCCCGCCGAGAGGTGGCCCTGCTGCGCTGGGCCGAGCGGTGGACCACGCTGCGCATCCGGCTCAACGAGCAGACGCCGGTGCCCCCCGGGGCGCCGGTCGAGTTCGTCCGCCACGGCCACTACCGCGACTGGTTCGCCCCGCACCCTCGGGCCGCCGCCCGCCGGGGCAGGCTGGGCTTCGTCGGCCTGCTCCGCCGCTACAAGGGGGTGGACCGGCTCATCGCCGCCTTCGCGGCGACCGCCGGACGGACGGCGGAGCCGCTGGAGCTGCGCGTCGCCGGGAACCCCTCCACCCAGGAGCTGGGTGCCGACCTGACCACGGCCGCGGCCGCGGACCCTCGGGTCACGGTGGCGCTCGGCTTCCTGTCCGACGCCGACCTGGTGACCGAGATGACCTCCGCCGAACTGGTCGTCCTGCCCTACCGGGAGATGCACAACTCCGGCGGCGCGCTCGCGGCGCTCTCACTCGGGCGGCCGGTGCTCGTGCCCGACAACCCGGTCAACGAGCAGCTGGCCGACGAGGTCGGCCCGGGATGGGTGCACCGGTACTCCGGCGAGCTCACCGCCGACCACCTGGTCGACGCGGTGGCCGCCCTGCGTGCTGCGCCGCCCGCGGCGCCGCCGGACCTCAGCCTGCGGGACTGGGACCGCGTGGGCCAGGCGCACGCGGCCGCCTACCGGCGGGCGCTGCAGGTCCTCCGCGGCTGAGCCGATCGGGGAAGGACCTCCCGCCGTCCTCACCCCCCGGCGCACCCGTCAGCGGCGGACGGGTGCCGAGCCGGCCTCAGCCGGTGATCCGGGCTTCCCGGACCAGGCGCCCCCCGCGGGCCACCACGTCGCGCAGCGAGCCCGCCGTGAGGCCCCGCTCGGCGTAGCCGTCGAGCACCTCCGCGACGAGAGCACCCCTGTCGAGCACCGGGGCGGGGCCGTCGTCGACGAGGTCGTCCGGGCCCGGGAAGCCGTCGTGCGCCAGCACGATCGCCCCCTGCCGCAACCCCTGGCGGGACCGGGCCAGCCGCTGCTCCCACGGGACGTCCTTCCAGTCCCACGTCGACGGCCCCCACAGGACCGGCTGGAGCCCGGCCCGGGTGACCGCTCGCCACGTGCCCAGGGTCTGCCTGCCGTAAGGGGGGCGGTGCCAGCGGACCGGCTGACCGGTGGCGTCCTCGAGCTCGGCTCGCGCCGCCCGGGTCAGTCGCTCGACCTCCGCGACGGGGAGCGTGGGCAGGGGCCGGTGGTCCGCCCCGTGGAGGGCGACCTCGTGCCCGGCGGCGACCACCTGGTCCAGCAGGCCCCGGTGGCGGCGGACCCGGGTGAGCAGCACGAAGAAGGTGGCAGTGGCGCCGGCGTCGGCCAGGGCGGCCAGGACCCCGTCGGTGCCGCCGGGCTCGGGCCCGTCGTCGAAGGTCAGGGCGACCTGCGGCGCCGAGGTCCGGACAGCGACGACCGAGCCTGCCAGCGGGGCCCCCATGCGGCGGACGGCCCGCACGCCGGCACGCCGTCCCCACGCCACCCCGGCGCTCAGCACGGTCGCGTCCGGCCGGCCAGCCGCCACCGGCGCCCGCTGCGGGCGTACTCCTCGTAGACGACCCCCAGGGCGCCGCCGATCATCCCGGCGCCGCGGAACACCGCGCGCAGCCCCCGGGCCTGGTGCCGGAGCGAACCCGCGGCCCAGCCCAGCGCCCACCGCGCCGCCCCGCCGGCGACCCGGAGCAGCCCCCGGACCACCCCGCGAGCCCGCACGGCCAGGCGCGGCAGCGACCCCGGCGTGAGCCGCAGCTCCGTGAGCACCGTCGCGTTGCCGTGGCTCCAGGCACGGGTGAGGACCCAGCGGCGGGTCATCCGCTCCTCGGGCACCTGGTCGACCACCGCGGACTCGGCACACCACACCATGCGTCCACCCGCCCGGACCAGCGAGCGGCTGAACAGGGTGTCCTCTCCCCCGCCCAGCCCGAGGGCGGACTCGAAGCGGGTGCCGGAGGCGCGCACCTGGTCGAGGTCGAGCAGCAGGTTGCCGGTGGCCGCGGTGTCGATCTCGGTACCGCTCGGCAGGTTGCGCCGGACGAAGAAGCGACCTGCCCGGATCCACGGATCGAGCTCACCGGCGTACTCGGCGAGCACCCGGCCGGAGACGGCCACCGCCCCGGTGGCCGCCCACGTGTCGAGGAGGGCGGTCAGCCACCGCTCACGGGGCCGCTCGTCGTCGTCGATGAAGGCCAGGAGCCGGGCACCGGCAGCCTCGTCCATCGCCCGGTTGCGGACCGCGGCGATCCCCGGGCACGGCTCCACCGCGTACCGGACACCGGGGCCGGCGACCTGGGAGACCACGTCGGCGGCGCTGCGCCCGGGGTCGTTGTCCACCACGAGCACGTCGACGAGGTAGCGGCCGCCGGTCGCGGTCACGACCTCCTCCGCCTGCTCGCACAGCATGGGCAGCAGGGCACGCAGGTCGTCGGGACGGCGGTAGGTGGGGACCGCCACCGTCACACGCACGGTGCCCGTCGCCGGGTCGACAGGCGCGTCGGTCGTCAGCGTCATGCGCTCCTCCGCTGCTCCGGGCCGCTCCTCGCGGCGAGGTGTCCTCGGCGGGACGGCCCCGCCACAGCAGCGACGACCGCGACGAGGCCGTCGCGGTAGCGCTGCGGAGCGTGCCGCCGGCGGGCATCCGCGGCGTCGGCGACCGCGAGCTCCCGGGCCCGCGGCCAGTCGGCCAGCACCGCCTCGACGGCGTCGGCCCAGGCCTCGGGCCGGCCGGGCTCGACGGCCCGGGGACTCCGGAAGCCCGCCACCGCCTCGCGCAGCCCGCTCGAGTCGCTGACCAGCACCGGCCGGGCGGCCAGCACCGCCTCCACGGTGGTGTTGCCGAACGACTCCTCGGCCACGGAGGGCACCAGGACGACGTCGGCGTCGGCGAGGGCGGACCCCACGTCGGACCGGAAGCCGTGGAAGCGGACCCGACCGGCCAGCCCGGCGGCGGCGACCTGCCGGCGCAGCTCCTCCTCGAACCACTCGTAGCCGGGGAACACCGAGCCGACCAGGTCCAGCCGGGCGTCGACCCCCCGCGCGACCAGCACCTCGAGGGCGGCCACGGCGACCTGCGGCCCCTTGCGCGGGGAGAGCCGGCCGACGTACAGCAGCCGCGCGGGACCGGTCACGGCCGGACGCGCCGCGGCGGGGGCCGCCGGCCCACGGACGGCGTTGTGCACCAGGGTGCTGCGCTCGACGAGCCGCGGGGCGACCTCGGCGAGCACGTCGCGGGTGAAGGAGCTGTTGACCACCACACGGGTGGCCAGGGCCGGAGCGAGCGCCAGGGCCCGGCGCACCAGGCGAGGGAGCGACTGCTCGGCCTCGTGGACGTGGACGACGGAGGGCCGCCGGGCCACGCGGGCCAGCAGCGGCCAGGAGGGCAGGGTGACCGTGTTGACGTAGACGCCGGCCGCGCCGCAACGGCGGAGCAGACGGAGGGCGGGGACCACCCCGCGCAGGGCGTCCGCGACCAGCCGCACCGCGCCTCGCGGGCGCAGGGCGGCGTTGCGCAGCACCGGCATCGGGCAGTGGACGACGCGCACCCCGAGGGCCTGCAGCTCGGCCACCAGCGGGCCCGGACCGGGCAGGGCGACGGTGACCTCGAAGGAGGTGCGCAGCGCGTCGACGGACTCCAGGAGCATCCGGTCCGCGCCGTACAGGTCGGCCCCGGGGTGGACGACGAGCACCGGCGGCCGGCCGGTCGCCGCCGGCCGCCGCAGCGCCGCGCGCAGCACCAGCCGGGCGCCGGCGAGCGAGCCGCGGACCGCGGCCCGCAGCGGCCGGGAGGAGCGGAGCAGCTGGCGCCGGCCCCCCTGGAGCAGGATCGCCCAGCTGACCGCCGGGGTGCGCAGCAGCCAGCCGAGCATCTGCCGCC
Organism: Geodermatophilus sp. SYSU D00703; assembly: GCF_054050155.1. Classification (NCBI taxonomy): domain Bacteria; kingdom Bacillati; phylum Actinomycetota; class Actinomycetes; order Geodermatophilales; family Geodermatophilaceae; genus Geodermatophilus; species Geodermatophilus sp. SYSU D00703. The sequence continues at coordinate 301,725 of NZ_JBJGYU010000001.1, read as the reverse complement.
GCTCGAGGTGCCGGGCGGCGAACGCGAGCCGGTTCCGGCAGTTCCAGTAGTAGTAGAGGTCGGACTTGGCCTCGCCGCGTCGGTGCTGCGTGCCGCCCTCGTCGTGGACCGCGACCAGGTCCTCGCACAGCACGGTGCGCCCCCCGACCTGCTGCGCGCGGTAGCTGAGGTCGACGTCCTCCCAGTAGAGGAAGTAGCCGTCGTCGAACCCGCCGAGCCGGTCGAAGAGCTCGCTGTGCACGACCAGGCAGGCGCCCGTCAGCCACTCCCGCACCGAGCTCGGAGCCGCGGGGTCGGTGAGCCGCCGGCCGGTGCGTCCGTCGCGCAACCGCAGACGGGAACCGGCGAAGTACACCCGGCCGCCGGAGTCGACGATGCGCGGGCTCAGCATCGCGAGCGGGTCGGCGAGGCTCCGCTCGGCCAGCCGGTCCACCACGGCACGCTCCACGACGGCGTCGGGGTTGAGGAGCAGGAACGTGGTGCACCCGCGGGCGCGGGCGGCGGCCACGCCGGCGTTGACCCCGGCTCCGAAGCCGTCGTTGTCGGGGAGGCAGACCAGGTCCCAGCCCTCGTGCCGGGCCAGCTCGGTCACCGCCCGCCGCTCCTCGGCGGTGGAGTGGTTGTCCACCACGACCACCGGCAGGCCGGTGCGGCCGAGCGGGACGAGGTTGCGGCGCAGCAGCGCGGACGACCCGTAGTTGACGACCACGACAGCGAGCGGCCCCGCCCACCGCGGAGCGGCGGACGGGGCTGCTGCAGCCTCGGCCACGACAGGTGATGCGACGGTCACCCTGGGATGATCACGGTCCGGGTACGGCGCCGGCACGGCTGTGCCGGCGCCGCTCACCCGAGTTGGGGTGGTCAGCCGGCCTGCGGCGCGGTCCCGACGGGACCTGCCCACAGGTCGTCGACCCGGACCGTGGAGGCCCGCGTGGCGCTGCCCGAGACGTACTCGTACAGGTAGAGCGCGCCCGGCCGCTGCAGGGCCGCCGTGCTGTCGGTCCCCGTCAGCAGCCAGCCCGCGGGCTCGGCGGTCCCGGTCGCCCACAGCTTGGCCCGCAGCGTCGTCGTCCCGGTGCCCTCCGTCTCGAACCGCACCGTCAGCGACTGCCCCGCCGTGTACCTGGTGGGCAGCGTCGTCCCGGCCAGGATCGTGTCGGTGTCGTCGACCGACCGGGTCAGCATGACCTCGACCTGGCCGTCGGAGCGGTACCGCAGCGTGACCCGGTGGTCGGTCGTGCCCACGTGGCGCGTGGCCAGGCTGACGTAGGTACCCCCACCCGTTGCCAGCTGCGGCAGGGTGAGCGTCGCCTGCACGGCCACGTCGGTCTCCGAGAGGTCCCCGAGCAGCGCCGAGGCCTCCCGCGCGGCGGTGGCGGTCAGCTGGCCGGCACCACCGGTGACCGACGCGGTGCCCGTCGTCGTCCAGGCCCCGCCACGGTCGGCGGCCCCCCAGCCGGAGGACACCTCCCGGCCGAAGGCGTCGCTGGCCAGCGCAGTGTCCGGCTGCGGCTCGGGCTGGGGCTGCGGCTCGGGCTGGGGCTGCGGCTCGGGCTGGGGCTCCGGCTGCGGAGCCGGAGCGGTCACGACCACCGTGCGGGTGGCCGTCCCGGTCGCCCCGTCGTCGTCGCTCACCGTCAGGCGCACGGTGTAGGAGCCCGCCGCCGCGTAGGTGTGCGACGCGGTCGCCCCGGTGCCCGTGGACCCGTCACCGAAGTCCCACGCGTGGGAGGCGACCCGGCCGTCGGCGTCGGCCGAAGCCGAGCCGTCGACCGCGACCGTCAGGTCGGCCGGGGTGGCGGTGAACGACGCCGTCGGCGCCTGGTTGGCCGGAGCAGGGTCGACCGGGGTACCGGGCTCCTGGTCCGGCTGGCCCGGAGCGGTGCCGGCGGCCCCGACCCACAGGTCGTCGACCCGGACCGTGGAGGCCCGCGTGGCGCTGCCCGAGACGTACTCGTACAGGTAGAGCGCGCCCGGCCGCTGCAGGGCCGCCGTGCTGTCGGTCTCGGTCACCAGCCAGCCCGCGGGCTCGGCGGTCCCGGTCGCCCACAGCTTGGCCCGCAGCGTCGTCGTCCCGGTGCCCTCGGCGTCGAACCGCACCGTCAGCGACTGCCCCGCCGTGTACCCGCCCGGCAGCGTCGTCCCGGCCAGGATCGTCTCCACGTCGTTGACGTACCGGGCGAGCATGACCTCGACCTGGCGGTCAGAGCGGTACCGCAGCAGCACGCGGTAGTCGCTCGTGCCCACGGTGCGGGTGGCCAGGCTGACGTACGTGCCGCCGCCGGTCGCCACCTCGGGGAGCACCAGCTCCGCCTGGACGCCGGTGTCCAGCGCGGACACCTCACGGAGCAGGGCGTCGGCGCTCTGGCGGGGGGCGCCGGTCAGCTGACCGGTCCCGCCGGCGACCGACGTCGCGCCGTTCGTCGTCCAGGCCCCGCCGCGGTCGGCGGTGCCCCAGCCGGAGGCCACGGTCCGCTCGAAGGCGTCGGCGGCCAGCGCGCCGTTCCCCGGCTGCGGCTGCGGCTCCGGCTCCGGCTGCGGCGCCGGCGCGGAGACCGTGACGTCCCGGGTGACGGTGCTCGTGGCACCCCGGTCGTCGGTGACCGTCAGGCGCACGGTGTAGGTACCCGCCGCCGCGTAGGTGTGCGACGCGGTCGCACCCGTGCCGGTGCCGCCGTCGCCGAACTCCCACGCGTGGGAGGCCACCCGGCCGTCGGCGTCGGCCGACGCCGCCCCGTCCACCGACACCGTCAGGTCCGCCACCGACGAGGTGAAGGCCGCCGTCGGCGCGGTGTTGGGCACCTGGCCGGTGCGCGCCACCGTGTTGTGCTCGGCCACCTGCTCGGCGGTCAGCGCGGTGGGGTACACGGCGACCTCGTCGATGCGACCGGCGAACCAGTTGCTGCCGTTGCCGCTCCACACCGTGTCGCCGCCGATCCGCCAGTAGCCGGTGAGCTTCCGGCCGCTGTTGCCGTCGGCGCGGGTGCCGACCTGGACCCCGTCCACGTACAGCGTCAGCCCCTGCGGGCTCACCGTCCCGACCGCGTGGTGCCACTGACCGTCGTTGTAGGCGGCAGTGCTGCGGACGATCTTCTGTCCACCCAGGTACACCCCGAACCCGATCCGCCCGGCGGTGTCCATGAACACTTCGCGGTCGTGCAGGAAGCTGGTGCCGGTCGCACTGTCCCCCATCCCGACGATCTTGCCGCCGGCCGTCGAGGTCGTCTGGAACCACGCCTCCACCGAGAAGACGTTCGGGCCGGTGACCGCGGTGGTGGTGGACAGGAAACCGGTGGAGGAGCCGTTGAAGGCGAACGCGGTGCCCTCGTCACCGGCGATGGCGCCGCCCTGGTCGCGGGTGACCCCGGAGTTGATGGTCGTGTCCAGGGTGCCGACCCGGTCGTAGGCGGTCGGGCCGGACGTCTCACCGAGCGACCAGTGCGCGCCCGCGCCGTCGGCAGCGACCAGGGCGGCGTACGGCCCCGAGGGGCTGCTGTTGGCGGCGCCCACCGTGGCGGTGGCCCAGCTGGAGGCCAGCTCGTTGCCGGCCGCGTCGCCGGCCACGACCAGGTACCGGTGCGAGCCGGCGGCGGCCCCGGTGTCCGAGCAGGCGTAGGTGGGCAGGTCCCACCACCGCGACGGCCGGGTGACCTCGCAGACCGGCGCGGAGTCCGCGTCGTCCCGGTACACCCGGTAGGTGAGGTGCTCGTTGTCCCGGTCGTGCACGGCCTTCCACGACACACGCACGGCGCCGATGACCGCGCTGACGGTCGGGGTGAAGGTGCCGGTCGCGCGCGGGCCCACCTTGTTCGGCGCGAGGGCCGGGACGGCGAAGCGGACCAGGCCCTGCTGCTCGCTGCCGTTCACGCCGGGGAACTCACCGCCGTAGACGACGTACTGGCTGTTGCCGGTGACGCTCCAGCCGGCCTGGAACTGACCGGTGTAGGTGCCGGCGTAGAAGGTCGGGAACCACGGCAGCAGCGACGGAGCGGGCTTGCCGGTGAGCTTCGCCGAGCGGTTCCCGACCGTGCCGGTGGCGGCCAGGCTCACCGCGGTGCCGAACTGGTTGACCCGCGGGTTCTGCTCCGGGTAGCCCCCGATGGTGCTGCAGTCGTGGGCGTGCGTGGCCATGTAGAGCACACCGTTCGACGGGAAGCTCGAGTACGTGTCACCACGGCAGTCGTTGATCCACTGGACCTGCCCGCCGTTCGCGGTGACCTTGAACGAGCCCTCGAGGTTGCCGGGGCCGTTGTAGTTGTAGGCGGTCCCGTACACGGAGGTGCCGTCGTTGGTGAGGCTGTAGACGGCGGAGTTCCCACCCTGGTTGGTGACCACCTGGTTCACCGCGAACGACTTGGTCGCACCGGACGCGGCGTCCACCGCGCCGACCCCGACCGCGGCGGTCCCGTTGATGGTGCCGAACCGGCCACCGAGGACCACCTGGCTGCCGCCGCCGGTCACCGTCAGGGCCATGACCTCGGTGCTGGGCGGCGTGACGGCCCCGGCACCCAGCTTCGGGTACCACGTCTGCAGGGCGCCGTTGCTGGCGGCCACCGCCGCGATGTTCTTGCGAGCCGTCCCACCGACCGCGGTGAACCAGCCGCCGGCGTACACCTTGTCGTTGGTGGCGGCCAGCGCGGTCACCCGGCTGTTGAAGGCCGGCCGGAAGGTGCTGATCAGCTGCCCGGTCGCCGTGCTGTAGGCGGCCATGCCGGAGCGGGTTTGGCCGTCGGCCCGGGTGAAGTCACCACCCACGTAGATGCGGGACCCGTCGGGCGAGGCGGTCACGGCCAGCGCCTGGGCGTCGAGGCTGGGCGCGAAGGAGGTGACCAGCTGGCCGGTGCGGATGTCGTAGGCCAGCAGGTTGTTCCGCACCACCTCCTGCGTGCCGGGTGCGGCACCCGCCGGGCGGGCGCGGGTGAAGCTGCCCGCGACGTAGACGGTGTTGCCGACGACGGCCTGCGACCACGCGACACCGTTGATCTGGACGGTGGGCAGCGGGTCGGCGGTCACGGTCGCCGGGGTGGCCGGGTTCGCCGGGTCCAGCGGCGCGGTGTCGGCCAGCGCCGGTGCCGACAGTGTCACCGTGCCGACCCCCACCAGGAGGCTGACGAGGCCGGCCAGGAGGGACTTCCCCCAGGCGGCCAATAGTGCAGACATGCGAATTCCCCCGCTCGTGCCATCACGATTCGCCGGCCTCCACGGACCAGCAGGCGGACACTAAGCGTGACGAGAAGGAGCCTGCGATCCCCCGAACCGGTGACGAAGCCCAGCTCAGCGACGAGCACTCTCAGTAGTTCATCACTCTGGGTGAGGCCCGAGCCGATCTCCCCAACGCCTGCAGGGCCCCGGCGTCCGCCGGGGCCCTGCAGGTGGAGCTGTGGAGTGCGAGAGGTCAGCCAGCGGCCCCGGTGAAGACCAGGAACGGAGCGCCGGCCCGGTAGCCGACGGTGAGCGTCACGACGTCGCGGGCGTCCGCCGGCACGGTGAAGACGTACACGCCCTCGGCCGCCTCGCCGGGCGCCAGCGTGCCCGTGAACGGGACGCGGGAGGCGTCCTGCAGCGGCGAGGCCGGCGTGCCGTCCGTGCCGTGGGTCAGGTTGACGACCACGAGGTCCAGCGCCAAGGGCTCGTCGGTCCCGTTCTCCAGGCGCACGGTGGCACGCAGCGCGGCTCCGGCGATGTTGCCCGGACCCTGCGCGGTCCCGTCGATCGCCTCGAGGGACACCACCTGCGCGCTGACCCCGTCCGCGCCGGAGGCCTCCTCGTCGAGTGCGACCGCCGGCAGAGCGGGTGGCAGCTCGGAGGCGTCGCCGGTCGGCGCGGCCTGCTCCGGCGTCCCCGGCGCGGGCTCCTCCGGAGGTGTCGCGGAACCGGGTGCGGCGGAGCTGCTCGTGCCGGCGGGGGCCGACGTCGCCGTCCCGGCCGCCGCCACGTTGCCGGCTCCGTCGCCACCGCGCAGGGCCAGCCCCAGGAGGACCACGGCCAGCGCGACCAGCGCCGCGACCGCACCACCGATCACCCTGCGCCGGCGGAACGGCGCCGGCCGGCTGTCGTCAGGAGAACTCATCGCGGCAACCTGCCCATCTCTCGATACCACGTGACCGATCCCAGCCCCAGGTGCGCCGCCGTCGCGAGGAGGAGCACGCCGTAGCCGGCCAGGAAGACCGTCGGCGCGCCCAGCAGCAGGAACGACAGGCAGAGCACCCCGTAGTCGGTCGGGAGGTTCACCAGCGACCGCCGGAGCCCGGGGGCCGGGCCGGAGGGCTGGGCGCGGGTGGCGACGCCGTGCTGGGCACGCAGCGCCTCGTTCAGCATCATCGCGAAGAAGAGCGCGCCGTCGGCGATGCAGTAGCCGATCGGGACGAGCAGCAGCGCGCTGGTCTCGACGGCCTCGAACCGGAAGAGCCCCACCAGGACGGCGAGGTGGAGGCTCAGCAGCTTGACCGCGTCCACCATGTGGTCGAGCCACTCCCCCGCCGGCGAGCCGCCGCCGCGCAGCCGGGCGAGTTGCCCGTCCGCGGAGTCGAGCGCGTACCCGATCAGCAGGCAGGCCGTGACCGCCGTCCCGGCGAGCCAGGACGGTGGGACGAGGACGAGCAGCGCGATCCCGGTGGCGGTGAACGCGGCGCTGATGCCGGTCACCGCGTTCGGGGTGAGCCCGGCGTGGAAGGCCACCGCGGCGAACAACCGGCCGAGCCTGCGGTTGACGAAGCGCGAGTACGCGGGCGCACCCGCGGCGCCCTTCTGCGCGGCCGACAGCCGGGCGACGGTGGCCCGCAGGCTCTCGCCGGCCGGGGCGGCGGGGCGCTCGACGGTGGCGGTCACTGCTGCCCCGCCGGCAGCTGCTCGGCCACCGGGGGGGTGGCGGGTGCGGGCACCCGCACGACGTCGGCCGGCAGCGGAGCGCGGTGGGTGACCGGCCGGTCGGCGGCCGTCGGACGACGGCGGCCGGAGGGCCGGCGCCGAGGGAACCGCCGCGCGGCCAGCGCGCGGGCCAGCTCCTCGTAGCCGGCGGCGACGTCGTCCCAGTCGTAGCCGCGGGCCAGCTCGCGGGCCCGCTCCCCGGCGCGGACCGTCCCCTCCGGGTCGGCCTCCACCGCCACCACCTCGCGCGCGACGTCGGCGGGCGTGAGGAAGAAGCGGCCGGTGTCGGCCACGACCTCACGGTTGAAGTCGACGTCGAAGGCGGTGACCGCCGCGCCGGCGCCGATGGCGCGCAGCAGCGAGGGGTTGGTGCCGCCGACCGAGTGGCCGTGCAGGTAGGTGCAGCAGTTCGCGTAGAGCTGGTCGAGCAGCTCCTGGTCCCAGACGCCGCCGAGGAAGCGCACCCGCCCGTCGGCGAGGGCGTGCACGCGGCGGGTGTACTCGTCGGCGTAGGGCGCGGACCCGACCACGACCAGCGGCTCGCGCGCGGCGCTGGCGGCGTACCCCTCGACGATGACGTCGACGTGGTTCTCCGGCTCGAAGCGGGCGACCACGAGGTGGTACCCGCGCGGCTCCAGGTCGAGCTCGGCGAGCCGGTCGGACCCGGGCTCGATGAGCGGCGCGCCGTAGGAGAGCAGCGTGGTGGGCGCGGCGAACGCGTCTCGGTAGTAGTCGGCGATGCCCTGGGCGTCGGCGATGAGCGCGTCGGACCAGCGGACGGCGAGCGCCTCCGCGACCCGGTAGTAGCGGCGGCCGACCGGGCCCCACTTGGCCCGCTTCCACTCCAGGCCGTCCACGTGCGTGGCGACCGGGATCCGGGCGGCGCGCAGGGCCGGCAGCAGCGGCGAGTTGGCGGCGTTGAAGACGATCGCGGCGTCGGTCCGGTGGGTGAGCACGTGCCGCACCGACAGCGCGGTGTGGCTCAGCGTCTCCAGCGAGCGCTTGCGCGCGGCGGGCAGGTGCACGAGCTCCATGCCCAGGTGCTCCGCCGGCGGCGGCTCCTCGGCACCGGGCACGGTGCGGCAGTAGACGACGACGCGGTGTCCCCGGTCGGCCAGCCGGCGGCCGACCTCCTCGACGGCGGTCTCGAAGCCGCCGTAGCGGGCGGGGACACCACGCGTGCCCACGAGGGCGATGCTCAAGCGGTCCACGGGGTCTCCGTTCCTCGGCGTCCGAGCAGCACGGCACGGCGCACAGGGCGTGCTCGTGCGATCTCTCCTGGTGAGGTTCGGCGGTGGAGGCCGCCGACGGGAGTGCAGGGCGGACGCCCTCACCCGCACGAGTCACGTGCGGGCGGCCCCTCCCAGGGCACCGTCGGCCCCGTCCCGAGGCCCGCCCCGAGCGTGCGAGGGGTCGACGGCCCCGTCCCGAGGCCCACCCCGAGCGTGCGAGGGGTCGACGGCCCCGTCCCGAGCCTCACCCCGAGCGTGCGAGGGGTGAGGAGGACGGGGTCCTTCGAGGGGTCCTTCGAGGGGTCCTTCAGGGGGCCCTTCGAGGGGTCCTTCTTCAGTAGGCGCCGGAACGGCTGAGGACGGCGCGCACCGTCTTGGCGAGGATGAGCAGGTCCATCGCCAGCGACCAGTTCTCGACGTAGCGGAGGTCCAGGCGGACGGCCTCCTCCCACGGGAGGTCGCTGCGGCCGGACACCTGCCACAGGCCGGTCAGCCCCGGCTTGACCAGCAGCCGGCGGTGCACCGAGGTGTCGTAGCGGGCCACCTCACCGGGCAGCGGCGGGCGCGGCCCCACCAGCGACATGGACCCGCCGAGCACGTTGAACAGCTGCGGCAGCTCGTCGAGCGAGAGCCGGCGCAGCAGCCGGCCCACCGGGGTGACCCGCGGGTCGACCCGCATCTTGAACAGCAGGCCATCGGAGATGTTCTGGGCCTGCAGCACGTCCACCTGGCGGTCGGCGTCGACGACCATGCTGCGGAACTTCAGCATGGTGAACGCCTGGCCGTTCACGCCCACCCGCTCCTGGCGGTAGAGGACGGGGCCCGGGCTGGTCAGCTTGATCGCGGCCGCGATGGCGAGGAGCACCGGGGCCAGCAGGACCAGGGCGAACGCAGCGGCGGCACGGTCCAGGCCACCCTTGACCACGCGGCGCCAGCCCTCGAACCGCGGCTGCTCGACCGAGAGGAGGGGCAGCCCCTCCAGGGGGCGGATGTGCAGCCGCGGCCCGGCGACCTCGATCAGGCCCGGGGCGACGAGCAGCTCGATGCCGGTCCCCTCCAGCTGCCACGACAGCTGGCGGAGGTACTGGGCGGCGGTCTCGCTGGCCGAGGTGACCGCGATGGTGTCCGCGCCGAGCCGGCCGGCCAGCGCGACGACCTCGTCCAGGGCGCCGACGGGGACGCCGGCGGTCTCGGCGACGCGGTCGCGGTCGTCGGGGGTGACGCAGGCGGCCACGACGTCCATGCCCGCGAACTGCTCGCGGCGCACCCGGCTCACCAGCTCGAGGACGGCCGAGCCGCGGCCGACGACGACCACGCGCTTGGTGCACAGCCCGCGGGCCCGCAGGGCGCGCAGGCTGCAGCGGGCGGCCCAGCGGCCGAGGAGGGTGGCCAGGGTGAGCGCCGGGACGGCGACGACGACCAGCGCCCGGCTGAGGTCGAGGGCGGCGGCGTAGGACAGGAAGCCCGCGACGGCCAGCAGCACGAAGCCGGCCTTGCCGACGGCGCGGTACTCGTCGCTGCCGGTGCCGAACACCCGCTCCGAGTGCGCGCCGGTCGCCTGCAGGAGCACCGGCCAGACGACGACGAGCGTCAGGGCGGCCCAGAACATGGACGTCGTGGGCGCGATGCCGCCGGGGGGCGTGACGAGCACCGTCGTCCCGGCCACCGCGGCGGCCAGCACCTCGAACACGATGAGCGCGAGCGAGTACCGGCCGGCCCACGCCGGCGCGCCGGCCCGTGGCCGGCTCGGCACCGCGGCTTCGGCAGCGGGCGCACGCAGCGCCGTCCCGAGACGGATCCTGGAGTGGTCCAGCAGCACGGTTTCCCCCGAACACGCGTGACGGTGTGTAGCCGGGGTCAGGCGGACGAGGGAGCCGATGAGTCTGCCATCAGCACTTTTCCCCCGTCGCGACGCTCGGCGACCCCGTCACCATCACAGGGCGTCACAGACGGGTCAATGCGGAGAGTGAGCATTCACTCGATCGGGAGGACGCGGCGTCACCCCGTCACCGGTTGGGGTGCCCGGGTCAGCTCCGGGGGTGGACGACGTTCTGCGCCGCCTCGAGGCCGCGGACCAGGAGCTCCTCGGTCGCGTCGGCCGCCTCGGCGAGGAGCAGGTCGAGCTCCTTGCGCTCGGTCGAGGAGAAGTCCTTGAGGACGAAGTCGGCGGGGTCCTGCCGGCCGGGCGGGCGGCCGATGCCGACGCGCACCCGGAGGTAGTCCTTGGTGCCGGTGGACCGGGTGATCGACCGCAGCCCGTTGTGCCCGCCCTCGCCGCCGCCGCGCTTGAGCCGCACGCTGGCGAACGGGATGTCCAGCTCGTCGTGCAGGACGACGAGGTCGGTGGCCGGGATGGAGTGGTAGTCGAGCAGGCCGCGCACGGGGCCGCCGGACTCGTTCATGTAGCTCGTGGGCCGGGCCAGCACGACCCGGCGTCCGGCCACCCGACCCTCGCCGATCAGCGTCCGCGCGCGCTTGCCCTTGCCCGGGCTGAGCTTCACCCCGGCCCGGGCGGCCAGCTCGTCGAGGACCATCGCGCCGACGTTGTGCCGGTTCCCGGCGTAGGACGGGCCCGGGTTGCCCAGCCCGACGACGAGGAAGGGTCCCTCGGACACGGCCGCAGGGGCGCCGGCATCGCCGGCGCCCCTGCGGGTCGTGCTGTCGGTCAGCGCAGGACTCAGTTCTCTGCGGACTTCTCGGCGGAGTCCATGGACTCCCCGCTGCCCTGGTCGACCGGCTCGGGGACGACGTCGCCCTCGCCGGTGCCCGCCTCGGCCGGAGCGGACTCCTCGCGCTCGATGCCGGCCTCGGCCTCGGCCTCGGCGAGCTCGGCCTCGAGGGCCTCGGCGGTCGGGGCGGCCATGACGTTGACGACCAGCGCCTCGGGGTCGCCGTGGACGGTGGCGCCGGCCGGCAGGGAGAGCTCCGCGACCGTCACGCCGTGGCCGGCCTCGCGGCCGGTGACGTCGACCTCGACGGTCTCGGGGATGTGGGTGGCCTCGGCCTCGAGCGAGACGGTGTTCAGCTCGATGCTGACCAGGGTCTCGGGAGCGGCGTCGCCGACGACGTGCACGGGCACGTCGACGGTGACCTTCTCACCGCGGCTCACGACCAGCAGGTCGACGTGCTCGTGGACGCGGGTCAGCGGGTCGCGCTGCACGGACTTGGTGAGGGCCAGCTGCTCCTTGCCGTCGAGGACGACGGTGATGAGGGCGTTGTGGCCGCCGTTGCGCAGCGCCGCGGCGAACTCGCGGGCCGGCAGGGACAGGTGCACGACGTCCTGGCCGTGCCCGTACAGGACGGCGGGGATGCGGCCGGCCCGGCGGGTACGGCGGGCGCTGCCCTTGCCGAACTCGGTGCGGGCCTCGGCGACGAGGCGGAAGTCAGCCACGGTGGTGTGCTCCTCGGGAGGTGGATCGGGTCTGCGGCCGGCACACGGCGCGGCACACCTCGGGAGGCACACGCACGTCGATCACGGAGACGGACGAACCGCTCCCTCGCCGGGCTGTGTCATGTTACCCGGCTCCGCCGGGTGACCGCGGCCAGGTGCCGTACCCCTGCGGCGCTGAGCCCCACCCGTCCGGCGTCGGGGGACCCTGCGGGCCCCCGTTCCGCCGGACCCGCTGCGCGGAGCTGGGCCCACGGCCCGCCTCGGGGAGCCCTCCGGGCCCCCTCTCGGCGGACCGTCGATCAACTGGCGCCGTCGAAGAGGCTCGTCACCGAGCCGTCCTCGAAGACCTCCTTGATCGCCCGGGCCAGCAGCGGGGCGATGGAGAGCACGGTGAGCTTGTCGAACTGGCGGGCCGGCTCGATGGGCAGCGTGTTCGTGACGATGACCTCGCTGACCCGGCTGTTCTTCAGCCGGTCCACCGCGGGGCCGGACAGCACGCCGTGGGTCGCGGTGACGATGACGTCGGCCGCGCCGGCGTCGAACAGCGTCTCGGCGGCCTTCACGATGGTGCCGCCGGTGTCGATCATGTCGTCGACCAGGATGCAGACCCGGCCCTCGACCTCGCCGACGACACGGTTGGCGACGACCTCGTTGGGGCGCATCGGGTCGCGGGTCTTGTGGATGAAGGCCAGCGGGACCCCGCCGAGCTTGTCGGTCCACCGCTCGGCGACGCGCACCCGGCCGGAGTCGGGCGAGACGACGGTGATGTCCCGGTCGCCCCACCGCTCGCAGACGTGCGACACCAGCAGGTCGAGGGCGAACAGGTGGTCGACCGGGCCGTCGAAGAAGCCCTGGATCTGGGCGGTGTGCAGGTCGACGGTCATCAGCCGGTCGGCGCCGGCGGTCTTGAACAGGTCGGCGACCAGGCGGGCGGAGATGGGCTCGCGGCCGCGGTGCTTCTTGTCCTGACGGGCGTAGGGGAAGAACGGGGCGACGACGGTGATCCGCTTGGCCGACGCCCGCTTGAGGGCGTCCACCATGATCAGCTGCTCCATGAGCCACGTGTTGAGCGGCGCCGTGTGGCTCTGCACCACGAAGGCGTCGCAGCCGCGTACCGACTCCTCGAAGCGCACGAACAGCTCACCGTTGGCGAACTCGTAAGCCGCCGTCGGCGTCGGGGTCACCCCGAGGTGCCCGGCGATCTCGTCGGCCAACGCCGGGTAGGCCCGGCCGGAGAACAGCATCAGGCTCTTGCTCGGTGTCTGCCGGATGGCGCTCATCGGCTCAGCTACCCCTGTGGTCGAAGTTCGTCGCCGGTCGCCGCTCTACTCGGACCCCGTCGTCCCAGTGTCGGGCGCTGCCTCGGCCCCTGCATCCCCGGCCGCCTCGGCGGCCTTGGCGGCGGCCGTCCCCGGACGCCGCCGCTGCACCCAGCCTCCCACATTGCGCTGACGCGCCCGCGCGACGGCCATCGTCCCCGGCGGGACGTCGGCGGTGATCACCGACCCCGCCGCGGTGTAGGCGCCGTCCCCCACGGTGACCGGAGCGACGAGCATGGTGTCGGAGCCGATGCGCACGTGGTCCCCGACCGTCGTGTGGTGCTTGGCCACGCCGTCGTAGTTGACGAACACCGTCGCGGCGCCGATGTTCGCGCCCCGGCCGATGGTGGCGTCACCGACGTAGGACAGGTGCGGCACCTTGGACCCCTGGCCGAGCTGCACGTTCTTGGTCTCCACGAAGGCGCCGACCTTGGAGCCCGCGCCCAGGCGGGTGCCGGGCCGCAGGTAGCTGAACGGCCCGACGGTGGCCTCCGGGCCGACGACCGCCCCGAGGACGTGCGACCGCACGACACTGGCGCCCTCCCCCACCGCGGTGTCGCGCAGCGTGCTGTCCGGGCCGACGACCGCGCCGGATGCGACGGAGGTGCTCCCCTGCAGTTGCACGCCCGGCTCGAGAACCGCGTCGGGCTCGACGCTGACGGTGACGTCGACCCAGGTGGTCGCCGGGTCGACGACGGTGACGCCGGAGCGCATCAGGTCGTCGAGCACCCGGTCGTTGAGGGTGCGCCGCCGGGCGGCGAGCTCACGGCGGTCGTTGCAGCCCAGGACGTCGACGGGGTCCTCCGCGCGGGCGCCGCCGACCCGGGCGCCCTCGGCGACGAGCAGGCCCAGGACGTCGGTGAGGTACTGCTCACCCTGGTCGTTGTCCTCCCCCAGCCCACCGAGGGCCCGGCGGAGAGCCGCGGCGTCGCCCACGTAGACGCCGGCGTTGATCTCCCGGATCGCGCGCTGCTCGTCGGTCGCGTCGCGCTGCTCCACGATGGCGGTCACCGCGCCGTCGGCGTCCCGGACGATCCGGCCGAGCCCGGTGGGGTCGTCGACCTCGGCGGTGAGGACGGTCAGCACGTTGCCCGCGCCGCGGTGCTCGTCGACCAGCGCGGTGATGGTCTCCGTCCGCAGCAGGGGCGCGTCGCCGTTGACGATGAGCACCGGCCCGTCGACCTCCGGGACGGCGTCCAGCGCGACGGCGGCGGCGTGCCCGGACCCGCGCTGCTCGGCCTGGAACACCGGCCGCGCGGCGGGCGCGAGCGTGGCGAGGTGCTCCTCGACCTGCTCCCGGCCCGCGCCGACGACCACGACGGTGTGCGCAGCCGACAGCGGCTCGGCCGCGGCCAGCACGTGCCCGAGCATGCTGCGCCCGCACAGGGTGTGCAGCACCTTCGGCGTCGACGACTTCATGCGGGTGCCCTGTCCGGCGGCCAGGACCACGACGGCGGCGACGGACGGTGCGGGTGGAACGGTCACGGATCTCCTCGTGCCTGGAGTGTCGAGGTGCACAGACCTCGGGGCTGCATCGCTGGGGGACTCGGACTCGAACCGAGACTTCCCGGCTCCAAAGGCCGGCGGGCTGCCGATTACCCCATCCCCCACTGCGGTGTCGCCGGTGCCCCGGCGGCACGGACGCCGGTCGGCGTCCCCCTGGAGACTAGGGTGCCCCCTCCGTCCCGGCACCGGCCGCCCGCCCGGCGGCGGCCACCCGACCGGGCGACCCCGTGGCCCCCGTGCAGGGGCCCGCGTCAGCCGACGAGCCGGGCTCCGGACACCGGGCCGTGCACCGCCCGCACCGTGCGGTAGACCCCCTCACCGGCCAGGACGGCGGCCAGGCGCACCGCCGCCTCCTGGTCCTCGGTCAGGGCGGCGATCGTCGGGCCCGACCCGCTGACGATCGCCCCCGCCGCGCCGGCATCGGTGGCCGCGCGCAACCCGCGGCGCAGCGCCGGCCGCAGCGACAGCGCGGCCGGCTGGAGGTCGTTGGCGAGCGCGGCGGCCAGCGTGGGCGTCGGGCCGCTGCGCAGTGCCGCGATGACCGGCTCGACGGGGTCGAGGTCCTCCCCGTCGGGGACCCGGCCCTCGGCCCGCAGCCGGTCCAGCTCCGCGTAGACCGCCGGGGTGGACAGCCCCTCGCCGGCGATGCCCAGCACCCAGTCCCAGCGCTGCCGCGCGAGCACCGGGGAGAGCTGCTCGCCGTGCCCGGAGCCGAGGGCCACCCCGCCGTGCAGGCTGAACGGGACGTCGCTGCCCAGCTGCGCGGCCAGCGCGGCGAGCTCGCCGCGGGTGGCGTGGGTGCCCCACAGCGCGTCGAGGGCGACCAGGGCGGCCGCGGCGTCCGCGCTGCCCCCGGCCAGCCCCGCCGCGGCCGGGATCGCCTTGTCGATGGCGATGGCGGCGTCGGCCGGCACCCCGGCGCGCTCGGCCAGGAGCTCGGCGGCACGCCACACGAGGTTGCGCCGGTCGGTGGGGACCGCCTCGGCCCCCGCCGTCCCCTCCCCGGTCACGGTGACGGTGAGGCCCCTGCCCGGGCGCACGGTCACCGTGTCGAACAGCGAGACCGCGAGGTAGACGGTGCGCAGCTCGTGGAACCCGTCGGGCCGCAGGGGGCCGACGCCGAGGTGCACGTTGACCTTGGCCGGCGCCCGCGCCACGACCGCGCCGTCACCGGCCAGCCGTCCCGGCCCGCCGGGTGAGGACCAGCTCATGCCGGCTCCCCCGGCTCGGTGGCGGCCAGCCGGGTGAAGTCGCCGACCGACAGCTGCTCGCCGCGGGTCGCCGGGTCGATGCCCGCCGCGCGCAGCCGGGCCTCGGCGGCCGCGGGGCTGCCGGCCCAGCGCGTCAGCGCCGCACGCAGCCCCTTGCGGCGGGTGGCGAAGGCGGCGTCGACGACGGCGAAGGTGGCGGCCCGGTCACCCGGCGGCGGGGGCCGGCGCACCAGCGAGACCAGCCCGGAGTCGACGTTGGGCTCGGGCCAGAACACCCGGCGTCCGACGTTCCCCGCGCGCCGGACCTCGCCGTACCAGGCGGCCTTGACCGACGGCACGCCGTAGGCGGCCGACCCGGGGGCGGCGGCCAGCCGCTCGGCGACCTCGGCCTGGACCAGCACCAGGGCGCGGCGCAGCGTGGGCAGCAGCTCGAGCAGGTTCAGCAGGACGGGCACCGCCACGTTGTACGGCAGGTTGGCGACCAGCGCCGTGGGAGTCGGGCCGGGCAGCTCGCGGACCCGCAGCGCGTCGGCCTCGACGACGGTCAGCCGGTCGGCCAGCGACGGCAGCCGCTCGGCCACCGTCCGCGGCAGCCGGGCCGCCAGCCGGGGGTCGATCTCGACAGCGGTCACGTGCGCGGCCACCGGGAGCAGCCCGAGGGTGAGCGAGCCGAGTCCGGGGCCGACCTCCAGGACGACGTCCTCGGCGGTCAGCTCGGCGGTGCGCACGATCCGCCGGATGGTGTTGGCGTCGTGCAGGAAGTTCTGCCCGAGCGTCTTGGTGGGACGCAGCTCGAGCTGCTGGGCCAGGTCGCGGATGGCGGCCGGGCCCAGCAGCCCGTCGGTCTGCTCAGGCGGTGTGCTCAGGTCGGTCCGATCAGCTGAAGAGGCGGGGTCCGCAGTGCGGCCACTGACCGGCGCCGGAGCGCTCGTACAGGATCTGCGCCCGGCGGGTCTGCTCCTCGGCCGACGCCGCGGCCGGGTCGCCCGAACCGCCCACGGCGGCCCAGGTCGACCGCGAGAACTGGTAGAGGCCACGGTACGTGCCCGTGGAGCTCACCGCGTCCACCCGACCGCCGGACTCGCACTGCGCCAGCGCGGCCCAGTTCAGCCCGTCGGCGGTGGCGGGGATGCTGCCCGACGCTGCCGGGCGCTCCTTGGTGCCGACCGTGACCTCCTCGGCGACCGGCTCGCGGGTGACGGCGGTGGACACCTGCTCGCGGGCGGTCTCGACGCCGTCGGTGACGGTGACCCGGAAGGTGGTGACCTGCTCGCCGTCCTCGCCCGGCTTGGTGACGGTGCGCTCGCCCTCGAAGGCCTCGGGGTCGTCGGTCTCGACCGTCTCGTGCGGGACGGCGGTGGTCTCGGTGACCTCGCTGACCTGGACGCGGAAGACCTGCACCCGCATCCGGTCCATCAGCGCCTGCTCGGGGTAGACGCTGGTGCGGTCGGTCTCGCCGAGGGTCACGTCCTGCTCGGCGAGCAGGTCGGCGGCGGTAGCCGCGGTCGTGGTCACGACCCGCTGCTGGCCGTCGACGACGAGGGTGACGTCCTTGGGCGTGGTGATCGACAGCTCCATGCCGTCGAGCGGCAGGCGCTCGCTGCGGCTGGCGGAGACCTGCAGGTCCTCGGCGCGGTAGCCCAGCTGGTCGAGCGCCTCGTCGACCGACAGCGCGGTCACGTAGACCTCGCTCTCGACACCGTCCACGGTGAGCTCCAGCGGCCGGGCCCGGGTGACGACGACGGTGTCGCCGTCGGCCACGGTCGCCGCGGCGTCGGGGAGGACGACGTCGTGCGCCTGGGTCTGCAGCCCCTCCTCCTCGAGGACCTCACCGACGGTGTCGGCGTAGGTGCTCACCTCGCGCGCCTGCCCGTCGACGGTCAGCGTCAGGGACTTCTGGGCGGCGTGGTAGGCCACGGATCCGCCCACCAGTCCGAGCAGGACGAGGGCGAAGAGGGCGAGCTTCAGCGATCGGGGCACGACACTTCCAGGGGTCACGGGACCCGGGCAGAGGACCGTCCCGCACCGCGGGCGGCCGCCGATCAGGAGGGGGGCTCCCGGTCGGTCCGACGCCGCCCGGGTCGGTCCCCACCCCGGCTGGTCACGACACGATAACGACTGGTGCACCGTCGATGACGGAGCGAGAGCAGTCAACCACCGGGCGGTCGTAGCGACATGTGGGCACGCCGACACGCTGGGTGCACGACGTGCCGCGTGAGGCGGGTGGGACGGGTGCGCACCGTGGGGTCGTCGGGGTGACCAAGTTCACGGTGTGGGCGGCGTCTCGCGGGGCAGCCGGCCACGCCCGTGGGGACCGGTCGCGGAGGCGCGGAGTGCCCCGGTGCCCCTCAGCCCGCGAGCGCGCGGTCCCGCAGGCGCACCGGCCGCAGCCAGGTGATCAGGAAGACGGCGACCGCGAGCCCCGCGGCCAGGCCCGCGAACCCGCCCGCCACGAGCGCCACGGGGAGCAGGTCGACGCCCTCGGTGACCCGGTCGCCCAGGTCGATGCCGGCGGTGAGCAGCAGGGTCCCCAGCGGCAGCAGCGCGAGCACGCTGGTCGCGGCGGTCACCAGGTGCGCCGTCCAGGTGCGCAGCGCCTCGTCGACCGGGACGTCGGCGCCCTCCGCCGGCAGCGGGCGGACGATCGTCCGGAGCAGCGCCACCTCGGCCAGCAGCCAGGTCAGCAGCGGGACGACCAGGGCGACCCAGCCGACGGAGTCGGGCAGGTTGTCGTTCCGCCACATCAGCACGGTCGTCAGCACCACGGCGGCGACCACCGCCCGCGTGGTCCAGACCAGCAGCGGGGAGATCTGCTCGGAGCGGCGCGGCCGCCGCGCCGGGGAGCTGACCCGCCAGCGGGGCCGCGGGCGGGTCACCTCGGCGAGGACGACGCCCACCAGCAGGCCGATCACCAGCGCCGGCGCCCACAGGAAGACCGACGCCTCGGCGAACAGCACGATGCTCACGCCGATGCCGACCAGTCCGAGCAGCCAGCCGAGCGCGCGGATGCGCCGGCCGTGCTGCGCCTGGCGCTGCAGCGTGGCGACGCCCTCCGGCGTGGGAGTGGCGAAGTCCACGGCGGCGGCGGCCACGGCGCGGCGGCCGGCGGCCAGCGCCCAGGCGCGTGCGAGCAGGACGCCCGGGACCAGCACGGCGATGAACAGCACGACGGCGATGAGGCGGCCCACGGACACAGTGTCCACTGTTCTCCTGGGAGCGGGAGGGCCGTCCCCACCGAACTCACCGCGGGGCGGGCGCGCCGTCCTCCCAGCGGCCGAACATGCGCTCGGCGTTGGCCGTCAGCGCCGCGCAGAGCTCGGGCAGCTCCACCCCGGTGACCTCGGCCAGCACCCGGACGGTCAGCGGGACCAGCCGCGAGGCGTTGGGCCGGCCGCGGTGCGGCATCGGCGTGAGGAACGGGGAGTCGGTCTCCACCAGCAGCTGGTCGAGGGGGGTGAGGGCCGCGGCATCGCGCAGGTAGCCGGCGTTGCCGAAGGTCAGCGTGCCGGCGAAGGAGAGGACGTGTCCCCGCTCCACGCAGGCCTTGGCGAAGTCGGCGTCCCCGGAGAAGCAGTGGAAGACGGTGTGCTCCGGGGCGCCCTCGTCCTCGAGCACGCGCAGGATCCCCTCGTGCGCGTCGCGGTCGTGGATGACCAGCGCGACCCCGCGCCTCTTGGCGATCCGGATGTGCGCCCGGAACGACGCCTCCTGCGCGGCCCAGCCCTCGGGCCCGGTGCGGAAGCGGTCCAGCCCGGTCTCCCCCACCGCGCGCACCCGCGGCAGCGCGGCCAGCCGGTCGATCTCGGCCAGGGCCTCGTCGGTGGCCGCACCGGCGCCGGCCTCGTTCGGGTGCAGGGCGACGGCCGCGAGCACGTTCGGGTGCCGGGCGGCGAGGTCGGCCGACCACCGCGAGGAGCCGACGTCCACCCCGACCTGCACGAGCCGGGGGACGCCGACGGCCACAGCGGCGGCGATCTCGGCGTCCACCTGCTCGTCGGTGGCCCACTCCCCGTGCCCGTCGGCCGGGCGCTCGCCCAGCACGATGTCGAGGTGGGTGTGGCTGTCGACCGCCGGCGACGGCAGCGGCTCCGGGGACGGTGGCGGCTCGCCCCGCCGGTTGGCCCGCGAGGCGGCCGAGCGACTCACGGGGCGTTCCCCTCCAGCCGCGCCAGCTCCTCCTCGACGATCGACTCGTCGAGCTTCTTGAACACCGGGGTGGGCGGCGACAGCGGCGTCCCCGGCTGCAGCGGCCGGGACGCCCAGACCGCCTGCGCCGACGCGTAGTCGCCGGTGATGACCGGGTAGGGCGAGCCGTCGTCCAGGTCGGTGACCTCGTCGATCCGCGGGGCCGGCGACCACACGCCGGTGCCGCCGAGCAGCTCGTGGATCCGCTGCGCCGAGTGCGGGAGGAACGGGGTGAGCAGCGCGTTGCAGTCGCTGACCGCCTGCAGTGCGGTGTGCAGGACGGTGTCCCGGCGGGCCGGGTCCTCCTTGAGCTTCCACGGCGCCTGGTCGGACAGGTACTTGTTCGCCTCGCCGACCACCCGCATCGCCTCGGCGGCGGCGGCCTTCTGCCGGTTCCGGGACAGCAGCTCACCGATCGGACCGAACGCGCCCTGCGTGGTGGCCAGCAGCACACGGTCGGCGTCGGTGAGCTCGCCGGGCGTCGGGACGGCGCCGACGTTCTTGGCCGCCATCGAGACCGAGCGGTTGACCAGGTTGCCCCAGCCGGCGACCAGCTCGTCGTTGTTGCGGCGGCGGAACTCCGACCAGGTGAAGTCGGTGTCCTGGGTCTCCGGGCCGGCGGCGGCGATGAAGTAGCGCAGCGCGTCGGCGTCGTACCGGGCGAGGAAGTCCCGCACGTAGATGACGACCTGCCGGGAGGAGGAGAACTTCCGCCCCTCCATGGTGAGGAACTCGCTGGAGACCACCTCGGTCGGCAGGTTGAGCCGGCCCAGCGAGCCCGGCGTGCCGCCCTTGTCGCCCTCGCCGTCGTAGCCGAGCAGCTGGGCGGGCCAGATCTCGGCGTGGAAGACGATGTTGTCCTTGCCCATGAAGTAGTAGGCGTCGGAGTCCGGCGTCTGCCACCACTGCCGCCACGCGTCGTCGTCCCCCGACCGCCGGGCCCACTCGATGGACGCCGACAGGTAGCCAACGACGGCGTCGAACCACACGTAGATGCGCTTGTCGGGGCGATCGCGCCAGCCGTCGAGCGGCACGGGGACGCCCCAGTCGATGTCGCGCGTGTAGCTGCGCGGCTTGAGGTCGGGCAGCAGGTTCTTGGCGAAGTTCAGGACGTTGGGCCGCCACCCGGTGCGGCTGTCCAGCCAGTCGCCCAGCGCCTTGGTGAACGCCGGCAGGTCGAGGAAGTAGTGCTCCTCCTCGACGAACTTCGGCGTCTCGCCGTTGATCCGGCTCTTCGGGTTGATGAGGTCGACCGGGTCGAGCTGGTTGCCGCAGTTGTCGCACTGGTCGCCGCGGGCGCCGTCGTACCCGCAGATCGGACAGGTGCCCTCGATGTAGCGGTCGGGCAGGGTGCGCCCGGTCGACGGGCTGATCGCGCCGAGGGTCGTCTTGGGGAAGACGTACCCGTTCTTGAGCAGCCCGAGGAAGATCTCCTGGCTGATCGCCGCGTGGTTGGCCGTCGTCGTCCGGGTGAACAGGTCGTAGGAGAGCCCGAGCGACTGCAGGTCGCCGACGATGATCCGGTTGTTCCGGTCGGCGATCTCCCGCGGCGGAACGCCCTCGGCGTCGGCGGCGACGGTGATCGGCGTCCCGTGCTCGTCGGTGCCGCTGACCATCAGCACCCGGTCACCCACCATCCGGTGGTAGCGGCTGAAGACGTCCGAGGGGACACCGAAGCCGGAGACGTGGCCGATGTGCCGCGGACCGTTGGCGTAGGGCCAGGCCACGGCGGTCAGGATGTGCCGATCACTCACGCTTCCTCCTCGCTGGCGCTCGTCGGCCGCGCTCGTGACACTGCTGTGCCCCCGCGCGAGCTCGCGAGCTCGCTCGCGTGTCAACAGTACGGAGCGCCGTCCACCCGGCTCAGGGCTGGCTGGTGCCCGCCGTCGTCGCGCTGTCGGTCGTCGCCTGCGGCGTCGGGGTGAGGAGGGTGATCGCCACCAGGACCAGGCCGATCACGGCGACGGTGGCGGTGCGCAGGCCGGGGTGGGCCGGTGCCGGCTCCGGCGGTCGCTTGGCGGCGCGCGGCCCGGCGGCCACCCAGGCCACCGCCGTGGGGGCGCCGGCGAGCAGCAGCTTGCCCACCGGGACGCCGAGGGCCATCAGGACCAGGGCCGGCACCGGGAGGGAGGCGGGCAGCCCGTCCAGGAGCGGCGTCCCGAGGCTGAGCCCCAGCAGGACGGCGACCAGCCCGACCTCGGTGGTGGCCACCCCCGTGTAGAGGCGTCGACCCGAGCCGTCGGCGAGCAGGACGCCGCTGCCGGCGCACAGGACCACCCAGCCGGCCAGGCCCAGCAGGACGACCACGACGACGAGTCCGGAGGGCCGCAGCGGGGAGAGCAGCAGGCCGTCGAGGCCGGTGAGCGCGCCGGCGACCAGCGCCACGGCCTCCACGGCGGCCACCGCGGCGGCGGCCACGACGGTCACCGGCGGACGGCGCCGTCCGGGCGCCGCGGGCGCGACGGTGGTTCTGGGGTCGAGGACGCTGCTCGCCACGGGGTTGCTCTCCCTGGCCGGGGACGACGGTCACCGGTCGGGTCGGCGCGGGCCACGGCCCGCTGTACGCCCGCGGGGAGGGGCCTCACCCCTCCGGGGGAGTCAGGTCCGTTCGCCGGCGGGGCGCCGCTCCCCGGTCGCCATGCGGCTGCGCCTGCGGCCGTAGCCGAAGTACACGGCGACGCCGATCACCATCCAGACGAGGAAGCGCAGCCAGGTGTCGACGGGCAGGTTGAGCATCAGCCACAGGGAGGCCGCCGCCGACACCCACGGCAGGACGTTGATCATCGGCACCCGGAAGGAGCGGTGCAGGTCCGGCCGCTCGCGTCGGAGCCACCAGACCCCGATGGACACCAGCAGGAACGCGAAGAGCGTGCCGATGTTGACCAGCTCGGCGAGCGCCGACAGCGGGATCAACCCCGCGAGGAGGGCGACCACCACGCCGGTCGCGATCGTGATCTTGTAGGGCGTCCCGTACCGCGGGTGCACCTTGGCCAGCGTCGGGGGCAGCAGGTGGTCGCGGCTCATCGCGAACAGCACCCGCGACTGGCCGAGCAGCAGGATCATCACGACCGAGGTCAGCCCGGCCAGCGCCCCGATCGAGATGATGCTGGAGAAGACCGTGAGCCCGTTGGCCGCGAACGCCTCGGCCAACGGAGCGTCGGCGGACAGCTCCGTGTAGTTCTGCATGCCGACGACGACCAGGGAGACCGCCACGTACAGCGCGGTGCAGATGGCCAGCGAGCCGAGGATGCCGCGGGGCATGTCCCGCTTGGGGTCGCGGGTCTCCTCGGCGGCGGTCGCGACGATGTCGAACCCGATGAAGGCGAAGAACACGATCGCCGCGCCGGCCAGCACTCCACCCCAGCCGAACGTCCCCTGGTCGAAGCCGAGCAGCTGGACCAGCGGGCTGCGCAGCCCGCTGGCACCCTCCGCCGCCGGCTCGGCCGGCGGCACGAACGGGGAGTAGTTGTCCGCGTTGATGTAGAAGAGGCCGACGACGATGACCAGCGCGACGACCGCCAGCTTGATCGCGACGATGACGGCGGTGACCCGCGAGGACAGCTTGATCCCGAGGATGAGGACGGCGGTCATCGCCAGGGCGATGAGGATCGCGGGGATGTTGAAGACCGCCGTCTCCCCGGCGATCGACGCCGGCAGGGCGACCCCGATGTCCCCCAGCAACTGGTTGAGGTAGCCCGACCAGCCGACCGACACGGTGGCCGCACCGAGGGCCAGTTCGAGGACGAGGTCCCAGCCGATGATCCAGGCGACGAACTCGCCGAAGGTCGCGTACGAGAACGTGTAGGCCGACCCGGCCACCGGCACGGTCGAGGCGAACTCGGCGTAGCAGAGCGCGGCCAGCCCGCAGACCACGCCGGCGATCACGAAGGAGATCGCGACCGCGGGGCCGGCCTGGTCGCGGGCGACGAGTCCGGTGAGCACGAAGATGCCGGTGCCGATGATGACCCCGACGCCGAAGACGGTGAGGTCCAGCCCCGAGAGGTTCTTCTTGAGCCGGTGTTCGGGCTCGTCGGTGTCGCGGATGGAGTCCTCGACGGACTTGACTCGCCGCGTGTTCACGGCCACGGCCGCCTCCTCCCAGTCGGCCGGGGGGCCCGGCACTGGTTCACCCAGGTGAGCGTGGCACGGGTGCGCCGGGCGCGCATGCCTACGCTGACGTGCTGGACCGGACCGGAGGAGGAGAGCGGGATGACCGGCACGGAGATCCCCCGCAGCACGCCGGGCGGGCCGCGGCCGGATCCGCCGACCCTGCGCCCGCGCCCGGCCGGCCCGCCGCGCACGACGCCGTCCCGCTCCGACGGCGTGGGCCCCGTCGTCGACTGCGCCGTCTACGTCGACGGCCGCCGGCAGGCCCCGGTCGACCCGGAGGCGGCGCTGCAGGAGGCGGTCGCCCGGAGCGGCTTCGTCTGGCTGGGGCTCTACGCGCCCACCGAGGAGGAGCTCGGCCGGATCGCCGACCGGTACGGGCTGCACCCGCTGGCGGTCGAGGACGCCGTCTACGCCCACCAGCGGCCCAAGCTCGAGCGCTACGACGACGCCCTGTTCATGGTGCTCAAGACCGCGACGTACGTGGCGCACGACCGGCTCACCGCGACCAGCGAGGTCGTGGACACCGGCGAGGTCATGGTCTTCCTCGGCCGGGACTACGTGATCACCGTGCGGCACGGGGAGCACGGCGAGCTCGCCGAACTGCGCCGCAGCCTGGAGGCGCAGCGGGACCTGCTGTGCCTGGGCCCGGCCGCGGTCCTGTACGCGGTGGCCGACCACGTCGTCGACGACTTCGTGGACGTCGCCGCCGCGGTCGAGGAGGACGTCGACGAGCTGGAGGCGTCGGTGTTCAGCGACCGGCGCACCGACGACATCGGCCGGCTCTACCAGCTCAAGCGCGAGCTGATGTCGCTGCGGCGGGCGGTCTCGCCGCTGGAGGTGCCGCTGCAGAAGCTGGCCGAGCGGCAGGTCGACGTCGTCCCGCAGGCGATGCGCTCCTACTTCCGCGACGTCGAGGACCACGCCATCCGGGTACGCGACCAGGTCGCCGGCCTCGACGAGTTGCTGACCTCGATCCTGCAGGCGTCGCTCGCCCGGACCTCCCAGGCCGACAACGAGGACATGCGGAAGATCAGCGCGTGGGCCGGGATCGTGGCCGTGCCCACCGCGATCGCCGGGATCTACGGGATGAACTTCGAGTTCATGCCGGAACTGCACTGGCGCTTCGGCTACCCGCTGGTGCTCCTGGTGATCATCGGCGCCTGCGTGCTCCTGTACCGCGGCTTCAAGCGCAACGGCTGGCTCTGAGCCCTGGACCCGTCGGCCCTCTGGCGGTATCGGAAGCGATGCCCTGGTCCCGGGTTCCCTGACGCAGGTATCGCTTCCGATACCGCCTTCATGTCGGGCTCTGTCAACAAGTCAGGCGGTTGTCCACGGATCGACGCTTCCACGACTGCTGCTCTCCGGCCCTGGCGAGGCTTCGCCTCGTGGAATGGCGTGACGTCATCGCGGCTCTGCTGGACGAGCTGGGCGGGCTGGCAACCCGTCAGGAACTGCTGCAACGCGTGCCCGTCGCCGCGCTGGACAACGAGGTGCGGCGACGGCGGATCGTTCGCGTCTTCCCTCACGTCTACCGGAGTGCACGTCACCGGGAGAGCGACGACCTCGTGCTCCGTGCGGCCTTGCGCCATGCCGGACCGGGTGCCGCTCTCAGTCACACGACGGCGCTCGCGGTGTGGGGGCTGTCAGCCCTGCAGCGACCGCTGCACATGACCGTCGACGAGTCCGTCCGCAGAGCCGGCGCTCCAGATCTGATCGTCCACCGACGCCTGCACTTCCGGGCGGAACCGCCACAGTGCGACGTCCGCCACGGTCTCCTGATCACCGACGTGCCTCGGGCGGTCGTCGATGCTTGGCCCCTCCTGCAGCCGGAGCAGCGGCGTCCCCTCCTGCTCGAAGCCATCCGGCGCAGGATGACCACCGTGCCCCTGCTCCGCGACGCCGCGGCGGATCGGCCCAACCTCGGCGGTCACCGGTTGCTCACCCAGGCCATCGACCTGGCTGACGACGGCTGCAAGAGCGAACTGGAGGCGCTCGGCGT
Organism: Geodermatophilus sp. SYSU D00703; assembly: GCF_054050155.1. Lineage (NCBI taxonomy): Bacteria > Bacillati > Actinomycetota > Actinomycetes > Geodermatophilales > Geodermatophilaceae > Geodermatophilus > Geodermatophilus sp. SYSU D00703. The sequence goes on along the minus strand of NZ_JBJGYU010000001.1, from coordinate 275,905 downwards.
CCTCAATGTCTTCATCCACGGATCCCTGCCCCGCAGCGTCGGGCAGTACCGCATCGCCCTGCCGACCGGTGGGATCCGCCTCGACCGTGCATGGCCCGAGGTCAAGCTGGCCGTGGAGTTGGACGGTGCGCGGCACCACACGTCTCCGGAGGACCGGCGCAAGGACCTGGCTCGCGACGCGGCCCTGGCTGCGCTGGGATGGGTCGTCCTCCGGTTCACGTATGCCGACGTCCGTCGCGACCCCGAGGCCGTCCGCCGGCGGGTCCTCGACGTCTACGCGATGCGCGCCGCCCAACTGCGGGTGAGCTGACCCCACCCCCCGTGCGTGAGCCGCGATCATGGCCGCGCGTGTCGCGGTATCGCTTCCAATACCCCCGTCACGGCGCCCAATACGACGGTGTCGCTTCCGATACCGCGGGGTTCGGCGTCCGTCAGGGCTCCTTGGCGGCGAGGACGGCGTCGTACACGGTGCGCCGCGGCAGCCCCGTGCGGACGACGACGGCGCGGATGGCGTCCTTGCGGGTGGCTCCCGCGGCCTCCTCGTCGGCCACGAGCGCGGCCAGTTGCACCGGGTCGACCGGCGCCGGGCCCGCCGGCGCGCCGCCGACCACCAGGGTGATCTCCCCGCGCACCCCCTCGGACGCCCACGACGCCAGGTCGGCCAGCGACCCGCGGCGGACCTCCTCGTGGGTCTTGGTCAGCTCCCGGCAGACGGCGGCCGGCCGGTCCGGCCCGAACGCGGCCGCGGCGTCGGTCAGCGCGTCCGCGAGCCGGTGCGGCGACTCGAAGAAGACCATCGTGCGGCGCTCGTCGGCCAGTCCGGCCAGGCGCGACCGCCGCTCCCCGCCCTTTCGCGGCAGGAAGCCCTCGAAGCAGAACCGGTCGACCGGCAGGCCGGAGACCGCGAGCGCCGTCGTCACCGCCGACGGCCCGGGGACCGAGGTGACCGCGACGCCCGCGTCGATCGCCGCCCGCACCAGCGTGTAGCCCGGGTCGGAGACCGACGGCATCCCCGCGTCGGTGAGCAGGAGGACGGTCGCCCCGGAGGCCAGTGCGTCGAGCAGCCCCGGCAGCCGGGAGCGCTCCACCGACTCGTGGAAGGTGACCACCCGCCCGGTCAGGGTCACCTCCAGGTCGGCGGCCAGCCGGTGCAGGCGGCGGGTGTCCTCGACCGCGAGCACGTCCGCCGACGCCATCGCCGACCGCAGCCGCGGCCCGACGTCGCCGGGCTGGCCGAGCGGGGCACCGCCGAGCACCAGGCGTCCGGTCACGCGGCCGAGCCTGTCACGCCGGAGCTCGCAGGCCCGCCGGCAGGGGCCCGGCGCGAGCTCGCGAGTGCCGAGGGGCAGGCGGGTCCTGTCACTACCCTGACCCCATGGCGGTGCTGGCTCCCGATCGCACGGACCGGGAGCCCGGCGAGCCCCGGTCGGGCCGGGGACACCGCCCGCCGTTCCCTCGGCCGCGGCGCGACCGCACACCTCCGCTGCCCCCCGACCGGCGGCTGTCCTGGGTGCTCGCGGCGGTTCTGGGCGTGGTCACGTTCGTCGTCCGGATCTGGGACCTCAGCTACCCCTCGGACCTGCTGTTCGACGAGGCCTACTACCCGCCCGAGGCGCACGAGCTGCTCGAGTGGGGGCACGAGTACAACCGCGGCTACACGTTCATCGTGCACCCGCCGCTGGGCAAGTGGCTGATCGCCGGCGGCATCCACCTCTTCGGCTACGACTCGTTCGGCTGGCGGTTCCCGTCCGCGGTGGCGGGCACCGTCGCGGTCGTCGTCCTCACCCGGCTGGGCCGGCGGCTCACCGGGTCGACGCTGCTCGGGCTGGTGGCCGGCCTCCTGCTGGCGCTGGACGGGTTCGCCTTCTCGCTGTCGCGCATCGGCCTGCTCGACGTGTTCCTGCAGGTCTTCGTCGTCGGCGCGGTGGCCTGCCTGGTCGTCGACCGCGACCGGGTCCGCGAGCGCGTCCGGGCCGCGCAGTCCACCACCGGCTTCCGGCTCGGCCCGCGCGGCTGGCGGATCGCGGCCGGGTTCCTGTTCGGTTGCGCCTGCGCGGTGAAGTGGAGCGGGGTGTACTTCCTCGCCCTCTTCGCCGTCCTGTCGCTGTTCTGGGACCGCGCCGCCTGGCGCGAGGCCGGCGTCCCGCGCCCGACCCTCACCGCCGCGCGGCGCGGGCTGCCCGGAGCGCTGTGGGCGCTGGCCGCCGTCCCGGTGCTCACCTACCTGGCCAGCTTCACCGGCTGGTTCCTCGGGGAGACCTCGCAGGGCAGGGCCTGGGCGCAGCAGAACCCGGCGACGGCGGTCCCGTGGGTGCCCGACGCGCTGCGCTCGCTGTGGCACCAGCACGCCGAGTGGCTGCGGTTCCACAACGGGCTGTCGACGCCGCACCCCTGGGAGTCCGGTCCGTGGACGTGGCTGGTGAACGGCCGGCCGATCCTGCTGTGGAACCCGCAGGGGCTCACTGACGCCGCGGGCGAGCAGGTGGTCCGCTACATCCTCATGGTCGGGACGCCGACCCTGTGGCTGGCCTTCGCGCCGGCGCTGGTCTGGCTGGCCTGGCGGCTGGTCGCCCGCCGCGACCCCTCCGCGCTGGTCGTGGCCACGGCGGTCGCCGCCGGGTGGGGCACCTGGTTCCTCAACCCCGAGCGGACCATGTTCGCCTTCTACACCGCCCCGGTCGTCCCGTTCTTCGTGCTGGCGGTGGTGCTGGTTCTGCAGGACGTGCTCGGCCGGCCGGGCCGCGACCGCTGGCGCCGCCAGGTGGGACTGGGCGTGGTCGCGCTGTACGTCGGCGTCGTCGCGGCGACCTTCGTCTTCTTCTACCCGGTGCTCACCGGGCAGCCGCTCTCGCACGCCGAGTGGCTCGACCGGATGTGGTTCCCCTCGTGGTTCTGACCCGGGGTGCGCGGCGCGACACCCGCCGCGATCGACCGCGAGGTGCAGACGAGCCCGGGGCATGGCACCCGGACCTCCGTACCGTGACCCCCCACGACAACGGCGGACCGGCACGGAGGAGACGGCGATGACCAGCGCACAGGACCGACCGCGGGTGCTGACCGGGGTGGACGGCGACGTCTGGGGGATCACCCTCGACCGCCCCGAGACCGGCAACGCCCTCGACCCGGCGATGGCCGCCGAGCTGGCCGCGGCGCTGCGCGAGCGCCCGGCCGAGACCCGCACCGTGCTGCTGCTGGCCAACGGGGAGCGGTTCTGCGTGGGCGGCGACGTGCGCTCCTTCGCCGGCGCGGACGACCCGGCCGGCTACGTCGGGCAGCTGGCGCAGGACTGGCACGAGGTCATCCGGGCGCTGCTGTACTGCCCGGTGCCCGTGGTCGCCGGGGTGCAGGGCGCGGTCGCCGGCGCGGGCGTCGGGCTCATGGGGGCGTGCGACATCGTCGTCTGCGCGCGGTCAACCAAGATCCGGCCGGCGTACGGCGCGATCGGCTACTCCCCCGACGGCGGCAGCTCGTGGGCGCTGACCCGCGCGCTCGGCGCCCCGCGGGCCCTGGAGCTGATGCTCACCAACGGCGCGCTCACCGCGGCCGAGGCGCACATGTTCGGCCTGGTCGCCCGCCTCGTGGAGGACGAGGAGGTGCACCAGGCGGCGGTCGCGCTGGCGCAGGCCGTGGCGTCGGGCCCGGTGCGGGCGATGGTGCGCACCCGCGCGCTGGTGCGGCAGGCCGCCGTCCGGACCCTCGAGCAGCAGCTGGACGACGAGGCGCGGCTGATCGCCGAGTCCGCCGCCGATCCCGAGGGCCGCGAGGGCGTGCGGGCCTTCCTCGAGAAGCGGCAGCCGGACTTCCGCAGCGCGCGTTAGACGCGGTCCATCGGCAGCGCCTCGAAGGACGCGCGCGCCGTGACCCCGGCGGCGTCGGTGACGGTCGCCGTCACCACCAGCCGGGTGCCCTCGCCGTGGTCGACGAACGGGCGTGAGTACTCCGGCCCCTCGAACGACTCCCCCGGGTGCTCGTGGCACAGCCCGCCGCTGCAGTGGACCAGCACCTCGCTCCACCGGACCGTCAGCGGCCCGTCCTCGGCGTCGGTGCCCTGTGCGGTGGCCTGCACCAGGTCGCCGGGGGTGTAGCGCCGGTCCGCCGGCGGCGCGAAGAGCGTGAGCACCGGCGGGCTGTTGTCCGGGACGACGGTCAGCGTCGTGCTCGCCTCCGCCCCGCCGGGGTCGGTGACCGTGAGCCGGGCGGTGACGGGCCCGGCGTCGGCGTAGGTGTGCTGCACCACGGCGCCCTCACCGGTGCTGCCGTCGCCGAAGTCCCACCGGTGCGTCAGCGGCTCGCCGTCCCACTCGCTGGACGCGCTGCCGTCGAAGGTCACCGTGCGGGTGGCGGCGTCGACGGTGGCGGTGGCCCGCGCGGTCGGGGGGCGGTTGCCGGGCGCGTACACCAGCCGCTTGAGCACGCTGCCGCCGATGTCGGCCCAGACGACGTCGCCGTTGTCCGGGGCCGCGACGAACGCCACGGGTAGCCCGTTGCCCGCACCGAAGCCCTCGGCCTCCGGGGCGCGGACCAGCCGCCCGTCGACGTCGTGGCGCAGCGTGTAGACCCGCTGGGACGAGTAGTCGCCGAAGAAGTAGGCGCCCTGGTACTCCGCCGGGTACGCGGTGCCGGTGTAGACGACGCCGCCGGTCACCGCCGTGCCGGCCGGTCCGTGCCGGTAGGTCCACAGCGGCGCGGTGTTCGGCGCATCCTGACAGCCGGGCAGGTCGCGGTAGCCCGGGGTGCGCTCCTCCCCCTCCCAGCACGGCCAGCCGTAGCTGGCGCCGGGCCGGACGACGTCGACCTCCTCCCAGATCTCCCAGCCCACGTCGCCGAGGACGGGCACCCCGGTCACCGGGTCGAGGGTGAAGCGGAACGGGCTGCGGAAGCCGCTGGCGTACACCCGGCTCTGCCAGGACGCCGGGTCGGCCGCGTCGTAGAACGGGTTGTCCGGGACGCCGCGCCCGTCGGGCAGCAGGTGCAGCAGCTTGCCGTAGCCGCTCGCGGGGTCCAGCGCACGCAGCGCCAGCGGGTCCACGGCGCGGAAGTCGGAGCTGTCGCCGACGGTGACCCACAGGGAGCCGTCCGGGTCGGCCACCACCCCGGTCAGCCCGTGGACGTCGGACCCGGCCGGCAGCTCCAGGACGACGCGCTCGTCGACCAGGTCGGCGTCGGTGAGGGTCCACGCCGACAGCCGCATCGTCCAGCGGCCGTCGACGTCGAGCGTGCGCCCGGTGTAGACCGTCCCGTCGGGCGCGACCTCGACGGCGACCAGCCCGAGGTCCCCGGAGGTCACCACGGCCAGCTCGGCGACCGTCCGCGCCTCCCCGGACGCCGCCACCCGGGCCACCCGCCCGTTCTTGCCCGTGGTGAGCCAGCCCCCGTCGGGCAGGAAGGCGACGTCGGTGAGCAGCTCGTCCTGGCCGCTGGGCAGGTCGACGACGACGAACCCCGACGTCAGCGTCGGTGCGGCCGCGGCGGCCCCGGGCGTCATCACCACCGTCCCGGCGACCAGTGCCACGAGGACGCCGAGCCGCAGCGCGGCACGGGCCTGCCGGAGGGGAACGCCTGGGTGTCGGGTCACGCCGCGCGACGCTCCCGGACCGCACTCGCCCGCTCCAACGCAACACGCGGGGACGCCGCGACGCACGGGCGCGGGGCACGATGGGTGGCCGGTCGTGCGCGGGGAGCACCCGCGGGTGGCGAAACGGTCCCGGCCGGTGACGGAACGCCGTCCCGGGGACCAGAGGCCCTGGCACGATGAGGAGAGCCCCGCCCGGTCTCCCGGCGGGGCTCTCCTGTGTCGGGGTGGAGCTGAGGGGATTTGAACCCCTGACCCCCTCGATGCGAACGAGGTGCGCTACCGGACTGCGCTACAGCCCCTGACGGGAGACGAGTCTACCGTCCGCCCGGACCGGCGCCGCCACGGGGGCGGCACCGGTCCGGTGACGCACTGGACCGGCCACCCTCCAGGGCCCCGCGCCGAGCGTGTGAGGCGTGGGGCCCTCGGGGGTGGTCCTTCATCCGTTGGCGACCTTGCGCGGCTGGTAGACGTCGATGTCGGCGAATCCGATGTCGTCGTCGTCCAGGCCCACGACGGCGCTGTTCTGCCAGCCGGCCGGTGCTCCGGCGCGGGCCGCGACGACGCGGCCGGGGCGCAGTGGGTGCACCGGCGCGAGCGGCAGGCTCGGGTGCGGCAGGTCGACGGTGTGGTGGTGGACCTCCGCGGCGGCCGGCGCCTCCTGCACCGGCGCCGGGCGCGGCGCCGGCACCGGCCGGGCGGCGGGCCGGGCAGCCGGCTGGCGGGCGGCGCGGGCAGCGGCCCGGGCGGCCCGGCGGGCGGCCAGCCGCTCCCGGCGCGCGGCGGCGCGCAGCACCATCAGGTAGGCCACGACGGCGAGGTCGAGCACGCCCTGCGCGATCCACAGCCACGGGCTGTACACCAGCGCGCCGGCCAGGGCCAGCAGCGTGAGCGCCACGAGGCCGGCCAGCGTGCGGCGGCGCACCGCGTGCACGTCGACCCGCAGCTCGCCGGAGGTCAGCAGGGCCCCGCGGTCGATCGAGACCTTCTCGGTCTCGGCGTAGACCGACGGGTCCACCGCTCGTCGCCGCTGCAGGGTCCGGCCCGAGTCGGTCAGGCCGACCCGACCCGTCTGGGAGTCACCGCGGGTCACCACCATCGGGACCAGCACGACGAACCACAGCACGACCAGAGCGGCCAGCAGCACGCCCGAACCCATCCAGAACACCACCCGTCACACGAGTCACTTGCCGGGCGAAGTTACGGCCTGCACTCCCCCGTTCGAGGGAGGCGCGCGGGTGTGTCACTGAAGTGTCGTGTGACTGGAGTGTCGTCGGCACGGCGTGTCGACAAAGAGCCCCACGGGGGACGGCCGTCCGCGTGGTAGGGCGGCCGGCGTCAGCGCGGTGGAGCCGATCGCCAGCGGTTGAGGACCCCCTCCGGCGCGTCCTCGGCCAGCAGCGCGTAGCACCGGTGGTCGCGCCAGTCCCCGTCGATGTCCAGGTAGCGGCGCAGCAGCCCCTCGGCCCGGAACCCGAGGCGCTCCACGAGTCGCTGGCTCGGGCCGTTCTCCGGCCGGATGTCGGCCTGCAGCCGGTGCAGCCGCGCCGGCCCGAACGCGTGGTCGCAGACCATCGCCACGGCGAGCGAGGCCAGACCGCGGCCGGCCACGGAGCGGTCGATCCAGTAACCGAGGTTGCCTGAGCGCAACGCCCCCCGAACGACGTTGTCGATGGTCACCTGCCCGGCCAGCCGCCCCTCGACCCGGACGACGAACGGCAGCGTCGTCCCCGCGACGGCGCGACGCAGCACCGCGCGGCGCATCGCCCGGTACGACTGCGGGGTGTGCCGGGCCGCCCACGGCGCCGGCGCCGTCGGCTCCCACGGGGCCAGCCACTCCTCGTTGGCCAGCCGGACCCGGCTCCACTCCTCGGCGTCGCGGCGGCGCGGCGGGTGCAGCTCGACCGGCCCGAAGGACAGCCGGGCCGGCCACCCGGGGTGCTGCACGGGGTCGGGCACGGGTCGGGTCAGCCGCCCAGCAGCAGGGGCATGACGGTGACCAGCCCCCCGGCGGCCACCTCGGTGACGTCCTCGTCGATCACGATCAGGCAGTTGGCCCGGGCCATGCGCGCCAGCATCGCCCCGTCGCCGTCGCCCAGCGGCTCGACGACGTAGCCGCCGTCGGGGTGGCGCATGACCTGGCCGTGCAGGTACTGCCGGTACCCCAGCGGGGAGGTCAACTGTTCGGCGGCGATCGCCTGCACGGTGCGGCGGAACAGCTGCCGCTTGCCCAGCATGAGCCGGATCGCCGGGCGCACGAACACCTCGAAGGCGACCAGCGCCGCCACCGGCTCACCGGGCACGCAGATGACCGGGACGCCGTCACGGCCCAGCCGGCCGAAGGCCTGGACCGGTCCGGGGTGCATGAACACCTGCGAGAACCGCATGTCCCCGAGCTCGGCGAGCACCTCCCGCACCAGGTCGCCCTCGGCGGCGAGCGTGCCGGCGATGAGCACCAGGTCGCTGCGCAGCAGCTGGCTCTCCAGCACCTCCGACAGTCGGCGCCGGTCGGCGGGCACGATCCCCGACCGATAGGCCTCCGCGCCGGCGTCGCGCGCCGCGGCCGCCAGCGCGTAGCTGTTGACGTCGACGACCTGGCCGGGAGCCGGCGGGGTGCTGATGTCGACCAGCTCCGCCCCCGCCGAGAGCACGGCGACCCGCGGCCGCGGGCGCACCAGCACGCGGTCGCGGCCGACCGCTGCGAGCAGGCTGATCTGGGCCGGGCCGATCGGGGTGCCGACCTGCACCGCCGTCGTCCCCGGCGCGACGTCGTCCCCGGTGCGCCGCACGTACCCGCCGGGCGCCACGGCCGCGTGCACCGCCACCGTGGCCATGCCACGGTCGGTCCACACCGCCGGCACGACGACGTCGGCGCCGGTGGGCAGCATCGCGCCGGCGGAGACCTTCATCGCCAGCCCGGGCCCGATGGACGACGGGCCGCTGGCGCCGGTCTCGGTCTCCCCCACGACCGCCAGCGAGGCCGGCTCGCCGGGAGTGGCGCCCTCGAGGTCCATGGCGCGGGCGGCATAGCCGTCGAGGGCGGCCTGGTCGAACGCCGGCAGCGCCCGCTGGCTGACGACCTCCTCCGCGCAGAGCAGCCCCTGCGCGTCGAGGACGGCCAGCTCGATCGGGTCGGGCTGGGGCACGGCGGCGAGGATCTCGTCGAGCTGCTGCTCGACCGTCCGCGGCGTCGGCGCCTCGGGTCCGGCCGGCGGCGGCGGGACCTGGCCGCGGTCGATCGCCGTCGTCTCGTGGGTCCCCTCCGGCGCCGCGGGCACCAGCGTGCCCTGGCGCAGGTCCATCGCCGTGGTGTCCCGCTGTCCTGCGGGCGCCCCGCGCGTGCCGTCCTCGGTCATACCCGCCACGGAGGTCGATGCTCCCCCCTGAGCTGCCGCGCTCAGGCCTGCGACGCGCCCTTCGGGGACAGGTCGGCCACGAACTCGGTCAGCCAGGCCCGCAGCGGGGGGCCGAGGTCGTCGCGCTCGGAGGCCAGCCGGATGACCGCCTTGAGGTAGTCCAGCCGGTCACCGGTGTCGTAGCGCCGGCCGCGGAACACCACCCCGTGCACCGGCTCACCCTGCTCGACGAGGGCGGCCAGGGCGTCGGTCAGCTGGATCTCCCCGCCGCGACCGGGCGCGGTCCGGCGCAGCGCGTCGAAGACCTCCGGCGCCAGCACGTACCGGCCGATGATGGCCAGGCTGCTGGGCGCCTCCTCCACCGGCGGCTTCTCGACCAGCCCGGTGACGGTGACGACGTCGCCCTCGGCGTCCTCCACCGCGACCGCGCCGTACTTGTCGATGTTCTCCCGGCCGACGTCGAGCAGGGCGATCACCGAGCCGCCCTGCTGCGCCTGCACCTCCAGCATCTGCTCGAGCAGGTGGTCGCGGGCGTCGATGAGGTCGTCACCCAGCAGCACGGCGAACGGCTCGTCACCGACGAAAGCCGCCGCCTGCAGCACCGCGTGCCCCAGCCCGCGGGCCTCGCCCTGCCGCACGAAGTGCACCTGGGCCACGTCGGTCGCGGCCTGGACGGCTGCCAGCCGGTCGGCGTCGCCCTTCTTCTCCAGCGCGGCCTCGAGCTCGGGGTACCGGTCGAAGTAGTCCTCGATCGCGGCCTTGCTGCGCCCGGTGACCATGAGCACCTCGGCCAGCCCGGCGCGTGCGGCCTCCTCGACGATGTACTGCAGCGCGGGCCGGTCGACCACCGGCAGCAACTCCTTGGGCACCGCCTTGGTGGCCGGCAGGAAGCGGGTCCCCAGGCCGGCGACCGGGATGACGGCCTTCCGCGCCGGGCGGGAGCTCGAAGTCGGCATGGACGGAGCGTAGTAGGGCCCGACGACGGCCCACCCGGCCTGGTGAGGGGGCGAGCGGCGGCGCTGACTAGCCTGCGACGGTGCACCCTCCGGACGACGTGGCCGCGGCCAAGGCGGCGCTGCGCACCCGGTTCCTCGACCGGCGCGCGACGCGCCCCGCCGACGAGCGGGCCGCGGCGGCCGCCGCCGTCACCGCCGCCCTCCTGCGGGGGCTGGCCGACGTCCGGACGCTGGCGGCCTTCGTCCCCGACCCCACCGAACCCGGCGCGGGCCGGCTGCCGGCGGCCTACACCCAGCTGCGCACGCGGGTGCTGCTGCCGGTGGTCCCCCCCGACGGGCGGGAGCTGGGGTGGGCGGTCGACACCGGCCGGCTGGCGCCGGGCCGCTTCGGCCTGATGGAGCCGGTGGGCCCGCGGTTGGGGCCGACCGCGCTCGGCGCGGCCGAGGTCGTCGTCGTCCCGGCGGTGGCGGTGTCCCGGTCCGGCGTGCGGCTGGGCCGCGGCGGCGGGTACTACGACCGGGCACTCCGGCACGCCCGCCCCGAGGCCCGCTTGGTGGCCCTGGTGTTCGACGACGAGCTGGTCGACGACCTGCCGTCGGAGCTGCACGACCGGCTGGTGACCGCGGTCGTCACGCCCTCCGGGGGCTGGGAGGCGCTACCGACCGGTCACTGAGACAGTGATCACGCCCTCATCCCCCGACGCCGTGGGAGCCCACCGTGTCACCCGAGATCGTCACCATCCTCGCGCTCGTCGTGATCTTCGCGATCGCGACGTTCCTGCCGATCAACATGGGCGCACTGGCCTTCACCGCCGCGTTCATCGTCGGCACGCTGTCGGTCGGGTTGACCACCGACGACATCCTGGCCGGCTTCCCCGCCGAGCTGGTGGTGACGCTGATCGGCGTCACCTACCTGTTCGCCATCGCCCAGAACAACGGCACCGTCGACCTGCTGGTGCGGGGCGCCGTGCGACTGGTCGGGGGCCACGTCGCGGCGATCCCGTGGATCATGTTCTTCGTCACCGCGCTGCTCACCGCGATCGGCGCCCTCTCCCCCGCCGCGGTGGCGATCATCGCGCCGATCGCGCTGACCTTCGCCGTCCGGCACGGGATCAACCCGCTGCTCATGGGCATGATGGTCATCCACGGGGCCCAGGGCGGTGGGTTCTCGCCGATCAGCGTCTACGGAGTCACGGTCAACACGATCGTCGACGACGAGGGCCTGCCGAGCAGCCCGGTCGCGGTCTTCCTGGGCAGCCTGTTCTTCAACCTGGCCATCGCGGTCGTGCTCTTCATCGTGCTCGGCGGCCGCCAGTTGATCGGGCGGAAGGTCGCCGCGACGGTGCCGGCGGAGGCCGAGCACGCGGAGGCCACGGTCGTCCGCGGGCACGGTGCCTCGCCCGGCCCGGCGGTCGGTGGTGGCGACCGTCCCGCCGGAGGAGCCGGTGGAGCCGGTGGAGCCGGGGGAGCCGGTGGAGCGGACGGCGGCGACACCACGCAGCCGGAGCGGCAGAAGGTCACGGTCGACCAGATCCTGACCCTCATCGGCCTGGCCGTCGTCGCCGTCCTGGCCCTGGTGTTCGACCTCGACATCGGCTTCGTGGCGATCACCGTCGCGACGGTGCTCGCCCTGTTCGCCGCCGCCCGGCACAAGAACGCCGTCAGCCAGATCAGCTGGTCGACCGTGCTGCTCATCGCCGGCGTGCTGACCTACGTGTTCGTCCTGCAGGAGGCCGGCGCGATCGACTACGTCGGCGAGGCGGTCATCGGTCTGGGCGCACCGCTGCTGATCGCGCTGCTGCTCTGCTACATCGGCGCGGTGGTGTCGGCGTTCGCGTCGTCCGTCGCGATCATCGGGGTCGCCATCGCGCTGGCGGTGCCGTTCCTCCAGGCCGGCACCATCGGGGCCGTGGGCGTCGTGGTCGCCCTGTCGGTCTCCTCGACCATCGTCGACGTCAGCCCGTTCTCGACCAACGGTGCGCTGGTGCTCGCCAACGCGCAGGACGTCGACAAGGACCGCTTCTACAAGCAGATCCTCGCCTACGCCGGGATCGTCGTCGCCGTCGGGCCGCTGCTGGCCTGGCTGGTGTTCGTCGTCATCCCGTCGTGGTTCTGACCGGAACGGAGACCTGAACGTGTCTGGACCGCTCGACGGCGTCCTCGTCGTCGACCTGACCCGCGCCCTCGCCGGCCCGCACGCCGGGATGATGCTGGGCGACCTCGGCGCCAGGGTCATCAAGGTGGAGAGCCCCGGCACCGGGGACGACACCCGCGGCTGGGGCCCGCCGTTCGTCCAGCCCGAGGACGGCGACCGGGAGTCCACCTACTTCCTCTGCACCAACCGCAACAAGGAGTCGGTGACCCTGGACCTCAAGGACGACGGCGACAAGGAACTGCTGCGCGAGCTCGTCCGCCGCGCCGACGTGCTGCTGGAGAACTTCCGCCCGGGCACGCTGGCCCGGCTCGGTTTCGGGACCGACGTGCTCGAGTCGCTCAACCCGCGGCTGGTGACCCTGTCGATCAGCGGGTTCGGCCACGACGGGCCGGAGGGCGGGCGGGCCGGGTACGACCAGATCGCCCAGGGCGAAGCCGGCCTCATGTCGCTGACCGGTCCCGGTCCGGACGACCCGCAGCGTGTCGGCGTCCCCATCGGTGACCTGCTCGCCGGCATGTACGGCGCCTACGGCGTGCTCGCCGCGCTCATGGAGCGGGAGCGCACCGGCCGCGGCCAGGTGGTGCGCACCTCGCTGCTGGCGGCGATCGTCGGCGTGCACGCCTTCCAGGGAACGGCGTGGACGGTGGCGGGGAAGGTGGGCCGCGCGCAGGGCAACCACCACCCGTCGATCGCGCCGTACGGGCTGTTCCACTGCAAGGGCGGCAGCGTGCAGCTCTCCTGCGGCTCCGAGGGGTTGTGGCGCAAGCTGTGCGCCGAGTTCGGCCTGGACCCCGACGCCCCGGGCCTGGCCACCAACGGCGAGCGGGTCGGCAACCGCGGGCAGGTGATCGAACTGCTGGAGCGGACCTTCGCCGACATCGCTCCGGAGGAGCTGCTGGCCCGGCTGGCCGCCGCCGGCATCCCGGCGGGCAAGGTGCGCTCGATCGACGAGGTCTACACGTGGGAGCAGACCCTGTCGCAGGGCCTGCTGGTCGACGTCGAGCACGCCACCCTCGGCCGGCTGCAGCTGCCCGGCCCGCCGCTGCGGTTCTTCGCCCCCGGCCCGGACGGCGAGACCGAGACCACCCGCCGGGACCACGCCGCGCCGCCGGTGCTCGGCGCCTCGAACGAGGCGATCCGCGCCTGGCTGTCCTCGTGACCCGCCCGCTCGACGCGCGGGCGCTGCGGGACCTCGTCCTCGACCCCGGCTCGTGGAAGAGCTGGGACGCCCCGATCGACATCGGCGAGGTCCCCGAGTCCTACGCCGCCGAGCTCGCCCGCGCGGCGGAGAAGACCCAGCAGGACGAGGCGGTGATCACCGGCGAGGGCCTGCTGCGCGGCCGGCGCGTGGCCGTCATCGCCGGTGAGTTCGGCTTCCTCGCCGGCTCGATCGGCACGGCCGCCGCCGAGCGGCTGATCGCGGCGGTGGAGCGGGCGACCGAGGAGGGGCTGCCGCTGCTGGCCGCGCCGGTCTCGGGCGGCACCCGCATGCAGGAGGGCACCGTCGCGTTCCTGCAGATGATCGGGATCACCGCGGCGATCGCCCGGCACAAGGAGGCCGGGCTGCCGTACCTGGTCTACCTGCGGCACCCCACGTACGGCGGCGTCCTGGCCTCGTGGGGGTCGCTGGGCCACGTCACCATCGCCGAGCCCGGCGCCTCGATCGGTTTCCTCGGCGCGCGGGTCTACCAGGCCCTCTACGGCGAGCCCTTCCCCGAGGGGGTGCAGACCGCCGAGAACCTGGCCGCGCACGGGCTGATCGACGCCGTCGTCCCGCACGAGGAGATCGCCGACGTCGCCGACCGGGCGCTGCGCGTGCTCGCCGCCCGACAGACCTGGCACCACGACGTCCGCGACGCCGAACGGCCGAGGCCCGAGGACGGCACGGACGCCGACGATCCCGAAGACCACCGCAGCGCGTGGGAGGTCGTCACCGCGTCGCGGCGGCCGGACCGCCCCGGCGTGCGCCGGCTGCTGCGCACGGCGGCCACCGACGTCGTCGGGCTCTCGGGCACCGGCGCCGGGGAGAAGGACCCCGGGCTGCTGCTGGCCCTGGCCCGCTTCGGCGGCGCGCCCTGCGTCGTCCTCGGCCAGGACCGGCGCGGCCAGTCGCTGACCGCGCCGCTCGGCCCGGCCGCGTTGCGGGAGGCCCGGCGCGGCATGCGGCTGGCCGCCGAGCTGCGGTTGCCGCTGGTCACCCTCATCGACACCCCTGGCGCGGCGCTGTCCAAGGAGGCCGAGGAGGGCGGGCTGGCCGCCGAGATCGCCCGCTGCCTGCAGGACCTGGTCATGCTCAAGGCACCGACGCTGGCCGTGCTGCTCGGCCAGGGCACCGGCGGCGGCGCGCTGGCGCTGGTGCCGGCCGACCGCGTGCTGGCGGCGGCCAACGGCTGGCTGGGTCCGTTGCCCCCGGAGGGCGCCTCGGCGATCGTGCACCGCACGGTCGACCGCGCCGGCGAGATGGCCGAGTCGCAGGGCGTGCGCGCGACCGACCTGTGGCGCGCCGGGATCGTCGACCGGGTGGTGCCCGAGCGGCCCGACGCCGCGGACGAGCCGGCGGAGTTCTGCCAGCGGCTGGGCCGCGTGCTCGGCGAGGAGCTGGCGAACCTGCTCGGGCGGGACGACGGGGAGCGGTTCCGCAGCCGGCTGCACCGCTACCGTCACCTCGGCCGCTGACGGGAGCGGACCGACGACCCGTCGGCGACTGCGGCCCGGGAGGTCGACCGTGCTCGAGGGGCTGGGGGCGGCCCGGCGTCCTTCCTGCGGCACCTGACCTGAGGGCTCAGGCGGCGGTGTCCCGCGCGGTCAGGCCCCACGCCCGCGCGATGAGCTCGAGGCTGCGCACCCGCTCCTCGACGCCGTGGGTGGACGCCGTCACGACCAGCTCGTCGGCGACGGTGTCCGCGGCCAGCTGCCGCAGCCCGTCGACCGCCGAGGCGACGTCGCCGACGATCGCGTTGCTGGCCATCCCCTCCGCGGCTGCCCGCTCGGGGTCGACCTGGGCCTCCTCGACCGTGGGCACCGGGCGCAGCCGGCCCAGCCTGATCGACAGCCGCATGAGCTGCCCGGGCAGCGCGAGCCGGCGGGCCTCCTCGTCGGTCCCGGCGGCGAGCACGTTCGCCGTCACGATCGTGTACGGCCGCTCCAGCACCGGCGAGGGCCGGAAGGTGTCGCGGTAGAGGTCGACGGCGGTCAGCGTGTGCGGGCTGCCGAAGTGGTGGGCGAAGGCGAACGGCAGCCCGAGGTGGCCGGCCAGCTGCGCGGAGAACCCGCTGGAGCCCAGCAGCACCACCTGGGGTGCAGACGACGCCGCCGGCGTGGCGCGGAACCGCTCGGCGAGCCCGCCCTCGACGCGGGGGTCGCCGAGGAGGCCGAGCAGGTCGATGAGGTGCTGCGGGAAGTCGTCGGCGGAGAGCGCGGCCGGGTCGCGGCGCAGCGCCACCGCCGTCTGCTGGTCGGTGCCCGGGGCGCGGCCGATGCCCAGGTCGACGCGGCCCGGGTGCAGCGCCTCCAGCAACGCGAACTGCTCGGCGACGACCAGCGGCGCGTGGTTGGGCAGCATCACGCCGCCCGAGCCGACCCGGATCCGCTCGGTCACGGCGGCCAGATGCGCGATGAGCACCGGCGGGCTGGTGCTGGCCACGGCCGGCATGTTGTGGTGCTCGGCGACCCACAGCCGGGTGTACCCGAGGCGGTCGGCGGCCTGCGCCACGCGGGTGGTGGCGGCCAGCGCGTCGGCGGTGGACTGCCCCGAGCCGACGGTCGCCAGCTCGAGGACGGACAGCGGCAGCGGCTCGGACATCACCCGCGCCAACACGACGGGCCGCCCCGCCCTTCCCTCGGCCTCGCCCCCCTCGCTGCGATGCTCCCGCGGCCGTCACCCGATGGTGACCCGGGTCGGTTCCGCGCCGCGGTCCGCTCCTCGCTCGTTCCTCGCCGCGATGCTCCCACGGCCGTCACCCGACGTCGGCGCCGTGCTCCACCCGCAGGCTGTGGTCCGGGTCCAGCCGGTCGATGACGGCCTGCAGCGCCTCGCCCAGCGCCGCGACCTGCTCCTCGGTGAGCGGGTCGAACAACGCGGCCCGCACGGCCGCCACGTGGCCCGGCGCGACCGAGCGGACGACGTCCCACCCCTCACCGGTGAGGACGGCGACGTTGCCGCGACCGTCCTCGGGCGAGCGCTCCCGGCGCACCCAGCCGCGCTCCTCCAGCCGGGCGACGGTGTGCGAGAGCCGGCTCTGCGACTGGTTGGCCCGCCGCGCCAGGTCGCTCATACGGCGGCTGCGGCCGGGCGCCTCCGACAGCATCGCGAGGACGACGTACGCGGCGTGGGTGATCCCGGCGTCGCGTTGCAGCTGGGAGTCGAGCACCCGCGGGATCAGTTCGGCCACGGTCAACCAGGCCCGCCAGGTCTGCTGCTGCTGCTCGTCGAGCCACCGCTGCGCCACGGACGGAACCGTACTGGCGTGTCGCGGCAGCCCAGCGGGCCGGACGACCGGGGCCGCGGCGGGACGTTGGGCCTGCCTCGCGCCCCGCGCAACCGGCACTCCACGCGGGCCGGCGCGCGCCCGGGAATGTCCCGGCACCGGAGGCGTTGAGAGGGGTGCCGGTCCGGTACGTGCCCCCCGGGCCTCACCTCCCGCCGCCGCGAGCGGCCACTCGCCGAGAGGCGGCCGACGGACCGGCGCACCGACCCGGGCGGCTCCCCCGCTCCCGTGACACCCGTCGCGGGCACGTGGACGTCGCGCGTTCCAACCCGCATCATTGGCAGTCGCCGGGTGAGAGTGCTAGCCCGGCCCGTCCCACGAGGAGCTCCCGCCGTGCCCACGTACCAGTACGCCTGCACCAACCCCGAGGGCAGGCACGAGTTCGAGGTCGTGCAGTCCTTCACCGACGCGCCGGTGACCGAGTGCCCGTCGTGCGGCACCGCGGTGCGCAAGGTGTACGGCTCGGTGGGCGTCGTCTTCAAGGGCTCGGGCTTCTACCGCACCGACAGCCGGTCGAGCTCCTCCAGCGAGTCGTCGACCTCGGCCAAGAAGGAGACGGCGGGCGCGTCGAGCAGCAGCTCGTCCTCCTCGTCGTCGACCGCCAGCTCCTCGGCGTCGAGCTCGTCGGCCAGCAAGGCCGCCGCCGGCTGATGCGCACCGCGGGTCCACAGGCCCGCGGTCCCTCCACAACCTGGCGGTAGCCGCTCCTCGGGCGGGTCCGAGCCGCGAGCGTGGACGCATGCGTCTGCGCCGTCCCCGCTCGCCGCTGCACACCGCCAGGCGGGCCCTCGCCGGGCTCCTGGCCGCCGCCGCCCTGGTGCTGGCCCTGCGCCCGGCCCCCGTCCCGGCGGCCGCGGCGGTCCCCTCAACCGTGCCGGTCGTCGTTGCCGCGGCCGACCTGCCACCGGGCGCCGTGCTGGCCTCCGGCGACCTCTCGGTGGCCCGCTACCCGACCGCCCTGCGCCCGGCCGGGGCGGCGTCCGACCCCGCACCGCTGGTGGGCGCCACGCTCGCCGGTGGCCTGCGCGCCGGGGAACCGCTCACCGACGCCGCCGTGGTGGGTGCAGGCCTGACCGCACAGCTGGCCCCGGGGCAGGTGGCCGCGCCGGTACGGCCGGCCGACCTGGCGGTCAGCGGTCTCGTGCGGCCCGGCGACCGGGTCGACGTCCTGGCGACCGCGCCCGGAGCCGAGCGCGCCGAGGTCGTCGCCGCCGGTTCCCTCGTGCTCGCCGCACCCGGGCCGGACGATGCCGACGACGGCCTGCTGCTCCTCGCCGTGGACGACGCCACCGCCGCACACCTGGCCGCCGCGGCCGCCACCGCGACGTTGACCCTCAGTCTCCCGCCCCCGCCCTGAGTGGCGCGTGGACGAGCCCGTCACCGCTGTGGGTGGATGGGCCGCATGCTCAAGGGCTTCAAGGACTTCCTGCTCCGTGGCAACGTGGTCGACCTCGCCGTCGCGGTCGTCATCGGTGCCGCGTTCACCGCGGTCGTCAGCCAGTTCACCGCGTCGTTCCTGGAGCCGCTCATCGCGTTGTTCGGCGGCGGCGGCACCGAGGGCGGCACGTTCACGGTCAACGGCCAGGTCTTCGACTGGGCGGCGTTCGTCAACGCGGTCATCACCTTCGCGATCACCGCCGCGGTCGTCTACTTCCTCGTCGTGCTGCCGATGAAGAGGCTCTCGGAGCGGCGCCGGCGGGGCCACGAGCCCGATCCGGTCGCGCCGACCGAGGTCGAGCTGCTCGTCGAGATCCGCGACCTGCTGCGCGCCCAGCAGGGGGCCGGTCCCGGCCGCGACCCGTCCCGCCCGGGGGCGACGACGCCGCCGGGGCAGCTGTGAGGGATCAGTCGGTACCCCAGTGCGGCGGCCGGTCCTCCAGGTAGCGGCGGTCGTCGGCGGAGCGGTCGTCGCGCCGCTCACCCCAGCCGACGTCGCGGTCGTCCGGGGCCCGCTCGGCGGGGGCGGCCGGTGCCGCCGGCGGCGGGTCGACCGGCTCGCGGCCCAGCCCCTCGACGACCTCCACCGAGGGCAGCGCGGCCAGCACCGGCCCCGGGACGGCCAGCTTGCTGCCGCGGGTGCCCGACCCGACGACGACCAGGTCCGTGGCCGCCACCGCGGCGTCGACCAGCACCGGCCAGGACGACGGCAGCCCGATCGGGGTGATCCCGCCGTAGGCCATGCCGCTCTCGGCGACCGCGACGTCCTGCGGGGCGAAGGACGCCTTGCGCGCGCCCAGGTGCCGGCGCACCAGCCCGTTCACGTCGGCGCGGGTGTTCGCCAGCACCAGGCAGGCGGCCATCGTCGTCTGCCCGGCCCGGCGCGCGGCCACCACCACGCAGTTGGCCGAGGCCTGCTCGGGCACCCCGTAGGCCTCGAGGAAGGCGGCGGTGTCGGCCAGGTCGTCGTCGATCTCGGCCACCCACGCCGGCCCCGTCAGCCCCCCGAGTGCCGCGGCCACCGGAGCGGCCAGCAGGTCGGGCCGGTCGGCGGCGGGCAGCCAGGTCAGGGAGCCGAGCTGGGGAGCGGTCGAGGGGGTCGCAGCCACGGCCCGATCCTGCCGCGGCAGCCGGGACACCGCGCGGACCAGCCCGGGATCGCGCTGGTGGGCCGGGGTGCGCAGGATGGGGCCATGGTCGGCCAGCTGCACTCCGTCGTCATCGATGCCCCCGACGCGCACGCGCTCGCCACCTTCTACGCCGAACTGCTCGGCATGGAGGTCAGCAAGGGACAGCCCGGCGACGACTGGGTGGTGGTCACCGGCCAGGGGTACCGGCTGGCCTTCCAGCAGGCGCCCGACCTGCAGCCGCCGGACTGGCCCGACCCCGACCGCCCCCAGCAGTTCCACCTCGACGTCCGCGTGGCCGACGTCGAGGTGGCCGAGCCGGAGGTGCTGGCGCTGGGCGCCCGGAAGCTGCCCGGGGGCGGCGGCGACTTCCGCGTCTACGCCGACCCGGTGGGCCACCCGTTCTGCCTGGTGTGGGACGCGTGACCGGGGTGGGCGACGCCCTGCCCTCGGTCGAGCTGACCGCGGCGAGCCGGTTCGTCGCCGCCTCGGGGTTCGAGGTCACCGAGGTCAGCGGGACCCGCGTCGCCGGGCACGTCGACCTGGGGCCGGACCAGCACACGCCCTGGGGCGTGGTGCACGGCGGCGTGTACTGCACCGTCGTCGAGTCCGCCGCGAGCATCGGCGCGAGCGCGGCCGTGGTCGACCGCGGCCAGTTCGCGGTCGGCGTCAACAACAGCACCGACTTCCTCCGGCCGGTCACCACCGGGCGGGTCGACGTCCTGGCCGAGCCGATCCAGCAGGGCCGCACCCTGCAGCTGTGGCTGGTCACGCTGACCCGCAGCGACGACGGCAAGCCGGTCGCGCGCGGCCAGGTGCGGCTGCAGAACGTGCCGCTGCCCGGCAGCGCTCAGTAGGCGCGGCCGACGACGGCCAGGGTCCCCGGCTCGTCGTCGGCTGCCGGCAGCCCGCCGTCCGGCCGGACCAGACAGCGGACCGTGACGCCCTGCTCGGCCAGCCGCGCCTCCCCGTCGGGCCCGAGGCGCGCCCAGGCGATCCGAGCCCAGCCGTTCCGGGCGGCGGCGAGGGCCTCGTCGGCGGTCGCCACGTCCGCGGTCCGCTCGGTGAGCCGGGCGCGGGCCTCCGCGAGCAGCCGCGCCTGGTCCTCCTCCAGCGCGCGCCGGGCCTGCTCGGCCACGCCGGCCAGCGGCACCGCTGCGGACCCCCCGGCGACCCGGCGGACGACGGGGACCCGCCCCTCGGCGAGGTCCCGCGGACCGAGGTCGACGCGCACCGGGACGCCCTTGAGCTCCCAGTCGACGGCACGGCGCCCGAACGGGACGTCGGCCCGGTCGTCGAGCTCGACCCGCACCCCCAGCGCCCGCAGCTCGTCGGCGACGGTCCGGGCAGCCTGCGCCACGCCCTCGCCCGCGCGGGCCACGACGACCACGGCCTGCACCGGAGCCAGCCGGGGCGGCAGGCGCAGGCCGGCATCGTCGCCGTGGCTCATGACCAGCCCGCCGACCATGCGGGTGGAGGTGCCCCAGGACGTCGTCCAGGCCAGCCGCCGCTCGCCGTCGGCACCGAGGAAGTCGATGTCGAACGCGCGGGCGAAGTTCTGCCCCAGCTCGTGGCTGGTGCCCATCTGCAGGGCCTTGCCGTCGCGCATCATCGCCTCGCAGGTCAGCGTGTTGACCGCGCCGGCGAAGCGCTCCCGGCGGGTCTTGCGCCCCGGCACGACCGGAACGGCCAGCACCTCGGTCATGACGTCGGCGTAGACCTCGCGCAGGATCCGTCGCGCGTAGGCGGCGGCCTCCGCCTCGGTCTCGTGCGCGGTGTGCCCCTCCTGCCAGAGGAACTCCGTGGTGCGGAGGAAGACCCGGGGGCGCAGCTCCCACCGGACGACGTTGGCCCACTGGTTGAGCAGCAGCGGCAGGTCGCGGTGGCTCTGCACCCACTTGGCCATGTACTCGCCGATGACCGTCTCGCTGGTGGGCCGGACGACGGCGGGGACCTCCAGCTCCCGGCCGCCGGCGTGCGTCACCACCGCCAGCTCCGGGCTGAACCCCTCCACGTGCTCGGCCTCGCGCCGCAGGTACGGCTCCGGGATGAACAGCGGGAAGTAGGCGTTGCGGGCGCCGGCGGCCTTGATCCGGTCGTCGACCTCGCGCTGCAGCCGCTCCCAGATCGCGTAGCCGTAGGGCCGGATCACCATCGTCCCGCGGACCGGGCCGTTGTCGGCCAGCTCGGCCTTGGCGACGACGTCCTGGTACCAGCGCGGGAAGTCGGCGGTCTGGCTCGTGAGCACCGGTGGTCTGGCCACGCCGGCACCCTGACACAGCCGGCGGGCCGCGATCCCCTCAGTCTCCCGGCACGTGCGCGGGGTCGAGGACGACGGAGAACAGGGCGCGCGGGTCCTGCAGCGTCGCCGGCGGGCGGGCCGCCGACCGGGGCACCACGCGGTCCCAGCGGGCGGGACGGCGGTGCGGCAGGAGCTCCCGGCCCTCGAAGAGGTACTCCCCGACCACCTCGCCGAGCAGCAGTCCGGCGCCGTGCTCGATGGGCAGGCCGACCCGGTCGCCGGGGCGCACCTCGTCGAGGAAGGCCGACAGCTGGCGCAGGTCCTTGGCCGGGCGCCGGCCGGAGATCTCCTTCGACAGCACCCGCAGCTCCGCCGGGTCCAGTCCGGTGGCGTCGACGTCGATCCCCGACTGGGTGCCCAGCCCCACGACGCCGGCGGCCAGGCACGCGCCGAGCTCGTTGTGGGCGCGGGGCCGCACAACCCAGACCCGCACGCCGTCGGGCGCCGGCGGGGGTGGGACGTCGTCCGGCTCCGGCCAGACGTAGGGCAGGTCGTCGGGTTCGGACCCGAAGCGCTCGGTGAACCGCGGCCGGTAGAAGTCCGGCTCCTTCGCGAGCAGGTTGGACCGGTGCGACAGGTGCAGCGCCTCGTTCCCCACCCAGGAGGGCAGCAGCCCGGCGCGGACCAGCTCCTCCTGCGGCACGCCGACGACGTGGGGGGCGAACTCGGCGATCAGCGTGTGCGTGGTGTCGGCGAAGCCCCGCTCGCGCCACACCCGCACCATCGCCAGCCCGTAGGCGACCAGCGCCGGGGTGCGGCCCCGCCACATCCGGACGACCGGGTGCGAGACCCAGCCGTAGTCGGGCAGCTCCAGGGCACGCAGGACCTGCAGGGTCTCCACCCGCTGCTTGCCGAGCCGGGGCGAGTCCAGGAGCCGGGCGCTGTCCTCGAAGTCGGCGACGGGCAGGAAGGTCTGCATCGCGACCGATCCTCGCCGAGGACGCCGCCGAGCGCCCGGTCAGCGGCGGCGGCGGCCTCCCTGGAGGTGCCCGCCGCGAGCTCGCGAGCGGTGGGGGCAGGGAGGTCCTCTCTCACGCGGCCAGGCGGGAGACCAGCTCGGGCAGCACCGTGCCCAGCGGTGCGTCCAGGCGGACGTCGACCTTCGCGTCCCCGCGGGTGGCGCCGAGGTTGACCAGGCCCACGGGGATGCCGAGCTTCTCGGCGCGCAGCACGAACCGGTAGCCGCTCATCACCGTCAGCGAGGAGCCCAGCACGAGCAGCGCGCCGGCCTCCTCGACCCGCGCGAAACAGGCCGCCACCCGGTCCCGCGGCACCGTCTCGCCGAAGAAGACGACGTCGGGCTTGAGCGGTCCGCCGCCGCAGGCCAGGCAGTCGACCATGACGAAGTCGTCGAGGAGGTCGTCGGGCAGCTCGGCGTCGCCGTCGGGGTTGACCTCGTCCACGTGCGGACCGAAGTGCGGGTTGACCACCCGCAGCCGCCGGTCGAGCTCGCCGCGGTCGGCCACGTCGCCGCAGGCCAGGCAGATCGTCCGGTCCAGGCCGCCGTGCAGCTCGACGACGTCCCGCGCGCCGGCCGCCTGGTGCAGCCCGTCCACGTTCTGGGTGATGACCCCGGTGACCAGCCCGGCGTCCTGCAGGTCGGCGACCGCGCGGTGCCCGGCGTTGGGCCGCGCCGTCCGGATCTGCCGCCAGCCGACGAAGCTGCGCGCCCAGTACCGGTGCCGGCCGCGCGGGTCGCGCAGGAACGTCTGGTAGGTCATCGGCGTGTGCCGGCGCAGCGACCCGGAGGCGCCGCGGTAGTCGGGGATCCCGGAGTCGGTGGACAGCCCGGCCCCGGAGAGGACGACGACGTCGCCGTCCCCCACGAGGCGGGCGAGCGCGTCGAGGCCGGCCGGGTCCACGGCGGGCGGCTCGACGGCGGTGGGCACTGCGGTCACCGGGCCATCGTCCCCTCCGAACCCGGATCGCGCCGCCGGCTCAGGACGCCGACAGCTCCCGTTCGAGCCGCCCCAGCAGGTCCTCGTACACCCGGCGCAGCCCCTTCGGCGCGAAGGTCCGCTCGAAGAAGCCCCCGATGCCGCCGGCCCCGTTCCAGGTGGTGCGCACCCGCACGGTGGTCAGCCCGGCGTCGGCCGGGTGCACCGTCCACGTGGTCACCATCGAGGACCTGGTGTCGGTCTCGACCAGCGTCGAGGCGTCGGGCTGGCTGACCTCCACGAGCTGGTCGCGCACCCGCTTGGAGGTGGCGGCGAACCGCCAGGCGACGCGCGTGCCCGCGCCCTGGCCGCCGGCCTCGACGCGGTAGTCGCTGAACTGCTCGGGGAGGACGCGGCGGCGCGTCTCGGTGTAGTCGGCGAGGGCGGGCAGCACCCGCTCGGCCGGTGCCCGGACGACCCGCTCGGCGGTGGCGACGACCTGTCCCATGCCCTCCATCCTGCCGTCGCTCCCACCGGCCTCGCCGCCAGGCGCTCAGCCGCGGGTGTGTCCGGGCACCGCCTGCGGGTCCAGCCCGGTCCGCATCCGCCAGGCGGCCAGCGCCACGCCCAGGCCCACGTGCTGCACGGGGTCCGCCACCGGCGCGCCGAGCAGCTGCTCGATCCGGTCGAGCCGGGCGTAGAGCGACTGGCGGCGGATGCCGAGCAGCTCGGCGGTCCGCGTCTTGCTCAGCCCGGTGGCCAGGTGCGCGTCGAGGGTGCGCAGCAGCTCGGTGCCGTGCGCGGCGTCGTGGTCGACCAGCGGGCCGAGTTGGCCGGTGAGGAAGCGGCCCACCTCCGGCGTGGAGCTGCCGGCCGCCAGCAGCCGGTGGATGGCGACGTCCCGCGCGAGCACCACCGGCTCCCGGCTGCCGATGCGCCGGCTGAGCGCCACCACCTCTCGCGCCTCGGCCACGGCCGCCGGCACGTCGGCCAGCGCCCCGACCGCGTCGGCCACGCCGACGGTGCGGATCGCCGCGGCGAGCGGCCCGGCGCACAGCCGGGCGCGCAGGGCGGCGACCGCCTCCCGCTGACGCCGGAGCTCCGAGCGCGGCCGGCCGCGGCCCAGCACCAGCACGGCGCTGCCCGCCGCCCCGACCAGGCACTGGCCGAGGACCTCCTCGGCCGCCTGCCGCACCGCGGGCACCGCCTCCCTCGCCGGGGTCCGCCGGTCGAACTCCACCGCGGCCACGAGGACCGGCAGGCCCGGTGCCGGCACCCACCCGGCGGCGGCCAGGCGGGCCCGCAGCTCGCCCTCGGACACCAGGACGCCGGCGACGAGGTCGGTGACCACCGCCTGCGCGAGGGAGGGCCGCGAGCCGACGTCGGGGTGCCGGCCGAGCTCCAGCGCCACCGCGACGGCCGCCCGGTCGGCCACCCCGGTGCGGCGCGCGGTGCGCCGGCCGAGCAGCACCAGCCGGCCGACGGGGCCGTGCGGGCCACGGACCTCCGCGATCGTCCGGTCGGTCGGGTGCGCCTGCCCCGGCAGACGGCTGCGCTCGACCACCCGACCGTCGACGTCGACCAGCTCGGCGGGGCAGTCGGCCAAGCGGGCGACCGCGTCGAGCACCCCGGCCAGCCCCTGGCCGGAGACGACCAGCCCGAGCAGCTCCTGCCAGACCGGCTCCCCGGCGTGCCTCCAGGAGAGCTTGCGGCGCAGCAGCAGGTCGGCGAAGTCCTCGACCATCCGCACGAACGGCACGACCTCGCGCAGCTCCAGCAGGACGACGTCCCGCCGCCGCGCCGTGTCGACCAGCTCCGGCGGGACGACGGAGAACGTGCGCCCGACCTCCAACGCCAGGGCGGCGCACCCGGCGTCGGCCAGCCGCTCGACGTAGTCGACGACCTGCTGCGCGGACCGGCCGTGCAGCCCGAGTCCGGTGGTCAGCAGCAGCTCGCCGCCGGCCAGCAGCCCGCCCATCTCGTACACCTCGGAGGAGTGCACCCAGCGGACGACGGCGGCGTCCGGGTCCCCCGCCAGCACCACGGGGTCGGCGGCGCGCACTGCGGGCAGCTGGAGGACCTCGGAGACGGTGGGCAGCACGGGGGAGCAGCGTGCGCACGCGGGGGCACCGCGTCAAGCCGCACGGCGGGTTCACCGGACACCGCGCCCCTTGTCGGGCGCGGCCGCCCGCGGGTTCGCTGACGTGCGTCCCCTCCCCCGTCGAGCCAGGAGGACCCGTGACCACAGCGGACCTGCCCACCGTCCCGCCCGACCTCTCCCCCGCGGACCGCGACCGGTTCTTCCTCGGCCTCGCCGTGGACCAGGCGCGCATCGGCTGGGAGGAGGGCGGGGTCCCGATCGGCGCGGCTCTGGTCGACGGCGACCGCGTGCTGGCCGTCGGCCGCAACCGCCGCGTGCAGATGGGCAGCGCCATCCGGCACGGGGAGACCGACTGCATCGAGCGGGCGGGACGGCTGCCGGCGTCGGTGTACCGGCGCAGCGTCCTCTACACGACGCTATCGCCCTGCTTCATGTGCGCGGGGACGGCGCTGCTCTACGACATCCCGCGGATCGTCGTCGGGGAGAACCGCAGCTTCCAGGCCTCCGAGGAGCTCCTCCGGTCCAAGGGCGTGCAGGTCGACGTCCTGGACGACCCGGACTGCACCGCGCTGATGGAGCGGATGCTCGCCGAGCGGCCGGAGCTGTGGCTCGAGGACATCGGGGAGGAGTCGTGACCGCGCCCGACCGCACGACTCCGCCGGCGATCGACGCCGACGTCGTCGACCCGGACTACCCGGTCACGCCGGTCCCGGCGCACGCCCGGAAGTCGTTCTTCTCCGTGGCCGTGGTGCTGCTCGGGTTCACCGTCTTCACCCCGACGATGCTGGCCGGCGCGGCACTGGGGCCGGCATTCCGCTTCCGCGACCTCGTCCTGGTCATCCTCGCCGGGTCGGCGATCCTCGGGACCTACGTCGCCGTCATGGGCTGGATCGGCGCGCGGACCGGGCTGACCACCGTCGTGATGTCCCGCTACACGCTGGGGTCGCGCGGCGCGAAGCTGGCCTCGGTCCTGCTGGGCGGCACCCAGATCGGCTGGTACGCCGTCGTCGTCGGGACCATCGGCGACCTCACCGCCGAGGCGCTGGGCTGGCAGTCCTACGGCGCCCGGGCCGCGGTCATGGTCGTCACCAGCGCGCTCATGTGCGCAACGGCCTACTGGGGCTACCACGGCATGTACTGGGTGTCGCTGGTCTCCACGCCGCTGATCCTGGTCCTGGCCTTCTGGGTACTGGCCCGGTCGCTGCAGGAGGTGGGCGGGTTCGACGGCCTGGCCAGCGTCGAGCCGACGACGTCGATGGCGCTCGCCGTGGCCATCACGACTGTGGTGGGCACGTTCGTGTCGGCCGGCACCCAGGCGCCGAACTGGACCCGGTTCGCCCGCCGCGGCTCGCACGCGGTGTGGGCCTGCATCATCGGGTTCCTCATCGGCAACGGACTGATGATCTTCTTCGGCGCGGTCGGGGCGCTGACCTTCGGTGAGGGTGACTTCGTCCTCGTGCTGTACCAGCTCGGCCTGGTCGGCTGGGGCCTGGTGCTGCTGTTCGGCAACCTCTGGAAGAGCAACGCCGACACGGCCTACGCCTTCGGCGTGGCCGGCGCGGAGCTGTTCAACCGGCCGAGCAAGGCGCCGTTCGTCATCGGCGGGTCCGTGATCGCCACCGTGCTGGCCCTCACCGGCGTGCAGAACCACCTGGTCGACTACCTGGTGCTGCTCGGCACGTTCATCCCGCCGCTGGGCGGCGTCATCATCGGCGACTTCCTCGCCCGCTGGCGCCGCGGCATCCCCGCCGGCGCCACCCCGCCCGCGGTGCGGTGGCCGAACCTGCTCTCCTACGCGGTCGCGGCCTCCCTGGCCTGGCTCAGCGGCGAGCTCGGCGTCGGCATCCCTCCCGTGATCGGCATCGTCGTGGCCGTCGCGCTCTCGATGGGGCTCGCCCGCGCCGGCACCGGGCCGGCCGAGCCGGTCGGCGCGGGTCGCTGACCCCCGGCCCGTGGGGTGCGCACCTCACCCCACGGGCCGGGCGTGACCAGTCTCACGGCACGGTCGGCACACCCGCCGGGTAACCCGGACGGGTGACCGCCCTGCTGTCCTCCACCCGTTCCGGCTCCGGCGAGCCGCTCCTGCTGCTGCACGGCATGGGCAGCTCCCGCCGCGACTTCACCGCGGCCCTCCCCGCGCTCACCGACCGCTTCGACGTCGTCAACGTGGACCTGCCCGGCGTGGGCCGCTCGCCGCACCTCGAGCAGCGCCCCACCGTGGCCGCCCTCACCGACGCCGTCGAGCGCACGCTGGACGCCGAGGGCCTGGGCCCGGTGCACGTGCTCGGCAACTCGCTGGGCGCCCGCATCGCCCTGGAGCTCGCCGTCCGCGGCCGGGCGCGGTCGGTGGTGGCCATCGCGCCGTCCGGGCTCAACGTCCCTCGGGAGCGCGTCTACCAGGGCACCGGCATGGGGCTGGCCCGGATCGGCATGCGGGCTGCCGAGCCGCTGATCGCCACGGTGTCCCGGTCGGCGGCCGGCCGGGCGGCGCTCCTGGCCCCGCTGAAGGCGCGGCCGTGGCGCACCTCGCCGGAGGAGGCGACCGGCGCGCGTGAGGGCTTCGCCGAGTCGCGGGACTTCTGGCGCACCCTGCTGTGGGCGCTGCTGCTCGACGTCCCCCGCGGCCTGGACCGCATCGACTGCCCGGTCACCCTGGTCCAGGGCGTGGCGGACTGGGTCGCCTCCGGCCAGACGGTGCGCTACCTGCCGCTGATCCCCGGCTCCCGGTTCAGCCCGCTGCTGATGGCCGGCCACGCGCCGCAGTCGGACCGGCCGGCGACGATCGCGCGGCTGGTGGAGGAGACGGCGGCGCGGGCGGCCGGGCGGACGCCGACCCTGCGCGCCGTCGCCTAACCCCGCTCCCCCGGCGACTCCTCGGCGTTGAGGTAGGCGCAGCGGAACCGGGCGCCCGACATGGCCTCGGTGAAGCGCGCCTCCCACGCGGGGTCGGCCGCCGGGAACGTCGCGAACAACCGCTCCTCGAGGACGACCGGCAGGCCGTCCAGCCCGGTGAACGAGCGGCGCAGCAGCACCCGCGTGACCCCGTCGACCTCGTCGTGGGCCGCCGTCCAGCGCGCCTGGGCGACCGCCGCGGCCACCTCCGCGCGGGCCCGGGCGGGCAGCCGGGTGGCGCCCGAACCGGTCCGCACCGCCGGGCGGGTCGACCACACCCCGAGCGCGTACAGCAGCAGGCCGGCGAGCAGCACCAGGAGCAGCAGCTCGGCCACCGCGACCACCATGTCCAGACGGTAGTGCGCCGGTGCGGCGACGGACCAGGAGACGGCGCGGCGAGATCGCCGAGCAGGAGTACCGGCACCGGCTCGCCGTCCCCGACCTCGCCACCCGGGAGGCCGAGGCCGCCGGGCCGACGGCGCCCCGGGGACGATGGACCCGTGATCGACGTCGAGCTACCGACCGAACCCGGAGCGAGCGCGGTGGTCCGCGGGTTCGCCGCGTGCCTGGCCTCGGTCACCGAGGTCGCGGTGACCGACCTGCCGCTGCCCGACGACGACCTGGCGCACGCGCTGGGCGCCTGGCGGACCTGGCTGGCCGAGCACGGCTCGGGCCTGGTGCCGATCGCCGACCCCGCGCGCTTCCAGTGGGCCGGCTGGTGGATCGCCGTCGTCGAGGACCGGGCCGGGGAGGACGGTGAGGTCGCCGTGCTGGCCTTCGGCACCCCGCCGGGCGTCGTCCTCAGCCCCCAGGCACCCGCCCTGCTGGGCCGGGCGACCGCGGACCTGCCGATCCGCCAGGCCCACGCCGTAGCCTCCCTCGACCCCGTGCTCCGCACCGCCCCGCCCGCGGGCGACCTGCGGGGCACCGTCGCGGGGCTCGCCGTGGCGCCGGCCGCGGAGGCGGCGATGCAGCTGCTGGAGGTGGCGCGGGCCCGGGCCGGCCGCGGGCTCGACGGGGACCGCTACGCGGTGGGCGCCGGCACCTTCAGCCCCCGCGCCGCCCGGCGCCCGGGGTACGACCTGACGCTGGTGGCCGCCGAGGTGCTCGACGAGCTGGCCGCGGCCGGGCAGGAGCTGGACTTCGCCGGCACCCGGCGCAACGTCCTCACCCGGGGCATCGACGTCAACGCCCTCGTCGGCCGCACGTTCCGCATCGGGGACGTGCTGTGCGAGGGGCGCCGCCTGTGCGAGCCGTGCTCCCACCTGGAGCGGCTGAGCGGGCCGGGGACCCTGCGGCCGCTCATCCACCGGGGCGGGCTGCGCGCCGACGTCCTCGGCGACGGGGAGATCCGCGTGGGAGACGCGATCCGCCCCGTCTGACCCGTTCCGCCGGTGCATCCTCGGGCGCGTGTCACATCCGCGGCCCCGGCGGTGCTCTACCGATGTGGACCTGGTGCAGCACGAGCGATGGACGGCCCCCGCCCTCGCCGCGCCGACGGCGCGGAGCGGCACCGCCGAGCGGGTGCACCGGGCGGGCGGGGTCCGCGACGACCTCGAGCAGGTGTTCCGCGCCGAGTACCCGCGGGTGGTCGGCGTCGCCTCCCGCGTGCTCGGGTCGCGGGACCAGGCCGAGGACGTCGCCCAGGAGGTGTTCCTCTCCTTCGGCCGCTCGTCGGTCCCGGCGCGGGAGGCCGGCGGCTGGCTGAGCGTGGCCGCCGCCCACACGGCGCTCAACGTGCTGCGTTCCGGTCGCCGCCGCACCGCCCGCGAGGAGGCCGTCGGCGGCGGGGTGGGTGGGGAGCCCACCGTCGTCCCCGACGTCGCCGACACGGTGGTCTCCCGCGAGGAGCACCGCCGCGTGCGGGCCGCGCTCGCCCGGCTGCCCCGCAAGCAGGCGGTGGCCCTGGTGCTGCGGCACAGCGGCCTGGGCTACGCCGACGTGGCGGCCGCCCTCGACATGTCCGTCGGCAGCGTCGGCACCACCGTGCGGCGCGCCGAAGCTGCGCTCAAGAAGGAGTTGGACACCGATGCGTCATCCCACTGAGGGCGTGCTGCGCCGCCTGCTCGACGAACCTCTCGGCGTCTCCGACGCCGACCGCGCGCACGTCGCGGCCTGCCCGACCTGCCTGGCGGCCCTGGAGACGGTCCGGGCCGACGCGGGTGCGGCCGGTGCCGTCCTCGGCGCGGCGCCGGCGAGGACGGACGTCGACACCGCGTGGGCCCGCCTCGCCTCCGCCGCCACCGCCACCCCCGGACCGGCTCCGGCCCGCCGCGGTCGCTGGGCCCCCGCACTGCGCCGCCCGGCGGTCGCCGCGCTCGGGGTGGTCCTCGTCCTCTCGGGCGCCGGGGTGGCCGCGGCCAACGACTGGCTGCCGATCTTCCGCACCGAGCGGGTCGCGCCGGTCGCCGTCCCGACGGGTGACCTCGTCGCGCTCCCCGACCTCTCCGCGTTCGGGGACCTGGAGGTCACCGGCGGAGGTGAGCCGGCGCAGGTGCCGGACGCCGCCGCCGCGGAGGAGCGCACCGGCCTGACCCTGCCCGAGGTCGGTGAGCTGCCGACCGGCGTGAGCGGCGACCCCACCTACCAGGTGGTGGACCAGGTCAGCGCCGTCTTCACCTTCTCGGCGGAGAAGGCCGAGCAGGCCGCGGCCGCGACCGGCGAGCCCCTGCCGGCCCCACCGCCCGGGCTGGACGGCAGCCAGGTCCGGCTGGAGGCCGGGCCGGCCGCCGCGGCGGTGTGGGTGCAGCCGACCGGCCTGCCGGTCCTCGCGGTCGGTCGGGCGGTCGCGCCCACCGCGTTCTCCGACGGGGTCCCGTTCGAGACGGTGCGCGACTACCTGCTCTCCCTGCCCGGCCTGCCGCCCGAGGTCGCGGCCCAGCTGCGCGACTTCTCCGGCGACGCGACGACGCTGCCGCTGCCGGTCCCGGCCGACATGGTCACCACCAGCACGGCCGAGGTGGCCGGGCAGCCGGCGACCGTGCTGGCCTCCCGCGACGGCACCATGGCCGGCGTGGTGTGGGTGGAGGACGGCGTCGTGACCGGGGTCGCCGGGGCGGTGAGCGCCGACGAGGTGCTCGCCGTGGCGAACGACCTGCGCTGACCGTGCCGGTCGAGGACACGCGGACCGCGGCCCAGTTCGTCGCCGAGCTGCCCGGCTCCCCCGCCGTCTGGTGCTCCGGGCTGCGCAAGCGGTACGGGCGCCGGCCGGCGGTCGACGGGGTCTCGTTCACCGTCGGGCGCGGCGAGGTGCTGGGCCTGCTCGGGCCCAACGGCGCCGGCAAGACCAGCGTCATCAAGATGCTCCTCGGCCTGGTCCGGCCCGACGCCGGGGACGTGATGCTGCTCGGCCGCCCGGGCCGCGACCCGCAGTCCCGGCTGCGGGTCGGCTACCTGCCCGAGCTCTTCCGGTACCAGCAGTGGCTCACCGCCGCCGAGGTGCTGGCCCTGCACGCCCGCCTGGCGCGGGTGCCGATGAGCGCGGCCGAGGGCCGCGAGCGGCTGGCCGCGGTGGGGCTCGACGGGCGGGCCGGCGACCGGGTGGGCGGGTTCTCCAAGGGCATGCAGCAGCGGCTCGGTCTCGCCGTCGCCCTGGTCGGCCGGCCCGAGCTGGTGGTCCTCGACGAGCCGACCAGCGCGCTGGACCCGATCGGCCGGGTCGACGTCCGCGACCTGGTGCTCTCGCTCAAGGCGCAGGGCGTGGCGGTGCTGCTCAACTCGCACCTGATCGGCGAGGTGGAGCGGGTCTGCGACCGGGTGGTCATCCTCGACTCCGGGCGGGTCGCGGCGGCCGGCACGCTGGCCGAGCTGCTCGGCCGGCGGGAGGTCCGGCTGCACCTCACCGGGGTGGACGGCCGCACCGAGGCGCGGCTGCGGGCGGCCGGGACGGTCACCGGCGGCGGGGACCGGTTCACCGTCGCCCTGCCGGCGGACGACGACGGCGGCACCGTGCCTGCGCTCGTCGCCGACCTGGTGGCACTGGGCGTCGCGGTGCACGCCGTCGAGCCCGCGCGGATCAGCCTGGAGGAGCGGCTGCTCGGCATCCTGCGCGGCGGGGACGGTGCCGCATGAGCGTGCTGACCGTCGCCGGGCTCACCCTGCGCGAGGCCGTCCGCCGGAAGGTGGTGTGGGCCCTCGCCGTCCTCACCGTCGCGCTGCTGGCCCTCAGCGGCTGGGGCTTCTCCCGGCTGGCCGGCCTGGACACCGAGTTCGGGGACCTCACCTCCGGCCAGGCTCGGCTGTTCGCCTCCACGCTGCTCAACCTGGTGATGTTCGGCCTGAGCCTCATCGCCGCGCTCGGCACCGCCTTCCTGGCCGGGCCCACCCTCTCCGGGGAGATCGAGTCCGGGATGGCGCTGGCGCAGCTGGCCCGGCCGGTGCGCCGCTCGGAGGTGCTGCTCGGCAAGTGGCTCGGCCTGGTCGCGTTCGGCTCCGCGTACGTGGCGGTGGCCGGCTTCGCGATGTTCCTCGTCGTCCGCTGGGCGGTGGGCTACTGGCCGCCGGACCCGGTGGCCGGTCTCGCGCTGCTGGCCGGGCAGACGGTCGTGCTGCTCACCCTCGCCCTGCTGCTGTCGAGCGTGATCTCGCCGATGGCGTCAGGGGTGGTCGCGGTCGGGCTGTTCGGCGCCACCTGGGTGGCCGGCGTGGTCGGCAGCGTCGGGGACGTCCTCGGCAACGAGGGCGTGGCCCGCGTCGGCACGGTGTCGCGGGTCGTCCTGCCCACCGACGGGCTGTGGCGAGGGGCCATGCACGCGTTCCAGGACCCGACCCCGCTGGGGCTCGACTTCGCCGGCTCGCCGTTCCTCAGCGAGGCCCCGCTCACCCTCGCCTACCTGCTGTGGGCGGCACTCTGGGTGGCGATGGTGTGGGGGCTGACCGCGCTGGTGTTCAGCCGCCGCGACGTCTGACGCCAGTAGCCCTCTGCGCCGGGACGAACGCCCCTGGGCCATCGGCGCGGCAGCGCGCTCCGCCAGGCAGGTCCAGTCCCGCCCTCCGACGGTCTCCTCGTCCCACCCCGGCATGCGCTCGTATGCGTCCGTCGGTTCCGGGTAGGCGACGCCGTCGGCCAGCAGATGGGTGCTCCCCCAGCCCGGTGCGCAGCCCACAGCCGCCGCGGCTGCGCCGGCGACGAACAGGAGACGCCGAACCCGACGCGCGGAGAGGTCGAGTCGGCCGAGCGCCAGGCCCACCAGCCGGCCCGGAACGCCTGCAGGCGTTCGTCTGCCGAGTTCTTGCCCACCTGGCCGGACCAGCGGCCACGGACCGCCAGGAGCACCTCGTGGCGATCTCGACGCGATGACCTCGGCGAGTCCGGACCTGGTGCTCCGTCCCGGTGAACAGCCGAGGACGCCCGCGTCACCCCGGTCGACGACGTTGCCCCGGGACGTCAGGCCCCCGGCTCCTGGTGGGCGGAGGAGACTGTTCGTGTGGCACGCGTCGGCTTGGTGCTGGGCGCCGGCGGTGTGGTCGGGCAGGCCTACCACGCCGGTGTCCTCGCGGTGCTGGAGCACGACTTCGGCTTCGACCCGCGGGCGGTCGACATGATCGTCGGCACCTCGGCCGGCTCGATCACCGGCACGCTGCTGCGGCTCGGCGTCAAGGCCGAGGACCTGGCCGCCTGGACGGTGAAGGCGCCACTGTCCGGCGACGACGACGTGCTGCGCCAGATCGCCGCCACGCCGGTGCCCGAGCTGGCCCCGTTCCGCCCGCTGGAGCTGCTGCGCCGACCGATGCGGCTACCGGCACCGCGGATGGTGCACCGGGCCGTGACCCGGCCGTGGCGGTTTCGGCCGCTGGCGGCTGCGATGTCCCTGATGGCGCCCGGTCGGCACGACATCGTCGAGCAGCTGGCCGCCCTGCGAGAGCTGGAGCGTCCCCAGTGGCCGCAGCCCGCGCTGTGGATCTGCGCCGTGCACCGGCACGACGGCCGCCGGGTCGTCTTCGGCCGCCCCGGCACACCACCGGCGCCGATCCACCTGGCGGTCGCGGCCTCCTGCGCGGTGCCCGGGTACTTCGCGCCGGTCCGGATCGGCGGGCACACCTACGTCGACGGCGGCGTGCACTCCCCTACCAACGCCGCGCTGCTGCGCCGCTGCGGGCTGGACCTGGCCGTGATCGTCTCGCCGATGAGCGGGCCCGCCGGGGCGCAGCTCCACGTCTACGCGGCCTCCCGCCGGCACTCCGCCCGGCTGCTGCGGCGCGAGGTGCGGGCGCTCGAGGCGGCCGGCGTCCGGACGGTGGTCTTCGCTCCCGGCCCGGCCGAGCAGGAGGTGATGGGCGACGACATGCTGTCGCGGCACCGCCTGGACGAGGTGATCCAGCAGTCCTTCCTGGCCGCCGGCGCGCAGGCCGCGCGGCCTGGGGTCGCCGAGCTCATCCGGGCCGCGGCCGCCGCGGGCCGCCGGAACTCCACCGGCTGACCGCCAGAAGGCCGAACCCGAGCGCATGCCGGCGGCCTCGCCGGGACCTCCGCCTCGTGTCGAGACGAGGGGAATCGCTCGATGACCGAGACGGTGGTGCACGGGGCCGGTGTGGCTTCGCTGCCCGCGGGGGCGTGGCGGCGGGCGCTGGACCAGATGCCGGACGGGGCGGCGATCGTCGACGTCGACTGGGGCATCCGCTACGCCAATCCGGCCGCCGCGGCGCTGCTCGGACGACCGGCCGCGGAGTTCACCGGCTGCAACCTGTGGATCGCGCTGCCCGAGGCCGCCGGCACGATCTTCCACACGTGCCTGCTCCGCGCCCGCCCGGCCGGCGCGCCGGTGACCTGGCGGGCCTTCTACCCGCCGACCGGGCGGTGGATCGACGTCAGCGCGCACCTGGCCGACGACCTGCTGCACGTCTCCGTCCGGCAGGACACCGCACGGCGAGCGGGCCCTGGAGGCGCCGCCACCGGGACGGCGGCGCCCGAGGGCGGGACGCCGACCGGGACCGGCTGCGGTACCTGGCCGAGGTCAGCGAGTCGCTGATCACCACCCTGGACACCGGCGAGTCGGTCAAGCGGCTCGCCGAGCTGCTCGTGCCCCGACTGGCCGACTGGCCGACTGGGCGATCGTGAACACGTTCGGTGAGGGCGGCCCGCCGAAGGGGCGTGGGCGCACCGCGACCCGGCCGCCCGCGCCGACGTGGACACCGTCATGACCGGACGACGGTCGAGCGCGGGCCACAACGACGCGATGCTCGCCGCGATCCGATCCGGTGCCCCGGTGCAGGTGACCGACGTCGATCGGACCACCATCGCCGCGGCGCTGCCCACCGAGGGGGTGCGCGCGGCGCTCCGCCGGCTGGACCTCCGCTCGTACACCCTCGTGCCGCTGCGCGCCCGCGGAGAGACCTTCGGCGCGCTGGTGCTGATGAACTGCGGAAGGCGGCCGCCGCACACCGAGCTGGGGGGCATCGCCTGCGACCACCCCGGCAGCCCCGCGCTCACGCTGACCCCGGGTCGACCGGGCGCTCGCCCAGCTGGACGTCGGCACGCTGGCCACCACGGTCCTCGCGCACCTCGAGCCGACGGCCGACCGGACCAGCGGCGGGCCGTGGACGCTGCGCTGGTCCTCGGCCGGGCGCCTGCCGCCGGCGGTCCTGCAGGCCGACGGCAGCGTCCGGCTGCTGGCCACCCGGCCCGAGCGGCTGCTGGGCACCGGCCCGCCCGGCTCGCGCACCACCCACGAGACCACCCTGCACGTCGGGGACACGGTCCTGCTCTACACCGACGGGCTCGTCGAGCACGGCGGCAGCGACATCGACGCGGGCCTCGCCCGGCTCACCGCCGCCGTCGGGCAGCTGGCCGACCGGCCCCTCGACGAGTTCTGCGACCAGCTGCAGACCCGGATCGCGCCTGGCCGCACCGACGACGACATCGCCCTGCTCGCCGTCCGCTGCCGCACCGAGGCCCCTGCCCGGGTCCTGTCGGACCGGCCGCGGTGCCCGGCCCGCCTGCGGCACTGGGAGACGCCGACCGGTCTGCGCCCCGGCGATCACGTGTGCTGGACGTCGCCGACGCCGCGGAGTTCTCCGCGCCGTCCGGTCCTTCCTGGACGAGGGGCGGCGGCGCGGGGAGCAACTGCTGCTGACCGGCGAGTCCGAGCCCGACCTGCTGTCGGCGCTGGGCGCGCTGCCGGAGCGGGACGCCCTTCTGGCCAGCGGCCGGCTCGAGATCCGCCCGACCGCGGAGCGATACGGCGCCGACCGCGGCCTGGACCCGCTCGGGCAGGTGCAGGCCTTCCGCGCCGAACTCGACGCCGCCCTCGAACGGGGCCGCACCGGGCTGCGGGTGGCCGCGGACATCACCGCCCTGGCTCGGAACGGCCTGGAGAACCGTCGGCAGCTGCACGTCTACGAGCGGCTGGCCGACACCCTGATCGGCAGCTCGCCGCTGACCGGGATGTGTCTGTACGACGCCTCCCTCGGCGAGGAGGTGCTCGGCCCGCTGACCGTCCTGCACCCGGTCCAGCACCACGGCGACCGGCAGCCGCTGGCCCACTTGTCCGGCCGCGGCGCGCGACTGCCCCTGCACGGCGAGATCGCCGACCACCTGGCCGACGACGTGTTCCCCGCGCTGTTCGACCTCGCCTGCGCCGCCCCGGGCGACGTCGAGCTCGACCTGTCCGACATGATCTTCCTCGACCGCGCCGGCGCCCGCACGCTGGCCCGCACCGCTCAGCTGCTGACCGACGTCGGCGTGCGACTGCGGCTGGTCAGCGCCCAGCCACTCGTGGCCCGCGTCCTGCAGCCGGCCGGCTGACGCCCCCGGTGCTCGCCGGCTGCCGCCGGTGCGCACACGGTCGGCCGGCCGGTCAGTGGGTGTCCCGCCGCGCCGGCGGGCAGGCGGCCCATGCGGCTGTTCGTCCCTGGCCGTCCCATGCGAGAGGCCCCGTCGGCGCCCCGTCTCGGGGCCGGCGGGGCTTCTCGGCATCGCTGACCGGAGCAACGGTCAGCCGAAGGCCGACCAACGGTTGGCGACTGCCGGTGGCCCCGAGAGGATTCGAACCTCCGACACACGGTTTAGGAAACCGTTGCTCTATCCCCTGAGCTACGGGGCCGTGACGGCCCGGAGGAGGCCGGGTACGCCGTCCCCATCCTGACACGCCGCCGTTCCGGGCCGACGGGGCCGCCCCGCGGGGGCCCGGGGCCGCGCGTGTCCCCCGGCGAGGCGAAACCCGGAGGCGCTGCGAGGCGTTACCGTTCCAGTACGCATGTCGAAACCTGGCAACGGCGCCGGGCGAGCGGAGGTGGAACACGAGCATGGAGACGAGCGTGGTCGACGTCCCCGACCGGGGGCGGTTCGAGGTGAAGCTCGGTGACCGGGTCGTCGGTCTGGCGAGCTACCACATCGAGAACGGCACGATGGCCCTGCCGCACACCGAGGTGGACCCATCCGTCGGCGGGCGCGGCATCGGCAAGGCCCTGGTGAAGGGCGTCCTGGACGCCGCCCGCGAGCGCGGCCTGCACGTGCTCCCCTACTGCTCGTTCGTCCGGCACTACATCCAGCAGCACCCCGAGGAGCTCGACCTGGTCGCCGAGGACGACCGGCCGCACTTCGGCCTGGAGACCGCCGACCGCTGACCTGCAGGTCCACCTGCGCCTCCCTAGGCTGGCGCAGGTGCCCACCGCGCTGCTGTGGTTCCGCCGCGACCTGCGGCTGGCCGACCACCCTGCGCTGCTGGCTGCCGTCGACGCCGCCGGTCCCGAGGGCACCGTCGTGCCGCTGTTCGTGTTGGACCCGCGGCTGTGGGACCCCGCCGGGGCACCGCGCCGGAGCTTCCTCCTCGACTGCCTCGCCGACCTCGGCGAGGCGGTCGGCGGTGCCCTGGTGCTGCGCGCCGGGGACCCGGCGCGCGTCGTCCCGCGGCTGGCGCGCGAGCTCGGCGCGGACAGCGTCCACGTCTCGGCCGACGCCGGCCCCTACGGCCGGCAGCGCGACGCGGCGGTCGAGCGCGCCCTCGGTGCCGTGCCCCTCGTGCGGACCGGCTCGCCCTATGCGGTGACGCCCGGGCGGGTCACCAAGTCCGACGGGACGCCGTTCCGCGTGTTCTCCCCCTTCGCGCGGGCGTGGCGCGAGCACGGGTGGCGCGCTCCGGCTCCGCGGCCGCGCGCGGTGCCCTGGCTGACCGGCGTCCGGTCCGACGCCCCGCCGCCGGCTCCCGACCTGGACGGCGTCCGGCTGCCCCCGGCCGGTGAGGCCGCCGCCCGAGCCGCGTGGCGGCGGTTCCGCGACGAGCGGCTGGCCGGCTACCGTGACACCCGCAACACCCCGGGCACCGACGGCACCAGCCGGCTCTCGGCGTACCTGAAGTACGGCTGCCTCCACCCCCGCACGATGCTGGCCGACCTCGCGGAGGAGACCGGCGAGTCGGTGGCGAGCTACGCGAACGAGCTGGCGTGGCGGGAGTTCTACGCCGACGTCCTGTGGCACCGCCCCGAGACCCACCGGGAGGCGTTCGACCCGCGGATGCGGGCCATGGCCTACGACACCGGCCCGGACGCCGACGCGCGGTTCGCTGCGTGGGCGCAGGGCCGCACCGGCTACCCGATCGTCGACGCGGGGATGCGGCAGTTGCTCGGCGAGGCGTACGTGCACAACCGGGTGCGGATGGTCGTGGCGTCCTTCCTGGTCAAGGACCTCCACGTCGACTGGTGGCGCGGCGCCCGCCACTTCCTGGCCCACCTCGTCGACGGCGACCTGGCCAGCAACAACCACGGCTGGCAGTGGGTGGCCGGCACGGGCACCGACGCCTCGCCCTACCACCGGGTCTTCAACCCCGTCCGGCAGGGGCAGCAGTTCGACCCGGACGGCGCCTACGTGCGGCGCTGGGTGCCCGAGCTGCGCGACGTCCCGGCCCGGTACGTGCACGAGCCCTGGCGGGCCCCGGACGGCGTCCCCGAGGGCTACCCGCTGCCGATCGTCGACCACGCCGAGGAGCGCCGGGTGGCTCTCGACCGCTACGAGCGGGTCCGCACCGGCCGGTGACGGTCAGCCGCGGGACCGGATCCAGTCCGGCAGCAGGCCGGAGTCGAACAGCCGCTCCCGCAGCGGCGCCAGCAGCTCGACGAGCCGCTGGGTGCCGTCCCCACCGAGGTGCGCCCAGGCGGGCAGCCCGAGGACGTCGGTGGCGTCCTCGACCTCGGCGCGCAGCGCGACCCCGGCGGCGGTGAGCCCGCCGTCGTCCACCAGCCCGCGGGCCCGGCACCGCTCGACGCCCGCGGTCCACTCCTCGTCGGTCCAGCCGCGGGTGGTGCGGACGAAGTCGGTGCTGTCCGAGGCCAGACCCCCGGTCACCAGCGCCTCGACCGGGTCGAGCCCGGCGGCCATCAGCGCGCTCACGTGCCCGTCGCCGCGGTGCTCGCGCACCAGCAGCCCGGCGTGCCACAGCTGCAGCAGCGGGTCGGCCGGCCACTCCGCGCCGCTCCAGGCCGCGTACAGCGGGCGCCCGGCGACCGTCAGCCCGGCGCACGCCTCGCGGGCCAGCTCGACGGCCTCGGTGACGTCGGGCTCGCCGAGCACCCGGTGCAGGGCCGAGCCGACCCCGTCCCGCCGGGCCGCGCCCCACTCGGCCGGCGGCGCGGCCTGCCAGACGGCCGGCACCGCCCCCGCGACCAGGTCGGGCGAGAAGACGTAGAAGGTCGCGGCCACCACCGCCGGGTCGACCGGGCCGAGCGCCGAGGCGCGCGCGGCGAAGTAGCCGGCGCGGGTCGCTCGCACGCCGAACCGGTCGTAGGCGGCCTGCACCTCGGGGGCGAAGAACGCCACCACGTGCACCGTCTCCAGCGCGCCCCACGCCGTCCGCCCCAGCCGCGGTGTTCCCTGCGTCACCGGCCCATCGTGGCGGAACCGCAGGTCAGGGGGGAAGCTGGGGAGGTGACCTGCCGAGCCGCCCGTGCCTGAGGGCCACACCCTGTTCCGGCTGGCCCGGGACCAGTCACTCGCCTTCGCCGGCCGCCCGGTGCACGTCACCAGCCCGCAGGGCCGGTTCACCCAGGGAGCCGCGCTGCTCGACGGCCGCGTGCTGGAGGAGGTGACCTCGTACGGCAAGCACCTGTTCGCCTGCTTCGGCGCCGACACCGTGCACGTGCACCTGGGCCTGTACGGCTCCTACACCTCGGGCACCGGCTCCCCGCCGCCGGCGAAGGGGGCGCTGCGGATGCGCTGGGTCGGCGACGGTCCCGACGGCGGCGGCGTGTGGACCGACCTGCGCGGCGCGACCGCCTGCGAGGTGCTCACCACCGCGGAGGTGGAGGGCATCCTGGCGCGGCTGGGCCCCGACCCGCTGCGGTCGCCGCGGGGCGGGGCCGCGGCGCACCGGCGGATCGCCGGCAGCCGCACCGCGGTCGGCGCGCTGCTCATGGACCAGTCGGTGCTCGCCGGCGTCGGCAACGTCTACCGCGCCGAGCTGCTGTTCCGCCACCGGGTGTCGCCGTTCCGTCCCGGTCGGGACGTCGACGCCGACCTGTGGGCGCGGATGTGGTCGGACCTGGTCGTGCTCATGCGCGCCGGGGTCCGCCTGGGCCGGATCGTGACCACCCGGCCGGAGGACCGCAGCCGCCGGCGCGGCGCGGTGGGGCGGGAGGACGCGCACTACGTCTACCGCCGCACCGGCCTGCCCTGCCGGATCTGCGGCACGGAGGTGCGCACCGAGGAGATGGTCGGCCGCAACCTCCACTGGTGCCCGGTCTGCCAGGCGGCCTGACCCCTCGCCTTGCCCCGGGCGGGTGAGTGACCGGCTCCACGGCCGCCGGTACCGTTCCGAGGATGCCGAGCACGCTGCGCGCCCTCCTGGTCGCCGTGCTCGCGTGCGCCGGTCTCGCCGTGGGGATGCCCTCGGCGGCGGCCTCGGACGACGGCGGGGACGACGTCGGCTACGACGTCTCCCACCCCCAGTGCGGGGACGACCTGCCCGAGGAGTTCCCCTTCGCGATCGTGGGCGTCAACGGCGGGCTCGCGTCCCGCCCCAACCCGTGCCTGGCCGAGCAGCTGGCCTGGGCGTCGCAGGGCACCGGCGAGGTGCCCGGCCAGCCGGGGCTGCAGCTCTACGTCAACACCGCCAACCCCGGCGAGGTCCTCGACCAGGTGCACACCTGGCCGTTCAGCGGCCGGACGCCCTACGGCGACTGCACGGGCGACAACAGCCTGCCCTGCTCCTGGCAGTACGGCTGGCTGCGGGCCTACGTCGACGTGGAGGCGTTCTTCGCCCCCGCCGCGGAGGATGCCGACATCGACCCCGACCCGGGCGAGCACCGCTGGTGGCTCGACGTCGAGACGATGAACACCTGGCAGTCCGGATCCGCGGAGGCCCGCGAGCGCAACCGGGCGGCGCTCGAGGGGATGGCCGCCTACCTCACCGGCCGGGGCGCGGAGGTGGGCCTGTACTCCGCCGGCTCGCAGTGGCGCCGGATCGTCGGCGAGGTGCCCGAGGACAGCCCGCTCCACGGCTTGGACAGCTGGCTGGCCGGGTCGGTCAGCCACGAGGCCGCGCGGGCGAGCTGCCGGCGGGCGCCGCTGGTCGCCGGCGGGGACGTCGTCCTCACCCAGTACGTGGACCACGGGCTGGACCACGACGTCGCCTGCGACTGAGTCCTAGAGCGCACCCTTCACGTCGTCCCCGGCCGGGACGGCGCTGAGCACCTGCAGCTCCGGCTGGCCGGTGAGCTTCCCCTCCAGCGCGCGGCTCAGCGCGGTCAGCGCCTCACCCTTGCCGTGGGTGGCCAGCGCCTCGGGGCTCTCCCACTGCTCGATCATCACCAGGCGGCCGTCCTGACCCTCGTGCAGCGCGTAGCGCTCGCACCCCGGCTCGTCGTGGACCTGCGGGATCGCGGACAGCACCGCCTCCCGGACGGAGTCCCGGTGTTCGGGCTGCGGACTGATGGTCGCGACGACGACGACGGCCACGGATGCGCTCCAGGGATCGAGGAAGGGCGGCGGATGCCTGGTGCATTCCCACCCGGCCGGGTCAGGATGCCTGTCGTGTCGGTCGACGATGACGCCGGTCCCCCGTCTCCCGTGCCGCCCCTGCGGGTGGCCGTCGTCGGCGCGGGTCCGGCCGGCATCTACGCCGCCGAGGCGCTGACCCGGCAGAGCGACGTGCCGGTCGCCGTCGACCTGGTCGACCGGCTGCCCACGCCGTTCGGCCTGGTGCGGCACGGCATCGCCCCCGACCACCCGAAGATGCGCGCCATCCGCGACACCCTGCACCGCGCCCTGGACCACCCGTCGGTGCGGTTCGTCGGCAACGTCGAGGTCGGCCGGGACATCTCCTGCGCCGACCTCCTCTCCGCGGTGGACGCGGTCATCTACACCTACGGTGCGGCGCTGGACCGGCAGCTGGCCATCCCCGGCGAGGAACTGCCGGGCAGCCTGGCCGCCACCGAGCTGGTCGCCTGGTACACCGGCCACCCCGACGCCGACCGGGCCACGGTGGAGGCCGCGCTGGCCCGGGCGCGGTCGGCCGTCGTGGTCGGGGTCGGCAACGTGGCGCTCGACGTCGCCCGCGTGCTGGCCCGCACCCCGGTGGAGCTCGAGCCGACCGACATGCCGCAGCACGTGCTCGACACCCTCGCCGCGGCGCCGGTGCAGCAGGTCACCATCCTCGGACGCCGTGGCCCGG
Source organism: Geodermatophilus sp. SYSU D00703 (assembly GCF_054050155.1). NCBI lineage: Bacteria > Bacillati > Actinomycetota > Actinomycetes > Geodermatophilales > Geodermatophilaceae > Geodermatophilus > Geodermatophilus sp. SYSU D00703. The sequence goes on along the minus strand of NZ_JBJGYU010000001.1, from coordinate 233,043 downwards.
CGCACGCGGCCTTCACCACCCAGGAGCTGCGCGAGCTCGACCACCTGGAGCTGGCCACCGTGCTGGTCGACCCGGCGGACCTGGAGCTGGACCCGGCCGCGCAGGAGCGGGCCGACGCCGACCGCGTGGTGCACCGCAACCTCGACGTCCTGCACGAGTGGGCGCAGCACACGCTCGAACCCGGCCGGACGCCGATCCGGCTGCGCTTCTACTCCCGGCCGGTGCGGCTACTGGGCGAGCACCACGTGACCGGCGTCGAGGTCGAGCGCACCGTCGTCGACGGCGACGGGCGGGTCGCCGGCACCGGCGAGACCACCGTGCTCGCCGCCGACCTCGTGGTCCGCTCGGTCGGGTACCGCGGCTGCGGGCTGCCGCAGCTGCCGATCGACGAGCGCCGCGGCGTCGTGCCGAACGAGGCCGGCCGGGTGCTGCGCGACGGGCGGCCCGCGCCCGGCGAGTACGTGGCCGGGTGGATCAAGCGCGGCCCGACCGGGGTGGTGGGCACCAACAAGCACGACGCCCGCGAGACCGTCGCCGCCCTGCTGGACGACGTCGCCGCGGGTGTCCTGCGCCGCGGCAGCGGCGGGGTCGACGACCTGGTGTCGGAGCTGCGGGCGCGCGGCGCCGACCCCGTGCTGCTCGAGGACTGGCGGGCCATCGACGCCGCCGAGGTCGCCCTCGGCGCCACCCGCGGGCGGGCCCGCACCACGCTGCACGAGTGGGAGTCGCTGATGGCGGCGGTGCGGGAGGCGGCCGCCCGGGCCCACTGACCGCTCAGCGCACGGCGCCCAGCAGCTCGCGCGCGGTGTCCTCGCTCGCCGCGGCGACCAGCCGGATCAGCGTCTCGGTGTCCGGCCGCAGCAGCAGCGGCGCGCCGTCGGCGTCCAGCACCACCCCACCGGCCGCGGCGAGCACGGCCAGCCCACCGGCGACGTCGTGGACGTGCGTGCCGCTGCGGTCGACGTCGTGCCAGGCCGCGGCCGAGCCGTCGGCGACCAGGCACAGCTCCACCGCGGTGCAGCCGGTGACCCGGATCCGCCGGGCCGACGGGGGCACGTGCACGGCGTCGCCCGCCGGCGCCGAGGGGACGATCACCGTCGACCCCTCGCGGGCGTGCACGCGCGTCCCGTCCCGCCAGGCGCCGCTGCCCACCGTGGCCGCCCACCGGCGTCCCGAGGAGAGGTCGACCACGACCCCCGCCAGCGGGCGGCCGTCCTGCACCAGGGCGGCGGAGAACGCCCACGGGGGCACGCCGGCCCGGAAGTTGCCGGTGCCGTCCAGCGGGTCCAGCACGACCCACGGTTCGCCGTCCCGCACCGGGCGGTCGGGACGCTCCTCGCTGAGGACGGGCACCCCCAGCCGGCTCACGACTCCAGCGGCGGCCTCGTGCGCGGCCTCGTCCGCGGGCATGGACGGGCTGCCGTCGGCCTTGCGGACGCCCTCGCGGTCGTCGCGGGCGAGCGCCACGGCGGTCTCCACCCGGCTGGCGGCCAGCGCCGCCAGGTGCCGGAAGCGCTCGGTCAGCGGGGCGTCGTCGGCGGGGGCGGGCACCGGGAGGGTGCGGTCCTCGACCTCGTGCCGCACCCGCTCGCAGCCCCACCCGGCGGCCGCGGTCAGGATCTCCGGGTCCCCCAGGTCGACGCCGGACGACGGCAGCACCACGACCTCGGGCGTGCCGTCCGGGGACCACTGCCGCCGCAGGTGCGCGCAGCCGCCCTCCCCCACGAGCAGCCGGGCGCCGGGGTCCAGCAGCGCCGGGGCGAGGGCGTTCGGCGAGACGTCCATCCGGGCCGCGGCCGCGCGCACCTCCGCGCCGGTCGTGGCCGCGCGCAGGACCCCGCGGGCCGGCTCAGCCACTGTTGCGCAGTGCCGTGGCGATGCCGTTGATGGTCAGCTGGATGTTGCGGCGGACCAGCTCGTCGTCGTCCCCGCCGCGCCTCCGGCGCAGCATCTCCACCTGCAGGTGGTGCAGCGGCTCCAGGTAGGGGAAGCGGTTGCGGATGGAGCGGGCCAGTGACGGGTTGTCGGCCAGCAGGTGGTCGTCGCCGGTGACCGCCAGCAGCATCCGGCAGCTGCGCGCGTGCTCGGCGGTGACCTGGTCGAACACCCGGTGCCGCAGCCCCTCGTCGGGCACCAGCTCGGCGTAGCGCGCGGCCAGCCCCAGGTCGGTCTTGGCCAGCACCATGCCCATGTTCGACAGCATCGTGCGGAAGAACGGCCAGCGCTCGTGCAGCTCCCGCAGCCGCGCCAGCCGGGCGTCGTCCCCGGCCACCCAGCTCTCCAGCGCGGTGCCGGTGCCGTACCAGCCGGGCAGCATCATCCGCGCCTGCGACCAGCTGAACACCCACGGGATCGCCCGCAGGTCGGCGATGGAGTCGCCGGCCTTGCGCGACGGCGGCCGGCTGCCGATGTTGAGCTCCGAGAGCTCGCCGATCGGGGTGGCCGCCCGGAACCACTCGACGAAGCCCGGCGTCTCGTGCACCAGCGCCCGGTAGGCCGCGCGGGCGCGCTCGGCGAGGTCGTCCAGGAGCGTGTACGCGTCCTCGGCTCCGTCGCCCAGGCCCTCGACGTCGAGCAGGGTCGCCTCCAGCGTGGCGGCCACCATCGCCTCCAGGTTGCGCCGGGCACGGTCGGGCTCGGCGTACTTGGCGGCGATGACCTCGCCCTGCTCGGTGATCCGCAGCGCCCCGGACACCGCTCCCGGCGGCTGGGCCCTGATCGCGTCGTAGCTCGGCCCGCCCCCGCGGCCGACGGTGCCGCCGCGGCCGTGGAACAGCCGCAGCCGGATGCCCTCCCGGCGGGCCACCTCCACCAGCGCCAGCTCCGCCCGGTACAGCGCCCAGTTCGCGGCGAGGTAGCCGCCGTCCTTGTTGCTGTCGGAGTAGCCGAGCATGACCTCCTGCACGTCACCCCGGTTGGCCAGCAGCGACCGGTAGAGCGGCCGGCCGAGGACGGCGGTCATCGTCTCCGCCGCGCGCTGCAGGTCCTCGATCGTCTCGAACAGCGGCGAGATGCCGACCGGGCAGGTGGGGCCGCCCTCCCCGTCCGGGTCGAGCAGGCCGACCTCTTTGAGCAGGACGGCGACCTCGAGGACGTCGCTCACCGACTCGCACATGCTGATCACGTAGTTCGGGATCGCCCGCGGGCCGAGCGCCGCGACCTGGTCGGCGGCGGCGCGGAGCAGGTCGAGCTCGCCGCGGGCCAGGTCGGACAGCTGCGCGTCCGGCCGGACCAGCGGGCGGCGCATCTGCAGCTCGCCGACCAGCAACTCGACCCGCGCGTCCTCGTCCAGCGCCGCGTAGTCCGGGCAGACGCCGGCCCAGGCCAGCAGCTCGGCGAGCACGTCGGCGTGCACGGCCGAGTTCTGCCGCATGTCCAGCCCGCACAGGTGGAAGCCGAAGACCTCGACGCCCTCGCGCAGCCGCGCCAGCCGGTCGTCGGCGAGCGCGCCGGCGCCGTGGGTGCGCAGCGACGCGTCGATCGTCGCGAGGTCGGCCAGCAGCTCGTCCGGGCTCCCGTAGGGCTCGAGCTCGGCGTGCGGCGGCGGTCCCGGGACGCTGCCGAGCACCCGCTGCGCGGTGGCCGCCAGGCGGGCGTGGACCCCGTAGGTGGCGCGCCGGTAGGGCTCGTCGGCCCGGAAGGGCGAGTCGTCGCGGGAGGCCTCGGCGAGGCGGTACAGGTCCGGGGTGGGGGTGACCAGCCGGTCGGACATCGACAGCTCGTCGTGCAGCACGAGCAGCTCGGCGAGGTGGTGGCCCAGCGCCGTCTCGGCCTGCCGCGTGCTGGCCCGGCGGACGGCGTCGGCGGTGACGAACGGGTTGCCGTCGCGGTCCCCGCCGATCCAGGAACCGGGCAGCAGCATCGGCCGGGGCAGCAGGTCCACGCCGGGCCAGCGCTCCCGAAGCGCCCGGCGCAGCTCGGCGTTGATCGCCGGGACCACCTCGAACAGCGACAGCTCGTAGTACCGCAGCGCCTCGTCGATCTCGTCGGCCAGCCGCAGCCGGGACAGCCGTAGCAGCGCCGTCTGCCAGAGGGTGAGCACCGCCCGCTCCAGCTCGGCCGACCACCCCGGGTCCTCGGCCTCCCCCGGCGCGGAGCGGTCGCGGCGGCGGATCAGCTCGGCGATCTGCCGCTGCACGCGGAACACCGTCCGGCGCCGCACCTCGGTCGGGTGGGCGGTGACCACGGGGCAGACCAGCGCGCCGGCGAGCTCGCGGGCCACGACGTCGGGGTCCAGCTGCTCGGCGTCCAGCAGCGCGAACGTCGCCGCCAGGCTGCCCTTCTGCGGCGGGGAGCCCTGCCGGCGGTGGTAGCGCCGGCGGCGCTCGTGGTGGACGTCCTCGGCCAGGTTGGCCAGCAGGGAGAAGTGGCTGAAGGCGCGGATCACGTGGTTGACCGAGCGGATGTCGAGGTCGCCCAGCCGCTCGGCGAGCTCGGCGCGGTCGACCTCCGAGCGGCGGACGCGGAACGCCTCGACGCGGGTGGCCTCGACCAGGTCCAGGACGTCGTCCCCGGACTGCTCGCCGATCACCTCGCCGAGGACCCGGCCGAGCAGCCGGATGTCCTCGCGCAGCGGGGCGTCGGCGCCGTCCCCCTCCGCGCCCCCGTGGTGGCGCAGGTCCGCGACGTCGACGGTGGCTTCGGACATCGCTGCAGTATCGACCGGCCGTGTGACGCGTGCGTGTCCTGGGGACCCCTGCCCCGTGCAGCGCCTGACCGCCACCGTCGCCGCCCCGCCCGCCGCCGAGCACGGGGAGGGCCCCACCTGGGACGACGACCGCGGGGAACTGCTCTGGGTCGACATCGCCGCGGGGGCGGTCCGGCGGGCCACCCTGGCCGCGGACGGCGCGCTCACCGAGGTCGCCGCGCACCGCGCGGGCAGCACCGCGGGCGCCGTCGTCCCGGCGGCGGACGGCGGCTGGCTGGTCGCCGCGGACGGCGGGTTCACCCACCTCGCCGAGGACGGCACCGCCCGCGTGCTGCTCGCCCTCGCCGAGGAGGGCGGCGGTCCCGAGGACGGGGGCACGCGCATGAACGACGGGAAGTGCGATGGGGCCGGCCGCTTCCTCGCCGGCACCATGGCCTTCGACCAGCGGCCCGGAGCCGGCGCCCTCTACCGCCTGGACCTCGACGGCACGGTCACCACGGTGCTCGACGGGTTGACGATCTCCAACGGCATCGGCTGGTCGCCGGACGACCGCACCGTCTACCTCGCCGACTCCGGCCCGGGCCTGGTGCACGCCTTCACCTACGACCTCGCCGACGGCTCGTTCACCGACGGTCGCGTGCTGCTGGAGTTCGCCGGCGACGACGGGGTGGCCGACGGCCTCACCGTGGACGACGAGGGCTGCCTCTGGACGGCGCTGTGGGGTGCCGGGCAGGTGCGCCGGTACTCGCCGACGGGCGACCTGCTGGCGGTCGTCGAGGTCCCGGTGGCCCAGACCTCCAGCTGCGCCTTCGCCGGGCCGGGCCGGGACCTGCTGGTGATCAGCACGTCCGCGGAGGGGTTGGACGGCGCGGCGCGGGCGGCCCAGCCCGATGCGGGGCGGCTGTTCACGGCCCGCCCCGGGGTCACCGGCCCGCCGGCGTCCCCCTACCGCGGCCCGCTCGGCGGCCTCCGCGAAGTGACCTGACGCCCGGACCGTCCAGAGGCTCGCCGCGAGCGTGCGAGCGGCTCGGCGGCCCCGTCCTGGGCACCGCTCCGAGCCGGCGAGGGGCGGGGAGGACGGGGTCCTCCCCGGGGTCCTTCAACAGCCGTCGAGGTCGCGCAGCGCCTGCGCGGCGAGGTCGTCGCCGTCGGCGGCGCCGAGCCGCAGGTGCTCCACGGCGCCGTCCAGGTCGCCGCGCTGGGCCAGCAGCACCGCCAGGTTGTGGTGGCAGTACGTGTCGCCGGCCGTGATGCCCGCCCGGTAGGCCTCCTCGGCCGCCTCCTCGTCGTGCAGGTCGTCGGCGTAGAGGTTGCCCAGCGGCAGCCAGGCCTGCGCCTCCCCGAGCTTCGCCCCGCGCTCGAGCACGAAGCGCGCCTCGCCGGGCCGGCCGGTCTCGCGCAGCAGCGCGGCCAGCGCCACCCGGGTGCCCGGGAAGTGCCCCTGGCCGGCCCGCAGGTCCGCCTCGAGGGCCGGGTCGTGGGTCTCGCGCCACCGCCAGCCGGCGGCGACCGCGGCGGCCATCGGGTCGCCGGTGCCGGCCAGCTCGGCCGCGACGGCGATCGCCTGCTCGCGCTCTCCCTGCTCGTGCAGCAGGAAGGCCAGCTGCAGGGCCCCCTGGGCGTCCCCGGCCGCACCGGCGCCCCGGTAGGCCTGCATGGCGCCGGCGAGGTCACCGAGCTCCTCGAGCACCAGCCCGAGGTTCACCCACGCGTCGCGCTCGCCGCCGGCCAGCGCACGCTCGTACGCGACGGCGGCCTCCTCGACCAGCCCCCGGGCGGCCAGCGTGTTGCCCAGGTTGAACCAGCCGAGCGCGGCGCCGAGCTCGGCCGCGCGGCGGAAGCAGCGTTCGGCGTCCCGGTCGCGCCCGGCCTCGGCCAGGTCGCAACCCAGCTCGATGATCACGTCGGCGTCCCGGCAGGCGCGCAGCCGCCGGAGGCGCCCGTCGAGGTCCCTCCCCATGGCGGTGATCATCACCGGGTCCGGACCGCGGCGTCGTCCCCCGACGGTGGCGTCTCACTCCTCGGAGGCGGTGCTGCCGGTCATCCCCCGAACGCCTCCCGCCAGGCCGGCACCAGCGACTGCCGGCTCCACTCGAGGAAGGGGGTCTGCTGGTCGCCCCCGATCTGCACCAGGGCGAGGTGGGTGAAGCCCGCGTCGGCGTAGGCCTCGGCGGCGGTGACCACCGCGTCGACGTCGTCCCCGCAGGCGATGCTCTCCGCGACGTCCTCCTCGCGCACGAACTGGCTGGCCGAGTCGAAGGCCTGCGTCCCGGGCAGCTCGGCGTTGACCTTCCAGCCGAGGCCGAACCAGCGGAAGAGCGTGTGCGCCCGGGTGACGGCGGCGTCCCGGTCGGTGTCGTAGCAGATCGGCATCTGCCCGATCCGGGGCTTGCCCGCCCCGCCGGCCGCGTCGAACTGCTCGCCGAGCTCGGCATCCGGCTCGACGGCGATCATCGCGTCGGCCAGCTCGCCGGCGATACGGCAGGACTGCGGCCCGGAGACGGCGATCCCGATGGGCACCCGCTGCTCGGGGAGGTCCCAGAGCTTGGCCGACTCCACCTCGAAGTGCTCGCCGCGGAAGTTGGTGTAGCCGCCGTCGAACAGGTCGCGGATGACCTGCACGGCCTCGACCAGCATCTCCTGCCGGACGTCGGCCGGCGGCCACCCCGCGCCGACGACGTGCTCGTTGAGGTTCTCCCCCGCGCCGAGGCCGAGGGTGAACCGTCCGTCCGAGAGCAGCTGGAGGGTCGCCGCCTTCTGCGCGACGACCGCCGGGTGGTACCGGAACGTCGGGCAGGTCACGTAGGTCATCAGCGGGATGCGGCTGGTCGCCTGGGCGGCCGCGCCGAGCACCGTCCACGCGTGCGGCGCGTGACCCATCTCGTCGAGCCAGGGTGAGTAGTGGTCGCTGCAGACCGCGAAGTCGAAGCCCGCCTCCTCGGCTCCGACCGCGTGGCCGACAAGGTCCTTGGGCCCGGCCTGCTCCGTCATCATCGTGTAGCCAAGCCGCATCGCCATGCGGTCCGGTTACCCGGGGTGAGCGGGACGCAACCGAGGCGCGGCCCGCCCACCGGGTCCTTCAGGCGCCTCCGGCCCGCAGCGCCTCCCGGATCCTGGTCCTGCCGCTGGTGCGCAGCAGCGCACCGGCGTAGACCCGGCCGCCCAGCCGCACGATCAGCGCGATCGCCACGAGCATGAGGACGACGGCCAGCGCGACCTCCCAGGCCGCGGCCTCCCCCGCCGCCTGCCGCACCGGCATGACCAGCGGGGACAGGCCCGGCACGTAGGAGGTCACCGTGGCCAGGGTGCTGGTCGGGTCGCCCGCGGCCTGGATGGCGACGATGAACCCCACCACCAGCAGGATCGTCGTCGGCGTGAGCACGCTGCCGAGGTCCTCCTGGCGGCTGACCAGGGACGCCGCGACGGCGAACACCGACGCGTAGAACGCGTAGCCGAGGACGAACCAGGCGACCACGGTGAGCACGGTGCTGATCAGCTCGCCGGGCACCGCGACGACGTCGAAGGCCAGCGCCGCACCGACCCCCACGACCCCGATGACGACGATCTGGCCCAGCCCGAGCACGCCCAGGCCGATGATCTTGCCCGCGAGCAGCTGCCAGGGCCGCATGGTGGCCAGCAGGAGCTCCACCACCCGGCTGGACTTCTCCTCGACCACGCCCTGCGCCACGAACTGCGCGAACAGGATCAACAGGCCGTAGAGGACCGCCACGCCGATGACCGCCACGACCACCTGCTGGCCGTCGTCGGCCGCGTCGCCGAGCGGCGTGACCGCGACCTCGGGCAGGGACTGCAGGTCGACGCCTGCCTCCAGCAGCCGGTCGGAGATCGCCACGTTGCTGACCGCGCTGCTGACGACGGCCTCCATCGTCGCGTCGCGCTCCTCGACCAGCAGCTCGGGCGCGGTGCCGGTGCCGTCGACCAGCGCCCCGTCGACCTCGCCGTCCTCGACGGCGGCCCGTGCGGCGGCCTGGTCGGGGTACTCGACGATCTCGACGTCCACGCCGACGGCCTCGCCCTGCGCCTGGATCGCGGGGCCGAGCTGGCCGGTGCTGCCGACGATGCCCAGCCGCCCCTCGGCGTTGCCGGAGTTGACGACCACCTGGAACGCCATCACGCCGATCAGCAGCACGATGATCACGATCGAGCTGATGATGAAGTTCTTGTCGCGGATGCGGCTGGAGACCTCGCGGCCGGCGACCAGCCGCACCAGGCCGGCGCTCGACGGCGTGCGCGGCTCGATCGCCGTGTCCACCGGTGACCTCCCGAACTCGGTCACGCGGCCACGTCCTCGCCCCGCGGCGCCGGATCGGCCACGGCCTCGCGGAACAGCTCGACGAGGGTGGGCTCCCGCCAGGCGAAGTGGGTGACCCGGCCGGTGCGCAGCGCCGTGGCGAGCACCGCCTGGTCGTCACCGCCGCCGTTCAGCTCGAGCAGGGTGTCCCCGGCCTGCTGGGAGACCACCCGCACGCCGGGCAGCCCGGCCGCCCAGCCCTGCGGCGCGTCCGGGGCGACCACCCGCAGCAGGCGGCCGGCCTCCCGACGGCGCAGCTCGGCGACCGTGCCCGAGGCGACCATGTGCCCGCGGGCGAGGATCCCGACCGAGTCGCACAGCCGCTCCACGAGGTCCAGCTGGTGGCTGGAGAAGACGACCGGGACACCATCGCGGACCTGCTCGAGCAGCGCCTCGGCCAGGGCGTCGACGCCGACCGGGTCCAGGCCGGAGAAGGGCTCGTCGAGGATGAGCACCTCCGGCCGGCTGACGAGGGCCGCGGCCAGCTGGACCCGCTGCTGGTTGCCCAGCGACAGCTTCTCGACCTGGTCACGGCGTCGCGGGCCCAGTCCCAGCCGCTCGGCCCAGTGCTCGGCGGCGTGCGCGGCCGCGGGGGCGTCCAGGCCGTGCAACCGCGCGAAGTAGGCCAGCTGCTCGCCGACCCGCATCTTCGGGTAGAGGCCGCGCTCCTCGGGCATGTAGCCGATCCGCCGGCGGACCGCCTGGTCCAGCGGCCGGCCCCGCCAGCGCACCTCCCCGGCATCCGCCCGGGCCAGGCCCATGGCGATCCGCATCGTGGTCGTCTTGCCTGCGCCGTTGGCCCCGCAGAAGCCGAACATCGAGCCCGGTGCGACGGTGAACGACACCCCCTCGAGCACCCGGTGCGACCCGTAGGCCTTGACCAGGCCGTCGAACTCCAGCACCCGTACTCCTCCGATCCCCGTTCGTCCGCCCCGACCGTAACGGCCGGTCCCCCTCGCGCCGGGCGCGCCACTGGGGTGTCATTCGGACATGAGCCAGGAGAACGCCCTCGCACAGCCGCCGACCGGGGTCGGGCTGGCCGGTCTGCGCACCGCCGCGGCCGGGTGCAAGGCGTGCGAGCTGTGGCAGGGCACCACGCAGACGGTCTTCGGGGAGGGGCCGGAGACCGCCCGGATCGTCTTCGTCGGCGAGCAGCCCGGCGACCAGGAGGACCGCAAGGGCGAGCCGTTCGTCGGGCCCGCCGGGCGGCTGCTGGACAAGGCGCTCAGCGACGCCGGCATCGACCGCCGCGACGCGTACGTCACCAACGCGGTCAAGCACTTCCGGTTCACGCAGAAGGGCAAGCGGCGGATCCACCAGACCCCGGGACCGGAGCACCTGCGCGCCTGCCGGCCGTGGCTGGAGGCCGAGTTCGCCGTCCTCCAGCCCGAGGTGGTCGTCTGCCTGGGCGCGACGGCGGCCAAGGCGCTGATCTCGCCGTCGTTCCGGATCACCAAGGACCGCGGGCAGCTGATCCCCTGGACGGCGCCCGGCGTGGCCGCCGACCCGGCCGACGACGACGAGGACGCCCCGCACCAGACCTGGATGCTGGCCACCACGCACCCGTCCGCGGTCCTGCGGACGCCGGACGAGGCCCGGGACGCCGCCTACGACGCCCTCGTCGCCGACCTCCGGGTGGTCGCCGGCGCGCTGGCCTGAGGAAGGACCCTGCTCAGCGGAACGGCGCGGGGCCGGTCATGAAGGACCCGGTCCCGGCCGGTCGTCGTCACTCCCGGGGGCGGGCGAGGCCGGCCGGGACGCCGCCGGCACGGTCGCGTACGTGGACCGCGAGGCCCGGAAGTGCCAGAACGACGGCACGACCAGGGCCACGACCACCATCGCGACCACGACGACGATGCCGCCGGAGACCATCGCGGTCGTCACCCCGGCCGCGCTCGCGATCGCCCCGGCGCGGAGGTCGCCCAGCCGCGGGCCGCCGGTGACGACGACGATGAAGACGCCCTGCATCCGGCCCCGCATGTGCTCGGGCGCGGCCAGTTGCAGCATCGACGAGCGCAGGACGGCGCTGACCATGTCCCCCGCGCCGGCGACCGCGAGGCAGAGCACCGCCAGCCACAGCGTCGGCGCGAACCCGAAACCGATGATCGCCACGCCCCAGACCGCGATGGCCGCCAGCACCACCGCGCCCTGCCGGTCGACGCGCGACACCCACCCCGACGTCAGCCCCATGAGCAGCGCGCCGATCGAGACGCCGGCGAACAGCCAGCCCAGGCTGTTGGGCGAGCCGGCGTACCGCCCCTCCGACAGCTCCGGGAACACCGCCTGCGGCCAGGCGAAGAGCATCGCGATGACGTCGACCACGAAGGTCATCAGCAGCACCGGCTGGGTGCGCAGGAAGGCGAACCCCTCGCCCACCCCGCGCACGGCGGAGCCCAGCCGCAGCGGTCCGGCGTCCTGCCCCGGCGGCAGCGGCGGCAGCCCGCGCAGCAGCAGCACCGCGACGACGAAGCCCAGCGCGTCGACGGTGTAGGTGATCGGCAGGTCCCCGACCGCGATGAGGACCCCGGCCAGCAGCGGCCCGACGATCACCCCGACCTGCCGCACGGTCATCGCCAGCGCGTTGGCCGCCGGGACGCCCTCGGGCCCCACGATCGCCGGGATGACCGCGCTGCGCGTGGGCTGGTTGACCGCCGTGAACCCGGACACGCACGCGGTGAGCACCCACAGCACCGCGAGGTGCCCGCCGCCGGGCAGCAGCGCCTGGACGGCGAGCAGCGCGCTGGTCACCGCCGACCCGACGCCGGTGACCAGCATGAGCCGCCGGCGGTCCATGGAGTCGGCGATCGCCCCGCCGAGCAGGCCGAAGACGATCAGCGGCACCAGCGCGACGACGGACGTCACCCCGACCAGCAGGGACGAGCCGGTCAGGGCGTAGACCTGGTACGGGACGGCGACCAGCGTCATCTGCTGGCCGAGCATCGTCGCCGTGACGCCCCAGAACAGCCGGCGGTAGTCGGGGTTGCGCAGCGGGGTGGTGTCGATCGCCCAGGCGCGGCGGCTCCTCGGCTCGACCGGCACCGGCTCCTCGACCGGACCGCCCCCCTCGACGGGGTCGACCGGCCACTGCTGGGGGTCGCCCCCGGGACCGCTCACGGCGCGAGCCGCTGGACCACCCAGCCCCCTCCCTCCTCGTCGTCGCGCACGAACCGGATCCGGTCGTGCAGCCGGTCGGCCCCGCCCTGCCAGAACTCCACGCGCTCGGGCACCACCCGGTACCCGCCCCAGACCTCCGGCCGCGGCAGCCGGCCCTCGGTCTCGGCGTCCAGCCGGCGCAGCCGCTCCTCGAGCTCCTCGCGGGAGTCGACGACGGTCGACTGGATCGACGCGACCGCGGCCAGCTGGGCGCCGCGCGGCCGCGGGTCCCACAGGTCGTCGGAGGCGCGGCCGCCGATGCGCTCCACCCGGCCGGTCACCCGCACCTGCCGCTGCAGCGCGTGCCAGGGGAAGACCAGGGCCGCCCGCGGGTTCACCGCCAGCTGGGCGCCCTTCGCCGAGGCGTAGCTGGTGCCGAAGACGAAGCCGTACTCGTCGTAGCCCTTGACCAGCACGATCCGCGCGTCGGGGGCGCCGTCGGCATCGGCCGTGGCCACCACGACGGCGTTGGGCTCGGGCAGTTCGGCGGCGACGGCGTCGGCGAACCAGCGGTCGAACTGCTCCACCCACGTGGGGGCCAGGTCGGACTCGCGCAGGCCCCGGGTCTCGTAGTCCCTGCGCATGCGGGAGAGGTCGGGCACGACCTCCATGCTGTCACCGGCCGTTCCGGCAGGCGCGCACGGTGCGAACACCCTCCCCGGCTGTCCCGGGCGTGTCGGCACGGCCTAGGGTCTGGGCGCAGTCGTGTGCCCATCGGCGATGGGTCACGAGTCCCGCGCGCAGAGGAGCATGCGAGATGGCCGACGACTTCAAGCCGGGACTGGAGGGCGTCATCGCCTTCGAGACCGAGATCGCCGAACCGGACAAGGACGGCGGCGCGCTCCGCTATCGCGGCGTCGACATCGAGGACCTCGTCGGCACGGTCACCTTCGGCAACGTGTGGGCGCTGCTGGTCGACGGCAAGTTCGGCCCCGGGCTGCCCCCGGCCGAGCCGTTCCCCATCCCCGTGCACACCGGTGACGTCCGCGTCGACGTGCAGGCCGCGCTGGCCATGCTCGCCCCGGTCTGGGGCTACCAGCCGCTGCTGGACATCAGCGCCGAGGAGGCCCGCGACGAGCTGGCCCGCGCCGCGGTGATGGCGCTCTCCTACGTCGCGCAGTCCGCCCGCGGCATCGGCGTCCCCGCCGTGCCGCAGAAGCGCATCGACGAGGCCTCGACGATCGTCGAGCGGTTCATGGTCCGCTGGCGCGGCGAGCCCGACCCCCGCCACGTCGCCGCCGTCGACGCCTACTGGACGTCGGCCGCCGAGCACGGCATGAACGCCTCCACCTTCACCGCCCGGGTCATCGCCTCGACCGGCGCCGACGTGGCCGCCGCCCTCTCCGGCGCGATCGGCGCCATGTCCGGCCCGCTGCACGGGGGCGCGCCCTCCCGCGTGCTGCACATGCTCGACGGCGTGGAGCAGGAGGGGGACGCCGAGAAGTACGTCAAGGCCCTCCTCGACCGCGGCGAGCGGCTGATGGGCTTCGGCCACCGCGTCTACCGCGCCGAGGACCCCCGCGCCCGCGTGCTGCGCAGGGCCGCCGAGCAGCTGGGTGCGCCGCGCTTCGAGGCCGCGCGCGCTCTCGAGCAGGCCGCGCTCGCCGAGCTGCGCGAGCGCCGTCCGGACCGGCCGATCGAGACCAACGTGGAGTTCTGGGCGGCGATCGTCCTCGACTTCGCCGAGGTGCCGGCCCACATGTTCACGTCGATGTTCACCTGTGCCCGCACCGCCGGCTGGTGCGCGCACATCCTGGAGCAGAAGAACACCGGCCGCCTGGTGCGCCCCTCGGCGCGCTACGTCGGCCCGGCGCCGCGCCGTCCCGAGGAGGTCGAGGGCTGGGACACCATCCAGACCAAGGCCGTCGACCAGCCCGCGCCGGCCTGACAGAGGACCTCCCTGCCCCCGTCGCTCGCGAGCTCGCGGCGGGCCCCTGCAGGGAGGCCGCCCACACTCCCCACCCCGCGTAGAAGGCAGTTGCCCCGGATGAGCATCTCCATCCCCGCCGACCTCCTGCCCGCTGACGGCCGCTTCGGCTGCGGCCCGTCCAAGGTCCGTCCCGAGGCGTTGCAGGCGCTGGCTGACAGCGGCGCCACCCTCATGGGGACCTCCCACCGCCAGGCCCCCGTCAAGGGCCTGGTCCGTCAGGTGCGCGAGGGGCTGACCGAGCTGTTCGACCTGCCGGACGGCTACGAGGTCGTCCTGGGCAACGGCGGCACGACGGCGTTCTGGGACGCGGCGATCATCGGGCTGATCCGGGAGCGCAGCGCCCACGGCACCTACGGCGAGTTCTCCGCGAAGTTCGCCTCCGGTGTGGCCGAGGCCCCCTTCCTGGCCGACCCGGTCATCGCGAAGGCCGACCCCGGGTCGCTGGCACTGCCGAAGGCCACCGACGGCGTCGACGTGTACGCGTGGGCGCACAACGAGACCTCCACCGGCGTGATGGCCCCGGTGCAGCGCCCGGCCGGCACCGACGACGCGCTCGTGCTGATCGACGCGACCAGCGGCGCGGGCGGGCTGCCCGTCGACGTCTCCCAGACCGACGTCTACTACTTCGCCCCGCAGAAGTGCTTCGCCGCCGACGGCGGGCTGTGGGTCGCCCTCATGTCCGGCGACGCACTGGAGCGGGTCAGCGAGATCAAGGCCTCCGGCCGCTGGGTCCCCGGCTTCCTCGACCTGTCGATCGCCATCGACAACTCGGGCAAGGACCAGACCTACAACACCCCGGCGGTCGCGACGCTGTTCCTGCTGGCCGACCAGATCCGGTGGCTGCTGTCCCTCGGCGGCCTCTCCGGCGCCGTGGCCCGTACCCAGGAGTCCGCGCGCCGCCTCTACGGCTGGGCCGAGCAGTCGGAGTACGCCACGCCGTTCGTCACCGACCCCGACCAGCGCTCCTTCGTCGTCGGCACGGTGGACTTCGCCGAGTCGGTCGACGCGGCCCAGGTCGCGAAGGTGCTGCGGGCCAACGGCGTCGTCGACGTCGAGCCCTACCGCAAGCTGGGCCGCAACCAGCTGCGGGTGGGCATGTTCCCCGCCGTCGACCCGGACGACGTCAGCGCGCTGACCGCCTGCATCGACTTCGTCGTCGGCAAGCTCTGAGCGGGCCAGCGGAGGGTGAGGGTGCAGGAAACTGCGCCCTCACCCTCCGCTGCGCCCGCGCGGTACCTGCGCCACGCCGGGCGAGCCTGCCGCCTCCTCCACGCCCGCGCGGATAGCCTCGGGACCCGGAGCCGTCTCTCCCGGGCCGGCCCCGTCCCGACCCGTGCAGACCACCAGGAGGCCGCCCATGCGCACGCTGCGGCTCGTGGCGCTCTCCGACGACGGGAAGAGCCTGGTGCTGGCCCTCGACGGCGCCGAGCCCGGTGAGGAGGGCGAGCGGTTCGAGCTGCCCATCGACGAGCGGGTCCGCGCCGCCGCCCGCGGCGACGCCCGCCGGCTGGGCCAGATCGACGTCGAGATCGGCGTGTCCCTGCCCCCGAGGGTCATCCAGGCCCGCATCCGTGCCGGGGAGACCCCGGAGCAGGTCGCGCAGGCCTCGGGCATCCGGGTCGAGCGGATCATGCGGTTCGCCCATCCGGTGTTGCAGGAGCGGGAGCGGGTGGCCGAGCAGGCCCGCGAGGCCCGCGTCCGGCTCTCCGACGGCACGCCGGCGGTCCCCCTCCAGCAGTTCATGTCCGAGCGGCTGCGGCTGCTCGGCGCCGACCTGGACGCCGTTCGCTGGGACGCCTTCCGCTCCTCCGACGGCACCTGGCAGGTCACCGCCGCCTGGCAGGCCGGCGCCAAGTCCGGCGTCACGCGCTGGGCCTACGACATCCCGGCGCGCACCGTCACGCCCGTCGACGCCGCCACCACCGACTTCTCCGAGGGCACCCGCCTGGTCCGGGTCGTCCCGGACGTGCCGGCCGAGCGCGCCGCCCCGGTGCGCGGTGGGCCGGTCGCCGTCGTCCCCGACGACGACGGGGTCGCCGCTCCGGCCTCCTCCTCCCGGCTGGCGTCGGACGAGGACGCCGATGGCGACGAGCACGTGCGCCCGGTCCTGCCGCAGGACGCCCGCACCGGGGAGCGGCGCGGCGACCCGGCGTTCGACGACGACATCGCCGAGCACGACACCGTCGTCCTGGGCCGCCCGGGTGGGGGTGACGAGGACGAGGACCCGCGCGCCCGCATCCCGGCCTGGGAGGACATCGTCTTCGGGGTCCGCCGCCACCGCTGACCCGCCACGGAACAGGGCCGACGCGTCCCCCGTTCCCCAGACAGGAGGTGCGCCATGTCGGCTTCGGTGTCCATGCCGCTCGGCGGCGTCCAGGTGGGGTCCTACGACAGCTACCAGCAGGCGCAGGCTGCCGTCGACTACCTGGCCGACGAGAAGTTCGCGGTCGAGAACGTCACGATCATCGGCTCGGACCTCAAGCAGGTCGAGCGGGTGACCGGGCGGCTGAGCTGGGGCCGGGCGATCGCCGCGGGCGCCGCGGCCGGCGCCTGGTGGGGACTGTTCGTGGGCCTGCTGCTCGGCATCTTCGCCCCGAGCGGCACCAGCTGGGTCGGCTCGGTGCTGACCGGCCTGCTCATCGGCCTGGCCTTCGGCGCGCTGTTCGGCGCCGTGGGCTACGCGGCCACCCGCGGACGGCGGGACTTCACCAGCACCAGCGCGATCGTCGCCGGCCGCTACGACGTGATGTGCAACCCCGCCCGGGCGGAGGAGGCCCGCGCGCTGCTGGCCCGCTTCTCCCTGCGGGGTTGACGGCCCCCGTGCAGGCTCCCGCCGCGAGCTCGCGAGCGGGGGGCACGGGGTCCTTCCTCAGCGCAGCGCGGCGAAGGCGACCGCCGCGGCGGCGGCGACGCCGAGGGAGTCCACGCCGGCCCGCATCGGGATCCGCGCCCGCACCCGCGCGGCCCGCTGCGCCTCCGGGGTCAGCCCCGGCCCCTCCGCGCCCAGCAGCACCGCCGTGCGGGGGTGGGCGCGGGGGTCGACGTCGGCGAGGTCCACCGCGTCCGGCGCCGGCGTGAGCGCGACCGTCAGGTAGCCGGCGTCGTGCAGCCGCGCCAGCCCGCCCGGCCAGTCGGGCAGGACGGCGAACGGCAGCGCGAGCACGTGCCCCATGGAGACCCGCACCGAGCGCCGGTACAGCGGGTCGGCGCAGCGCGGGTCCAGCAGCAGCCCGTCGACCCCCAGGGCCACCGCCGACCGCGCGATCGAGCCCAGGTTCTCCGCGTCGTTGAGCCCCTCGAGCACGGCCAGCCGGCGCGGCGCGGCCGGGTCCGGACCGGCCAGCAGCGCGTCGAGGTCGGCCGGCGGACGACGGTCGGCCGAGGCGAGCACGCCGCGGGTCAGCCGGAAGCCGATCACCTCCGACAGCACCCACTTGTCCGCCTCGTAGGCGGGCACGCCCTCGGGCAGGTCCAGTGCCGCCACCCGGCCCGGCACGCCGAAGACCGCCCGCACGCGGTACGGCGAGACCAGCAGCCGCTCCACGGCCGGGACCCCCTCCACGATCACCGGCCCGGTCCCCCGCTCGGTGCCCGGACGGCGGTCCCCGGACTTGAGGTCCCGGAAGTCGGCCACCCGCTCGTCGGCGGGGTCGGTGATCAGCACGGGCACGACGTCCATCCTCGCAAGCGCCCAGCGCCTACCCGCGGTCAGCGCGGCAGGCGGGCCAGCTGCCTGCTCTGCGCGACCAGCCGACCGGTGGCGTCCCAGATGCGGTAGTCCTCGTCGAGCCAGCCGCCGGCGACCTCGCTCGCCCGGGCCTCCACCAGGCACCACCCCGGCGCCGGCAGCGCGCGCACCAGCGCCTGCAGCTGCACCGTCGGTGCCCACCCGATCCGGCCCAGGGCCCAGCTGGTCGGCGGGAGGACGTCGGCGAAGAGCAGCAGCGCGAGCGGGTCGGGTTCGCGACCGTCGGCCAGGCGCACCCACCCGCGCACCACCGGCTCGGTGCCGGGGCTCCCCGTCGCCCAGCCCGCGGTGACCGGGTCCAGCCGGGTGTGCACCCGCGAGCGCAGACCCACCTGCGGCAGCCGTGCCGCCGCGGCCGCGTCGTCGTCCACGGCGGGCAGGCACCGCTCCACGGGCGTGGCCTCCGGCGGCGGGGCGGCGGAGTACGCCGGCGGCTCGTCGGTGAGCGTCGCCGTCGTCGCCTGGACCGACAGCGTCGGGCCGTCGGCGCCGGCGAGGACCACCGCGGCGTGCGCCAGTGTGCGGCCCGTCGGCCCGGGGGTGACCGCGAGCGAGACGCGGCCGGGAGCGGTGGCCCGCAGGAAGCTCGCCGACAGCGCCACCGGGTGCGGGTGCGGGCTGTCAGCCAGCGCCGCCCGCGCGACCACGGCGAGCAGGTAGCCGCCGTTGAGCACACCGGGACCGACGTCCCACCCGGGGTCGAGCTCGGCGACCAGTCCCTCGCCCTCGACGCGGGTGACGGCGGTGGCGGCGTCGAACCGGGAGGGCCCGGGGTCGGTCTGCGGCACGGTCCCGAGACTGCCAGGGTGGTCCCCCGTGGAGTACACGCACCTGGGACGCAGCGGCCTGTCGGTCTCCCGCCTCTGCCTCGGGACCATGAACTTCGGCTGGAAGACCGCCGAGCCGGACGCGCACGCGATCATGGACCGGGCGCACGCCGCCGGGGTCAACTTCTTCGACACCGCGAACACCTACGGATTCGACGCCGGCAAGGGTCGCACCGAGGAGGTCCTCGGCACCTGGTTCGCCCAGGGGAACCGGCGGCGCGAGAAGACCGTGCTCGCCACCAAGGTGTACGGCTCGATGACCGACTGGCCCAACGACACCTTCCTCTCCGCCCGCAACCTCGTGCGCTCCTGCGAGGCCTCGCTGCGGCGGATGCGGACCGACTGGATCGACCTCTACCAGTTCCACCACGTCGACCTCGCCACGCCGTGGGAGGAGATCTGGCAGGCCTGCGAGACCCTCGTCGCCCAGGGCAAGGTCCTCTACGTCGGCTCGTCGAACCACGCCGCCTGGCAGATCGCGGCCGCGAACGAGGCGGCGGCCCGGCGGCACTCCCTCGGCCTCGTCAGCGAGCAGTCCCACTACAACCTGCTCACCCGGCACGTCGAGCTCGAGGTGCTGCCCGCGGCCGAGCACTACGGCGTCGGGATCATCCCGTGGAGTCCGCTGGCGGGCGGTCTGCTGGCCGGCGTCCTCGCCCAGGAGGGCGGCGACCGCCGGCGGTCCCGCGAGGAGCGCATCGAGCGGCACCGGCCGGCGCTGCAGGCCTACGAGGACGCCTGCCGGGAGTGGGGCCTGGCGCCGGCGGACGTCGGCGTCGCCTGGCTGCTGCACCGGCCGGCGGTCACCGCGCCCATCGTCGGCCCGCGCACGATGGAGCAGTTCGAGGGGTCGCTCACGGCGCTGGAGGTCTCCCTCGACGAGGCGCAGCTGGCCCGCCTCGACGAGGTCTTCCCCGGGTACCGGCCGGCGCCCCTGGAGTACGCCTGGTGAAGGACCCCGCTGCCCTCCGCCCACTCCCAGGCTCGCAGCGGGCCCCTGCAGCAGGACCGTTCCATCACCTCACCACCGGCCAGGCCGCCCGGCGGTCGTAGCGGGGCGTGGGCCCGAGGTGGCTCTCCCACAGCTCCACCTCGGTCACCGGCCAGCTCGGGCCGCGGTAGTCGGCCAACCGGTCGGGCAGGTCGCCGTCGCCGGGGTGGCCGGGACGCCAGCGGCCGAGGGTCAGGTGAGCCCGGAACGGCCGGTCCTCGACCGGCAGCCGCAACCGCCGTGCCACGCGGGCCAGCCGGCCGGCCAGGGCGCTGAGCACCTCGCCGTCCCCGGCGACGCCGGCCCAGCACACCGAGGGACGGCGGCGCGAGCCGAACCGGCCGCCTCCGGCCAGGCGCAGCGTGAGCGGGGGCGTGGCCGCCACGGCGGGGCCGGCTGCCTCGACCAGGGGCGCCACGGTCTCCTCGGGGACGCTGCCGAGGAACAGCAGGGTCAGGTGCCAGCGCTCGGGGACGGTCCAGCGCGGCCCGCCCGGCAACGCGCGCAGCGGCTCGAGCGCATCGTCCAGGTCGGCGCGCGCCGCGGGCGGCGGCGTGACGGCGAAGAACAGCCGGTGTCCCCGCGGTGCGGCGTCCGCGGTGCTCAGCGGCGGACCACCAGTCCGGCGTCGGCGAGGGCGGTCTGCAGGCGCAGCCGCTCCGCGTCCCGGGCCGCCCCGGGGGGCCGCTCGGTCAGCGCGTGCGGCACCTCGAGGACCCGCGCGGCCTCGACCAGGACGTCGTCGTAGGCCGCCTGCAGGCCGCGCCGCCGGGCCATCGGCGCACCGGCGGGCACCCGGGACAGCTGGCCGGCCAGCCGGCGCAGGTCGGCGGCGACCACCTCGATCGGGCGGGAGGACGGCGCCGGCTCCTCCCGCGGCGATCGGCGCACCGGCAGCCGTGCGGACCCGAACACCAACCGGGCGAGCCACCCCAGCAGGGCCACCGCCCCGACCACCCCGGCGACGATCGACCCGAGGTGGAGCAGCTGTGCAGCCATGCCGCCTCCGCGGACGACTCGACGGGCGCGTGGCGACACCGTACGTCCGCGGGCCCGGTCGGTCACGCCCGTCAGTCGTGCGCCGCCGGCCGGCCCGGGGCCTGCCCGGCGGCGGCCTCCGCCGCCGTGCGCACCGGTACCGACGGGGCGGCGGCGCGGGGACCCACGTGCAGCTGCAGCCGCGGCGGCGAGATCCGCGCCTCCAGGCGCACCCGCCGGCCACGGGCGAGCCAGGCGGCCGCGCCGAGCCCGGCCAGCACCGCGACCGCCCCGCCGAGGATCAGCCCCCACGGGGCGCCCAGGTGCTCGGAGACCCAGCCGACGACCGGCGCGCCCAGCGGCGTGCCCCCCATGAAGCACATGAAGTACAGCGCCATCACCCGGCCGCGCATCTGGGGGTCAACCCCGAGTTGCACGAAGCTGTTGTTGGCCACGCTGAACACCAGGCCGGCCGCCCCGGTCGGCACCAGCAGGGCCGCGAAGGCCCAGTACCCGGGCACCAGGCCGCAGGCGATGGTGAGCAGCCCGAACACGATCGCCGCGCCGACCAGGAACCGCTGCCGCGGCCGGGTGCTGCGGCGGGTGGACAGCAGCGCGCCGGAGAGCGACCCGACGGCGAAGCAGGTGGAGAGCAGCCCGAAGGCCTCCGCCCCCAGGTCGAACGCCTCGCGGGCCATCAGCGCGATGGTGACCTGGTAGTTGAAGGCGAAGGTGCCCAGGACGAACGCCAGGCCCATGGCCAGCACCAGGTCCGGGTGGGCCCAGGTGTAGCGCAGTCCCTCCCGCAGCTGGCCCTTCCCCCGCGCGACCGGTGGGCTCGGGTGCAGCTCGTCGGCCCGCATGGCCAGCAGCGCCCCGATGGTGAACGCGAAGCTCGCGGCGTTGACCAGGAACGCCGGCGCGGTGTCGCCGCCCGCCGCCCCGATGACCAGCCCGGCGATCGACGGGCCCACCAGCCGTGCCCCGTTGAAGATCGTCGAGTTCAGGCTGACGGCGTTGGCCAGGTACTCGGGCCCGACCATCTCGGACACGAACGACTGCCGCACCGGCGCGTCGATCGCGGACACCGCGCCCAGACCCCCGGCGAGCACGAACACGTGCCACAGGGCGATCCCGTCCGCGGCGACCAGCACGCCGAGCACCAGGGCGAGCAGCCCCATCAGCGACTGGGTGGCGACGAGCATCCGCCGCTTGGCGTACCGGTCGGCCAGCACGCCGCCGTACATGCTCAGCAGCAGGGTCGGGCCGAACTGCAGCGCCGTGATCAGGCCCAGGGCGACGCCGCTGTCGCCGGAGAGCTGCAGGACCAGCCAGTCCTGGCCGATCCGCTGCATCCAGGTGCCGGTGAGGCTCACCAGGTTGGCCGAGGCGTAGATCCGGTAGTTGCGCACCCGCAACGACCGGAACGCCCCTCCGCGGTCAGCTCGGTCGCTCACCCACTCGCCAGCTTGTCCATGATCGCCGACGCCTCGCGCAGCACCGCCCGCTCCTCCGCCGTGAGTTCCTGCAGCCGGCCGGCCAGCCACGCCTCCCGGGCCCGCGCCTCGACGGCGAGCAGCTCCTCGGCGGCCGCGGTCAGCTCGATGACCACCTGGCGGCCGTCGGTCGGGTGCGGGCTGCGGGTGACCAGGCCCATCCCCTCGAGCGCCACGACGACGCGGGTCATCGACGGCGGCTGCACCCGCTCGTGCGCCGCCAGCTCGCCCGGGCTCATCCGGCCGTGCCGCTGCAGCGTGGACAGCGCGGCCAGGTGGGTGAGGGTGACCGACTGGTCGACCCGCTGGTTGCGCAGCCTGCGGGAGAACCGCATGACCGCGAGCCGCAGGTCGTGGGCCAGCGCCGCGGTGTCCAGCGTCGTCCGACCCACGATAGTCAGCCTAGCTAATGAACCCGCGGCCCGTGGCTCAGAACAGCTGCTGCAGCGGCTCCAGGGCGAAGTAGACGAGGAAGAGCACCGTGATCACCCACATCAGCGGGTGGATCTGGCGAGCTCGACCGGTCACCGCGCGCAGCAGCACGAAGCTGATCACGCCGGCGCCGATGCCGTTGGTGATCGAGTAGGTGAACGGCATGAACGCGATGGTGAGGAATGCCGGGATCACCAGGGACATGTCGTCCCACTCCAGGTGCCGGATCTGGCTGATCATCAGCGCCCCGACGATCACCAGCGCCGGCGCCGCCGCCTCCGAGGGGACGACCTGGACCAGCGGCGTGAAGAACATCGCCAGCAGGAACAGGACGCCGGTCGCCACGCTGGCCAGGCCGGTGCGGGCGCCGTCGGCGACACCGGAGGCGCTCTCGATGTAGGTGGTGTTGGACGAGACGCTGCCCGCGCCACCGGCCGCGGCGGCGAGCGAGTCCACCAGCAGGACCGGCTGCGACCGGGGCAGGTTGCGCTTCTCGTCGAGGAGGTCACCCTCGGCGCCGACGGCGGTCACCGTGCCGACGGTGTCGAAGAAGTCGGCGATCATGATCGAGAAGACGATGAGCAGCGCTGCGATGACGCCGATCCGCTCGAAGCCGCCGAACAGCGAGAAGTCGCCCACCAGCGACAGGTCGGGGGCGCTCACCACGTCGTCGGGCAGGGTCGGCACCTGCAGCGCCCAGCCGCGGGCGTTCTCGGCGCCGCCGGCAGCGAAGCGCGGGCCGACCTGGGCGACGGCCTCGATGAGGATGGCCAGCAGGGTGGCCACGACGATGCCGATGAGCAGGGCGCCCTTGACCTTGCGCACCACCAGGACGCTGGTAAGCAGCAGGCCGACGACGAAGACCAGCAGCGGCCAGCTGGCCAGCTGCCCGTTGATCCCGAAGCTGATCAGCGGGTTGCCGGGGCGGATCACGCCGGCGTCGGCCAGGCCGATGATCGTCAGGAAGAAGCCGATGCCGACCGCGATCGCCGTCTTCAGCTGCGGCGGGATGGCCTCGAAGACCGCCTTGCGGAAGCCGGTGAGCACCAGGACGGTGATCAGCAGGCCCTCGAGCACGACCAGGCCCATGATCTCCGGCCAGGACAGCTGGGTGGCCGCGTAGACGGCGACGATCGCGTTGATGCCCAGCCCGGTGGCCAGCGCGAAGGGGTACCGGCCGACGATGCCCATGACGATCGTCATGACGCCGGCGATCAGCGCGGTGACCGCGGCGACCGAGGCGAAGGGCAGCGAGGTCCCGGTGACGTCGGCGCCGGACAGGATGATCGGGTTGAGCACCACGATGTAGGCCATCGTGAAGAACGTCGTCAGGCCGCCGCGCACCTCGCGGGCGACCGTGGAGCGCCGGGCGCTGATGCCGAAGTAGCGGTCCAGCCCGTTCTTCGGCCGCACCCGCGGCCCCTCACTGCGGCGGGGCGTCCGGGCCGCGGCGACGTCGGCGGGCGTGCCCCCGTGCGCCGCGGTGGCGTTGCTGCCGTTCCCCGCGGTGGCGTTGCCCCCGGAGGGGCGGGACTTGTCGGTCATCACGGACTCCACGAGCGGGGGTGGGCAGGCGGCGGCGGGGGGAAGCACGCCGGCCGACAGGTGCAGCTTGCAACGAGCGGCGACAGCGTGCCACACCCACGTTTCCACCACGTGCCCGCGGGGCGGACACCGGGGGCCTAGGGTCGGGGTGTGCCCGCCCCGACCAGACAGGCCCCGCCTCCCCTGCAGGTGGACACCGTCCGCGTGGTGCTGGTCGGGACGGCGTTGTGGACGATCGCCCTCGTCGTCCTGCTGCTGCTCGGCGACCGCGTCGACCGCGTGTGGACCTGGACCTGCGTCGCGGGCATCCTGCTGGCCGGCGTCGGCCTGGCGATCATGCGCCTGCAGGGCCAGATCGGCCGCAAGGACTGAGGAAGGGCCTCCCCGCCCCCGCTCGTCGGAGGAGCTCGCCGACCTCAGTCGGTCAACAGGTCGAAGGCTCCGGTGTCGTAGCGGGCCGACGTCACGACCTCGGTCGCCTCGTCGGCCACCAGCGTCGCCTGGCTGTGCGCGCCGCACCCGTAGTCGACGGTGACCACCCGCCCGTCCGCCGGGGCGTACGCGTTGCCGCAGGCGCCGAGGACGTACCGCAGCGAGCCGGCCAGCGGGAGGAAGAACCCGCAGGTGCCGCACGGGCCGGGCGCGTGCCGGGCCATCGCCGAGCGCGGCCCGAAGTCGCCGGCGTTCCACCGGGCCACCGCCTCGCTGCGCCCCTGCGGTGACATGACCCGCTCCCGGCCGAGCCCGACCTCCCGCGCGACGACGGCGCCCTGCGGGTCGTCGTCCGCGTCGTCGTCGGTGGTGTAGGCCGGGACCAGCCGCGGGTCGTCCTCGGTGGAGGGCAGCACGTCGCCGACGGACAGGTCGCCCGGCCGGAGCCGCTCGTGCCACGGCACCCACGCCGGCGCCAGCAGCGCCTGCTCGCCCGGCAGGAGGACCACCTCGTCGACGGTGACGGCGTCCTCGCCGGGCACCCGGGCCACGGTGACCGCCCAGTGCCAGCCGACGTACCCGGGCACCGCGCTGGCGAAGGAGTGCGTGGCGACCTCGCCGAGCGCCGCCGGGTCGACGTCGGCGGCCACCGGCTCGGCCGAGACGCCCAGGTGCTCGCCGACCAGGTCGGGCGAGCCCGCGGTCTCGACCGCCGCGGCCCGCGCCTGCTCGACCGCCGCGGACAGCACATCGCTCCCCGCGCCGGCGGGGTGGAGGTAGTCGGCCACGACACCAGTGTCCCTGACGCGACGACACCCCGGTCGGCACGGGGCACCTGCTCCGACCGCGCGTCCAGGATGGTGCGGCACGATGGGCCGGTGCCCAGCTCCCGCCCGTTCGGTGCCCGCCGCGGCGCCCCGCGCCGGCACCCGCTGCCACCGGGCGCGGAAGGCATGGACACCACCCCGCTGGACGTGGGCCGGCCGGCCACGCGGCCGCAGCCGTCCGCACCGCCGCCCTGGTCCGACGGCCCTGCCCCGGGCGGCGACCGGCCGCCGACCGCCGTCCTCCCGCCCTCCGGGCGCCGGCCGCCGGACGGCGCTCCCCCGTCCGCACCGACGTCGCCACGGAAGCTGACCGTCACCCGGGTCGCCGCCGTCCGCACCCGGGAGCTGACCGGCGCGGCCGTGCGCCGCGTGCGCACGGCCAGCCGCGCCGACGGCGCCGGCGAGAGCGGCCTGACCCACCTGCTCTGGGTCAACGCCCTGCACATGGCCGGCGACGCGATGGTCGCGGTGTCGCTGGCCGGCACGCTGTTCTTCGCCGCCACCACCGACGCCCAGCGCAGCAACGTGGCCCTCTACCTGCTGGTGACCATGGCGCCGTTCGCCGTCGTCGCGCCGGTCATCGGGCCGCTGCTGGACAAGCTGCAGCGCGGCCGCCGCTGGGCGATGGCGGCCAGCCTGCTGGGCCGGGCGGTGCTCGCGCTCGTCATGGCCGCGCACTACGACGACTTCGTCCTCTACCCGGCGGCGCTCGGGGTCCTGGTGCTGTCCAAGGCGCACAACGTGCTGCGCGCCGCCGTCGTCCCCCGGGTGCTGCCCGGCGCAATGTCGCTGACCTCGGCCAACTCCCGGACGTCGGTGTTCGGGCTGCTCACCGCGGCGGTGTTCGGTGGCCTGGGGGGCGGGCTGGCCTGGGCGTTCGGGTTCCCGCCGGAGCTGTGGGCCACCGCGGTGGTGTTCGCGGCGGGCGCGGTCCTCGCGGTGCGGTTGCCCGGCCACGTCGACGTCCCGACCGGCGAGCTGCCCGCCGACGTGTTCACCACCGCGCCGGTGCCGGTGGTGGTCCCCGGCCGTCGGCGCCGGCCGGTGAACCCCCGGGTGGTGCTGGCGCTGCGGGCCAACGCCGCCCTGCGCGGCCTCGGGGGCTTCCTGACCATCTTCTCGGCGTTCCTGGTGCAGGCGACCGTCGACGGCGGCTGGCAGGCCACCGTCGCCCTGGGCGCGATCGCCGCGGCCGCCGGCGTGGGCAGCGTGGTCGGCACCGCGGTCGGCTCCCGGCTGCACCGCGTCGCCCCGGACCCGATCGTGCTGTGGTCGGCCGGCACCGCGGCGGCGGTGACCGTCGTCGCCGCGGTCTTCTTCAGCCTGCCCATGGCCGCGCTGGTCGCCGGCGTGGCGGCGGTGGCCAACGCCCTGGGCAAGGTGGCCCTCGACGCGATCATCCAGCGCGAGGTGCCCGAGAGCCTGCGCGCGTCGGCGTTCGCCCGCTCCGAGACGGCGCTGCAGCTGGCCTGGGTGGCCGGCGGCGCGCTGGGCATCGCCCTGCCGCCGACCGGGTGGATCGGCTTCACCGTGGCGGCCGGTCTGCTCGTGCTGGCCATGGGCCTGGTGCTGTGGGGACCCCGCCGCCGCCCCGCACCCGGGCCGTCCCCGGTCGCGGTCCCCGACCGGGTGGGACCGGCGTGAGGCGCTGCACCGTGCCGGTCCCCCTCGTGCTCCTGGCCGGCGTGGCCGGGTGCGGCTCCGCCGAGCCGGAGGGCCCGCCGGACGTCGTCGTCCAGGCCGGCACGCAGCAGGTGGACGTCGCGCCCTCGCAGTACTGCCTGGACGGCGAGGGACAGCGCTACGAGCGGACCCCGCCGAGGATCGAGGTGCCCACCGACACGACGATCCGCATCACCGTGCCGCAGGCGGTGGCGGAGCGGGGCTGGAGCGTCCAGGTCTTCGACGACCGGCTGGAGGAGCAGCTCGGGGAGGTCGAGGTCGAGCAGGGCGCGGCGGTCCTGGACGAGATCAACTCCGACGACGTCGTCCCGCCCGCCTTCTACCTGGTCGTCGTGGAGGACGCCGGCGAGGAGTGCGGGGGCTTCAGCGGGGCCTGGCCGATGGGCTTCTTCCGCAGCGGAGGTTCCGAGGGCGGAACGGCGACCGCGACCCCCGAAGGCGCGCCCGCCGACTGACCCCGGGGCCGGCCCCGTCCAGAGGCTCGCCGCGAGCCTGGTGACGTGCTGGAACGGCCACCCTCCAGGGACCCTCCGCCTGCGCGGGCGAGGCGTGGGGGGAAGGGTGGTCCTTCTAGTGCTCCAGGTCGGTGGCGACGGCGCGCAGCACCGAGGCGACCTTGCGGGCCACCTGCCGGTCGGGGTGGCGACCTCGGCGCAGGCCGTTGGAGACGTCGTCGAGCAGCTTGATGAGGTCCTCGATGATCGGGACCAACTCGTCGGGCTTCTTGCGGGTCCGCTCCGCGTGCGCCGCCGCCACCGACGGCAGCGGGTCGAGCACGCGCACCTGCAGCGCCTGGTCACCGCGACGGCCGGCGACGATGCCGAACTCCACCCGCTGCCCCGGCTTGAGCTCGCTCGTCCCGGCCGGCAGCGCGTCCTTGTGCACGAAGACGTCGGGACCGTCCTCGCGGGAGACGAAGCCGAACCCCTTCTCCGGGTTGAACCACTTGACTCTGCCGGTGGGCACGTTGATCCCTCAGTCGGTCGGGGGCGGACCCGGCGCGGGCCGGGAGGACGGTGGCGGCGCGGACGGCCGCCGGTGCCCAGGTTAGTCGCCGCCCCCGCCGTCGAGCGCCCCCTCTCGGGCCGCCCCCGCGACGCGGCCGAGCAGGTCGCGACGCTCAGCCGGCGTCGCCCGGCTGCTCCACCACCGCGAGCCGGTCGAGCAGGACGAGGAAGACCACGGCGAAGTCGTTGGCCTGCACGTCCCGGCGCACGCGGTCCCAGTCGACCTGCTCGCGCAGCGCACGGGCCACCGGCAGCAGCCGCGAGTAGTCGCAGTAGTGCTCGTCGAGGGCCATGAGCTTGGTGACGAGGATGTCGGTCGCCTCGAGGACGGGCATGTGCACCGACAGCACGGGCAGTTCCTCGGCGCGCTCGATGAGGTCCATCTCGACCGGGGCGCCGCACGTGCGCCACAGGACGTCGACGAACGAGTTGCCCTGCACCACCTTGGTCAGCCAGTCCTCCGCCGGGTCGACGACCTCCAGGCCCGCCTCGGCCATGACCTTGGCCGCCCGCTCGGACTCCGCCGCCGGCACCAGGAAGTCGGCGTCGTGGTCCGGTTCCGGGGCGCCGCGCACCCACGCCGCGTACCCGCCGCAGAGGGCGAAGGGCACGTCGCCCTGCTTCAGCGCCACGGCGACGCGCTTGAGGAGGTCACGGATCTCTTCCCGGTCCGACGGCTGCACGCCGTACCTGCTACCCGACGTTGCGTCGTCGGAACGTGGCGGTGTGGACGGCGGCGTCCGGGGCACAGGAGCCTGCGTGCGGATCGCGACGTTCAACATCCTCCACGGCCGCTCCCCCGTCGACGACCGGGTCGACGTGGAGCGGCTCGCCACGGCGGTGAAGACCCTCGACGCGGACGTGCTCGGCCTGCAGGAGGTCGACCGCGACCAGCCGCGGTCGATGGGCGCGGACCTCACCGCGGTCGCGGCCGAGGCGATGGGGGCCGTGGACTCCCAGTTCGTGGCGGCGCTGCACGGGACGCCGGGGGGCACCTGGATGGCGGCCACCGGCGACGAGCAGCCCGGGTCGGCGACCTACGGCATCGCGCTGCTGTCCCGGTACCCGGTGGTGTCCTGGCGGGTCGTGCGGCTGCCGGCGCTGCGCAGCCGGGTGCCGGTGTGGTTCCGCGGGGCGCCGCGGCCGAAGATGGTGGGCGACGAGCCGAGGGTCGCCGTCGCCGCCGTCCTCGAGGGGCCGGCGGGGCAGTTCACCGTGTGCAACACGCACCTGTCGTTCGTGCCGGGCTGGGGCGCGCTGCAGCTGTCGAAGCTGGTGCGCTCGCTCACCGGCACCCGGGAGCCGCTGGTCCTCATGGGCGACCTGAACATGCAGGCGCCCCAGGCGGTGCGGGTGAGCGGTCTGCGGCCGCTGGGCACCGGCGCCCCGACCTTCCCGATCGACACACCGACCCGCCAGCTGGACCACGTGCTCGCCCGCGGCCCCGTCACCGCGACCGGCCGGGCCGAGGCGGTACGCCTGCCCCTGTCGGACCACCGCGCCCTCGTCGTCCCCTGCGCCCACACCTGAGGACCCCCTGCAGGGTCCCGCCGCGAGCCTGCGAGCGGTGGGGGCAGGGGGTCCTTCTTCAGGCGTTCTTGACGGCGGCGGCGGCCTGGAGGCCGAGGTCCTCGATGGAGACCTCGCGCATCTCGACCTTGCGGACCTTCCCGGTGACCGTCATGGGGAAGCCGTCGACGATCTTCAGGTACCGCGGGACCTTGTAGTGGGCCAGCTTGCCGTTGCAGAACTCCCGCAGCGCCTCGACGGTCAGCTCCGCGGCGCCCTCGCGCAGCCGCACCCAGGCCATGAGCTCCTCACCGAAGCGCTCGTCGGGCACCCCGATGACCTGGGCCTCGATGATGTCCGGGTGGGTGAAGAGGAACTCCTCGACCTCCCGCGGGTACACGTTCTCGCCGCCGCGGATGACCATGTCCTTGATCCGGCCGACGATGTTGAGGTAGCCCTCGTCGTCCATCACCGCGAGGTCGCCGGTGTGCATCCACCGGGCCGCGTCGATGACCTCGGCGGTCTTCTCCGGCTCGTTCCAGTAGCCGAGCATCACCGAGTAGCCGCGGGTGCAGAACTCGCCGGGGGTGCCGCGCGGGACGGTCAGCCCGGTATCGGGGTCGACGACCTTGACCTCCAGGTGCGGGTGCACCCGGCCGACCGTGGAGGTGCGCCGGTCGAGGTCGTCGTCCGCGCCGGTCTGGGTGGAGACCGGTGAGGTCTCGGTCATGCCGTAGCAGATGGTCACCTCGGTCATGCCCATCTCGGCGACGACCCGCTTCATCACCTCGACCGGGCACGGCGAGCCGGCCATGATCCCGGTCCGCAGGCTCGACAGGTCGTAGGTGCCGAAGTCGGGCAGCGCCAGTTCCGCGATGAACATCGTCGGGACGCCGTACAGCGAGGTGCACCGCTCGTCCTGGACCGCCTGCAGGGTCAGCGCCGGGTCGAAGCCGGGTGCGGGGATGACCATGGTCGCGCCGTGGCTGGTGGCCGCGAGGTTGCCCATGCCCATGCCGAAGCAGTGGTAGTAGGGCACCGGGATGCAGATCCGGTCGGCCTCGGTGTAGCCGCAGCCCTCGCCCACGAAGAACCCGTTGTTGAGCAGGTTGTGGTGGGTGAGCGTGGCGCCCTTCGGGAAGCCGGTGGTGCCCGAGGTGTACTGGATGTTGATCGGGTCGTCGGCCGACAGCTGGGTCTCCCGCTCGGCGAGCAGGCCCCGGTCGCCGTCCCGGCCGGTGGCGACCAACTGGTCCCACTCCGCCGAGCCGAGGAAGACCACCTCGCGCAGGTCGGCGCACTGGTCGCGGACCTGCTCGACCATCGCCCGGTAGTCGCTGGTCTTGAACGACGGCGCGCTGACCAGCACCGAGATGCCCGCCTGCTGCAGCACGTAGGCCAGCTCGTGGGTGCGGTAGGCCGGGTTGATGTTGACCAGGATCGCGCCGAGCTTCGCCGTCGCGAACTGGACGAAGGCCCACTCCGCGCAGTTGGGCGCCCAGATGCCGACCCGGTCGCCCTTGCCGACGCCGAGCGCGTCCAGGCCGAGGGCGACCGCGTCGACCTCGGCGACGAACTGCGGATAGGTGAAGCGGCGACCGGTGGCGCACTCGACGAGCGCCTCGTGGTCGCCCACCCGCGCTGCCGTCCGGTCGAGGTTCGCCCCGATGGTGTCACCGAGCAGGGGGACCGTGGAGGTCCCGCTGCTGTAGGACGGCAGCGCGGGGGCGGTCACCGGTTGACCACCTGCACGCCGGCGCGGTTGGGCTTGTCGGTCGGGTGCGCGTAGCGGAGGCGGTTGACCGGCAGCGGGAAGTCGTGGTCCTCACCGAAGGGCGACAGCGGGCCGGCCGGCTCGGCGGTGAGCTCGGTCAGGGGCGGGCCACCGTCCACCGACTGCCCCCAGGTGGGCTCCACCAGGTGCGCGTGCTTGGTCTTCCGCTTGGCCATCTCGCCGTTGCCTCCGTTGCTCTGGTGCGGACACCGCGTGGTGCCGCGTCGGGGGACATCTTCTCGGAAGCGGTACCCCGAACGCACGCACTACGCCCCTCGGGCCCCGGGAGCCGTACGACGGCGGGTCACCCGGGCGCCGTACACGGTCGGCAGCCCGTCGGCGGTGAGCACCCACTCGCGCGGCCCGACGGGGGCGGCGCGGACCTCCACGTCGCGCAGTTGCTGCACCGCGCGCGCCCGCCACACCGCGGTGCTGGCCAGCCGCAGCCGCACCGGGTCGGCGTGGGGATCGGTCTCGTCGTAGCCCTCGGGCTCGAACGCCAGCACTGCCGGGCCGGCGGCGCGCAGCACTCCGCGCTGCCAGGGCACCCGGCGCAGGGCCCGCTGCCAGCGCTGGTGACGGACCAGCGCCCCGGCGCCGGCGACGGCCGCCACGGTGCCGACGACGACGAGCACGACGACGACCAGCCCGGCGCCCGGCACGCGTCGGCCGGAGTCCTCGAAGATGCCGACCGCGGCGGCGCCGAGCAGCACACCGAGCACCACCGCGATCACCCCGCCGGCCAGCCAGCGCCACGCGCCGGCCTGGTAGCCGGTCAGCGCCGCCTGGGTCTGGGGGTCCTCGGCCGCCGGGTGCACCCCGCCATGCTGGCGCACCCGCGCGGGCGACGTCCGGCCACCGCTGCACGGCCACGCGGACGACGTCCGGCCACGGCTGCACGGTCGTCGGCGGGACCCGGTCGCGAGGCCGACGTAACGTGGACCGGATGCCTGCCGAACGCCCCGCCACGCTGTCGGCCTGGCTGCGCACCCGCAGCGACGAGCAGCTCGCCGCGCTGCTGGCCGCCCGCCCCGACGTCGCCCGGCCGGCCCCCTCCGACGTCGTCGCCCTCGCCAGCCGGCTGGCGGTGCCGGTGTCGGTCGACCGCGCCCTCGACGAGCTCGACGCCGCGACCCTGCAGGTGCTCGACGTCGTGCTGCTGGCCGTGGCCGACGGGGTGGACGCCGCGGAGCTGCCCGGCGCGCTGCCCGAGGTGCCCGACGACGTCGTGGGGACCGCGCTCGATCGGCTGACCGGCCGGGCGCTGCTGTGGGGCGACGACGTCCTGCACGCCCCCGACCCGGTGCGCCGCGCCGTCCGGTACCCGGCGGGGCTGGGCCGGCGGGCGGCCGAGCTGCGCCTGACCCTGCCGGCCGACCTCCCCGCCGCACTCGGGGAGCTGCCCGCCGAGGAGCGCGAGGTCCTGGATCGGCTGGCCGGCGACCGCCCGGTCGGCCACCTCCCCGACACGCCCGGCACCGCCTCCTCCCCCGCCCGGCGGCTGCTGCAGCGTGGCCTCCTCACCCGGATCGACGCGCTCAACGTGGAGCTGCCGCGCGAGGTCGGGCTCGCCCTGCGCGGCGGCCGCCCCTACGGCCCGCCGCGGGTGCGCCCCGAGCCGGCGACCGTCGAGCGCGACCCGGCGGTCGTGGACCGGCAGGCCGCCGGCGCCGCGCTGGAGACCATCGGCCGGGTCGGCGAGCTGCTGGTCCTGCTCGAGGAGGAGCCGGCCGGGCTGCTGCGCAGCGGCGGGATCGGCGTCCGCGACCAGAAGCGGCTGGCCCGCGCGCTGCACGTCCCCGAGCCGGAGGCCGGCTGGTTGCTGGAGCTCGCCCACGTCGCCGGGCTGCTCGACGTCGGGGGGCCGCACCGCGACGAGTGGCTGCCCACCCGGGCCTACGACCTCTGGAGGGAGCAGGACCTCCCCGACCGGTGGGCCGCGCTCGCCGCCGGCTGGCTGGACGCCGTCCGGCTGCCCGCGCTGGCCGGTCAACGGGACGTGTCGGGCAAGGCGGTCAACGCCCTCTCCCCCGACCTGGTGCGGCACACCGCCCCGGCGATCCGCCGCTCGGCGCTGGCCGCGCTCGCCGAGTACCCGCCCGGCTCCGGACTGGCTCCCGACGACCTGGTCGCACTGCTGCGCTGGCGCACCCCGCGGCGGGCCGACCGGCTGGCCCCGGTGCCCGACCTGCTCGCCGAGGCCGCCCGGCTGGGCGTGCTGGTCGGCGGGGTGCTCTCCACCGGCGGCCGCGGCCTGCTCGCCGGCGGGGAGGACGGCGCCGCCGATGGCGTGCGCGGCCTGATGCCCGAGCCGGTCGACCACGTGCTCGCCCAGCCCGACCTGTCGCTGATCGCCCCGGGGCCGCTGGTCGCCGAGCTCGCCGACACCCTCGCCGTCGTCGCCGACGTCGAGTCCTCCGGCGGGGCGACGGTGTTCCGGGTGTCGGAGGGCAGCGTCCGGCGGGCGCTGGACTCCGGGTGGTCGGCGACCGACCTGCACGAGTTCCTCGCCCGGGCCTCCCGGACGCCGGTCCCCCAGGCGCTGGACTACCTGGTCGACGACGTCGCCCGCCAGCACGGCCGGCTGCGGGTCGGGGCGATCGAGAGCTACGTGCGCTCCGACGACCACGGGCTGCTCTCCCAGGTGCTCAACGACCGGCGGACGGCGGAGGCGGAGCTGCGCCGCCTGGCCCCCGGGGTGCTGGTCAGCGGGCTGGGCGCCGACGAGGTGCTCACCGTGCTGCGCGCCGCGGGCTACGCGCCGGCCGGCGAGTCCCCGGGCGGCGCCGTCCTCACCCGGCCCCCGGCCCGGCCGCGCGCCGCCGGCCGCCGGCCGGGCACAGCCGCCCCGCAGGCCCCGCGGCCGCTCACCGGCGAGGAGGTGCAGGCCACCGTCCGCGAGATCCGCGCGGGCGACGCCGCCCTCGCCGCCCGCCGCGGCGAGGCGGTGCGCCAGGTGCCCGGGGTGACCACCGCCGGCACGCTCGAGCTGCTGTCCCGCGCCGTCCGCGAGGGCGTGCCGGTGTGGCTGGGCTACGTGGACGCGCAGGGCAGCGGCAGCCAGCGGGTGGTGCAGCCGGTGTCCCTGGCCGGTGGGTACCTGCAGGGGTACGACGAGCGCCGCGGGGAGAGCCGCACCTTCGCCGTCCACCGGATCACCTCGGTCGCTCTCGTGGAGGACGGTGGGTCCGCCGCGTCCGGGTGACCCCGTGCGGCAACCGCTTGTCCCGGCCAACGGATCGCACGACCCTCGCTCGACATGGGGATCGAGCAGACTGTGGCGGACCGCCTGGCAGCGGCCGTGCAGGGGGTCCTGGGAGTCGACGAGTTGCCGATCCGGTTGCGGGCGTGGGACGGATCCGTGGCCGGGCCCGAGGGCGCGCCGGTGGTCGCCGTCCGCTCGCGGCGGGCGGTGCGCCGGCTGGTGTGGTCGCCCGGGGAGCTGGGGCTGGGGCGGGCCTACGTCGCCGGTGAGCTCGACCTGGAGGACGACGTCTTCGACACGCTGTCGGCGCTGTCCTCGGCCGGACGGCTGGCCGGGGAGGAGGCGCCGGCGCTCCCGCCGGCCGAGCGGCTGGCGCTGGTGCGCACCGCGGCCTCCCTCGGCGCGCTCGGCCCCGAGCCGGCGCCGCCACCGGAGGAGGTCCGGCTGCGGCGGTTCGGACGGCGGCACTCGAAGGCCCGGGACGCCGCCGCGATCTCCCACCACTACGACCTGAGCAACGACTTCTACCGGCTCGTGCTCGGCCCCTCGATGGTCTACTCGTGCGCCGTCTGGGAGTCGCCGGCCACCGGCCTGGAGGCGGCCCAGGAGGCCAAGCTCGACCTCGTCTGCCGCAAGCTCGCCCTCGCCGAGGGGACGCGGCTGCTCGACGTGGGGTGCGGCTGGGGCAGCCTGGCGCTGCACGCCGCGCAGCGGTACGGCGCGCGAGTCGTCGGGGTCACGCTCTCCGCCGCGCAGGCCGAGCTGGCCCGGGCGCGGGTGGCCGAGGCCGGGCTGGCCGACCGGGTGGAGATCCGGGTCCAGGACTACCGCGACGTCGCCGACGGCCCCTTCGACGCGATCAGCTCGATCGGGATGGCCGAGCACGTGGGCGCGGCCGGGATGGCCGGGTACGCCCGCGCGCTGCACGACCTGCTCCGCCCCGGCGGCCGGCTGCTCAACCACGCGATCTCGTGGAACGCTGGGGCGGCCGACTGGGACAACGACACGTTCATCACCCGGTTCGTCTTCCCCGACGGCGAGCTGCTCAGCCTGGCCGGCACGGTGGCCGCCCTCGAGGACGAGAGGCTGGAGGTGCTCGACGTCGAGGCCCTCCGCCGGCACTACGGGCTGACGCTGCGGGCGTGGGTCGAGCGGCTGGAGAAGCACTGGGACGCCGCGGTCGCGCTCACCACGCCCGGCCGGGCGCGGGTGTGGCGGCTGTACATGGCCGCCAGCGCGCTGGCGTTCGAGGCCGGGCGGATGGGCGTCAACCAGGTGCTGCTGCGGCGGCCGGGCGGGGACGAGCCCCCGCTGCGGCTGCGGTCCTGGATCTGACGCCCGCCGGCGGGAAGGCCCCGTCGGTCCCCGTGGTTACGGTGTCGGAGGCCCTGCGGGGCCGCCGTCCCCCCACGTCTGCCGAGAGGTCCTCGTGAGCGAGCGTGCGAGCTCAGCAATGAACACAGCAACGCCGTTCGCGCGGCCGACGAGCGCCAGCGAGGAGAACGCGTGAACGACGGACCCCTCATCGTCCAGTCGGACAAGACCCTCCTGCTCGAGGTCGACCACCCGCTGGCCCGTGAGTGCCGAGCCGCCATCGCGCCGTTCGCCGAGCTGGAGCGCTCGCCCGAGCACGTGCACACCTACCGGGTCACCCCGCTGGCGCTGTGGAACGCCCGCGCCGCGGGGCACGACGCCGAGCAGGTGGTCGACGCGCTGGTGCGGTACTCCCGCTACCCGGTCCCGCACGCGCTGCTGGTCGACGTCGCCGACACCATGGACCGGTTCGGCCGGCTCACCCTGGTGAACAACCCGGTGCACGGGCTGGTGCTGACCTCGTCGGACCGGGCCGTGCTCGAGGAGGTCGTCCGCTCCAAGCGGGTCGCCCCCATGCTGGGCGCCCGCATCGACGACGACACCGTCGTCGTCCACCCGTCGGAGCGCGGGCGACTCAAGCAGGCGCTGCTCAAGGTCGGCTGGCCGGCCGAGGACCTCGCCGGCTACGTCGACGGCCAGGCGCACCCGATCGAGCTCGACCAGTCCGGCTGGCACCTGCGCGACTACCAGCAGGAGGCCGTGGACGGCTTCTGGGCCGGTGGCTCCGGCGTGGTCGTCCTGCCCTGTGGGGCGGGGAAGACGCTGGTCGGGGCCGCGGCGATGGCCGAGGCCAAGGCCACCACGCTGATCCTGGTCACCAACACCGTCGCCGGACGGCAGTGGAAGCGGGAGCTGATCGCGCGCACGTCGCTGACCGAGGACGAGATCGGCGAGTACTCGGGCGAGCGCAAGGAGATCCGCCCGGTCACCATCGCGACCTACCAGGTGATCACCACCCGCCGGAAGGGCGAGTACCGGCACCTGGACCTGTTCGACGCGCAGGACTGGGGCCTGATCGTCTACGACGAGGTGCACCTGCTGCCGGCGCCGATCTTCCGGCTGACCGCGGACCTGCAGTCCCGCCGGCGGCTGGGCCTCACCGCCACCCTGGTGCGCGAGGACGGCCGGGAGGACGACGTGTTCTCCCTGATCGGCCCGAAGCGCTACGACGCGCCCTGGCGGGACATCGAGGCCCAGGGCTACATCGCCCCGGCCGAGTGCATCGAGGTCCGGGTGTCGCTCGACGACGAGGAGCGGATGACCTACGCGGTCGCCGAGCCCGAGGAGCGGTACCGGATCGCGGCGACGGCGTCGTCCAAGCTGCCGGTGATCCGCCGCGTGCTGGACCGCCACCCCGACGAGCAGAAGCTGGTCATCGGCGCCTACCTCGACCAGCTCGAGGAGCTCGGCCAGGCGCTGGACGCCCCGGTCATCCAGGGCTCCACGACCAACCGCGAGCGGGAGAAGCTCTTCGACGCCTTCCGCGCCGGGGAGATCCGCACGCTCGTCGTGTCGAAGGTGGCCAACTTCTCCATCGACCTGCCCGAGGCCGCCGTCGCCGTCCAGGTGTCGGGGACCTTCGGCTCGCGGCAGGAGGAGGCCCAGCGCCTCGGCCGCGTGCTTCGCCCCAAGGCCGACGGCCGGCAGGCGCACTTCTACACGGTCGTCAGCCGCGACACCCTCGACGCCGAGTACGCCGCCCACCGGCAGCGCTTCCTGGCCGAGCAGGGCTACGCGTACACGATCGTCGACGCCGACGACCTGGCCGGCCCCGGCGAGGTCAACGGCCCCGACTGGGTGGACGAGCCCGCCGACTGAAGAAGGACCCCCGCCCCCCACCGCTCGCACGCTCGCGGCGGGACCCTGCAGGGGGCCGCCGGTCGTGGGCTGCGGGACGGCTGGGGCGTGCGAGACGGAACGGCCCGTCCGCGGCCGCGAGACCATCACCACACCCTCGGCCCCCTGCGCACATCCGACCAGGTCAGAAGCCCGCGGACGGCCCCCATACGACGCCGGGGCGGGGGCGCGCGGGAGGTGGCCGGTTGGGCGTGTTGCCTCCACCGCAGGCAGGATGGCCGACGACATGGGGAGTGCAGCACGCGCGGAGGCGGTCGCCCCGCAGAGGACCAGCCGACCGCTCCGGGCCTGGCAGCAGGCCGCTCTGGAGAAGTACGAGCAGGAGTCGCCGAAGGACTTCCTCGTCACCGCGACCCCGGGCGCGGGCAAGACGACCTTCGCCCTCACCCTGGCCGCCCGGCTGCTCCAGCGCCGCGAGGTCGCCCGCGTCATCGTCGTCTGCCCGACCGACCACCTGCGGCTGCAGTGGGCCGACGCGGCCGACCGGATGGGCATCGTCCTCGACCCGGGCCTGACCAACGCCGTCGGCCCGGTGCGCGCCGGCACCCAGGGCTACGTGACCACCTACGCGCAGGTCGCCGGCAAGCCGATGCTGCACGCCGCCCGTGCCACCGCGGTCAAGACGCTGGTCATCCTCGACGAGGTCCACCACGCCGGTGACGGCCTCTCCTGGGGCGAGGCCATCGAGGAGGCCTACGGCTTCGCCGCCCGCCGGCTGTGCCTCACCGGGACCCCGTTCCGCACCAAGGCCGACGAGCGCATCCCCTTCGTCCGCTACGAGGAGGACGGGTTCGAGGGGGACGACGGCGAGGGCGGCACCGGCCTGGTCAGCCGCGCGGACTACACCTACGGCTACAAGGAGGCGCTGGCCGACAACGTCGTCCGCCCGGTGGTCTTCGCCGCCTACACCGGGACCTCCCGCTGGCGGAACTCCGCCGGCGAGGTGGTCGCGGCGTCCCTGTCGGAGGCCGGCACCCGCTCGGTCGAGATGCAGGCCTGGCGGACCGCGCTGGACCCCAAGGGCCAGTGGGTGCCGCACGTCATCGCCGCGATGGACGACCGGATCACGCACCTGCGCGAGGAGGGCGGCATGCCCGACGCCGCCGGGCTGATCCTCGCCAGCGACCAGGACGACGCCCGCGCCTACGCCCGCATCGTCAAGCGCGTCACCGGCAAGGCACCCGAGGTGATCCTCTCCGACGACCCCAAGGCGTCGAAGAAGATCGAGCGGTTCGCGACGGGATCGGCGCGGATCGCCGTCTGCGTGCGGATGATCTCCGAAGGGGTCGACGTCCCGCGGGCCGCCGTCCTGGCGTGGATGACCTCCTACCGGACGCCGCTGTTCTTCGCCCAGGCCGTCGGCCGCGTCGTCCGCTCACGCGCGCCGCACGAGTCCGCGACCGTGTTCCTCCCCGCCGTCCGGCCCCTGCTGGGCCTCGCCGCGTCGCTGGAGAAGGAACGCAACCACGTCATGCCGCCGCCCAAGGCGCAGGACCCGGAGGCGCTCGACCTCGACCCGCTGCCGCCCAAGGAGCGGGAGGTGCCCGACGGCGTCAAGCAGTTCGAGGCGCTCGAGGCCGACGCCCGCTTCGCGCACGTGCTGCACGGCGGCACCGCGCACACCGGCGAGGGCCGGCCGGCCACCGTGTCGCTGGGCGCCGAGGACGAGGAGTTCCTCGGCATCCCCGGTCTGCTCACCGCCGAGCAGACCGCCTCGCTGCTCGCCAGGCGGGACGACGAACTGCGGGCCCGCATCGCCGAGCGCGCCCACCACGACGACGAGGACGGCGGCCTCTTCCCGGTCGAGGACCACCCGGACGAGGACGACGCCGGCCGCTCCTGGCGCGACGCCGCCGAGCTGCGCCGGGAGATCAACCGGCTGGTGAGCCGGGTGGCGGCGAAGACGTCCACGCCGCACGCGGTGGTGCACACGCAGCTGCGCAAGTCCGTCCCCGGGCCGCCGTCGGCCTCGGCGTCGGTCGACGTGCTCCGCGCCCGCCGCGAGCGCCTCCGCACGATGCTCTGACACTG
Organism: Geodermatophilus sp. SYSU D00703; assembly: GCF_054050155.1. Lineage (NCBI taxonomy): Bacteria > Bacillati > Actinomycetota > Actinomycetes > Geodermatophilales > Geodermatophilaceae > Geodermatophilus > Geodermatophilus sp. SYSU D00703. The sequence goes on along the minus strand of NZ_JBJGYU010000001.1, from coordinate 193,284 downwards.
TCGTCCTCCGGACGACGACCGCGGCCAGGTGCCGTCCCCGACCGGCGCTGAGCCCACCCGGCCGCTCGTCGGGGACCCTCCGGGCCCCACTCCTCCCGACCAGGGGGTGCTGAGCGTCAGGGGATCAGCGTGCGGCGGCGTCGGGGGTGGGCAGCAGACCGCGGGCGGCGGCGATCGCCACCGCCTCGGTCCGGCCGCCGGCGCCCAGCTTCGCCAGGATGTTGCTGACGTGCACGCTGGCGGTCTTCTCGCTGATGTAGAGCTCCGCGCCGATCTGCCGGTTGGTCCGCCCCTGCGCCAGCAGCCGCAGCACCTCGGTCTCCCGCGGCGTGAACACCGCCGCCGGACCGGCCGGGCGATCGGCACCCGGCAGGTCCAGCCGCCCGCGCCGGGCCAGCGCCGTGACCGCACCCCGCAGCGGAGCCGCGCCCAGCCGCTCGGCCACCTCGGCGACCGCCCGCAGCTCCTCCGCCGCGCCGGTCCGGTCGTCGGCGGCCAGCAGCGCCTCGGCCAGGCGGAGGCGGGACCGCGCCTGCTCGTACACGTGCCCGTAGCCGAACGCGTCCACGGCCGCCCGCCACAGCCCGGGTTCGGCCCGGCCGGCCAGCCGGGCGGCCTCGGCCTCCAGGCGGGCCAGCCACGCGGCCGCCTCCACGCCGTACTCGCCGACCGCGCGCAGGTGGTCCTCGACGGCCGAGCGGCCCAGCGCGGCCAGCTCCTCCCCCACCGATCCCCAGCGGCGCACGCCGTCGTCGTCGCCGACCAGCCGGGCGCCCGCCGCCGCGTCGGACACCGGCGCGAGCGCCGTCGCGACCAGCCGCACCACCGCCAGGCGGTCGTGGTTCCAGTACGTGTGCACCTGCTGCACCGCGGTGCGGGCCCGCTCGGCGGCGGTGCCGGCGTCCCCGGCCCACGCGGCGAGGTCGATCTCGGCACCGGCGGTGGCCAGGAGCAGCAGCACGTGCGCGTCCAGCCGCGCGGTCAGACCCCGGGCCCAGGCCACCCGTTCCGCGGCCGCCGGGTCGCCACGGCCGACCTGCACGAGCAGCCCGGCCGCCCGCACGTGCGCCGACATCTCCGGCACGCGGGCCAGCCCCTCCGCCAGCTGCAGGCTGCCGTCCCAGTCGCCGGAGACGTAGCGCGCCACGACGCCCAGGTGGCGCAGCTCGGCCGGGTAGAACGCCCACTCCACCCCCCGGGCGCGGGCCCGCGCGAGCCCGGCGTCGATCCAGGCCAGCGCCTCGTCCAGCGCACCGTCCTCGTACGGGACGACGGCCAGGTTGAACAGCACCCGCATCTCGACGTCGGTGTCGCCCGACCGGCGGGCCCGCGCCAGGGCCTCCTCCAGCCGGGTCCGCACCGCGGCGCGGTCCCCGAACCCCCGGACCCGTGCCAGCGACACCGCCGTGTCGGCCCACGCGCTGTCCAGGCCCAGGGCGTCCGCGGCGGCGAGCGCCTCGTCAGCCGCGGCGTCCCCCTCCGCCCAGCGGCTCAGGTCGTAGCTGGTGCGCGCGTGCGTCGCCGCGGCCCAGGTCCGGACGACGGACGGCGGCGCGGCCGGGACCAGTTCCATCGCCCGGGTGCTCTCCCGGTGCGCGGCGGCCTGGTCCTCGATCCGGCCGAGCGCCTGGGCCAGGGTGTAGTGCACCCGCGCCCGGGCTGCTTGGTCGCCGTCCTCGCCGAGCAGCTCCAGCGCCGAGCGCAGCAGCGCGACCGCTCGATGCAGCTCACCGCCGCGCCGGGCCGCCGCCGCGGTGTCCAGCAGCAGCGTGGGCTGGTCCCGCCCGGCGCGCTCGGCCGCGTCCGGTACCGCGGGCCACAGCGCGAGGGCCGCCTCGAGGTGCTGCAGCTGCTCCGCCGGGGCACCGACCGCGGCGGCGTCCGCGGCCGCCTCCAGCGACGCCGAGAAGGCGCCCGCGAGGTCGTTGCTGCCCCGGGTGTGGTGGGCCAGCTCGGCGGCCGTGCCCGCGCCCGGGGTCGCGGTCAGGTGGGCGGCGAACGCCGCGTGCAGCCGCACCCGCTCCCCCGGCAACAGGTCGGCGAGGACCGCCTCGCGCAGCAGCGCGTGCCGGAAGCGGTAACGGCCGTCGTCGGAGACCACCAGCAGGTGGTGGTGCACCGCCTCGGCCAGCGCCGCCTCCAGCTCGGCCGGGGACAGGCCGCTGACGGCGGCGACCAGGTCGTGCCGCACGAGCCGTCCGGCGACCGCGGCCACCCGCAGCACCCGCTGGGCCGCCTCCCCGAGCTGCTCGACCCGGGCCAGGAGCAGGTCGGTCAGCGCCAGCGGCAGCGTCTCCCCCGCCAGACCCGCCGCCAGCAGCTCCTCGGCGTAGAAGGCGTTGCCCTCGGCGCGGGCCACGACGTCGTCGACGGTGCGCCCCGGGACACCGGTGGCCAGCCCGCGGACCAGCTCGCCGACCGCCGCGTCCGGCAGCGGGCCGAGCTCCAGCCGCTCCACACCGGGCAGCCGCACCAGCTCGGCGAGCAGCGGCCGCAGCGGGTGCCGGCGGTGCAGGTCGTCGGCGCGGTAGGAGACGACCAGCGCGATCGGCTCGTCGGCCAGCCGGGCCAGCAGGTAACGCAGCAGGTCGCGGCTGGAGTGGTCGGCCCAGTGCACGTCCTCCAGCACGACCAGCAGCGGAGCGCGCGCGGCCAGCTCGCCCAGCAGCGCGGCCACCGACTCGAACAGCTGCAGCCGGCCGTCGTCGAGACCCGCCCGGGGCGCCAGGCGCGCCAAGGGTCGGCCGAGGTCGGCGGCGTCCCCCGCGGGGAGCTCAGGGACCTCGGCCACGCCCCGGCCGGTGAGCAGCCCGGTCAGGGCCGGCTGCCCCGCGGCAGCCGGGTCGGCGGCCACCGGGCGGAGCAGGTCCACGAACGGCAGGTAGGGCAGCCCGACGTCGCCGAGGTCCACGCAGTGGCCGGTGAGCACCCGCAGGCCCCGCTCGCCCGCCCGGGCGGCCAGCTCGTCGAGCAGGCGGGTCTTGCCGACCCCGGCGTCACCGGAGAGGAGCACCGCGCAGGTGCGCCCCTCCAGCGCCCGGTCGACCGTCGTGAGCAGGCGGGCGAGCTCCTCGGCCCGGCCCACCAGCGGTCGGTCGTCCCACTGCGGCACGAGGCCGATCGTGGCAGAAGGACCCTCCTGCCCCCGCCACTCGCCGGCTCGCGGCGGGTCCCGGCAGGAGGGCCGCTGCGAGGGGTGGGGAGGAGGAGGTCCTTCGTCACCTCGTCCGGCGGCGGGTGAACCAGGGGCCGCGCCGGGTGCGGGTGTTGCGGCCGATCTGCTGGAGCACCTCCCGCCGGTAGGCCAGCTCGGCCTCGAGCCCGGGGTTCGGGTAGGTCGCCATCGTCGTCTCCCGTCGTCGTCGTCCGTTCCGACGACGTCGACGGTCGTGCTGAGGCGGCCGCCCCGGCATCGGGCGGTCGGGCAGTCCGGCGGGACTCCCCGGCGTCTGAGGCCCCTCAGAGACGCCTCAGAGCAGCTCGGTGCCCTTGGTCTCCCGGAGGGTGAGGACGACGGAGAAGGTGACGACGGCGGCGATCGCCACGTACCAGAAGAACCACAGCGGGTGGCCGGCGTCGGAGAGCGCGGTGATGACCAGCGGCGCCGTCCCACCGAACGTGGCGACCGTGAGATTGTACCAGGCGCCGATGCCGATGGCCCGCAGCTCGGTGGGGAACAGCTCGCTCATGATCGCCGGCGCGATCGAGGCCATGAGCGCGTAGAGGCCCAGGCCGGTGCAGAAGACCACGATGAGCGAGAACAGGTTGTCCCTGACCAGGAAGGACAGGGGCACGATCAGGACGGCGAGCGCACCGGACCAGACCAGCAGCTGCGGCTTGCGCCCGAACCGGTCCGACAGCGCCCCGAACGGGTAGCAGAGGGCCACGAACAAGGCGGTGCCGAGGGAGAGGGCGAGGAAGACGTCGCTCTCGTCGGCGTCGCGGAAGCTGATCGCGAACGGCGTGAGGGCGCTGAAGAACGTGTAGTACGACAGCGTGTTCAGCAGCGTGATCGCGACCAGCTGGGCCACGGCCTTCGGGTGGTGCTTGATCGTCTGCAGCAGCGGGTGCTTGGTCGCCCGGGCCTTCTCCGCGTTCTCCTCGAACTGCTCGGTCTCCACCAGCGACCGGCGCAGCCACATGCCGATCAGGCCGAGCAGGCCGCCGATGAAGAAGGCGATCCGCCAGCCGTAGGACTCGAGCTGGTTGTCGTCGAGCGTGCTGGTCAGCAGCACGCCGAGCAGCGAGGCGGCCAGCAGCGCCGACCCCGTGGAGATGTAGAAGAACGACGAGTAGCGGCCGCGGTGGTCCGGCGGGGCGATCTCACCGAGGTAGGCCGAGGCGTTGGACACCTCGCCGCCCAGCGACATGCCCTGCGCGATCCGCGCGAGCAGCAGCAGGATCGGGGCGAGCCAGCCGACCTGCTCGTAGGTGGGCAGGATCGCGATGACCATCGAGCCGCCGGCCATCAGCAGGATCGTGAGCAGCATCCCCGCCTTGCGGCCGCGCAGGTCGGCGAACCGGCCGAGCAGGATGCCGCCGAGCGGGCGGAAGAAGAAGGCCAGGGCGTAGGTCGACGTCGCCCCGATCAGCGCCAGGGCCTCGTTCTCGGCCGGGAAGAACTGCCCGGCGAAGAAGACGACGAAGGTCGCGTAGACCGTCCAGTCGAACCACTCGACGGCGTTGCCGATGCTCGCCGAGACGAGGGTCTTGATCGGCAGCCGGTGTCGCTCGTCGACCGTCGTCCCGCCGCGTCCCTGCTGTACCGCGCCTGCCATGGGAACTCCCGATGTCGCCTCGGTCACACCTGTGGACGACGGTAGGCGGGAGTTCCCGACGCGGCATGTCGGAGACGGGGTCCGGACCTGCCCGAGGTCACCGGATCGGGCGGTGTTCCGGGGCGGGGTTTCTCCGCACCGCCTTCCTGGGCACCGGAGACCGGCGGAGACGCCGCCGGTCGGCCGTCGGCAGCAACGTGCCCGGCGCGACCCCGAGGAAGGGAGTTCCCATGCGGCTCGGAACGGCCATCGTCCTGCTCGCGCTCGGCGCAGTCCTCACCTTCGCCCTCAGGGTGGACCTCAGCGGGATCGACCTGCAGGTGGTCGGGTGGATCCTCATGCTCGCCGGCGTCCTCGGCATCGTGCTCGAGGTCGCCGTCTGGGGACCCCGACAGCGTCGTCGGGTGGTGCAGACCGACGCCTACGGCGATACCGCCGCGGGGGGTCCCACCCGCCGGACGACGACCGACGAGACCTACTGACACCGTCCCCCCACGCAGGGAGCACCCGGCCAGGCGGACGGGTGTGCCCTGCGCGATGAGGGTCCGGACCGGGTGACGGCCGCCTCGCGGCGAGAAGCACAACGCGGCTCCAGACCCCCGACCGGAGTCGGGGCGGTGGTCCGCGAAGGCGATAACCAATTGGCACCCGGGGGCACGATGCACCCGGCCCGGACGTCCTCGAGGCTACCCCCGGTCACGAGTGCTCACACGGTCCGGGACCGATCAGTTGAAGCCGCGGTCGTCCTGCTTCAGGGCGGTGTCGACGGTGAGCGCCGAGGCGATGACCATGCTGGCCAGGGGCTCGGGCAGCCGGTGGTGCACCAGGACGACGTACCGGTCGGCCGTGGTGAACAGGGTCCGCGCCAGGCCCTCCCACTTCTTCGTGATCCTGGCCACCTCGGTGCCCGCGGCGTCGGTGACGGCGAAGTCCCAGGCCCGCCAGTTCTCCGCCCGGATCGCCCCGACCACCTGGCCGCCCACCACGAGGTCGAACCGGATCCGCCCGAAGACGTTGGCCTGGACGATCTCGCCCAGCACCTCCCCCGTCGGCCGCTCGACGACGACCCGGGACCTCACCAGCTTGGCCGGACGCGTCAGGACGAGGACGACCCCGGTGCCGTCACGGACCTCCAGCCGGTGGGTGAGGAACTGGTCGAACTCGGTCAGGAACCGCAGCGCCTTCTTCAGCCCGCTCTGCCCGACCTGGACGACGGCGCCGATCTGCGTGCTGTTGCCGTCGAGCACCGCGTACTCGTTGGTCAGCTCGACCAGCTTGGTCCTCTGGTTCACCAGCAGCACCGGCTGGTCGTAGAGCGAGGGCCCGTGCTGCGGAGGGGCCTGCTGCGCCGGGGCCCGCGCCGCGGACGGCGAACCGGCGCCCGGGGGCGGCGGGGGCAGCTGGACGGCGACCGTGGGCGCCGGCGGGGGTGACGGCGGCGCCTGGACGTGCTCGGTCCAGCCCTGCCCGTCCCACCAGCGGGTGCCGCCGCCCCCGGCAGGGTCGGGGTACCAGCCGGGCGGTGGGGGCGGTGGCGTCACGGCGGGTCACGCTACTGCCCGTGGCGCCGGGCGCCCGGCAGGCCGCGTGCCAGACTCCGCCCGTGCGCGAACTGACCGACGCCGAGACCCGCGTGCTGGCCGCCGTGGACGAGGAGTGGGCGGTCGACCGGTTGCGCACGTTGGTCGCCGTCCCGTCGATCGGCGGGACCCCGGCCGAGAGCGAGGTGCAGCACCTCGTCGGCGACTGGCTGGAGGAGCTCGGCTGCACCGTCGACCGGTGGGAGGTCGACCTCGCCGAGGCCGCCACCGCCCCCGACGCACCCGGCCAGGAGGTGGTGCGCACCGAGGCGTGGGGGGTCGTCGGCACCGCGCCGGCCGCCGAGGACGGCGTCCCCGCCCTGGTCTTCACCGGCCACACCGACGTCGTCCCGCCCGGGGACCTGGACCTGTGGCCCGCCCCTCCGTTCGACCCGCGGGTCACCGACGGCGCCGTCCACGGCCGCGGGGCCTGCGACATGAAGGCCGGGGTGGTCGCCTCCCTGGCCGCCCTGGCGGCGGTGCGGACGGCGGGGGTGCGGCTGGCCCGGCCGCTGGCGGTGCACGCCGTCGTCGGCGAGGAGGACGGCGGGCTCGGCGCCTGGGCCACGCTGCGGCGTGGGCACCGCGGCGACCTGTGCGTGATCCCGGAGCCGACCGCCGGCGCGGTCGTGACCGCCAACGCCGGGGCGCTCACCTTCCGGCTGGAGGTCACCGGGCTGGCCGCGCACGCCGCGCACCGCGACCAGGGCGTGAGCGCGGTGGAGCTGTTCGCCGAGGTGCACGCGGCGCTGCGGGAGTTCGAGGCCGAGCGGCAGCGCGACGCCGACCCCCGGTTCGGCGGCGCCCGCTTCCCGTACGGCATCAACATCGGGCGGGTGCAGGCCGGCGACTGGGCCAGCTCGGTGCCCGACCGGCTGGTCGCCGAGGGCCGCTACGGCGTGCGGCTGGGCGAGCCGGTCGAGGAGGCGCGCGCGGCCTTCGAGGCGCGGCTGGCGGCGGTCTGCGCGGGCCACCCGTGGCTGGCGGCGCACCCGGTCCGCCTCACCTGGACCGGCGGCGCGTTCGCCAGCGGCTCGCTGCCCGGCGGGCAGCCGCTGCTGCCCGCCGTCCAGCGGGCGGTCGACGACGCCGGCGCCGGCGTCCCCCCGGAGCGCGCCATCCCGGCCGGCAGCGACCTGCGGCTGTACGCCGCCGCGGGGATCCCGACCCTGCACTTCGGGCCGGGCGACCTCCACCTCGCCCACGGGCCGATGGAGCGCGTGCCGGTCGCCGAGGTCGTCACCGCGGCGCGGGCGTTCGCGCTGCTGACCCTGCGCACCTGCGGGGTGGCATGAACCTCGTCGGGTTCGAGGCCTGGGCCGAGCTGGCCGGCGACTCCCCCACCGCCCGCACCGAGTGGGCGGCCGTCGTCGCGGCGTGGAGCGAGCCGCACCGCCGGTACCACGACCTCGCCCACCTGGCCGCCGTGCTCGGGCTGGTCGGGGAGCTGGGCGGGGCGGCGCGCGACCCCGCCGCCGTCCGGCTCGCCGCCTGGTACCACGACGTCGTCTACGACCCGCGCCGCGACGACAACGAGCAGGCGAGCGCGGAGCGGGCGCGGGCCGGGCTGCGCGGGCTGGTACCGGACGAACGGGCCGAGGAGGTCGTGCGGCTGGTGCTGCTGACCGCCGGCCACGACCCCGCGCCGGACGACGCGAACGGCGCGGTGCTGTGCGACGCCGACCTCGCGGTGCTGGCCGGACCGCCCGAGGCCTACGCCGCCTACGCCTCGGCGGTGCGCGAGGAGTACGGGCACCTCTCCGACGCCGAGTTCACCGACGGGCGGATCGCCGTCCTGGAGCACCTGCTGGCCCTGCCGCGGCTCTACCGGCTGCCCGCGGTGGCCGCGGAGTGGACCCCGCGCGCCCGGGCGAACCTGGCCGCCGAGCTCAGCCTGCTGAGGAGGCGGGCCGCGTCTTCCTGAGCCGCAGCCCGGCGTCCACGAGGCGGGACAGCAGCTCGCGGGAGCCGACCGGCAGCGCCCCGGCGGACACGGCGACCTCGTGCAGCTCCTCGGGGACGTCGTAGTGGTCGCCCTGGAACGCCCGGCGCGGGATGCCGAGCTCCGCGGCGACGAAGGCGTGCAGCTCGTCGTAGGACACGTCGCTGACCAGGTGCGACCACCGCCGCCCGCGCCAGGGCCACACGGGAGGGTCGATCAGCAGCGCCACGGCACCTCCTCGCTGCGCTCGTCGGCACGTGCCGGGCGCGCTGTCCACCTGGACGACCTCGCACGCTCGGTCGTCTGCGCCAGTGTGCCCGGGCCGATAGCGTCGTGCCGGTGATCGCCGAGATCCGCTGGGGCATCGTGGGACCGGGCCGCATCGCGGAGAACGTGATGGGCGACTTCGCCCACGTCCCCGGCGCCCGGCCGGTGGCGGTCGCCTCCCGGTCGATCCACCGCGCGACGGTGTTCGCCCAGCTGCACGGCCTCGAGCGGGCGCACGGCTCCTACGCCGACATCCTGGCCGACCCGGACGTCGACGTCCTCTACGTCGCCACCCCGCACCCGCAGCACCACGCGGTGGCGCTGGGCGCCATCGAGGCGGGCAAGGCGCTGCTGGTGGAGAAGGCCTTCACCGCGACCCCCGCGGGGGCCGCCGAGGTCGTCGAGCGGGCGCGGGAGCGCGGGGTCTTCGTCATGGAGGCGATGTGGACCCGCTTCCAGCCGGTGGTCGTGGCCCTGCGCGAGCTGGTGGCCGACGGCACGATCGGCGAGGTCCGCTCGGTGCAGGCCGACCTCGGGGTGTCCCGCGCGTACGACCCGCACGACCGGCTGTTCGCCCCGGAGCTCGGCGGCGGGGCGCTGCTGGACCTCGGCGTCTACGTCGTCTCGTTCGCGCAGATGCTGCTGGGCACCCCGGACACGGTGACCGTGACCGGCTCCCGCTTCCCGACCGGCGTCGACGCCGAGGCCGCGCTCCTGCTGGGCTACGCCGACGGCCGCTCGGCCACGCTGACCACCTCGCTGCGGTACCCGACTCCTGGGCAGGCCCGCGTCTTCGGGACCGCGGGCTGGATCGACGTCCTCCCCCGCTTCCACCACCCGCAGACCATCGTGCTGCACCGCACCGGCGCCGAGCCGGAGACCATCACCCGGCCGGCGACCGGCACCGGCTACGCGCACGAGATCGCCGAGGTGACCGAGTGCCTGCGGGCCGGCCGGACCGAGAGTGCGGTCATGCCGCTGGCCGACACCCTCGCGGTGCAGACCGTGCTCGACCAGGCCGCCGAGGCGCTCGGCATCCGGCACGCGGAGGACCCCGCCGTCCTCCGATAGCGGGACAAATCTGCTGCAAGGTTCAAGTTCCCCGCCGGGCTGCCGATGGATGGAGTGACTCCAGTCACTCCACCCAGGGGGCCCCTCGTGTTCCTGCTCCACGGCATCACCGCACTCGTGACCAAGATCGGATCCGCCTCGGTCGTCGTCCAGGCCGCCACCGGTCTCGGGATCGCCGTGGCCGGCGTGACCGGGGCCGGCGCCGTCGGCGTCCTGCCCGGCGCCGTCCAGGACGGCGTGGCCGGCGCGATCGAGGCGGTCACCCCGTTCGACGCCCCCTCCTCCGACGACCCGGCCGGCGACTCCGGCCGCGGCGACGACGACGGCACCGAGGACCGGGGCTCGGGCGACGAGGGCGCTACCGACGACCGCGGCTCCGACGACGACCTGTCCGGCTCCGACGACGTCCCGGGGGCCGACGACGACGGCACCGTGGACCGGGGTCCGGGCGACCGCGGCGCCGCGAGCACCGACGACGGCACCGATGACGACGGCACGGACGACGACGGGACCGACGACCGCGGGTCGGGCGATGCCGGCGCGACGCACGCCCCCGACGACTCCGACGACCCGGCCCGGGTGGCCCGCGAGGCGGAGGAGGAGGCCCGCGAGGCCGAGGAGGAGGCCCGCGAGGCTGCCGAGGAGGCCGCCGAGCAGGCCCGTGAGGCGGAGGAGGAGGCCGCCGAGCAGGCGCGCGAGGCCGAGGAGGAGGCCCGCGAGGCTGCCGAGGAGGCCGCTGAGGAGGCCGCCGAGCAGGCGCGCGACGCCGAGGATGACGCCCGCGAGGAGGCCGCCGAGCGCACCCGTGATCGCGCGGACGACGACTCCGACGACCGCTCCGGCCGCGACGACGACTAGTCAGGCAGCGGCCCAGGCGCCGCCGGTCGCCTGCTCGGGCGTGGGCACGCGGGTCGGCGTCCGGCCGGTGCGGCGGACCGCCTCGGCGAAGGCGACCGCGTCGACGACCGCGGCGCACCCCGGGTCGTTGTTGAAGTAGACGAACACGTCCTCGTCGTCCGCCCACGTCGCCGCCAGCCGGTCGGCCCACACCTGCAGGGCCTCCGGCCGGTAGCGGGGCCACGGCGAGGCGGCGCCGGTGTGCATCCTCAGGTAGCCCCACCCGGTGGTGCGCCACAGCGGGGCGACCGGCTGCTCGTCGCGGTCGGCCCAGCACAGCGCCGCGCCGTAGCGCTCCAGCAGGGCCCGGACCTCGTCGGTCCACCAGCTGTCGTGCCGCGGCTCGACGGCCACCCGGGTGCCGGCCGGGAACTGCGCCAGGCAGGTCCGGAGCAGCTCGGGGTCGCCCTTGAGCGTGGGCGGCAGCTGCAGGAGGACGACGTCGAGCCGCTCCCCCAGCCCGGCCGCGCGCTCCATCAGCCGGGCGACCGGCTCCTCGGGCTCGCGCAGCCGCTTGACGTGCGTGAGGAAGCGGCTGGCCTTGACCGCCCACCGGAAGTCGGCCGGGGTGCGTGCCCGCCACGCCTCGAACGTCGACCGCTCCGGCAGCCGGTAGAAGGCGTTGTTGCTCTCCACCGTGGCGAAGTGCTCGGCGACGTGCTCGAGCCACAGCCGCTGGGGCAGCCGCTGCGGGTAGAAGCGGCCGCGCCAGTCGCGGTACTGCCACCCCGACGTCCCGATCACCACGACCACGTCGCAGCGCCTACCCGCCGGCCGCCAGGACGACGCGCGGGAGGAGTGACCGTCGTCCGGCCCGGGCACTGGTCCGGCGAGCGCTCCCAGCAGCGAGGAGGAGACGTGGCCGACCTGCCGCCCACCGTGTTCGTGCTCTTCGGCGCCACCGGGGACCTGTCCCGGCGCATGGTGCTGCCCGCCTTCTTCCAGCTCGCCCAGGAGGGCCTGCTCCCCGAGGAGTGGCGGCTGGTCGGCAACGGTCGCGGGGACGTGTCGCACGAGGACTTCGCCGGGCGCGTGCGAGAGGCGCTCGAGGAGTTCGGGCCGCACCCCGACCAGGGGCCCTGGGACGACTTCGCCGGCCGGCTGCGGTTCGCCGGGGGCGGCTTCGAGGAGTCCGACCCCGGCAGCCTGCTCGACGTGCTCGCGGAGGCCCGCGACGAGCTGGGCGGCGACCCGCAGGTGGTCCACTACCTCGCCGTCCCGCCGTCGGCGTTCGAGAAGCTGACCCGGGGCCTGGACGAGCACGGGCTGGCCGAGGGTGCGCGGGTGGTCTACGAGAAGCCCTACGGCACCTCGCCGGACACCTTCCGCGAGCTCGACGAGCTGGTGCACTCCGTCCTGGACGAGGACCAGGTGTTCCGGATCGACCACTTCCTGGGGAAGGAAGGCACCCAGGACCTGCACGTGATGCGGTTCGCCAACGGGCTGTTCGAGCAGCTGTGGCACCGCGAGCACGTCGTCCAGGTGCAGATCGACGTCCCGGAGGACCTCGGCGTCGCCCAGCGCGCCGAGTTCTACGACGCCACGGGCGCGGCGCTGGACATGCTGGTCACCCACCTGTTCCAGCTCGCCGCCGAGGTGGCGATGGAGCCGCCGGTCAGCTTCGCCCCCGCCGATCTGCTGGACGCGCGGGAGGCCGTGCTCGCCGCCTTCCGCCCGCTGGACCCCGAGGACGTCGTGCTCGGGCAGTTCGACGGCTACACCGACATCGAGGGCGTGGCCGACGACTCCCGGACCGACACCTTCGTCGCGGCCCGGCTGTGGGTGGACACCGACCGCTGGCACGGCGTCCCGTTCGTCCTGCGCACCGGCAAGCGGATGGCGGCCAGCGAGCAGCGCGTGAGCCTGCTGCTCCGCAAGCCGGAGGGGCCGGTCCACGGCGTCCCCGGGCACGGCAACGTGGTCTCGCTGTCGCTCTCCGGGTCCGGCGCCGTGGACCTGACGCTGGTCGCCAAGGAGCCGGGCCCGGACCTCTCACTGGCCCGTGCGACGGCGACCCTGGAGCTCTCCGACGTCCCCGGCGGGACGCCGCTGCCGCCGTACGTCTCCTTGCTGCACGACGTCCTGACCGGGGACCGCTCCCTGTTCACCAGCAGCAGCGGGCTGGCCAGCGCATGGCGGGCGTTCGCCCCGCTGCAGGAGCACCCGCCGCAGGTGCACCGGTACGCACCGGGGTCGTGGGGACCGGACGAAGCCGCGGCCCTGGCTGCGCCGTGCGGGTGGCTGCTCGGCCCGACCGGACACTGACCCGCCTCCCCGCAGGTCAGGGCGGCCCCGGGCGCGCGGGAGCCGGACGGTCCACGGGGTCGTACGACATCGGTCTCCCCCGGCTTTGGGGTGAGGCGTCCCCCCTCGCGACGGGTCCCTGCGCACACGCCTCTCAGGCGACCGTCTCCGCAACCCTCCGGTGTCCGGGGGGAGCCATGACGGCTCGACTGCGGAGAGAGACCATGACCAGGAGACGACCGACGCACCACGGCGGTCACGGGGGCGGGACTGCAACTGCGGCTCCCTCGCACTCGCGACTGCCCCAGCACAGCAAGCGAGCCCGCCTGGCCGCGGCCGGCCTGGTGGCCGCCACGGCCACCGGCGGGGTCATCGGGTTCGCCACCAGCGCCTCGGCCGGCACCCCGCCGACCGGGCCGGGCAACATCGAGGTGTTCCCCTCGCGCGACATGGTCGCCATCGAGGGCTACACCGCCCAGGCCGGGCAGACCGCCACCCTGACGGTCACCCGTGGCGGCCAGACCGTCGGCACCGCGACGGGCGAGGTGGACGCGACCGGCTTCATGGAGTGGAACCACGAGGCGACCCCGAACGGCGACGGCACGTTCGCGGGCTGCTTCACCGACGTCACCCCGGACATCCAGCCCGGTGACGACGTGTCCGTCTCGTTCAGTGCCTCGCCCCTCGTCGACGGCATGAAGGTCAGCTCGGCGGAGGTCACCGGGGTGACCGCCAGCACGCCGGCCGAGGGGAACGTCAACACCGTCACGATCACCGGCACCTACGGTGCGGACGTCGACCTGAACCGGTTCGCCGTCGAGGTGGTCAACCCGGCGATGCGGGACGCCCCGAGCGCCATCGGCGAGCGGGCGATCGGCTGGAGCCCGAACGAGCCGCCGGAGGCCGTGCAGGGCTACACCGTCGAGGGCACCGCGGCCAACGGCGAGTTCTCGGTGACCTTCGGCGGCCTGTCGCCGTCCGACCAGCAGCTGGTCTTCGACGGCGAGAAGGTGGCGCTGGCCTGGATGGCCGACCGGACCGGCGTCGAGCAGCAGCTCGGCCTGACGCTGGCGGAGTACGGGCTGGTCGGCGGCGGGGCACCCGGCTGCGCGCCGGGACCGGACGGCGCACGGCCCCCCGCGGGCGAGTTCTCCGTGGTGTGGAACAACCAGAGCCAGGCCACGGTCACCTGGGCGGCGGCCGCACCCGTCGCCGGCGGCGCCGCCGTCACCGGCTACAGCGTCGAGGCCGTCAACCAGACGGCCGACGCGTCCGGCGCCCAGCAGCTGCAGGGCGCCCGGGTCGGCGCGAACGCCACCCAGGTCGTGCTGGACGGCCTGGACGCCGGCTCGCTGTACGACATCGAGGTCCGCTCGATGGTCGCCGGCGAGATCGGCGCTCCGTTCGCCCTCGCGGGCACCGCGGAGCCCACGCCGCCCGAGGGCACCGCGCTGGAGCTGACCACGACGCCGGCCTTCAACGGGGACACTGCGGTCATCGCGGAGGACCGGCAGCTGACCCTGGCGGCCAACGCCGGGACGATCTACTACACGCTGGACGGCAGCGCGGTCACCACGCAGCCGAACGGCAACGTCCCGTCGCCGACCGCGAAGATCTACACGGAGCCGCTCCCGATCACGGCCGCCGACACGCGGGTCAACGTCGCGGTCATCGACGCGGCGGGTGGCGTGGCGCACGCCACGGGCGTGGTGTCGCCCAGGCCGGCCGCGGCTGCGGTCGCGCCCACCGGGCTGGCGGTGCTCGGCATCAACGGGGCCGGACCCGACGCGGCCAACCCGCAGGGGACGGTCAACATCGGCTGGACCGCCGTGCCCGACGCCACCGAGTACCGGGTGCGGGTCTACGACCGGGACGACGCCGCGGGCACCAACACCCTGGTCGCCTCGCGGGACGTGCTCGTGACCACGACCAACGCCCAGGTCACCGGCCTGCCCAAGAGCGCCACCGGACACCGCTGGGTGTTACGGGTGCAGGCCAAGACGCCGGCCGCGACCACCTTCGGGCCGCTGTCCACGGGTGTCAACGCCGTCGTCCCGGGTGACTCCATCGGTGTCGTGTCGGCCCAGTGGCGGGCCGGTGACGAGCTGCAGATCCGCGGCAGCGGCACCAACCCGGGCGCGACCATCACGGCCCACCGCGTGAACGCGGTCGGCGGCCCCGGGGTTGCCCTCGGGTACCCGCAGGCCACGGTCGGGGCCCTCGAGGCGCCGGGCAACACCGGGCCCTGGGAGATCGTCGTCGACCCCGCGCCGGCGGCCAACCCAGGGGACATCATCCTCAGGTCCAGCGAGGGATCCTGGGTCAAGGTCACCGTCGAGACCCGGTGACGCCGTGAGGCGCCACGACTGAACACACCCGAGGGCCCGTCACCATCCCGGTGGCGGGCCCTCGGCCTGTCCGTGTGCCGGGGTGCACGCCCGGGGGCGCGGGTGGCCGGTGCCCGTCGCCGGCCCCGCCGGGGGCCGGACCGGTCCTCCGGGTCGACCTGGTCCCCGAGCCGGAGACGGTCGAGAGCCCCGGGCACCCCCGACGTCGTCGGCGACACCGCCGCTCGGGGTGAGCCCGGGGACGGGCCCGCCCGGGAACGCCGACAGGGGCGGCCCCGCGCGATGCGGGACCGCCCCTGCCGGGCAGTGCTGGTGTTACGAGGGGGCGGGACTCAGAAGTCCATGCCGCCCATGCCGCCGTCGCCGCCGGGCATGGCCGGGGCGGCCTTCTCCGGCTTGTCGGCGATGACGGCCTCGGTGGTGAGGAAGAGCGCCGCGATGGAGGCGGCGTTCTGCAGCGCCGAGCGGGTCACCTTGGCGGGGTCGATGATCCCGTTGGCGACGAGGTCCACGTACTCGCCGGTGGCGGCGTTGAGGCCGAACCCGGTGTCCGAGTTGCGCACCTTCTCCGCGACGACGCCACCCTCGAGGCCGGCGTTGACGGCGATCTGCTTCAGCGGCGCCTCGAGCGCGACGCGCACGATGTTGGCACCAGTGGCCTCGTCACCGTCGAGCTCGAGCTTGTCGAACGCGACGGCGGTGGCCTGCGCCAGGGCGACGCCACCACCGGCGACGATGCCCTCCTCGACGGCGGCCTTGGCGTTGCGCACCGCGTCCTCGATGCGGTGCTTGCGCTCCTTGAGCTCGACCTCGGTCGCGGCGCCGGCCTTGATGACGGCGACGCCACCGGCCAGCTTGGCCAGGCGCTCCTGCAGCTTCTCGCGGTCGTAGTCGGAGTCCGACTTCTCGATCTCGGCGCGGATCTGGTTCACCCGGCCGGCGATCTGGTCGCTGTCACCGGCGCCCTCGACGATCGTCGTCTCGTCCTTGGTGACGACGACCTTGCGGGCGCGGCCGAGCAGCTCGACGCCGGCGGACTCCAGCTTGAGGCCGACCTCCTCGCTGATGACCTGGCCACCGGTGAGGATGGCGATGTCGGTCAGCATGGCCTTGCGGCGGTCACCGAAGCCGGGGGCCTTCACCGCGAGGGACTTGAAGGTGCCGCGGATCTTGTTGACCACCAGGGTCGCCAGGGCCTCGCCCTCCACGTCCTCGGCGATGATCGCCAGCGGCTTGCCCGACTGCATGACCTTCTCCAGCAGCGGGAGCAGGTCCTTGACCGAGCTGATCTTGCTGTTGACGACGAGCACGTACGGGTCGTCGAGGACGGCCTCCATGCGCTCGGCGTCGGTGACGAAGTACGGCGAGATGTAGCCCTTGTCGAAGCGCATGCCCTCGGTGAGCTCGAGCTCCAGGCCGAAGGTGTTGCTCTCCTCGACGGTGATGACGCCTTCCTTGCCGACCTTGTCCATCGCCTCGGCGATGAGCTCACCGATGGCCGGGTCAGCAGCGGAGATCGACGCGGTGGCGGCGATCTGCTCCTTGGTCTCGACGTCCTTGGCGGTCGAGAGGAGGTACTCGGTGACCGACTCGACGGCCTTCTCGATGCCCTTCTTCAGGGCCATCGGGTTCGCGCCGGCGGCGACGTTGCGCAGACCCTCGCGGACGAGCGCCTGGGCGAGCACGGTGGCGGTGGTGGTCCCGTCACCGGCGACGTCGTCGGTCTTCTTCGCGACCTCCTTGACGAGCTCGGCGCCGATCTTCTCCCACGGGTCCTCGAGCTCGATCTCCTTGGCGATGCTCACACCATCGTTGGTGATGGTGGGGGCGCCCCACTTCTTCTCGAGGACGACGTTGCGGCCCTTCGGACCGAGGGTCACCTTGACGGCGTCGGCGAGGGTGTTCATGCCCCGCTCGAGGCCGCGGCGCGCCTCTTCCTCGAAGGCGATCATCTTGGCCATGTGGTGATGTCCTCCATGCATGGATCGCTGCACGGCCGGGTTCGGCGCCCGCGACGGACGACACCAGCGGTTCGCGGGCACTCCGTCGGCCCGCCCACCAGTGCCTCACCGTTCCGACCTGATTGGCACTCGGCACTGTCGAGTGCCAATCGAGAGTCTGGCACTCGACCCTGCCGAGTGCAAGAACGGGGTGTGACCGGCGACTGTTCCCGCCCGGGTGCAGCGCGCGCCCTCCCCGGCGGGGCGCACCGAGCCCCCGCCGACCCGGCTCGTCATCGCCTCACACAGCACCGAGGCCCGGCCCCGTGAGGGACCGGGCCTCGGTGAGGACGTGCCGGTTCAGGCAGTGCGGACGGCGTCCGCCTGCGGGCCCTTCTCGCCCTGGACGACCTCGAAGGTGACCCGCTGGCCCTCGTCGAGGCTCTTGTAGCCGTCCATCTGGATGGCCGAGTAGTGGACGAAGACGTCCTGGCCGCCGTCGACGGCGATGAAGCCGAAGCCCTTCTCGGCGTTGAACCACTTCACGGTGCCCTGTGCCACGTGTGCTCCCACGTTCGTGCGTTGCGGCGACCCCCGCCTACCAGGGGGCCGGGTCTAGCTCTTCCGCCCGTCGAACACGAACGTGGAACTGGAACCGCGGGAGAAGGTACAGCACAAAAGCCGTGGTGAGAGCAACCTCACGCACGCGCCACACCGGATGGGGGACAACTCCCCCATCCGGACGAGCCCGACACTACCGGCCTACTCGATGAGCCCCGCAGCCCGCACCGAGGACAGCGACGGGTCCACCACGTGGGTGGGCCCGACGACCGGCTCCAGCGGGTCGAGCGTCTTGAGCCCCTCGCCGGTGTTGAGGACGACGGTCTCCTTGGCCGGGTCGAGCCGGCCCTCCTCGACCAACCGGCGCAGCACCGCCACGGTCACGCCGCCGGCGGTCTCGGCGAACACGCCGGTGGTGCGGGCGAGGTCGCGGATGCCCTGCACGATCTGGTCGTCACCCACCCGGCCGACCGAGCCGCCGGTGCGCCGGATGGCGTCGAGCGCGTAGGGCCCGTCGGCGGGGTTGCCGATGTTGAGCGACTTGGCGATGCCCGTGGGCTTCACCGGCTTGACGACGTCCCAGCCGTTGTCGAAGGCGGTGGCGATCGGGTCGCAGCCGGCCGACTGGGCACCGAAGATCGTCCACTCGGTGGCCTCGACGATGCCGGCGGCGGCGAGCTCGCGGAAGGCCTTGTCCACCTTGGTCAGCAGCGAGCCGGACGCCATCGGGACGACGACCTGGGCCGGGATCCGCCAGCCGAGCTGCTCGGCGATCTCGTAGCCCATCGTCTTGGAGCCCTCGGCGTAGTAGGGCCGCACGTTCTGGTTGACGAACGCGGTGTCCTCGAACTCGTCGGTCTCGGCGAGCTCGCTGGTCAGCCGGTTGACGTCGTCGTAGGAGCCCTGGACGGCGACGAGCGTCTGCCCGTACACCGCCGACTGCACGACCTTGCCCGGCTCCAGGTCGGCCGGGATGAAGACGAACGACGGCAGGCCGACCCGGGCCGCGTGCGCGGCGACGGAATTGGCCAGGTTGCCCGTGGAGGCGGCGGCGATCTTCTTGTAGCCCAGGCCCTTGGCGGCGGTCGCGGCGAGACTGACGACGCGGTCCTTGAACGAGTGGGTGGGGTTGGCCGAGTCGTCCTTGACCCACAGCCCGCCCGTGATGCCCAGCTCGGCGGCCAGCCGGTCGGCGCGGACCAGCGGCGTCAGGCCCGGGTCCAGGGAGACGCGCTCGGCCGGGTCCTGCCCCACCGGCAGCAGCGCGACGTACCGCCAGATGTTCTGCGGGCCGGCCTCGATCTGCTCACGGGTGACGGCCTTGAGCAGGTCGGGGTCGTAGTCGACCTCGAGCGGGCCGAAGCACTCCGCGCAGGCGTGCTCGGCGATGAGGCCGAACGTGGCGCCGCAGTTGCGGCAGACGAGCCCGCGAGCCGGGCAGGGCGGGATCGGCCCGCCAGCGCCGGAGTCGGCCTGCTGGGAACCGGGAGCGGTCAGGGTCATGCG
The DNA here is from genome assembly GCF_054050155.1 of Geodermatophilus sp. SYSU D00703. Classification (NCBI taxonomy): domain Bacteria; kingdom Bacillati; phylum Actinomycetota; class Actinomycetes; order Geodermatophilales; family Geodermatophilaceae; genus Geodermatophilus; species Geodermatophilus sp. SYSU D00703. Next base: position 174,150 of record NZ_JBJGYU010000001.1, on the reverse strand, counting down.
ACGACTACCTCCTCATCTTCCCCGCGGCGGGCCGTCGAGCCGCGCGGGACGGAATTGGCACCTCTCGCTGCGCGGGTGCGCAGGCGGCGGTTGCCGGGGCTTCGTCGGGCCGTGTCCCTCTGCCCCTCTGGATGAGTGGAACGCCTGCGACTGTACCCACGTGCTCTGCGTCGCCGCGGACCCGGTCAGGATGGCGGCGTGGCAGCGCGCATCGTCTACACCGACCTCGACGGCACGATGGTCGGTCCCCGAGGGTCCTTCTGGCACACCGCGAGCCGCGATCTGACCGCCGCCCCGGCCACCGCGCTGCTGGATCTGCACCGCTCCGGCGTGGCGCTGGTCCTCGTCAGCGGCCGGACCTTCGAGCAGGTGGTGGAGGCGGCGCGGATCTTCGCGGCGGACGGCGCGATCGCCGAGCTGGGCTCGGTCGTGAGCTGGGACGCCGGCCGCGGGGTGCACCGGCTGGACGGGGAGCTGCCGGCGGAGCACGCCGGCCGGACGCCGATGGACGTGATGGCCGAACTCGGCGTCGTCGAGGACCTGATGGCCCGCCACCCCGGCCGGCTGGAGTGGCACGCGCCCTGGCACGCCACCCACGAGGCCGACGCGCTGCTGCGAGGGCTGGTCGACCCGATGGCCGTCGACGCCGACCTCGCCCAGCGCGGGCTGGGCTGGCTCACGCTCAAGGACAACGGCGCCATCCCCACGACGTCCCGCATGACGCTGGACCCGGAGGCGCTGCCGCCGCGGGTCTACCACCTCATGCCGCGCGGGATCTCCAAGGGCGCGGCGATCGCCTGGGACCTCGAGCGCCGCGGCCTGACGCCCGACGACGCCGTGGCCATCGGCGACAGCGTGAGCGACCTGGAGATGGCGCCCGCCGTCGGCCGGCTCTGGGTGACCGCCAACGGGGCCACGGTCGACGGCATGGCCGACCGGCTGGCCGACGTCCCCAACGCGGTCGTCACCGAGGCGCCGATGGGCGAGGGCTGGGCCCAGGCCGTCCGCGCCAGCCTCTAGGCCCCCTCCCGGGCACCGCCCCGAGCGTGCGAGGGTGACGAGGACGGGGCCCTCCAACCACTACGAGGTGACGTCGCGGCGGGAGAAGTGGCGGAAGGCCAGCGCGGTGAAGACCGCCGCGTAGACCAGTGACTGGACGACGCCGCGGAACAGGTCCCCGGAGTCGATCGGGGTCTGCAGCAGGTCGGTCCAGGCGAACTCCTCGGCCGTCGGGAACCAGTCCCGGATCGACCCGAGCTGCTCGACCTGGTCGAGGATGGCGAAGACGAACATGGTGAACACCGCACCACCGACGGCGGCCAGCGGCGCGTCGGTGATGGTGGAGAACCAGAACGCCAGGGTGCCGACGACCAGCAGGTGGACGGCGAGGTAGCCGACCATCCCGGCGAGCCGCAGCAGCCCCTCCCCCTGCGGCAGGGACACCCCGATCGGCGTCTGGATCGGCTCGAAGCCGAAGGCGATGCCGCCGGCGACGATCCCGGTGAGGACCAGCGCCAGCAGTGCGCCGACCGACAGCACGAGGGCTGCGTACCACTTCTGCCGGAGCAGCCGCATCCGCGGCACGGGGGTGGCCAGCGTGTAGCGCAGCGAGCCCCACTGCGCCTCGGCCGCCACGGTGTCGCCGAAGAACAGCGCGTAGACGACGACGAGGAAGAAGCTCGTCGTCGCGAACAGCACGAACAGGGTGAAGTTGAGCCCGCTCGAGGTCGCGACGTCGACCAGGTTGAGCCGGCCGTTCTCCGCCGCCTCCTCGCTCGCCCCCAGCTGCAGCGCGGCGATGAGGACCAGCGGCAGCGCCACCATGAGCGCGAAGACGCCGATGGTCCGCCGCCGCTTGAACTGCCGGCGCAGCTCGACCGACAGCCGCAGCGTGCGCTCGGGCCGGTACCCGGCGACCGCCCCGGTCGGCTGGACGTGCGCTGTGTCCATGGCTCGACTCCGGCCTCGATCCGCTCCTCGGTCGCTGGCGCTCCCCGCGATGCTCCCTCGGCCGTCGTGCTCGACGGTGCTCACGACTCCCCCACCAGTGCCAGGAACGCGTCCTCCAGCCGGCGGCGCGGGGTGAACGCGTCCACCTCGATCCCCGCCTCGACCAGCGCCTGGAGCGCCCGGGCACGGGTCGTGCCGTCGAGCTCGGCCACCAGCCCCTCGTCGGTGCGCTCCACCGACACGCCGGGCAGCGCCTCCAGGACGGCCACCGCCCGGCCGGTCTCGGCGTCGTCGGCCAGGCCGACCTGCACGGCGCCGCCGGTCCCGACGATCTCCTCCACCGTGCCCTGGGCGATCTTCTCCCCCTTGGCCATCACGACGACGTGGCTGCAGGTCTGCTCGATCTCACTGAGCAGGTGGCTGGAGACGATCACCGTGCGCCCGGTGGCGGCGTAGGAGCGCAGCACCTCGCGCATGGCGTGGATCTGGGGCGGGTCCAGCCCGTTGGTCGGCTCGTCGAGGACCAGCAGGTCGGGCAGGCCGAGCATCGCCTGGGCGATCGCGACCCGCTGCCGCATCCCCTGGCTGTACCGGCGGACCGGGCGGTCGATGGCCGCGCCGAGGCCGGCGACCTCGATCGCCTCGTCCATGTGCGCGTCCTCGGCCGGGCGGCCGGTGGCGGCCCAGTACAGCCGCAGGTTGTCGCGGCCGGACAGGTGCGGCTGCAGCCCGGTGCCCTCGACGAAGGACCCCAGCCGGGAGAGGACCGGGGCGCCGGGGCGGACCTCGTGGCCGAACACGGTGATGCGTCCGTCCGCCGGCCGGATCAGGCCCATGAGCATCCGCAGCGACGTCGTCTTGCCGGCGCCGTTGGGGCCGAGCAGGCCGAGGACCTGGCCCCGGCGCACCTCGAAGGAGAGGTCCCGGACGGCGACGAAGCCGTCCTTGTAGGCCTTGGTGACGCCGGTGAACCGCAGCGGGACGTCCTCGCCGTCGGGCTCCACCGCCGACACCCTGCGGCGGCGACGGCGGCCCCACAGGGCGGCGGTCGCCCAGCCGGCCAGGCCGAGGGCGGCGAGCACGCCGAGCAGGACCCACCACCGGGCGGTGGTGCCGGCGACCTCGGTGCGGCCGACGACCTCGGGGACGGCGAGCGCGGAACCGTCCCCGCCGGCGAGGGCCACCGAGTACACCGCCGACTCCGCCGGCAGCGCGAAGGCCTGGTCGGTCGAGGAGACGACGACCCGCATGGTGTGGCCGGCCTCGAAGCGGTGCACGATCCCCGGCAGGGTCACCGGGACCTCGGTCGCCGCGGTGGGGTCGGCCGAGAGGCCGGTAAGCGCCAGGGGTGCCACCTGGCCGGCGGGCAGGGTCATCGAGCCGTCGGGCGCGACGTCGTAGAGCTTGGCGAACAGCGTGGCGGACCCGCTGGGCGAGGCGACCGCGAGGTCGACGGTGGACGCGCCGACCACCTCCACGGCGTTCTCGAGCGGTGCGCTGTCGAAGGCGGCGAACTGGCCGGGGATCTCGAGCGTGCCGCCGGCCAGTGCCGCCGACAGCGCGCCGACCCCGGGGACGACGGTGATCGCCGCCGGCGTGCCGCCGGCCGGGGTGACGACCGGCTGCACCGACCCGCTGACCGGGATCGACGCCCGGGTCGCCGGCTCGCCGCCGTCCAGGCCGGGGTAGGCCGGCGCGACGACGGTCTGGTTGCCGCCCTGCACGCTGCCGACGCCGGCGCCGACGCCGCTGGGCACCGGGAACTCGAAGCCGGTGCCCGGGTCCTCGCCGCGAGCGGGGTCGCCGGGGTCGCGCAGGTACCAGTCGAACCAGCCGGCCACCTGCTCGCGCAGCCGCTCGGTGGTCCGCTCCGACGCCTGGCTGTCGTGGCCGCCGGTGAACCAGACGACCTTCACCGGAGTGCCGTTCGCGGCGATGCCGCGGGCGTTGGCGTCGGCCTGGCCGAGGCCGAACAGGGAGTCCTGGGTGCCCTGGACCAGCAGGGTGGGCGCCGTGACGCGGTCCAGCACGGTGGCCGGGCTGCTGCGGTCGAGCACCGCGGCGACCTCCGGCGTCAGCGTGCCGGAGGCGGCGGCGGTCTGGTACGCGGCGCAGATGTCGGTCCGGAACCGGCCGCAGGTGAGGAACTGCTGCACCGCCCGCGGGTCGACCGACGCCGGGTCGATCGGGGGCAGCCGGCCGTCGGTCCCGCCCGCCGGGGTGACGCCGTCCCCGCCGTCCCCGTCCTCGCCCGCCCCGCCGAGTGCATCGAGCAGACCCCCCGCGGGCGTCGCGCCGACGCCGAAGAACAGCCCCGACCACAGCCGCTCGTAGACCCCGCCCTCGCCCTGTGGGGTGGCCGCGACGGTGTCCGCACCGGGCCTGCCGACCTGCGAGGGGAACAGCGCCGCGGTCAGCGAGTTCCAGGTGATCTGCGGGGCGATGGCGTCGACCCGGTCGTCGTACCCGGCGGCCAGCAGCGACAGCGCCCCGCCGTAGGAGCCGCCGGCGACGCCGACGCGCGGGTCGCCCGCACCGTCGAGCAGGACGTCGTCCCGCTCGGCGAGCCGGTCGAGCAGCGTGGAGAGGTCGGCGACCTCGAACCGGGGGTCGTTCAGCCCGATCTGCCCCGTGCTGCGGCCGAACCCGCGCGCCGAGTACGTGAGGACGACGTAGCCCCGCTCGGCGAGGTCGCGGGCGTCGTCGGCGACGGAGTCCTTGCTGCCCCCGAACCCGTGGGCCAGGACGACGGCCGGCGCCGGGTCCTCGGCCGTGGCCGACCCGGGCACGAACAGCGTGGTGTCCAGCTCGACGGCGTCGGCACCGGAGCCGGAGGGGACCGTCGCCTCCTCGGTGGCGACGTCCTCGGCCGCGGCGGCCGGTGCGGCCGGGGCGGCGAGCACGAGGACGCCCGAGACCAGCGGGGTGAGCAGGGCGGCGAGCGTCGCGCGGGCGCCGGGGCGCGGGCGGGGACGCACGGGCCCGCGAACGGGACGCACGGAGCGGCCAACGGACGACCGTGCCGCGGTGTTCCGGGACGACGGCGGGTCGGTGGGGGCGCGCCCCGCGGTCAGGGCCGCCACTCGCCGGTCGTGACCACGACGAGCCCCGGATCGGCCACGTCCGGCACCTCGAAGAAGCGCACCGCCGGGCCGGTGATCTCGGGGAACTGCTCCATCATCTGGAGCGCGGCCTGCTGCTGCTCCTCGTCGTCCTCGGTGACGTAGACGGTCGTGACGGCGACGTCCCCGCCCTGGTACTGGCCGACGCCCTGCGACTGCCAGCCCTCCTCCTCCAGGGCGGCGGCGACCTCGGCGGCCAGGCCGGTGACCCCGGTGGCGTTGAGCACGGTGACCGGGACCCGCACCGGTGTGCTGGGCGCCTCCTCCGCCGGCGGGAGCGGGTCGATCTCCAGCGGCGGCAGGGCCGAGCTGGGTGCGGCGACGGCCGTGGACGTGGGGGCGGCCGTGGTGTCCTGCGACGTCGACGCCTCCTGCGCGTCGGACCCGGCGAAGGAGTAGACGCCGAGCACGACCAGCGCGACCACCGCGACGGCGAGCAGCCCGGTCGCGGCCCGGCTCACGGGCGAGGGACGCCGGCCCGCGTCGTCGTCCTCGAGGTAGGGGACGGGCGAGACGCCGTTGCGGCGGGCCTCCTTGCGCCGCTCGACCTCGGCGGCCTGGCGCTCGGCGCGGAACGCGGCGCGGCCGCCGACCACGCCGGTCGAGGGTCCGGTCACCGGGCCGCGCACGGGCTCAGGGGCGTCCTCGTCCCGGTCGAGGTCGTCCTCGAGGTCGTCCTCGACGGGGCCGTCCTCGAAGTCCTCGTCGAGGTCGGCGACCCGGCCGTGGGCGGGGGCGCGGTCGGGGATCGCCTCGGTGGCCGGCGCGGGGGTGCGGCTCCCGGCGTCCCGGGCCGGGTTGCGGTCCGGGATGGCCTCGGTCGCCGGCGGCGGGGCGTCCTTGCTCCGGGAGGGGCTGGTCCAATCGCGGTAACCCGGTGCGGCGTCGCCGTGGCCCGCGGCGGGAGCGGGTTCCCGGGCGGGGTCGGCGGCCGGCGCCGCGTCCGCGGGGTGGCCGGTCGGCGCGGAGAGAGCGGTGGCGGACCAGCGGTCGCGGCCGGTGTCCCGGTCCGGCCAGCCGGCCGGCGCGGCGGGCTCGCCGGTCCCGTGGTCGGGGGTGGGCACGGCCTGGAACGGGGCGACCGTCGTCCGGGGCGCTGCCGGCGTCGCGGGCGTCGCAGGTGCTGCGGCGGGCGGCACGGGGAGGCGCAGCCGGGTCTCCGGAGCCGGCTCCGACGGGCGGGACCGGGCGGGCGGCGCGGGTCGCGCGGGCGGCGCGGCTTGGGCAGGCGCGGTGGGTCGCGCGGACGCGGTGGGTCGCGCCGTTCCCGCAGCGGGCGGAGCGGGCGGTGCGGACGCGGACCGGGCCGGACCGGCGGCCGGAGCCCGCCGCGGCATCCCGGCTGCCGGAGCCGGGCGCGCCGGGCCGGCCGGCGGAGTGGACGTCGGCGCACCGCTCGCGGGGGTGGTCCGGGGCGGCGTGGGCGCGGCGGCGCGCGGCGCGGCCGGGCCCACCGGACGGGCGGAGCCGGGCGCCCCGGCCCGCGGGCCGGTCGACGGCAGCGGACGGGGCGACGCGGGACGGCGGCGCCCCGGGTCGTCCCCCGCGTCGAGGAGCCCGTCCCGACGACGGTCGGCGCGGCTGCGGCCGGGGGTCGTCGGGTGGTCGCTCAGGTCCTCGTCGGCCGGGCGTCCCGGCACGTCGGTCCGGCGACGACCGTGCGGGACCGGGGTCCCCCGGTCCGGTACGTCACTGCCTGACGCGGCGTGCCTGCCCACAGTGACCAAATCTAAACCGATTCGCCTCCGTTGCCCAGGATCTGAGACGAGCGACGCGAACCGCGTGCGGCCCGCAGCCGGCGCAGCCTCCGGACCAGCAGCGGATCGGCCTCCAGGGCGGCCGGGCGGTCGAGGAGGGCGTTCAGCACCTGGTAGTAGCGGGTCGGCGCGAGCCCGAAGCGCTCGCGGATCGCCGTCTCCTTGGCGCCCGGCCGCCGCCACCACTGCCGCTCGAAGGTGAGCATCTCGTGCTCGCGGCGGGTGAGGGTGCCGACCGGGGAAGCGGCGTCGGACGGGGCGGTCGTGTCGGGCGCGGGTGGCGGGAGTACCTCGCCCCCCGGCGGGGAGACCGCGGGAGCAGGTTCGGCAGACATCGACGGTCCTTCTCTACGTGGTGATGCCTCCGACGGTAGTCCGGACCACCGACATCTCCAGCCCCGCCGGCAGTCCCCGTGCAGGGTCCCGCCGCGAGCCCGCGAGTGGCGGGGGCAAGGGGGGTCCTCCTTCAGACCGGCGCGGGAGCCGCCTCGGCCGTCCGTCGGCGGGCACCGGCGCGGGCCTGCCGCAGGCTGTCGACGGTGAAGACCGCCAGGGCGATCCACACGATGACGAAGCCGGCCAGCCGCGCCGGAGGCATCGGCTCGCGGTACACGAAGACCCCGATGGCCAGCTGCATGAGCGGGGTGACGTACTGCAGCAGCCCCACCGTGGACAGCGGTACGCGGCGGGTGGCCGCGGCGAACAGCAGGAGCGGGATGGCCGTGGCGATGCCCGAGCTGACCAGCAGCAGCAGGTGGCCGACCCCCGCGGAGCCGAAGGTGCCCTCCCCCCGTGCCTGGAGCACGACCAGCACGGCCAGCGCCGGGACCACGACCAGCGCGGTCTCCACGAACAGCCCGGGCGCCGCGTCGACGCGCACCAGCTTCTTCATCAGCCCGTACAGCCCGAAGGTGGCCGCCAGGGTGAGCGCGATCCACGGCGGGCGGCCGTAGTCGACGGTCAGCACGGCCACCGCCACCGCGGCGATGCCGACGGCGACCCACTGCAGCACCCGCAGCCGCTCGGCGAACACCACCACCCCGAGCAGCACGCTGACCAGCGGGTTGATGAAGTAGCCCAGCGAGGTCTCGACGACGTGGCCGGAGTTGACGGCGTAGACGAAGACCAGCCAGTTGACGGCGATGAGCACCGCCGCACCCATGAGCACCAGGACGGTGCGGCGGTCGGTGAAGGCCGCCCGGACCTGCCCCCAGCGGCGCACCGCGGTCAGCAGGACGGCGACGAAGACCAGTGACCAGACCACCCGGTGCGCCACGATCTCCACGCCGCCGGCCGGCTCCAGCAGGGGGAAGTAGAGGGGGAACAGCCCCCAGAGACCGTAGGCGGCCAGCCCGGAGGCGACCCCCGAACGCCGCTCGTCCACCGGAGCACCGTACGCCCGGGGCGCCGCTGTCCGGCCGCCGTCTCCTGAGCCTGGCTCAGGAGATCGGTCACACGGTCTGGATGTAGTCGACGAGCTTGGCGCGCTCCTCCTCGAGCTCGTCGAGGCGCGCCTTGACGACGTCGCCGATCGAGACGATGCCGACCAGCACGCCGCCCTCCACGACCGGGACGTGGCGCACCCGGTGGTCGGTCATGGTGCGGGCGAGCTCCTCGACCCCGGCCGACGGCGGGCAGGTGTGCACCCGGGCGGTCATCACGCTGGACACCGGGTCGGCGAGCAGGCCGGCGCCCCGCTCGTGCAGCGCACGGACGACGTCGCGCTCGGAGACGATCCCGTCGACGCTCCGGCCATCGGCGGAGACGACGAGGGCACCGATCCCGTGCTCGGCGAGCATCGTGAGGGCGTCCCGCACGCTGGTCGAGGCCTCCACGGTGGCCACGTCGGAGCCCTTGCGGCGGAGCAGCTGCTTGATGTGCACGGAGACCTCCCTCGGCACGACCGGCTGGGGAAGTGTGCTCCTGGTCACACCCTTCCGGCAACGTCCGGGAGGCCTACCGTCGAGGCGTGCAGACGCCCTCCACCGCACGGCGGCCGACGCCGCTGCAGTGGTTGCGCTACGCCTACGGCGGCGGCCTCCCCCGGGAGCTCTCGCCGTGGGTCCTGGCCGACACGACCCGGCGCGGCTGGGTGCGACGGCACCTCACCCGGGCCGTCGTCCAGCTGCTGCCCCTGATGGTGCTCTGCGTCGCCGTCGTCCCCGTGCCGCTGAGCTACCGGCTCTCGGCCGCCGCGGGGGGACTGCTCCTCGGCCTGTTCTTCTCCGTCGCGTTCATGACCGAGACGACCGAGCACCGGGTGGCCAAGGCCGGGTACCCGGCCGGGACGGCGGCCCGGCTGCGCGAGCAGCGGGCCGAGCGGGAGCGACTGGAGCGCCGCTCCCCCTACCGCCGCGACGGCGCCGGCAGCTTCGACTGAGTCCCTCAGCCCTCGACGCGGAACCCGATCGACAGCCGGACCTGGAAGTAGGCCACGTCACCGTCGACGACCTGGCCGCGGATCTCCTTCGTCTCGAACCACTCGATGTGGCGGACGGTCTCGGCGGCCTTCCGGACCGCCGTGCGGATCGCGTCGTCGACGCTCGTACGGCTGCTCCCCACGATCTCGCTGAGCCGGTACACGTGGTCGTGCTCGCTCACGGCAGCCTCCTGACCTGGGCCGTCACTGGACGCCTCTCGACGCGCCCGAACGCTAGCGGCGTCCGGCGACGACCACCACGCGAGCGCCTCGGCAACGGCACACTGGGACCGCCACAGGTGTGACTGGCGTCACACAGCGTCCCGTCGTCACCACGTCTCCGGACGGAGGAGCCCCCCGTGCCCCGACCCTCCCGACGCCGCTGGGCGGCACCGGCCCTGCTCGTCCTCGCCGTCCCGGCCCTCGCTCCGCCGCCCGCCGTCGCGGCCGACGGGACCGACACCGCCGCACTGCGCGAGGCCGTGACCGTCGACGGGATCAGCGAGCACCTGGCCGTGCTCCAGGCGGTCGCGGAGGCCAACGGCGGCAACCGCGCCAGCGGGACCCCCGGCTACGACGCCTCCGCCGCCTACGTCGCCGAGCAACTAGAGGGCGCCGGCTACGAGGTCACCACCCAGGAGTTCAGCTTCCCGTTCTTCGAGGAGACCGCACCGGCCACCTTCCGGCGGACGGCGCCGACCGAGCGCGAGTACACCGCCGAGGACTTCGCCGTCGTCGCCTTCTCGGGGTCGGGGTCGGTGAGCGCCCCCGTGCAGGCGGTCGCCGACAACGTCGTCCCGCCGACCGGCCCGGCGAACTCCTCGACCGCCGGCTGCCAGCCGGAGGACTACGCCGGGTTCCAGCCGGGGAACGTCGCGCTGGTCCAGCGCGGCACCTGCACGTTCGGTGAGAAGGCCGCCGTGGCGGGAGCCGCCGGGGCGGCGGCGCTGCTGGTCTTCAACGAGGGCCAGGAGGGGCGCACCGACGTCCTGCTGGGCACGTTGGGCGGCCCGCAGCCGGCCGACGCGGCCATCCCGGTGCTGGGCACCAGTTACGCCGTCGGGGAGGAGCTGACCGGCCTGCTGGCGGCCGGCGAGGTGCGGGTGGAGATCAGCACGTCGACCCTGTCGGAGACCCGGACGACGACCAACGTCCTCGCCGACACCCGGGAGGGGGGCGAGGACCGGGTCGTGCTGGTCGGCGCCCACCTGGACTCGGTCACCGAGGGGCCGGGCATCAACGACAACGGCAGCGGCACGGCGACGATCCTGGAGATCGCCGAGCAGCTCACCGCGCTCGACGTGCACCCGCGCAACGCCGTCCGGTTCGCCTTCTGGGGCGCGGAGGAGTCGGGGCTGCTCGGCGCGGAGCACTACGTGTCCACGCTCCCCGAGGCCGAGCGCGGCCGCATCGCGCTCAACCTCAACTTCGACATGCTGGGCAGCCCCAACCACGCCCGTCTCGTCTACGACGGCGACGGGTCGGCGATCCCGCCGGCCGGCCCCGAGGGCAGCGGGAGCATCGAGCAGGTCTTCCTGGACTACTTCGCCGCCCAGGGCCTGGCCGCCGAGGCCACCGCGTTCGACGGGCGATCGGACTACGGCCCGTTCATCGCCCACGGCATCCCCGCCGGCGGGCTGTTCTCCGGCGCGGAGGGCATCAAGACCGAGGCGCAGGTGGCTCTCTACGGCGGCACGGCCGGCGTCGCCTTCGACCCCTGCTACCACCAGGCGTGCGACGACTTCGGCAACGTGTCGCCGCAGGCGCTCGACGAGCTGGGGGACGCGGCGGCCCACGCCACGCTGGTCTTCGCCCAGGCCGAGTCGCTGCCCGGACCGCCCCCGCCCGTGGCCTCGCCCTGACGTGCGGCGGTGGGCGGGGCGGACGCCGTCCCCACCCACCGCACACGGCCCGGAGCCGACGGGGGGACTCGAACCCCCAACCGCCCGATTACAAGTCGGGTGCGCTACCAGTTGCGCCACGCCGGCGGGACACGGGAACACGTCCCGGGACAAGGATAGGGACAAGGCAGCGGACGACCCCGCGGAGCCGGACCGGCGGGCACGTACCGGCATCCGGGGCCAGGGCCATGCCGTACGAGGTCATCGCCACCGAGGACGACCGTCGCGCCCGCACGACCTGCGCGTCGTCTCTCATCTCCGGGTCCGGCAGTCGACGAGGTGCGACTCCCGGTCGGCACCGCGCACCCGAGGACCACGGGCAGGAGGTCAGCGACGCCGTCCTCCAGCGCCGGTCCGGGGCGCCGGGGCTGACGACCGGTCCGGCGGGCGGCCTCAGGCGGCCGGGTCGCCGTGCCGGAGGTACCCGGCCGGATCGCTCCCCGCGACGGGCCCGGCAGCCAGCCACCGGGCGAAGCCGGCGGGGTCGCGCCGCTCGAGCTCGTCGAGGGTCTCCTGGCGACGGGCGACCAGAGCCTGCCGGGCGGCGGGCTCCAGCCGGCCGCCCAGGGCCGTCGTCGTCCGGACCCACTCCCCGCCCAGCTCGCCGGTCGACAGGTCCGCCACGGGGAGCACCGGGACGTCCGTCGCCCGGGGCGGCCCGGCGACCAGCAGGGGCCCCGGCGCGGCGGTCCGGCGCGACCGCACCGCCCACGCCCCCAGCGAGGCGGCGATCCCGATGCCGGCGACGAGCAGCGCGAGCAGCGCACCGCCGATGGTGGCGGCGCCGGAGAGCACGAGGAGCACCGCGACCGTCGCCGCAGCGGTCCGCCAGCCGGCCTCGACGGCCACCCGGCCGTTCCGCCCGCTGGACTCCCGGGCGATCCCCCAGGCCAGACAGGCGGAGACCAGGCCGGCGACGCCGACCGCGACCAGGCCGCTGGGCGGCAGGGCCAGGCCGCCGACGACCGCCAAGGCGGCACCGGCGAGCAGCCCGAGGCCGAGGAGGAGACGGGTGAGGGGGCCGCGGGTGGGCACGGGGCAGCCTCCAGGGCAGGCCGGACACGGGCTCGGGCCACGCGGGGCGGCCCGGACGGCTCCCTACCCAGATCGCCGGTTCTTGCACGCACCGTGTCGGTCCGGTCTTCCCCGCGGGCGACCGGACGAGGACGCTGCAGGTCACCCTCGAGGGACGCCGCTCCGACGGAGGTACCCCGTGTCCACGACCACCACCGCGCCCGCCGGTGCCCTGCCCGAGGCCCGGTCGGCGGACGACGACGCTCCGCCGCTGCCGGTCGTGGCCGGCGTCGACGGCAGCGAGTGCGGACTGCGCGCCGTCCGGTGGGCCGCCGACGAGGCCGCGCGCCGCGGGGCGCCGCTGCGGATCGTGCACGCCTCGCGGCGCCTGGGGCGCAGCGGCGTCGCGGGGGCAGCGCCGCCCGAGCTGCCCCGGGCCCGCGGCGTGACGGCGCAGGCGTACACGGTCGCCCGGCACACCGCGCCGTCGGTCCCCGCATCGACCGAGGTCGTGCCCGGCGACGCCGTGCTCGCGCTGCTCCGGGCCGCCGAGGACGCCGCCCTGCTGGTGATCGGCATCGCGACCACCAGTGCGCCCGACGAGATCGTGCCGGCCTCGGTCGCCCAGCGCGTGGCGGCCCGCTCCCCACGGCCGGTCGTCGTCGTGCCGCGGCAGCGGGCCACCACCGGGGGGACGCGCCCGCACGTCGCCGTCCTCGGCCTCGGGGAGCGGAGGGACGACGAACCGGTCGCCGTCTTCGCCGCCGAGGAGGCGCGGCGCTGGGACGTGCCCCTGACCGTGCTGCACGCGCGGGCGAGCGACACCCCGTGGAGCAGGGACGGCGACGGGTGGGCCGAGCGGTACCCCGGCCTGCGGGTGTCCCACCAGCCGCTGCCCCACGTCACCGGCGGCCGGGTGCTCGCCGCCGCCTGCCCGACACCCCTGCTGTCGCTCAGCGCCGGGCACGCCGGGCTGCTGCACCGCCCCATGGACGGGCTGCACCGCTGGCTGCTGCGGCACTGCACGTCGCCGATGGCCCTCGTGCCCCCGGTCCACCGGCGGACCGGGCTGGAGCCGCGCGAGGAGATCATCGCCGTCGGTTGACGGGAAGGCCCGCGGCCGCCCGGCAGGATCGGCGCCCGTGGGTCCCTCCGTCGTCGAGCTCGGTCCGCGGCTGGCCGTCGTGCTGGTCCTGCTCACCGGCCTCGCCGCGACCGTCGGCCGGGTCTCGGGTCTGGGCCAGGACCGCCCGGTCGCCGCCGCGGCGCTCCGGGCCACCCTGCAGCTCGGGATCGTGTCCACCGTCCTGCTGGTCGTGGTGCGCTCGCTGCTGCTCTCGGCCGCGTTCGTGCTCCTCATGCTCACCGTCGCCGCGGCCACCGCCGCCGGCCGGGCGACGGGGCTGCCGCTGCGGGCCCCGGGAGGGCCGCGCCGGGTGGGCACCGCGGCGGTGCCGGTCCTCGCCGGGGCGGGGCCGGTCGTGGCGCTCGTCCTGGCCAGCGGCACGGTGCCGCTCCGCGGGCAGGCGGTCATCCCGATCGCGGGGATCCTGATCGGCGGCGCGATGACCGCCACCTCGCTGGCCGGCCGCCGCCTGCGGGAGGAGCTCGCCGGGCGGCGCGGCGAGGTGGAGGCCGCCCTCGCGCTCGGGTTCCTGCGGCGGGACGCCGTCCTGGAGATCGGCCGCGCCGCCGCGGCCACGGCCCTCGTGCCGGGACTGGACCAGACCCGCACCGTCGGGCTGGTGACGCTCCCCGGCGCGTTCGTCGGCGTGCTCCTGGGCGGGGGCAGCCCCCTGGAGGCCGGCGCGGCGCAGCTGCTGGTGCTGATCGGCCTGATGGCCACCCAGGTGGTCGCGGTGTGGGTGACTACGGAGCTGGTGGCCCGCGGACGGCTGCTCGCCGACGTCCCCCGCTGACGCGTCCAGGGACCTCACAGCCGACCGTCAGCCCCGCGGCAGTCGCGGAGCCGATCGTGGTGGGCGCGAGGGCGGCGGACCGCCGCCCGATAGGAGGACTCAGGACCCGTGAACCACTACGGCACACCCACCGCCGCCCCGTGGACGCCCCCGACCTGGCAGCAGGCCCCCGTCCCGCCCGCACCGCCCGGATCCCTGCCTCCCGTCCAGTCCGAGCCCCAGGAGCCGCGCCGGCGGTCGAGCCGGTTGCGGATCGGCATCGCCGGCCTGCTCGCGGGCGCGCTCATCGGCGGCGGCGCCGGCGCGGGCGTGGTGGCGCTCACCGATGACGGCGGGACGAGCGGGACGGCGACCGCGGCCGCCCAGAACGTGACCATCAAGAACGCGGAGACGGCGACCGCGGTGACCGCCGCTGCGGCCAAGGCCGCACCCAGCGTGGTCACCGTCTACGTCACCGCGCAGTCCGGGTCGGGCAGCGGCTCGGGCGTCGTCCTGACCGACGACGGCTACGTGCTGACCAACAACCACGTGGTGAGCCTGGACGGCAGCGCCGGCTCGGCCACCGTCTCGGTGCGCACCTCCGACGGCACCCTGTACGACGCGACCGTCGTCGGCACGGAGCCCACCTACGACCTGGCCGTGCTCGAGCTGGACGGCGCCTCCGGCCTGACGCCGGCCACCTTCGCCGACTCCGACGACGTGCAGGTCGGCGATCTCGCGGTCGCGATCGGCGCCCCGCTCGGGCTGTCGGACACCGTGACCGACGGGATCGTCAGCGCCACCGGCCGTGCCGTCGCCACCGGCTCCACGCAGGACGACGCGACGGTCATCGACGCGCTGCAGACCGACGCCGCGATCAACCCGGGCAACTCCGGCGGCGCGCTGGTCAACGGCGCCGGCGAGGTCATCGGCATCAACACCGCCATCGCCACGGTGGCCGCCGGCGCTCCCGGCCAGCAGTCCGAGAGCGGCAACATCGGCGTCGGCTTCGCCATCCCCGGCAACACCGCCGAGCGGATCGCGAAGGAGATCATGGCCACCGGCTCGGCCCGGACCACCTACCTCGGCGTCAGCGCCCAGACCGCGGCCGACGACGGCAACGCCGAGATCGGCACCGGCGCGCAGATCGTGCAGGTGCAGCCGAACAGCCCGGCCGCGGACGCGGGACTGCAGGCCGGTGACGTCGTGACCGCCCTCGGCGACCGGGTGGTCACCACCTCCACCGAGCTGACCGCCGCCGTCCGCAGCGCGACGCCGGGCGACGCGGTGACCCTGACCGTCCAGCGCGGTCACGACACCTCCCAGGTGGACGTCACCCTGGGCAGCACCTCCGACTGACGACCCCAGCGCGGGTCCCCGGCGGGGTGCCTAGGCTCGGTCAGGTGCCGGCACCCCGCCCGACCGCGCCCCTGGCCCGCTCCCTCGACGACCCGGAGCGGGCCCGCGACCTCGCGCGCATGAAGCGGCTGGCGACCGGGCTGTTCCTGGCCGCCGCCGCGGTGTTCCTGACGTGTGTGCTGATCGGCCCGGAGGCGGGGGCCTGGGTCGGCTACGTGCGGGCGACCGCCGAGGCATCGATGGTGGGCGCGCTGGCCGACTGGTTCGCCGTCACCGCACTGTTCCGGCACCCGATGCGGCTGCCGATCCCGCACACCGCGATCATCCCGCGCAAGAAGGACCAGATCGGCGCCAGCCTGGGCACCTTCGTCCAGCAGAACTTCCTGACCCGCGCCGTGGTCGAGGAGAAGCTGACCACGATCGACGTCCCCGGCCGGCTCGGCGCCTTGCTCGCCGCCCCGGGCCGGGCGGAGCGGCTCTCCGGGGACGCCGGCGCCGTCCTGCAGTCGATGGCCGACCTGCTGCGGGACGACGACCTGCAGCCGGCCGTCGCCGCCCTGGTCGACCGCAAGCTGCACGCCACCCCCGCCGCCCCGGTGGTCGCCCGGGCCCTGGAGCTGGTCGTGGACGGCGACCGCCACCAGGAGGTTCTGTCGGCGGCGCTGCGTGGGCTGGCCCGGTTCCTCGACGACAACCGGGTGGTGTTCCGGGCCCAGCTGGGTGACGCGTCCCCGGCCTGGGTGCCCGACTGGGTGGACGACCGGGTCTTCGACCGGGTGTTCACCGGGGTGATGCGGTTCCTCGAGGAGGTCGGCGAGGACCCCCGGCACGAGCTGCGCCGGGTCTACGACGCCCGCCTGCGCGCCTACGTGCACGCCCTGCGCACCGACCCCGCCGCCGCGGGACGGGTCGAGGAGCTGAAGAAGGAGCTGCTCGAGCACCCCGCCGTCCGGACCTGGTCCGGGTCGCTGTGGAGCAACCTGAAGAGCGCCGTCCTGACCGCGGCCGCCGACCCGGAGTCCGAGCTGCGAGCGCGGCTGACCGGGATGGTCCGCACCCTGGCGGACAAGCTGCAGCACGACCCCACCCTCCGCGAGCTCGTGCAGCGGCACGCGCACACGGCGGCCGGCTACCTCGTCGAGCGGTTCTCCGGGGACGTGGCCGACCTGGTCGGCAGCACCGTGGCCCGCTGGGACACCGAGGAGACCAGCCGCCGGATCGAGCTCCAGGTCGGCCGGGACCTGCAGTTCATCCGCATCAACGGCACCGTCGTCGGCGGCCTGGCGGGCCTGGTGATCTACACGATCGCGCAGCTCATCGGCTGAGCGGAGTCGTACGGCGCGGTCTCCGCGCCCCGCTCACTCCGCTCGGCGCCGTGACAGGGCGGCCTGGTACAGCGCGATGCCGGCCGCGACGCTGACGTTGAGCGACTCGGTGTCCCGGGCGATGGGGATGCTGACGACGACGTCGCAACGCTCCCGCACCAGCCGGGACAGCCCCGCCCCCTCGGCGCCGACGACCAGCGCCACCGGGTCGGCGAAGCCGTCGAAGTCGTCCACGTCGACGTCGCCGTCGGCGGCCAGGCCCACCGTCATCAGCCCGGCCTCCTGGTAGGACGCGAGCGCCCGGGCGAGGTTCACCGCCCGCGCGACCGGCAGGCGGGCGGCGGCGCCGGCGCTGGTCCGCCACGCCGACGCTGTCATGCCCACCGCCCGACGCTGCGGGACGACGACGCCGTGCGCGTCGAAGGCCGCGGCCGAGCGGACGACGGCCCCGAGGTTGCGCGGGTCGGTGACGCCGTCCATCGCGACGACCAGCGGCGGGCGGCCCGAGTCGCGGGCGAGGTCGAGCAGGTCGTCGGGGTGCGCGTACTGGTACGGCGGCACCTGCAGGCCGATGCCCTGGTGCAGCGCGCCGCCGGACATCCGGTCGAACTCCGCCTTGCCGACCTCCAGCAGCGGCAGGCCGCGGTCGTTGGCCAGGTGCAGCGCCTCGGTGATCCGCTCGTCGGTCGCCGTCCGCGTGTCCCCGGTGACGACGTAGAGCGCGGTCGCCGGGATCTGCGCCCGCAGCGCCTCCACGACCGGGTTGCGGCCGAGGAGCAGCTCGGGGGCCTCCTCGGCGCGCTGCCGGCTGCGGTCGCGGTCGGCGCGGCGGCGGGCGTCGGCCTGCGCGCGCCGCTGCGCCGGGTGGCCCTTGCGCATCTCGGCGGGCGGGGTGGCGCCGCGCCCGGCGAGCGCCCGGCGGCCCTTGCCGCCCGTGCCGGCGGTGGCACTCTTCTTGCCGGCGCCGCTGGTGCGGCCCCGGCGCTGGCTGTTGCCGGCCATCAGCGGCTCAGCTCCCATCGGGGTCCCTGCGGGGTGTCCTCGACCTGGACACCGATTGCGGCCAACTGGTCGCGGATCGCGTCGGCCGCGGCGTAGTCCTTGCGGGCGCGGGCGGCCTGGCGCTGCTCCAGCGCGAGCGAGACCAGCCCGTCGGTGACCTCGGTCAGCCGGTCGTCGGCACCGGCGGCCCAGTGCGGGTCGAGCGGGTCGAGGCCGAGCACGCCGAGCATCGCCCGCACCGAGCCGAGCGCCGCGGCGGCGCCCTCGTCGTCCCCGGCGGCCAGCGCGGTGTTGCCCTGCCGCACCACCTCGTGGACGACGGCGACCGCGGCCGGGGTCCCCAGGTCGTCGTCGAGGGCGGCGGTGAACTCGGCGGCCAGCTCGGGCTTCCCGGCGTCCGCACCGACCCGCTCGGCCGCCCGCTTCACGAACGACTCCAGCCGCCGGTAGGCGGCGCCCGCCTCCTCCAGCGCCGCGTCGGTGAACTCGATCGTGGACCGGTAGTGCGGCGTGACCAGGTAGTAGCGCAGCTCCACCGGCCGGACCCGCTTGACCACCTCGTCGACCAGCGCGGTGTTGCCCAGCGACTTGCTCATCTTCTCGCCGCCGAGGGTGACCCAGCCGTTGTGCAGCCAGTACCGGGCGAAGCCGTCACCGGCGGCCATCGACTGGGCCCGCTCGTTCTCGTGGTGGGGGAAGCGCAGGTCCAGCCCACCCCCGTGGACGTCGAACTCCGGCCCCAGATAGCGCTCGGCCATCGCGGAGCACTCCAGGTGCCAGCCCGGCCTGCCGCGCCCCCAGGGCGTGGCCCAGCCGGCGGTGTCCGGCTCGTCCGCCTTGTGCGCCTTCCACAGCGCGAAGTCCCGCGGGTCGCGCTTGCGCTCGTCGGTGTCGGTGTCGGCCGCCGGCTGCAGGTCGTCGGTGCGCTGACCGGTGAGCTCCCCGTAGCCCGCGAACGAGCGGACGTCGAAGTAGACGTCGCCGCCTGCGGCGTAGGCGTGCCCGCGCTCGAGCAGCCGCTCGATCAGCGCGACCATGTCGGGGACGTGCCCGGTGGCGCGCGGCTCGTAGGTCGGCGGCAGCACGCCGAGGACGTCGTAGGCGCGGGTGCAGGCCAGCTCGTTGGTGTAGGCCCAGGCCCACCACGGAACGCCGTGCTCGGCCGCCTTGGCGAGGATCTTGTCGTCGATGTCGGTCACGTTCCGGACGTAGGTGACCTCGAACCCCTTGGCGGTCAGCCAGCGGCGGAGGACGTCGAAGTTCACCTGCGCCCGCACGTGGCCGACGTGCGGCGGGCCCTGGACGGTGAGCCCGCAGACGTACATGGAGGCCTGTCCCGCACGCAGGGGCGTGAAGTCGCGGACCGCGCGGGCGGCCGTGTCGTACAGGCGGAGGCTCACTGTGCGGAGTCTACGGAGCGCGGCGTCTGCTCTGCGCGGAGTCTGCGGACCCTCCCGAGCCCCCGCGTCCGCCGAGCCGGGCCTCAGTCGGTCCGGACCACCAGCGCCGTCGCCATCGCCGCTCGCCCCTCGCCCCGCCCGGTCAGGCCCAGGCCGTCGGTCGTGGTGGCGGCGACGCTGACGGGAGCGCCCAGCGCCGCGGAGAGCGCCGCCTCGGCCTCGGCCCGGCGGGGGCCGACCTTCGGGGTGGTGCCGACCAGCTGCACCGCGGCGTTGCCCACCCGCCAGCCGGCCGCCGCCAGCACCTCCCGGACGTGCTCGAGCACCGCCGCGCCCCGCGCCCCGGACCACCGCGGGTCGTCGGTGCCGAGCAGCCCGCCGATGTCGCCGAGCCCGGCGGCCGACAGCGCCGCGTCGGTCAGGGCGTGCGCGACGACGTCGCCGTCGGAGTGCCCCGCGCAGCCGTCGGCGTCCGGCCACCGCAGCCCGGCCAGCCAGCACTCGCGGCCGGCCTCGATCGGGTGGACGTCCACCCCGATCCCGACCCTGGGCAGGCCGGTGCTCATTGCTCGACTCCGGGCTCGTTCCGCTCCTCGGTCGACGCAGTCGGTCGCCTCTGCGCTGGCTCCGCTCCTCGCTCGCTGGCGCTCGCTGCGATGCGCACTCCCTGTCGGCTCCGGGCACCTCCCGGCGATGCTCGCTCCTCGCCCGTCGTCGTCGCGTTCACCCGCGGACCTGCATCTCGGCCATCGTCAGGTCGTGCGCCACGGTCACCTTGGCGGCCCGCTGGTCGCCGGGCACGGTGGCCACCGGGATCCCGGCCGCGCGCACGACCGCGGCATCGTCGGTGAGCTCGGCTTCGGCGGGCAACCGGCCGTAGGCGGCGACGAGCGTCTCCCGGAGGAAGCCCTGCGGGGTCTGCACCCGGCGCAGCTCCTCCCGCGGGAGGGTGCCGGCGAGCAACCCGTCGGCGTCGACGGTCACGGTGGTGTCCACGACCGGCAGCACCGGGACGACGGCGGGCGCGCCGGCGGCCACCGCGGCCAGCACCCGGGACACGACGTCGGGCGGGGTCAGCGGGCGGGCGGCGTCGTGGACGAGGACGGCGTCACAGCGGTCGGTGGCCGCGGCCAGCGCCGCACGGACCGAGGCGGTGCGGGTGGCGCCGCCGGCGACGAGCTGGACGTCCATCGGCAGCACGGTCGCGAAGGCGGCGTACTCGGCGGCCGGGATGGCGACGACGACCTCGGCCACCCCGCCGTCCCGCAACGAGTCGACGGCCCAGCAGACCAGCGCCCGGCCGCCCAAGGAGACCAGCGCCTTCGGGCGATCGGCCCCCAGACGCAGACCACTCCCGGCCGCTGCGACGATGCCGACAGCGTGCACGGGAGTGGTCGGGACGTGCTGGAGCGCAGCAGAGCTCGTGGGGACGAGCTCAGCTGGCGAGGACCTCGTCGAGGAGCACCTCGGCCTTGTCCTCGTTCGTGCCCTCGGCCAGCGCGAGCTCGCTCACCAGGATCTGGCGGGCCTTGGAGAGCATGCGCTTCTCGCCGGCGGAGAGACCACGGTCCTTGTCGCGGCGCCACAGGTCGCGGACGACCTCGGCGACCTTGTTGACGTCGCCCGAGGCGAGCTTCTCCAGGTTGGCCTTGTAGCGGCGCGACCAGTTGGTCGGCTCCTCGGTGTGCGGGGCGCGCAGGACCTCGAAGACCCGGTTCAGCCCCTCCTGACCGACGACGTCACGGACGCCGACGATCTCTGCGTTGTCGGCCGGCACGCGCACGGTCAGGTCGCCCTGGGCGACCTTCAGCACGAGGTAGGCCTTCTCTTCACCCTTGATGACCCGCTTCTCGATCGCCTCGATGAGCGCGGCACCGTGGTGCGGGTAGACAACGGTCTCGCCGACAGTGAAGCCCATGTGTGTGTGACCCCTTTCGCTGTCCACAGGTTACCACGCGAAACTGACGAACGGAGCGGGCCGGATTCGTAAAAGCGCAGGTCAGCGGCGGAATGAAGTAGTCGAGAGGGGTTGACATCGGCGTGGTGGATGTGCCTGCGCACCCCTCCCGGCCGGCGGTGACGGTCCGCGCCCTGGCGCTCGCCACCCACCCCGGCCCGGCCGTCGCGGTGACCGTCGTGGCCACCCTCCTCGGGGTCGCCGCAGGGGTCCCGGCGGGGCGCGTGGCACTGCTGACGCTCGCCGTCCTCGCAGGTCAGGCGTCCATCGGGTGGAGCAACGACTGGCTCGACGCCGACCGCGACCGCGCCGTCGCGCGGGCGGACAAGCCGGTCGTGCAGGGCGCCGTCGTCCCCTCGCTGCTGCGCACGCTGGCCCTCGGCTCGGCCGCCGCGGCCGTCGTCCTGTCCCTGCTCCTCGGCCTCGTGCCGGGGCTGCTGCTGCTCGTCCTGGTCGCCAGCGGCTGGGCCTACAACGCCGGCCTCAAGCGCACCGCCGTGTCCGTCATGCCCTACGTGACCGGGTTCGGGGCGCTGCCCGCCGGCGTCGTGGCCGCGGCCCCGGGCGCACCGGTCGCGCCCTGGTGGCTCGTGGCGGCCGGCGGCGCGCTGGGGGCCGCGGCCCACCTGGCCAACGTGGCGCCCGACCTCGAGGACGACCTGGCCACCGGCGTCCGCGGGCTGCCGCACCGGATGGGCGCCCGGGCCTCGGCGGTCACCGGTGCGGTCCTGCTGGGCGGGGCCTCCCTGGTGCTGGTCCTGGGTCCCGACGGCCCGCCGACGGCCGCCGGGTGGGCCGGGCTGACGCTCGCCGTGCCCGCCGTCGCCGTGGCCGCCCTGGCCGGTACCGCGCACTTCCGCCGGCTGGCCTTCCCGGCGGTCATGCTGCTGACCGTCCTGGACGTCGTGCTGCTGCTGGCCGGTGGGGCCGCGGTCACCTGAACGCGGCCCCACCGGACGGCGTCACTCCTGGCCGCGACCCTTGCCGTGACCGTTGCCGTGACCGTTGCCGCTGCCGCGGGACTCCACCTCGGCGGCGGGAACCGCCTCGGCGGTCTCGGGCTCCGTCTCCTCGGCCTCCGGCGCCTCGACCTCGGTCTCGGGCTCCTCCGCCTCGGCCCGCTCGGCCTCGCGGGCGTCCTTGCGCTGCTGGTTCCGGGCGTGCGCGGCGTCGCTGATCTCCTGACCGTCGACACCGCCGTCGTGCGCCTGACCGCTGACGTACGCGCCGAAGTTGTCCGGGTGCGTGGCCTCGGTCTCGTCCTCGACCGGCTGGGCGTCCTCGTCGGCCGGGACACCTTCCTCGGACGCGACGTCCGCAGTTGCGTCACCCGAGTCGTCGCCCTCCTCGACGGCGTCACCGTCGTCGTCCCCGGCGTCCTGCTGGAGGGTGTCCTCGGCGTCGCCGGCCGGGACCCGGGTGTCGTCCTCGACGGAACCAGCCGTGTTCTCGTCCGCAACGTCCTCGTCGGCAGCGGGCTGGACGACGGCGGGCGGGTCGTCCTGGGTGACGACGACGGTGGCGGTGGTCGCACCGGTGACCGCGACGACGACGACGCCGGTGCCGACGGCGGCCTTGGCGACGGCGCCGGCGGAGGCGATCTTGGCGATCAGGGCGGGGAGCAGCATGCGAGGCCTCTTCCGTGAGGTCCGGGCGGGGCGCCCGGCCGTCCCGAGGGACGGTTCCTGGTGGGGGGTGAGGAGACCGGTCGCCAGGAGTTCGGCCAGGGCCGCGTTCGGCCGCCCGGGAGCGGCGGCGTCCGATCGGACCGCGTCGGTGAACGCGGCCAGGCCGGAGGCACCGTCGGACACGGGCCGGCCGGCGAGCACGGCCTCGAAGGCCGCCTCGAGGGCTCGGTCGTCGGCTGGCATGGTCATCTCGTCCTCGTCATCGCCGGGAGGCCACGGAAGGGTGCGCGCCGGCCCCCACCCGTTCGGGGGAAGTCGTCTCGAGGATGCTGCGCAGGCTGCGCAGCCCGCGCCGCTGGAGGGCCTTGACCGAGCCGATCGAGCGCCCGAGCACGGAGGCCACCTGCTCGACGGTGAGGTCGCCGAGGACCCGCAGCAGGAGCACCGCACGCTGGTCGGTCGGCAGCGTCGCGCACAACCGGTGCACGTCCTCGGTCCCGATGCGGACGAACGCGTCGTCCTCCACGTCACCACCGCCGAGGGCACGGAGCACCGCGTCGTCGTCGCTCACCTGCGGACGGCGTCCGCGTCGGCGCCAGTCGTCGACCAGGCGGCGGTGGGCGATCGTGAAGACCCACGCGCGGAAGGCCTCCTCGTCCCCACGGAAGCCGGCCAGCCCGGTGAGGACGCCGATGAACGTCTCGCTGGCCAGGTCGTCCGGCTCAGCCGCGCCGTGGAGCCGCAGGTACCCGGTCACGGCCGGGGCGAGGTCCCGGTAGAGGACCTCGAAGGCCCACGCGGCCCCGGCCTGGCCCGCGGCCAGGACGTCGTCGAACGGCAGTCCCGTCCGCATCCCGCCTCCCGTCGTCGACCCCGTTGCCCTGAGGGATCGGCAGGCGGCGGCGCGGACTGGACCGGTGCCACCCGGTCGGGTGGCGGGGCGGCGGGCGCGGCGCGCCGGTGCGCCCCCCTTCCCTCCGGGCGGGCCCCGGGGAGCGGGCGTTAGGCTTCGGCGCGACCCGGGCCATCGACGTGCGGTGGCCGGCACGTCCCTGGAGGTCGACGGCTGTGAACCGCGCACTGCGCGCCGCCACGATGGGTGCCCTGCTCCTCAGCCCGATCGCGTTGACCGCGTGCAGCGCCGGGCAGGTCCCGCAGACCGTCACCCAGAACCGGGACAAGGTCGGCCCCGAGGCCCAGGCGGGCGACATCAGCCTGCGCCAGGTCCTGCTCGAGTACCCCACCGAGGGCCGCTACTCGGCCGGGGACGACGCGTCCCTGTCCATGACGATCGTGAACGGCGGCAACGAGGCCGACACCCTCGTCGGCATCGAGGGCGACGCCTTCACCGGGGTGGTCGTGAGCGGCCAGGCCACGCCCACCCCCGCCGTCCCGAGCTCCCCCTCGGCGGCGCCGACCGAAGGGGGGACCCCCGAGGCCGCACCGACCGAGGGCGGGACTCCCCCGGCCGCGCCGACCGACGGCGGAACTCCCTCGGCCGCGCCGACCGACGGCGGAACTCCCTCGGCCCCCGCCGAGCCGAGCGCGCCGGCCGCGCCGACGACCGCCACCGCGAGCACCCGCGTCGACATCCCCGTGCCCGCCCGATCCAGCGTCCTGGTCGGCGACGACGGCGGGCTCACCGTCGACCTCGCCGACCTGTCGGAGGAGCTGACGACCGGCCAGACCATCGACCTGACGCTGACCTTCGAGCGCGCCGGTGAGATCACCGTCGCGGCGGGCGTCGCCAACCCCGACCGGGCACTGCCCCGCGGCGAGGGCTTCGACTTCCACGAGGAGGGCGCGGAGGGCCGCGAGGCCGAGCAGGACACCGAGTCGGAGTAGCAGAAGGACCCCGCCCTCCCCACCCCTCGCGGGCTCGGGGCGGGGCCGCGTCCTCCCTGGATCTGTCGTACCCGGCGGTTAGCGTCGCCGGGTGCCTTCTGCAGGAGTGAAGTCCCGCCCCGCCCACCGCTGCACCGAGTGCGGGTACGGCGCGGCCAAGTGGGTCGGCCGCTGTCCCGAGTGTCAGGCGTGGGGCACGCTGCAGGAGGTCGGCGTCCCGGCCTCGCCGTTGCGGTCGGTGGCGGCCGGTCCGGTCACCGCCCCCGCCGTCCCCATCGCCCAGGTGGAGCTGGCCTCCGCCCGCGCCGTCCCGACCGGCATCGACGAGCTCGACCGCGTCCTCGGCGGCGGCCTGGTGCCCGGGGCGGTGCTGCTGGTCGCCGGTGAGCCCGGGGTGGGCAAGTCCACCCTGCTTCTCGAGGTCGCCCACCGGGTGGCCGCGGCCAACGGCCCGGCCCTCGTGGTGTCGGGCGAGGAGTCCGCGGCCCAGGTGCGGCTGCGGGCCGAGCGGATCGGCGCCCTGCACGAGGACCTCTACCTCGCCGCGGAGACCGAGCTGTCCGCCGTCCTCGCGCACGTCGAGCAGGTGAACCCCTCGCTGCTGGTCCTCGACAGCGTCCAGACGGTGCGCTCCCCCGCGGTCGACGGGACCGACGGCGGGTCCACCCAGGTGCGGGCGGTCGCCAGCGCGCTGACCGGCGTGGCCAAGAGCCGCGGGATGACGACGATCCTCGTCGGCCACGTCACCAAGGACGGCGCCATCGCCGGACCGCGCACGCTGGAGCACCTCGTCGACGTCGTCGTCTCGTTCGACGGCGAGCGGCACTCCACGCTGCGGCTGGTCCGCGCGACCAAGAACCGGTTCGGGCCGGCCGACGAGATCGGCTGCTTCGAGATCGGCGACCGCGGGGTCGTCGGCGTCCCCGACGCGTCGCACCTGTTCGTCTCCCGGCGGGCCGCCCCGGTCCCGGGCAGTTGCGTCACGGTGACGATGGAGGGCAGCCGGCCGCTGCTGGCGGAGGTGCAGTCGCTGGTCGCGTCCAACAGCGGGGGCGGGTCGCCCCGGCGTGCGGTCAGCGGGCTGGACTCCCAGCGGGTGGCCATGGTCAACGCCGTCGTCGAGCGGCGCGGTGGGGTCCGGCTGGCCGACGCCGACGTCTTCGCCGCCTCCGTGGGCGGCGTCCGCATCACCGAGCCCGCGGCCGACCTGGCGCTGGCGCTGGCGATCGCCTCCGCGGCCAAGGACGTCGCCCTCCCCCAGGGCCTGGTCGCGCTGGGCGAGGTCGGCCTCTCCGGGGAGATCCGCCGCGTCGGGGGCACCGGCCGCCGGCTGGCCGAGGCGGCCCGCCAGGGCTACCGGGTCGCGCTCGTCCCGGAGGACGCCGGCGCTGCCCCGAAGGGCATGCGGCTGATCGAGGTGCCCGACCTCGGAGCCGCGTTCACCCGGCTCTTCTGACTCTCCGTGACCCCCGGCGCCGGGGCTCCGCCGGATCCGGTGAGGTGGCTCACGGACCCGGACCAGTACCGTCGGGGCCACGTAGACTCAGCCGCCAACACACCGAACGTCAGGAGCGCTCGTGCCGCCCGCTGTGGACCCCGAGGTCGCGCTCCGCGAACTGCTCGGCCGCATCGCACCGGGGACCGCACTGCGCGATGGTCTGGAGCGGATCCTCGCCGGCCGCACCGGTGCGTTGATCGTCCTCGGCTACGACCGCGTGGTGGAGTCCATCTGCACCGGGGGTTTCGCGCTCGACGTCGCGCTGTCGGCCACCCGGCTGCGCGAGCTGGCCAAGATGGACGGCGCGGTGATCGTCTCCTACGACGGCGCCCGCATCGTCCGGGCCGGCGTGCACCTGATGCCCGACCCGACGGTCCCGACCGAGGAGTCCGGCACCCGCCACCGCACCGCTGAGCGGGTCGCCGTCCAGACCGGCTTCCCGGTGATCTCGGTCAGCCAGTCCATGCACATCATCAGCGTGTACGTCGCCGGGCGGCGGTACACGCTCGAGCACCCGACGACGATCCTCGCCCGCGCCAACCAGGCGCTGGCCGCACTGGAGCGGTACAAGCTGCGGCTCGACGAGGTGGCCAGCACCCTGTCGGCGCTGGAGATCGAGGACCTCGTCACCGTCCGCGACGCGATGAGCGTCAGCCAGCGGCTGGAGATGGTCCGGCGGATCGCCGACGAGATCGAGGGCTTCGTCGTCGAGCTCGGTACCGACGGCCGGCTGCTGGCCCTGCAGCTCGACGAGATGCTCGCCGGCGTGGAGGAGGACCGCGGCCTGCTGGTGCGCGACTACCTCCCCGGCGGCGCCCGCCGTCCGAAGACCATCGAGCAGGTGCTGACCGACCTGCGGGCGCTGTCGGCGACCGAGCTGCTCGACCTGTCGGCCGTGGCGCGCTGCTACGGGCTGCCGACGTCGGCCGACGCGCTGGACTCCCCGGTCAGCCCGCGCGGGTACCGGCTCCTGGCGCGGGTCCCACGGCTCCCGGCCGGCATCATCGACCGCCTGGTCGACCACTTCGGTGGCCTGCAGAAGCTGCTGGCCGCCACGATCGAGGACCTGCTCGCCGTCGACGGCGTCGGCGAGGCCCGCGCCCGCGGCATCCGCGAGGGCCTGTCGCGGCTGGCCGAGACCTCGATCCTCGACCGCTACAGCTAGGAGGGCCCCCTCCAGGGGCCCACCGCGGGCGCGCGAGTGGTGGGGAGGAGGGCAGTCCTCCTGCCCGCGGCGGACCCTGGCTCAGGTGATGGCGAAGGGCGCGTCGGCGCTGGTCCTGGTGTCCAGCCGTCCCCGCACGAGGTACTGCCCCGGCCCGAGCGCCACGCGGTCGCCGGAGCACCCCGGCTGGCTGGACAGGCCGCTCCAGACCACCGGGAAGGACACCGACTCCCCCGGTGCGAGAGTGCGGGTGTCGCTGGTGGCCTCCGGGACGCAGTCGTTGCTGCCCCACAGCCGGTCACCGGCGCCGTCGCGCAGCACGAGCTCCTGCAGGCCCTTGTCGAGGGTCCGCACGCACGGCACCGGCGACACGTTGGTGACCACCAGCTCGAACGTCGGCTTGCCGCCCACCGGTGCGCTGCCCGGGGTGCGCACCTCCAGGGCGATCATGTCGTCGCTGCACGGGCCGCCCGGCTGGGGTGCGGGTGCGGGGGCCGCCTGCGGCTCCTCGGTCACCTCGGCCGCGGGGGTGGGCGTCTGCACGCTGGCCAGCGAGGGCACCACCCGCTCCAGGGCCGGGGGTTGCGCCGGTTCGCCGGCAGCGGTGCCGGTCGCCGCCGCGGCCGATGAGTTGCTGCCGCCGTCGTCCCGGAGCGCGGCGACCAGCAGCCAGCCCCCGCCTCCCAGCAGCACCGCGACCAGGGCCAGGACGAGCAGGCGCCGCCGCCAGTAGACCGCCGCGGGGAGGGGGCCGACCGGGTGCAACACGCGGAGAACCGTAGTGCGCCGACCGGAGGGCTCCGGCGTCGGCACGCCGTCCCCGGCGGGCGGCACACTGGACCCCCGTGGACAGCACCGCCCCTCCCCTGAGCGGCACCGACCTCGGCGAGGCCCTCGTCGACTGGTACGCCACCGCCGCCCGCGACCTCCCGTGGCGGCGTCCGGACGTCGACCCGTGGGCAGTGCTGGTCAGCGAGGTGATGCTCCAGCAGACCCCCGTGGCCCGGGTGGAGCCGGTGTGGCGGGAGTGGATGGCCCGCTGGCCCACCCCGGCCGCACTCGCCGCCGCCTCCCCGGCGGAGGTGATCCGCGCCTGGGGCAAGCTCGGCTACCCGCGGCGGGCGCTGCGGTTGCGGGAGGCCGCCGTGGCCCTGGCCGAGCGACACGGCGGCGCCGTGCCCGCCGACGTGGCGGCCCTCGAGGCGCTGCCGGGCATCGGCACCTACACCGCCCGCGCGGTCGCGTGCTTCGGCCACGGGCAGCCGCAGCCGGTCGTGGACACCAACGTCCGGCGGGTGGTGGCCCGGCTCGTGCACGGCCGGGTGGAGGCGGGCACCGCGCGGGCCGGCGACCTCACCGACGTGGCCGCGCTGGCCCCCGCCGACCCGACGCGGGCGGTGCGGTTCTCCGTGGCGGCCATGGAGCTCGGGGCGCTGGTCTGCGTGGCCCGGACGCCGCGGTGCGAGGCGTGCCCGGTCCGGGAGAGCTGCGCCTGGCGGCTGGCGGGGTGCCCGGCGTCCGAGGGTCCGCCGCCCAGGGTGCAGGGGTTCGCCGGGACCGACCGTCAGGTGCGCGGCCGGCTGCTGGACGTCCTCAGGGCCGCTGAGGGGCCCGTGGAGGCCCTCCTGCTCGACGACGCCTGGGACGACGACGCCCAGCGCTCCCGGTGCCTGGACTCGCTGCTCGTCGACGGGCTGGTAGAGCAGACCCTGGACGGCCGGTTCGCCCTGCCCGGGTAGCCCGTCGACGGCCCCGCTGCAGGGGCCCCACGAGCTCGCGAGTGCTGGGGGGCGGGGCCCTCCATGACGAGGGGGCCGCCTCCCGGATGGGAGACGGCCCCTCGCCATGGCCCCCTTCCGGATCCCACCCGAGCGTGCGAGGGGTGGGTGGAGGGGGTCTTTCTACTACGGGCTCAGCCGTCCGACGTCCCGGTCGCCGGCGGCTCCTCGTCGCCGACCGACAGCGCGACCGGCGGGGTGTCGGGCACGTCGATCGGCTTGGCCTCGCCGCGGAAGACGAACTTCTGCTCGGCGCCCTCGCCCTCGACGTCCACCACGACGATCTGACCGGCGGTCAGCTCGCCGTACAGGATCTTCTCCGACAGCGTGTCCTCGATCTCGCGCTGGATGGTCCGGCGCAGCGGCCGGGCACCCAGCACCGGGTCGAAGCCGCGGTGCGCCAGGAGCTTCTTGGCCTCCTGCGTGATCTCCAGGGACATGTCCTTGTTCGCCAGCTGGCTCTCCACGCGGGCGACCATGAGGTCGACGATCTGGATGATCTCGGCCTCGGTCAGCTGGTGGAACACCACGATGTCGTCGATGCGGTTGAGGAACTCGGGCCGGAAGTGCTGCTTGAGCTCGTCGTGCACGCGCGACTTCATGCGCTCGTAGTTGGACTGCGTGTCGTTCCCGGCCTGGAAGCCGAGGCCGACCGCCTTGGAGATGTCCCGCGTCCCGAGGTTGGTCGTGAGGATCAGGATCGTGTTCTTGAAGTCCACGATCCGGCCCTGACCATCGGTGAGCCGGCCGTCCTCCAGCACCTGCAGGAGCGTGTTGAACACGTCCGCGTGCGCCTTCTCGATCTCGTCGAAGAGGACCACCGAGAACGGCTTGCGCCGCACCTTCTCGGTCAGCTGGCCACCCTCGTCGTAGCCGACGTAGCCGGGAGGGGCACCGACCAGCCGCGAGACGGTGAAGCGGTCGTGGAACTCACCCATGTCGATCTGGATGAGCGCGTCGTCCTCACCGAAGAGGAAGTTGGCCAGCGCCTTGGCGAGCTCGGTCTTACCGACACCCGAGGGGCCGGCGAAGATGAACGAGCCACCGGGACGGCGCGGGTCCTTGAGGCCCGCCCGCGTCCGCCGGATCGCCTGGCTGACGCTCTTGATGGCCTCTTCCTGGCCGATGATCCGCTTGTGGAGCTCCTCCTCCATGCGCAGGAGTCGGGTGGTCTCCTCCTCCGTCAGCTTGAAGACCGGGATGCCGGTCCAGTTGGCCAGCACCTCGGCGATCTGCTCGTCGTCGACCTCGGCGACGACGTCCATGTCGCCGGCCTTCCACTGCTTCTCGCGCTCGGCCTTCTCGCCCAGGAGCTGCTTCTCCTTGTCGCGCAGCGACGCGGCCTTCTCGAAGTCCTGCGCGTCGATGGCCGACTCCTTCTCGCGGCGGATGGCCGCGATCCGGTCGTCGAACTCGCGCAGGTCCGGCGGGGCGGTCATCCGCTTGATCCGCATCCGGGCGCCGGCCTCGTCGATCAGGTCGATCGCCTTGTCCGGCAGGAAGCGGTCGGAGATGTAGCGGTCGGCCAGCGTCGCGGCGGCGACCAGCGCGCCGTCGGTGATGCTGATCCGGTGGTGCGCCTCGTACCGGTCGCGCAGCCCCTTGAGGATCTCGATCGTGTGGGTGAGCGTCGGCTCGCCCACCTGGATCGGCTGGAACCGCCGCTCGAGCGCGGCGTCCTTCTCCAGGTGCTTGCGGTACTCGTCGAGCGTGGTGGCGCCGATGGTCTGCAGCTCACCGCGGGCCAGCATCGGCTTGAGGATGCTGGCGGCGTCGATCGCGCCCTCCGCGGCACCGGCCCCGACGAGGGTGTGGATCTCGTCGATGAACAGGATGATGTCGCCGCGGGTGCGGATCTCCTTGAGGACCTTCTTCAGCCGCTCCTCGAAGTCACCGCGGTAGCGGGAGCCGGCGACGAGCGCGCCGAGGTCGAGGGTGTAGAGCTGCTTGTCCTTCAGCGTCTCGGGGACCTCGCCCTTGACGATAGCCTGGGCCAGGCCCTCCACGACGGCGGTCTTGCCGACGCCGGGCTCGCCGATGAGCACCGGGTTGTTCTTGGTCCGCCGCGAGAGGACCTGCATGACCCGCTCGATCTCCTTGGCCCGCCCGATGACCGGGTCGAGCTTGGAGTCGCGCGCGGCCTGGGTCAGGTTGCGGCCGAACTGGTCGAGGACCAGGGAGGTCGACGGGGTGCCCTCGGAGGGGCCGCCGGCCGCGGCCGGCTCCTTGCCCTGGTAGCCGGACAGCAGCTGGATGACCTGCTGGCGGACGCGGTTGAGGTCCGCGCCCAGCTTCACGAGGACCTGGGCGGCGACGCCCTCACCCTCGCGGATCAGGCCGAGCAGGATGTGCTCGGTGCCGATGTAGTTGTGGCCGAGCTGCAGGGCCTCGCGCAGCGACAGCTCGAGGACCTTCTTGGCGCGAGGGGTGAAGGGGATGTGCCCGGACGGGGCCTGCTGGCCCTGGCCGATGATCTCCTCCACCTGCTGCCGGACACCCTCCAGCGAGATGCCCAGGGACTCGAGCGCCTTGGCTGCGACACCCTCACCCTCGTGGATCAGGCCCAGGAGGATGTGCTCGGTGCCGATGTAGTTGTGGTTGAGCATCCGGGCCTCTTCCTGGGCCAGGACGACCACGCGGCGGGCTCGGTCGGTGAACCGTTCGAACATCTGCTGCTTCTCCTCTGACCGGCTGGTCCGGCACTGCCCTCCCCGTGGCGGAGAGGAGCACCCGACGTCCGTCGGCGCGCGGGGCACCGGTCATTCCACTGTAGTCGCGGTCTCCGCCCCTCCGTCGGCACGCGCGGCCCGGTGGAGGAACAGGAGCTGACCGGTCCAACCGATGGTGGCCCAGCGGTGTTCCGGTCTCGTTACGCCCAGAGCGGACGACGCGTCAGCACGTGAGCGCCAGGCACACCCAGCACAGCGGCCACTCCTCGTCGCCGTCGTCGGGCCAGGCCCACAGGGCCGGGTCCAGGAGGGTGACCGGGGCGAGGCAGAGGGCGCGGCCGACGATCAGCCCGTCGGCGCCGACGGCGTGCAGCCGGCTCGTCGCGGCCTCGTCCGCGGCGTGCCGGCGCTCGACCGCGTCCACCCCGACCGTCCAGTGACCGTGCTCCAGGGAGCCGCGCCCCGCGCTCGTGCCCGCCGTCACTCGAGCACCACCAGCACGCCGTCGGCAGCGAGCCGCTGGGTCAGCTCGTCGAAGACCGCGCGCGCCGGGGGCTCCACGGTCGCCTGCAGCCGGACGGTGATCTGCCGGTGCCCGTGCCGCTGGAGGGCGAGGACCGTCCCGCAGAGCAGGTCGGCCCCGACCTCGTCGAGGTGGCCACGGGCCCGGACGACGCCGCGCGCCTGGTCGACGGTGGCGGTGAAGGAGGGTGCGAGGGGGGAGGTGTCTCGGACGGCCCGCTGGGAGCCTGGATCGCGACCACCCGTCGTGGTCGCCCACGCCGCGTCTTGGCTCATACCCCTAGCGTCACCGAACCGTCCGTATCTCCCCCAGGGACCTAGGGCCCTGACCTGCGGCGACGAGGCGCAACCCTCCGTTGACAACGGCGGCCCGGTCCCCTCGGGGAGCCGGGCCGCCGTCGGCCGTCGGCGGCCTCCCTGCAGGGCCCCGCCGCGAGCCTGCGAGCGGTGGGGGCAGGGAGGCCCTTTCTCAGTGGGCGGCCTCGTAGGCCTCCACCACGCTGGCCGGGATCCGCCCGCGGTCGCTCACCTGGTGGCCGTTCTTGCGGGCCCACTCGCGGATCGCGCCGGCCTGCTCACGGTCCATGCGACCGCCCCCGGTCGCGCGGGACCGCCCGCCGCCGGACGCCCGGCCCGAGCCGCGGCCGACCTTGCGAGCGGCCTGCACATAACGCGAGAACGCGTTCCGCATCTCCTCGGCGTTCTTCTCGGACAGGTCGATCTCGTAGTTCGTCCCGTCGAGGGAGAAACTCACGGTCTCGTCGGCCGGAAGATCCTCGTCGAGGTCGTCACTGAGGATCACCTGGACCTTGCGAGCCATTCCACTTCCCCACTTCCCGATGCGGCCCCTTTCGGGGGCGGTTAGTCGCCCCGGAGCGGGGCAGCTGCTTTGCCGCCTCGAACCATAGTGCATTCAGCGAGATGTGCGGGAAGGCGCGGGAAGGCGAAATACCGGAAGGGGTGAGAAACGGACGGTGTAGTTCAGGACGAAAGCGGCCGCACGAGCGGGAAGAGGATGGTCTCGCGGATTCCGAGTCCGGTCAGGGTCATCATGAGCCGGTCCATGCCCATCCCCATGCCGCCGGTGGGCGGCATCCCGTACTCGAGCGCCTCGAGGAAGTCCTCGTCGAGGGCCATCGCCTCGGGGTCGCCGGCCGCCGCCAGCGCCGCCTGGGCGGTGAACCGCTCGCGCTGGGCCACGGGGTCGACCAGCTCGGAGTAGGCGGTCGCGCGTTCGACCCCCGCGATGTAGAGGTCCCACTTCTCGGCCAGGCCCGACGCCGACCGGTGCGCCCGGGTCAGCGGCGAGGTGTCCAGCGGGTAGTCGATGACGAACGTCGGCGACTGCAGCGCGTCCTGCACCAGCGCCTCGAACAGTTCCTCGACGACCTTCCCGGGCAGCCACTTCGGGTCCACCCCGATCCCGTTGCGCTCGGCGATCGACCGCAACTGCTCGAGCGGGGTCTCGGGGGTGACCTCCTCCCCCACGGCCTCGGACACCGCCGTGTGGAGCGGGATCTGCGGCCACTCGCCCGACAGGTCGATCTCGGTGCCGTCGTTGTGCCGCGCGACGTGGTCGCCGAACAGCGCGGCGCAGCATTCCTGGACCAGTTCCCGGGTGAGGGTCGCCATCACCTGGTAGTCGGCATAGGCCTGATAGCACTCGAGCATCGCGAACTCCGGCGAGTGCGTGCTGTCGGCGCCCTCGTTGCGGAAGTTGCGGTTGATCTCGAAGACCCGCTCGAGCCCGCCGACGATGCACCGCTTCAGGAACAGCTCCGGCGCGATGCGCAGGTACAGGTCGAGGTCGAACGCGTTCATGTGGGTGCGGAACGGGCGCGCCGCGGCGCCGCCGTGCACCGTCTGCAGCATCGGCGTCTCGACCTCGAGGTAGCCGCGGGAGGCGAGGCCCGTGCGCAGCGTCGACATCACCGTGGACCGCTGCCGCACCGTGCGGCGGGCCTCGTCGCGCACGATCAGGTCCACGTACCGACGGCGGACCCGCAGTTCCTCGCTCATCGGCTTGTGGGCCACCGGCAGCGGGCGCAGCGACTTGGCGGTGAGCTGCCAGGAGTCGGCGAACACCGAGAGCTCCCCGCGCCGCGACGTCCCGACCTCCCCCTGGACGAACACGTGGTCGCCGAGGTCGACGTCGGCCTTCCAGGCGTCCAGCGCCTCGGCGCCCACCCGGTCGCGGGAGAGCATGACCTGCAGCTCGGCGTCCCCCTCGCGCAGCGTCGCGAAGCACAGCTTGCCGGTGTTGCGGCTGAATATGACCCGGCCGGTGATCCCCACCTTCTCGCCGGTCATCGTGTCCGGCGGCAGGTCGGGGTGGGCGGCGCGGACGTCGGCCAGCGTGGTCGTCCGGGCGACGGCGACCGGGTACGGGTCGACGCCGGACTCGCGCAGCCGGTCCAGCTTCGCCCGGCGGACCCGGAGCTGTTCGGGGAGTTCGTCGTCAGCCGGGCCGGACGGTACGTCTGTCACGGGAGGCGAGCCTACGGGGAGGGCGGACGCCGGGTGGGCGGGTGACGGAGACCGGCCTGCTGCCGTTCGAAGGCCAGCCGCAGCCCGTGGACGGTGAGGTCGGGCTCGCGCTCGCCGATGGACCGGCAGCTGTCGGCGACCAGCGGCGCGAGCCCGCCCGTGGCGACCACCACCGGCGGCACCCCGAACGAGTCGACCAGCTCGGCGGCGATCCGCGCGACCAGCCCGTCGACCAGGCCGGCGAAACCGAGCACCAGGCCCGACTGCAGCGCCGCGACGGTGTTCTTGCCGATGGCGTGCGCCGGCACGGTGAGCTCCACCGACCGCAGCTGGGCCGCGCGGCTGGCCAGCGCCTCCAGGCTGACCTCCACGCCCGGGGCCAGCGCGCCGCCGAGGAACTGCCCCGCGGGGCCGACGGCGTCGACGTTGGTGGAGGTGCCGAAGTCGACGACCACCACGGGCCGGTTCCCGCCGCCGGGCCCCCGGCCGTAGAGCTCGTGCGCGGCGAGCGCGGTCACGACGCGGTCCGCACCGACCTCGCGGGGGTTGTCCACGTGCAGCGGGACGCCGGTCCGGACGCCGGGACCGATGAGGACGACCGGCACCTCGAGCGAGTCCAGCAGCTGGCGCAGCGCCGGCAGCAGCGCGGGCACCGTCGAGCAGGCCGACACCCCGGTGACCTCGGTGTCGCGCAGCAGCCCGCGCCACAGCATCCGCAGCTCGTCCGCGGTCGCCCGCGGCGCCGTCGTCACCCGCCAGCAGCCCACCCGCCGGTCGCCGTCGAAGGTGGCGAGGACGGTCTGGCTGTTGCCGACGTCGACGGTGAGCAGCACGGTCAGGCCCGCAGGTCGAGGGCGAGGTCGAGGATCGGCGCCGAGTGCGTGAGCCCGCCGACCGACAGGTAGTCGACGCCGGTCCCGGCCACCTCGCGGGCGACGTCGAGGGTGAGCCCGCCGGTGGCCTCCAGCTCGGCCCGGCCCGCGACGAGCGCCACGACCTCGCGCAGGGCGTCCGGCGCCATGTTGTCGCAGAGCAGGAAGTCGGCGCCGGCCTCGACCGCCTCGACGGCCTGGGCCGGCACGTCGACCTCGACCTGCACGGTGACGCCCGGGGCCCGCTCGCGGACGGCGGCGACGGCCGCGGCGACCGAGCCGGCGGCGGCGACGTGGTTGTCCTTGACCATCGCCACGTCGTAGAGGCCCATCCGCTTGTTCGACCCGCCGCCGCAGCGGACCGCGTACTTCTCCAGCGGCCGCAGCCCCGGCGTGGTCTTGCGGGTGTCCAGGACGACGGCCCCGGTGCCGGCCACGGCGTCGACCCACCGGCGGGTGAGGGTGGCGATGCCGCTGGCCCGGCTGGCGATGTTCAGGGCGCTGCGCTCGGCGGCCAGCAGCGCGCGCACCGGCCCGCGGACGGTCAGCAGCACGTCGCTGCGGGCCACGCGGTCGCCGTCCGTCGCGCCCGCGGTGAGCGTCGCGCCGGGGGCGAGCCGGGTGAACACCCGCGCGGCGACCGGCAGGCCGGCGACCACGCCGTCGGCGCGGGCCACCAGGTCGGCGGTCCCCAGCCGGCTGGCGGGGACGGTCGCGGCGCTGGTCACGTCATGGGTCACGGCGAGGTCGGGGGCCGCGGGCAGCGGCGCGCCGCCGGTGAGGTCCTCGACGAGGGCGCGCTCCACCAGCTCGTCGACCCACGCCTCGGAGAGGCCGGTGCCGGAGAGGTCCCGCGGGTCGACCACCGAGCTCACCACGGCTGCACCACCGGGGTGCCGACCGGCCGGCGGGTCACCGTCAGGCGGCCGGACGGGTCCAGGCGGACGTCGAGGTGCACGCGCCACTCCTCCTCGGTTCCGGGGTGGTCCTCGCGCCAGTGGCAGCCGCGGGTCTCCTCGCGGGTCGCCGCCGCGGCGGTGAGGGAGCTGGCGACGGTCAACAGGTCGGTCGCCTCCCAGCTGTCCACGGCAGGAGCGGTCCCGCCCAGCCCGGCGGCGAGCGCGGCGAGCCGGTCGACCGCCTCGGCGAGCCCGGCCCCGGTGCGCAGCGCGCCGACGCGGGCGGACATGGTGTCGGTCACCGCCCGGCGCCCGGCCGGGTCCAGCAGCCCGGACGGCGCGGCCTCGGTGAGGCGCACCGCCGCGGGCGCCGGCAGCCGCCCGGCGAGCTCGGCGCCGATCCGGGCGGCGAAGACCAGGCCCTCCAGCAGCGAGTTGGAGGCCAGCCGGTTGGCGCCGTGGACGCCGGTGCAGGCGACCTCCCCGCAGGCGTAGAGCCCGGGCACCGTCGTCCGGCCCGCGAGGTCGGTGACCAGGCCGCCGGAGGCGTAGTGCGCCGCGGGGGTCACCGGGACCAGGTCGGTGACGGGGTCGATGCCGGCGGCCCGGCAGCTGGCGGTGATGGTGGGGAAGCGCGTGGCGACGTCGGGCACCTCGCGCGCGTCCAGCCAGACGTGCGGGACGCCGTCGCGCAGCTGGACGGCGGTGATCGCCTTGGCGACGACGTCGCGGGGGGCCAGCTCGGCCAGTGGGTGCACGCCCACCATGAACCGCTCCCCCGACCCGTCGCGCAGCACCGCACCCTCGCCGCGCAGCGCCTCGCTGACCAGCGGCTGCTGGCCCCGGGCGCCGGGCCCGAGGTAGAGCGAGGTCGGGTGGAACTGGACGAACTCCAGGTCGGTGGCGACCGCGCCGGCCCGCAGCCCGAGGGCCACGCCGTCGCCGGTGGAGACCGAGGGGTTGGTGGTGGCGGCGTAGACCTGCCCCATGCCGCCGGTGGCCAGCACGACCGCGCGGGCGCGGACCGCGCCGACGCCGTCCGCGCTGCCTTCCCCGAGCACGTGCAGGGTGACCCCGGCCGCGCGCCCGTCGGCGTCGGTGAGCAGGTCGAGGACCATCGCGTGCTCCACCAGCGTGACGCCCGGATCGGCGCGGACGGCGTCCTGGAGGGCGCGCTGCACCTCCGAGCCGGTGGCGTCGCCGCCGGCGTGCACGATCCGGTCGGCGGAGTGCCCGCCCTCGCGGGTGAGCAGCAGCCGGCCCGCGGGGTCGCGGTCGAAGGCGGCGCCCCAGTCCATCAGCTGGCGCAGCCGCTGCGGCCCCTCGTGGACCAGGACGGACACCGCCTCGGCCTCGCACAGGCCCACGCCGGCCACCTCGGTGTCGCGGGCGTGCGCCTCGGGGCTGTCGGCGGGGTCGAGCACGGCGGCGATGCCGCCCTGGGCCCAGCGCGTCGACCCGGCGTCCACCCGGACCTTGGTCACCACGGCGACCGACAGCCCCGCGGCGCGCGCGTGCAGCGCGACGCACAGCCCGGCCACGCCGGAGCCCACGACGCACACGTCGGCGGTGAGCTCCCAGCCGGGCGCCGGCGCCGACAGGCGCAGCGGCAGCCCGGTGAGGGTGTCGGTCGCGGCGGCGGTCACCGGACCGGGACGCCGAAGTCGCAGCGCCGGTGCGGAAGGACCCCGTCCTCCCCTCCGCTCGCACGCTCACGAGGGAACCCGGGACGGGGCCGCGACCGGGCCCCGGTGGACGACGTCGCCAGCGGGCCCCGGCGATGGTCCTCTGCGCCGGGCACCGGCGCGGACGGGTCGCCGCCGAGGTCGACGATGCGGTTGGCGCCGTCGACGTGCACGACCCTGGGGATGTGGCTCTTGGCCTCGGTCTCGTCCATCACGCCGTAGCTGATCATGATCACGAGGTCGCCGGGGTGCACGAGGTGCGCGGCGGCGCCGTTGATCCCGATCACCCCGCTGCCCCGCTCGCCGGGGATGACGTAGGTCTCCAGCCGCGCGCCGTTGGTGACGTCGACGATCGCCACCTGCTCGCCGGGCAGCAGGTCGGCCGCGTCGAGGAGGTCCTCGTCGATGGTCACCGAGCCCACGTAGTGCAGGTCGGCCTGGGTGACCGTCGCCCGGTGGATCTTGGACTTGAGCATCGTGCGCATCATCGGTCGTCTCCCAGGTGCACGGGGGTGTTGTCGATCAGGCGGGTGCTGCCGACGCGGGCGGCGACCAGCAGGCGCGCGGGTCCGGCGGCGGGCGCCGGGCCGAGGTCGGGGTCGGTGAGCTCGAGGTAGTCGGGGACCAGCTCGGGAGCGGTGGCGAGCACCTGCCGCGCGGCGGTGCGGACGGCCTCGGCGCCCTGCGAGCCGGCCGCGGCACCGGCCCGGAGCGCTCGCGACAACGCCGCGGCGGTGGCCCGCTCTTCCGGGGAGAGGTACCGGTTGCGGGAGGACAGCGCCATGCCGTCGTCCTCGCGGACGGTGGGGACGCCGACGACCTCGGGGCCGAGGGCGAGCTCGCGGGCCATGGCGCGGATGAGCACCAGCTGCTGGTAGTCCTTCTCGCCGAAGACGGCGACGTCCGGGCGGACCAGGCCGAACAGCTTGGCCACGACGGTGAGGACGCCGGCGAAGTGCCCGGGACGGACGGCGCCCTCGAGGACGTCACCCAGCGGCCCCGGGTGCACGGTCACCCCGACCGCGCCGGGCGGGTAGACCTCCTCGACCGGCGGGTGGAAGACGACGTCGGCGCCCTCCTCGGCGAGCGCGTCGAGGTCGGCGTCCCAGGTGCGGGGGTAGCGGTCGAAGTCCTCGCCCGGGCCGAACTGCGTCGGGTTGACGAACACCGAGACGACCACGGAGCCGCCCCGCTCCCGTGCGGCCCGGACCAGGGTGCGGTGGCCCTCGTGCAGCGCGCCCATCGTCGGGACGAGGACGACCGGTCCCGGCAGCCGCGCGCGCAGCCGGGCCAGCTCGGCGGTCGTCTCCGCGACGGCCGGGGTGGGAGGTGCACTCACCGGGAGCCCGCCGGATCGGCGGCCTCGTACAGCAGGTCCAGCAGCGGTGCGCCCTCGTGCCGCTTGAGCCGGCCGGCGGCCAGGGCGCGCTCGGTGGTGCGCTGGGCCATCGCGACGTAGGCGGCGACGGACTCCGGCGCCCGGTCGGTGAGCGTGTCGAGGTGGTCGCGGACGGTGCCGACGTCGCCGCGGCTGACCGGCCCGGTGAGCCCCCGGTCGCCGCGCCGGAGCCCGTTGTCCAGCGCCGCGGTGAGCAGCGGGGCCAGCACCCGCGCGGGCTCGCCGACGCCCGCGGTGCGCAGCAGGTCCGCGGCCTCAGCGACCAGCGTGACGAGGTGGTTGGCGCCGGTCACGAGGGCGGCGTGGTAGAGCCGCCGGTCGGCCTCGGCCACGAAGAACGGCTCGCCGCTCATCTCGAGCACCAGCGTCTCGGCGACCGGCCGGTGCTCGGGGGCGCTGGTGACCGCGAACGGCGTGCCGGCCAGCCGGTCGGCGTCCTCCGGGGCGCCGGTGAAGGTCATGGCCGGGTGCAGCGCCAGTGGCAGGACGCCGGCCCGCGCGGCGGGCGCGAGCACCGCGAGGCCGTGCGCCCCGGACGTGTGGAAGGTCAGCTGCCCCGCGCGCCACACCCCGGTCTCCGCCAGGCCCGAGACCAGGCCGGCGAGGGTGTCGTCGGGGACGGCGAGGACGACCAGGTCGGCGGCGGCGACCACCTCGTCGGTCGGGAGCAGCGGCGTCCCGGGCAGCAGGCGCGCGGCACGCTCGGCGGAGCCGGTGGAGAGGCCGGCGGCGGCGACCACGTCGTGGCCGGCGGCGGCGAGGGCGGCGCCCAGGACGGCGCCGACGCGTCCGGCGCCGACGACGCCGACGCGGAGCCGGGCGGGAGCGGTGCCGGCGGGCTGGAGGCCGGCAGCGTGGGGAGTCCTGCGGGCAGCAGGCATCGGTGCACCTCTCGTTCCAGTCCCTCGCGGGTACCGGACTCGGGTTCGCGGCCGTCCTCGTCGACGACCGTCAGGGCGTGCGGGTCGTTCGGGTCGATCGGTGGTGCCGGCGCCGGCCCCGCTGCGGCCGAGTCGTGCCACGCGGGTTGCGCGCCGATGGCGAGTGTGTGTCCGGCTCGCAGCCGGTGCAACGCCTGAGGCCTGTGGACTGGGTCACGCCTGCCGCACGCCTGGGCGCGGTCGCGGCCGGGTCAGCGGCCGAGCACCCGCGAGAGGACGTCGTCGGTCTCGCCG
This sequence comes from Geodermatophilus sp. SYSU D00703, assembly GCF_054050155.1. Lineage (NCBI taxonomy): Bacteria > Bacillati > Actinomycetota > Actinomycetes > Geodermatophilales > Geodermatophilaceae > Geodermatophilus > Geodermatophilus sp. SYSU D00703. Next base: position 133,424 of record NZ_JBJGYU010000001.1, on the reverse strand, counting down.
TCGTCCCGGTAGCGGCGCCGCCGGCGGCCGCCGGACGACGGGCTGACCCCGTTCGCGGCGAGGATCTCCGCCAACCGCACGGCCCCCTCGCCGGCCGCCGGCGCGGCGTCGCGCGGGACGGCGGGGCGCTGCTCGGTGGGCTGCTCGGCCGGCGCGACCGGGCGGTACGGGGCGTCGGTGTGCCGACGGCTCGGCTCGGCGGCCGTCGCGGGCTCGGCCAGGGACCGGGTCGCCGACCGGTCCCGCGGGGACTCCGGCGGCTCGGCGGAGGCTGCGGACCGCGAGCGCCGCGCCGGGGCCGCCTCGTCGGGCTCCACCATCGACCGCTCTGCCAGCCAGTCCAGCGGCGGGGGCGGGGGAGCCGGCGTCGAGCGGACCGGCGGCTCGGCCGCTGCCGTCTCGACGCGCACCTCGGCGAACTGCCGGGTCGCTCCGCCGACGGTGAGGTCCGCGAGCCGGATCGCCGGCCGGGCGGCGGTCAGCTCCGCAGCCGGCTCGACCCAGCCGGCGGCGTCGATGGTGCGGGGAGCCGGGGTCTCGGCCGTCGCCGGGGCGGTCCGGATGGACTGGGTGCGCAGCATGATCCGCTCGACCAGCATCTCGCCGGACAGCTGCTCGGTGAGCTCCGTGCGCAGGCGGCCGACGTCGGCCCGCAGCTCGGCCAGCTGCGCCAGGTCCGCCCGCAGGTCGGTGAGCTGGGCGAGACCCGCCCGCAGCTCGGCGACCCGGGCCACCTCGCCGCGCAGGGCGTCGAGGTCGGCGCGCACCGCCTGCTCGGTCTCGCGTCGCACGTCGTTCTCCACGCGCAGCTCGAGCTCCCGCCGGGCCGCGACCTCCCGCTCCAGCTGGAGCTCGTAGGCGAGCCGCAGCTCGGCCTCACGCTCGGCGGCGGACCGCTCGACGGCCGCGACCTCGTCGCGCTCGGGGGCCGCGCCGCCACCCCGCCGGGCCGTTCCCAGCGCGGCGAGCACGAAGGCCCAGGCCGCGCCGATGACCGCCAGCCGGAGCACCCGGGGGTCGTCGGTCACGAAGACGACGACGGTGGCGACGACGGCGAGGACGAACCCGACCGCCAGGCCGGCGGTCCGCAGGCCCGGGGAAGCCGCAACGGGGCCGCGTCGGACGGTGCGGGAACCGGTTCCGGAACGCTCGGCGGCCACGTCGTCCCGGTCCCCCCGCATGGCTCCAGAGTAACGGTGAGGCAGCCTCCGACCACGGGCTGGAATCGCCGGGCGCCACACACGCGAGAGGGCCCGGGACACGCCGTCCCGGGCCCTCCGGCCCCCTGCAGGGCCCGCAGTGGCCCCGTCCCGAGGCTCACCCCGAGCGAGCGAGGGGTGAGGAGGACGGGTCCTCCCACGGCGGGGGGCAGGGGGTCCTCCTACTGCGCGAGTGCTCCGTCGGAGCTGAAGACCAGGCCGATCGAGACCTCGCCCTGCTGGAGCGCGGCCTTGGTCAGCGGGCCGCCGGGGTCGAGCTCGCGGAACTCGGCGAACTGCAGCCCGTAGGTCTCCTCCAGGCCCGGCTGGCAGAACGGCCGGTCCGGGCACTCCGCCGGGCCGCCGAGCACCAGCGATCCGTCGCCGCAGGCGTCGGCCAGCTCCGACAGGGTCGCGACCCCCACCTGGTCGGCGAACTCCTGGGTGACGGCGAAGGCGTTCTGGTCAGCGGCGTTCGAGGGTTCACCGAAGACCAGGCCGACCTGCTCGGCCAGCGGCTGCAGCGCGCTGACCGTCGCCTGCGCGTCCCCGCTGGCCACCGGCTGCGCCTCGGGGCCGTTGACCTGGCGGTTGAGGAACTCGGTGACCGTCGACAGGTACTCGGGGAAGACCTGGATGTCCGAGCCGGAGATGAGCGCCGGCAGGTACAGCTCGCGGTTGCCGACCTCGCGGACGGAGGCGTCGAAGCCGGCACCGGTGAGGACGTCGGCGTAGATGCTCGCGAGCACGGTGGACTCGGTGAAGTTGGCACCGCCGACCGCGATCGCGCCGCTGCCCTGCTCCAGGGCGGCCGCGTCGACGTTGTCCTGCACCCAGGCCGCGGCGACGTCCTCGGCGCTCTGCCGCTCGATGTCCACCGCGGCGTTGAGCTCGATGAGCTCCTCGGTGGTCAGGGCGGCCGAGACCGCGTCCAGCGCCGGGAGCAGCGCCGGGTTGGCCTGGGAGGTGGCGAGGTTGACCGCCGGGACGACGTTGTCGGCGTTCTGCAGCTGCTGGTCGTCCTCGAGCACGACCAGCTGCTCGCCGGCCACGGGGGCGCAGGTGTCCCCCGCCGCGGTGGCGCCGCCGGTCTCGCCCCCGCCCGTGCCCGACGAGCCGGACTCGCCGCAGGCGGTCGCGGTGAGGAGCACCGCGGCCAGCGCGAGGGGAGGGAGGACCCGGGTACGGCTGCGCATCTCGCCCGCCTTCTGTGTCCCGTGCGGCCGTGCGGCCGCGACGCGTGTCTGGCGGGAGGAGTCCCGCGCCGATCATGCAACCGCCTGGCCACGCGCTCGGCCAACTCCCGGCCGGACCCTGTTGCGCGGTTGTTACCGAGCGGCTCAGAGGGGGACGCCCGACGCGGTCGGCTCCGGCGTCCCGGCCCGGCCGCGCGCGGACCGGAGGAGCGGCAGCCGCCGGGGGCCGGGGGTGACCGCCCACGACACCAGCACCAGCACCAGCTCGGTGAGCAGCGCGAGCCCGGCCACGAGGAAGGCACCGGCGAGGATCTGGCCGAGGTCCTGCTGGCCGAAGCCGAGGTTGATGATGCGGCCCAGCCCGCCGCCCCCGACGAGGGCGGCGAGGGTGGCGGTGGCGACCACCTGCACCGCCGCCGTCCGGACGCCGGTCATGACCAGCGGCAGCGCGAGCGGGGCGTCGACCCGCGCCAGCAGCTGGCGCGGGCTCATGCCCATCGCCCGGGCCGCCTCGCGCACGTCGCGGTCGACCTCGCGGAAGCCGACGAAGGTGTTGGTGAGCATCGGCGGGACGGCGAAGACCGCGAGGGCGATGACGGTCGCGGTGTCGCTGAAGCCGATCGGCGTCACCGCGAAGACGGTGAGGAGGGCCAGGGTCGGCACGGCTCGGCTGACGTTGGACAGGACGACGATCCCGCCCGCGCCGCGGCCGCTGCGGCCGAGGAGCACCCCCGCGGGGATCGCGAGGACCGCGGCGAGCAGCACCGCCGCGGCGGAGACCGCCAGGTGCTCGGCGAGCAGGTCGAGGATGCCGCCCGGCCGCGTCCAGTTGAACGGGTCGTTGAGGTAGACGAAGGCGTCGCCGAAGGAGCTCATGCCCGGACCGCCCGCGTCCACGGGGTGAGCAGCCGCTCGAGCCCGGCGAGCAGCACGTCGGCGACCAGCGCGAGCAGCACGCACCCGACGGCGCCGGTGACGATCTCGGCCCGGTAGAAGTTCGCGTTGAACCCGCCCACGATCAGCTGCCCCAGCCCGCCGTTGCCGGTGATGACGCCGACGGTGACCAGCGCGACGGTCGAGACGGTCGCGATGCGCAGCCCGGCCATGAAGGTCGGCAGCGCCAGCGGCAGGTCGACCTGCAGGAACATCCGCGCGGGGCCGTAGCCCATCCCCCGCGCGGCCTCGCGGACGTCGTCCGGCACGCCCTGCAGCCCGACGAGGAAGTTCCGGACCAGGATCACCAGCGTGTAGAGGGTGAGCCCGAGCAGCACGGTCGTCGCCGACAGCGGCCCGGTGAACGGCGCCAGGAAGGCGAACATGGCCAGCGAGGGGATCGTGTAGACCACCGTCGACAGGCCCAGCACCGGCCCGGACAGCAGCCGGGTGCGCCGGGCCAGCAGCGCCAGGGGCAGCGCGACGAGCGCCCCGAGCAGGACCGCGCCGACGGTGAGCCTGACGTGCTGCTCCAGGTAGACCACAATGGTGTCCCAGTTGTCGGTCACGTACGACGGGCTGAACCAGGGGTTCGGCGCTTCGTCCGCCGCGAGCACCACCGGGTCGCTCGCCGCACCCGTCGGCGGGTGCGCACCCAGGGAGGCCACGTCGTGGACGCTACTGCCACCGCCGCCGCCACGACCGCCACGGCGACGACCGGCGGGGGCGGCGCCCAGGAGATCCGGCTGGAGGGCGTCAGCAAGGTCTACCCGGACGGCACCGTCGGCGTCGCCGCGCTCGACCTGACCTTCGCGGCCGGGGAGCTGTCGGTCCTGGTCGGCCCCTCGGGCTGCGGCAAGACGACGACGATGAAGATGATCAACCGGATCATCGAGCCGTCGACCGGCCGCATCCTCCTCGGCGGGGAGGACGTCACCCGCGTGGACGCCGACCGGCTGCGCCGCCGGATCGGCTACGTCATCCAGAGCGTGGGGCTCTTCCCGCACCAGACGGTCCGGACCAACGTGGCGACCGTGCCGCGGCTGCTCGGGTGGGACCGCGGGCGCACCCGGGCGCGGGTCGACGAGCTGCTCGCGACGGTCGGCCTCGACCCGGCCGTCCACGGGGACCGCTACCCCGCCCAGCTCTCCGGGGGCCAGCGGCAGCGGGCCGGCGTGGCGCGGGCGCTGGCCGCCGACCCCGCCGTCCTGTTGATGGACGAGCCGTTCTCCGCCGTCGACCCGGTGGTGCGCGAGCGGCTGCAGGCGGAGTTCCTCCGGCTGCAGGAGACGGTGCGCAAGACGATCGTCTTCGTCACGCACGACATCGAGGAGGCGGTCCGGCTCGGCGACCGCATCGCGGTGATGAGCACCGGCGGGCACGTGGAGCAGTTCGCGCCGCCGGCCGAGGTGCTGGGCCGCCCGGCCAACCAGGTGGTGGCCGACTTCGTCGGCGGCGACCGGGCGCTCAAGCGGCTGGCGGTCACCCCCATCGACCCGGCCGTGCTGGAGCAGCCGCCGACGGTGGGTCTCCACGACGGCCTGGCCGACGTGGGCGCCGTGCTGGACCGGGCCGGCGCGGGCTGGGCCGTGGTGCTCGACGGGTCGGGCCGGCCGGTGGGCTCGCTGCCGACGGCACGGGCGGCCGGGGCCGGGACGGTCGCCTCCGCCGTCGTCCGCAGCGACGGCACCGTGCCGGCGGACACGTCGCTGCGCACGGCGCTGGCCACGATGCTGCAGTCCGACGCGGGCTGGGTGGCCGTCATGGACGGGGACCGCTACCTCGGCGTCCTCACCCCCGGGTCGCTGCACGCGGCGCTGCGGAGGTCGGTGCGGGGATGACCGCCGTCAGCCCCGGGGGTCGAGGGGCGGCTCGTCGTCCTGCGGGGACGGCGGGATCCGGCAGACCGACTCCAGCCACAGGGCGGCACCGACCAGCGCGGCCGAGCAGACGACCCCGATGACGCCGGCGACGGTGTCCCCGCCGGCGGCCTGCAGCCGCGACAGGGCCGGGACGACGTAGAGCAGCAGCCCGATCCAGATGCCGAGGAACACCGCGCCGACGTAGGCGCTGGCCTGGGCCAGCACCGCCAGCCGGGCCACCATCATCGGCTCCACCGGCCGCACCGGCGCGTGGCCGCGCTCGGCCGGTGGACGGCGGTCCCGCTGGGCGGCCAGCCGGGCGCGCAGGGTCCGGGCGCCGAGCAGCTCGGCGACGGCCAGCACCCCGATCGGCACCGGCAGCCACCAGCGCAGCGCGGGCAGGTCCCCGTAGGCCGACCGGACGACCAGCCAGGCCGCCACGGCCAGCCCGGCGACCAGGACGGTGAGGTCGCGCCGGTTCACCGGTCTCACGCGCCCTCCTCGCTGGCGCTCGTCGGCCGCGTTCGCCGCCTCGCTCTGTTCATGCGTGAGCTCGCCAGCTCGCTCACCGAAGGTGCTTCCAGCGGACCACCGCGGCGACGTCCTCGCGCGGCAGGGCGGCGACCAGGTCGACCACCCGCCCGTGGCCGGGGAGCACCGCCGTGGGGTCCAGCGACGCCCAGGGCACGAGCACGAAGGCCCGCTCGTGCGCGCGCGGGTGCGGCAGGGTCAGGGCGGGGTCGGCGGAGAGCACCGGCTGCCCGTCGTCCCCGGTGACCGCGACGACGTCGACGTCGAGCGTGCGGGGGCCCCAGCGGACGTCGCGGGTCCGTCCCGCGGCCTGCTCCAGCTCGTGGGCGCGCGCCAGCCACCCGGCCGCGTCGTGCGGCCCGCGGACGACGACGACCGCGTTGAGGTACGGCGGCTGCTCGACCGGCCCCCAGGGCGGGGTCTCGTACAGCGTGGACCGGGCCACCAGCACGCCGTCGTCCTTGAGCGCGGTGATCGCGCCGCGCAGCGTGGCGGCCCGGTCGCCGAGGTTGGCGCCGAGGGACAGGACCGCCCGGCTCACGCCCGCTCCCGCCGGATGCTCACGGTGACGTCGTCGAAGGGCACCCCGAGGTCGGCCTCGGGCTTGTGCACGGTGATCTCCACGGCGTCCACCAGCGGGTCGGCCAGGCAGACGTCGGCCAGCCGCTGGGCGAGGGTCTCCAGGAGGTCGACCGGCTCCCCGGTCAGGACCGCGTGCAGGGCCTGCGCCAGCTCGGCGTAGTTGACCGTCTTCTCGAGGTCGTCCCCCGCCGCGGCCGGGGCGGTGTCGAGCTCGAGGACGGCGTCGACGCGGAAGGTCTGCCCCCGCTCCCGCTCGACGTCGTAGACCCCGTGGTGGGCGTGGGCGGTCAGCCCGCGGACGGCGATGCGATCGGGGCGGCGGGACGGGTGGTCACCGGTCACGGCGGTTCCTCTCCCCGCGCGCGGCCTGGACGGCGGCGACCGTGCGGACCGCGTCGGCCGAGGCGGCCGCGTCGTGCACCCGCACCCCCCACGCGCCGGCCTCGGCGGCGAGCACGGTCGTGGCCAGCGTGGCCGCGTCGCGCTCCTCCGCGGGGCGCACGGCGCCGTCCGGGGCGGCGAGCAGCCGGCCGAGGAAGGTCTTGCGCGAGGCGCCGACGAGCACCGGCAGCCCGAGATCGATCAGCCGGTCCAGGCCGGCGAGCAGCGCCCAGTTGTGCTCGGCGCGCTTGGCGAACCCCAGCCCGGGGTCGAGCACCAGTTGCTCGGGCGCCACCGCCGCGGCCACGACGTCCTCCACGCGGGCGGTGAGCTCGGCGCAGACCTCGGTCACGACGTCGCCGTAGCGGGCCGCCGCGTACATCTCGCGGCTGTGCCCCCGCCAGTGCATGAGCACCCAGGGGACGCCGGCGTCGGCGACCAGTCGGGCCATGCCGGCGTCGGCCAGCCCCCCGCTGACGTCGTTCACGAGGACCGCCCCGGCCTGCAGCGCGGCCTCGGCCACCTCGGCGCGGGTGGTGTCGACGCTGACCCGCACGCCCGCGTCGGTGAGCTCGCGGACCACCGGGAGCACCCGGCGGCACTCCTCGTCGGTGTCGACCCGGTCGGCGCCGGGCCGGGTGGACTCCCCGCCCACGTCGACGTAGTCGGCACCCGCCGCGTGCATGGCCAGCCCGTGGGCGATCGCCGACGGGGCGTCGGCGAAGCAGCCGCCGTCGGAGAAGGAGTCGGGCGTGACGTTGAGGACGCCCATCACGACGCAGTGGGCGGGGCGGAGGAGCTCGACGCTCACCGGCCTCTGTCCACGGCTCGGCTCCGGGCCCGCTCCGCTCCTCGGTCGCTGTCCCCCGCAAGCGGGACGTGCCCCCAGCCTCCGGCGATGCTCACTGGCCCGTCACCCTCGCATCACGAGGCTCATCGCCTCGCTGCGCGTCGCCGGGTTGTCCCGGAAGATGCCGCGGACGGCGGAGGTCACCGTCGTCGAACCGGGCTTCCGGATGCCGCGCATGGCCATGCACAGGTGCTCGGCCTCGATGACCACCAGCACGCCACGGGGCTTGAGGACCTCGGCCAGCGCGTCGGCGATCTGGCTGGTCATCCGCTCCTGCACCTGCGGGCGCCGGGCGTAGACCTCGACCAGCCGCGCCAGCTTGGACAGCCCGGTCACCCGGCCGTCGTCGCCGGGGATGTAGCCGATGTGCGCCACCCCGTGGAAGGGCACCAGGTGGTGCTCGCAGGTCGAGTACATCGGGATGTCCTTGACCAGGACCATCTCGTCGTGGTCCTCGTCGAAGGTGGTCGCGAGGACGTCGACGGGGTCCTGCCACAGCCCGGCGAAGGTCTCCGCGTAGGCGCGGGCCACCCGGGCCGGGGTGTCCCGCAGGCCCGGGCGGTCCGGGTCCTCGCCCACCGCGAGGAGCAGCTCACGGACGGCGGCCACCGCACGCTCGTGGTCGACGCCGGCGCGGGGCGGGACCGGCAGCAGGACGTCGTCCGGCTCGGCCGGGACCTCACTCACGCGACCTCCCCGCTGGCGCTCGTCGGACGCGTTCGCGGCACTGCTGTGCTCATGGCTGAGCTCGCACGCTCGCTCACCTCTGGACGGGGGCGCCGACGTCGCCGACCGGGTTGCCCTCGCCGACGTGCCCGTTCCCGTGCTGCGCCGCCTGCTCGGCCGGCGTCAGGACCGGCGGCAGGTCGGACGGGGTGCGCTTGCCGAAGCCGTTGTACGGCGCCAGCGAGGGCCGCTTGGTCACCGGGGCGCAGATCCGCGCCATGTCCTCCTTGGAGAGCGTCTCCTTGTCGATCAGCTCGAGGACGAGCTGGTCGAGGACGGCCCGGTACTCGACCAGGATCTCCCAGGCCTCGTCGTGCGCGGCCTCGATGAGCGCCCGGATCTCGGCGTCGATGTCGGCGGCGACGGCCTCGGAGTAGTCCGGGTGCGAGCGCATGTCGCGGCCCAGGAACGGCTCGGAGTCGTTCGTGCCGTACTTCACCGCGCCGAGCTTGGCGCTCATGCCGTACTGGGTGACCATCGCCCGGGCCAGCGAGGTGGCCTTCTCGATGTCGTTGCCGGCGCCGGTGGTCGGCTCGTGGAAGACCAGCTCCTCCGCCGCCCGGCCGCCGAGGGCGTAGGCCAGCGTGTCGATCATCTCCGACCGGGTCTGGGTGTACTTGTCCTCGGTCGGCAGCACCAGCGTGTGCCCCAGCGAGCGGCCGCGCGGCAGGATCGTCACCTTGTGCACCGGGTCCAGGTTGGGCAGCGCGTGCGCCACGAGGGCGTGCCCGCCCTCGTGGTAGGCGGTGACCTTCTTCTCCTTCTCGCTCATCGCCCGCGTCTTGCGCTCCGGGCCGGCGATGACGCGGTCGATCGCCTCCTCGAGGGTGGCGTCGGTGATCGCCGTGCCGTCGTTGCGGGCGGTGAGCAGCGCCCCCTCGTTGAGCACGTTGGCCAGGTCGGCGCCGGTGAAGCCGGGGGTACGGCGGGCGACGGTCTCGAGGTCGACGTCCGGCGCGAGCGGCTTGCCCTTGGCGTGGACGGCGAGGATCGCCTTGCGCCCCTCCAGGTCGGGCCGGTCGACGGCGATCTGCCGGTCGAAGCGGCCCGGGCGCAGCAGCGCCGGGTCGAGGATGTCCGGCCGGTTGGTGGCGGCGATCATGATGACGCCGCCCTTGACGTCGAAGCCGTCCATCTCGACGAGCATCTGGTTGAGGGTCTGCTCGCGCTCGTCGTGGCCGCCGCCCATGCCGGCGCCGCGGTGCCGGCCGACGGCGTCGATCTCGTCGACGAAGATGATCGCCGGGGCGTTCTGCTTGGCCTGCTCGAACAGGTCGCGGACGCGGCTGGCACCCACGCCGACGAACATCTCGACGAAGTCCGAGCCCGAGATGGAGAAGAACGGCACCCCGGCCTCGCCGGCGACGGCGCGGGCGAGCAGCGTCTTGCCGGTGCCGGGCGGGCCGAACAGCAGCACGCCCTTGGGGATCTTCGCGCCGACGGCCTGGAACTTGACCGGGTTGGCCAGGAAGTCCTTGATCTCCTGCAGTTCCTCGATCGCCTCGTCGGCGCCCGCGACGTCGGCGAACGTCGTCTTCGGGGTGTCCTTGCTGACCACCTTGGCCTTGGACTTGCCGAAGGCCATGACGCCGCGGCCGCCGCCCTGCATCGAGTTGAACAGCCAGAACAGCAGCAGGAGGAGGATCACGAACGGCAGGAAGCTGATCAGCAGGCTGACCAGGACGCTGTCCTGCGTGACGTTGGTGTTGAAGTCGACGCCGTCCCCGTTGCCGTTCAGGCCGGAGACGAGGTCGAAGATGTCGTCGGAGGCGCCGATCGGGTAGGACGCGGTGACCTGGTCACTGCCGTCGACCGGGTTCTTCAGATCCAGGTCGAGCGTCTGTTCCTTGTCGTTGATCGTGACCTGGTCGACGTTGCCACCGGTGATCTGCTCGATCGCGGTCCGGGTGCTGACCTCCTCGTAGCCCCCGTTGCCGCGGAACAGCGAGGAGAACGCCAACGCCAGGAGGACGACGAGGACGACCCAGAACCACACGGAGCGGAAGATCTTCTTGCGTTCCATACACCGATGCCGGGCGGCCGGGGTCCCCGGCCTGACCCGTCCACCCTCCTGATCGTCCGCCGGGACGCTCCCTGCGACCTGGGCGGGCCACCCCGGCGCTCGGTGCAGCGTCGTTGCGATCGACGGTACACCGGAGAGGCTGTAGGACTGCTGTGCGAAGGCCGGAGAGGACCTGTCGACCCCCGGGCGGGGGAAGCCCGTTCAGCCGGAGTAGACCTCGGCCTTGAGCGTGGCGATGTAGGGCAGGTCGCGGTAGCGCTCGGCGTAGTCCAGACCGTATCCGACGACGAACTCGTTGGGGATGTCGAACCCGATGTAGCGCACCGGCACGTCGACCTTGACCGCGTCGGGCTTGCGCAGCAGCGCGCAGACCTCCAGTGAGGCCGGACGGCGGCTGCCCAGGTTCTTCAGCAGCCAGGACAGGGTCAGCCCCGAGTCGATGATGTCCTCGAGCACCAGCACGTGCAGGTCGCTGATGTCGCGGTCGAGGTCCTTGAGGATGCGCACGACGCCGGAGGAACTCGTCGAGGAGCCGTAGGACGAGACGGCCATGAACTCCATCTGCGTGGGCAGCTGCAGCGCCCGGGCGAAGTCGCTCATGAACAGCACCGCGCCCTTGAGGACGCCGACCAGCAGGACCTCCTTGCCGGCGTAGTCCTCGGCGATCTGGGCGGCCAGCTCAGCGATCTTGGCCTGGATCTGCTCCTCGCCGAGCAGCACGTGGTCGATGTCGGGGCCGTAGCCGTGGTGGTTGCCGAGCTCTCCGGACTCGCTGGCGGCCTTGGTCACGCCGATGGCTCCTCGAGGGTGTCTGGTGCGGCCCCGGGCTGGGGGCCCCGCGCGTCGCCGGGGGGCAGGAACACCAGCCTGCCAGACGTCCGGCCGACCCCGGCACCTCCGGGTAGGTCCACCCGCCCCTGCCCGCGCCACCCGGTGACCAGCGTCTCGACGGCGCGCAGGTGCACCGCCTGCAGGTCGGGCACCCCGGCCGCCCGCAGCCAGCCGCGCAGGACGCGCCGGCGCAGCGCCGCGGGGAGCGGCGCCAGCGGACGGGCGGGCAGGCCGCCGTCCCCGGCCTCCCCCGCCAGCCGGGCCAGCTCGGCCGCGGCGAGCGCGTCGAGGGCGTCGAGGTCCTCCCGGAGCAGCTCGGCGGTCCGGGCCAGCGCGGGCGCCACGCCGCCGCCCAGGACCTCCTCCATCAGCGGCAGCACCTCGCCGCGCAGCCGGGCCCGGGTGTAGGCGGGGTCGGTGTTCCAGGGGTCGTCCCACACCGGCAGCCCCTGGTCGGCGCAGGCCTGCCGGGTCGTGGCCCGGCGGACGCCGAGCAGCGGCCGCCACCAGGTCACCCCGGCGTCGGCCCGCTCGGCCACCATGCCCGCCACGGACCGCGGCCCGGAGCCCCGGCCCAGCCCGAGCAGCACGGTCTCGGCCTGGTCGTCGAGCGTGTGCCCGAGCGCGACGCGGGCCCCCCGCTCCCGCGCGGCGCCGGCCAGCGCGTCGTAGCGGGCCGCTCGCGCCGCCGCCTCCGGACCGCCGACGGCGCCGACGTCCACCCCCAGCACGAGGACGGGGTCGAGGCCGAGGCCGAGGAGCAGGCCGGCCGTGGCCGCCGCCCGCTCCGCCGAGCCGGGCTGCAGGCCGTGGTCGACGGTGACGCCGCCGACGGGGACGGCCGCGGACCGGGCCTCGAAGGCCAGGGCGGCCGCGAGCGCCACCGAGTCCGCTCCCCCGCTGCAGGCGGCCAGGACCGGCCGGTCGCTGCCCCGGAGCCCGGCGCGCACCGCGGACCGCAGCGCCGCGACCGCCGGCGGTGGACCGGCCACCGCGCGGCCTCAGGCGGGGATGGCCGGGCGGCCGTGCACCCGCTCGACCCAGCGGGCCGGGTCGGTCAGCTCCTCGATCCGCGGCAGGGTCTCCGGCCCCGACCAGACGCGGTTGAAGCCCTCCATGCCGACGAGGTCGACGACCCCGCCGACGAAGTGCCGCCCGTCGGCGTACTGCCGCATCTTCTGCTCCAGGCCGAGCAGCCGGCGCAGCACGCGGTCGAGCGGCCCGCGGCCCTTGCGCCGCTGGGCGAACCTCAGCCGCAGCGTCCGCACCGAGGGGACGACGTCCGGGCCGACGCCGTCCATCACGTACTCGGCGTGCCCCTCGACCAGGCTCATCACCGCGGTGACCCGGTCGAGGACGGCGCGCTGGGCCGGGTCCTGGATCAGCGCCATCAGCCCGCCCTCGTCGCCGTCCCCGCCGCGGACGGCGTCGCCGAGGCTGCGCAGCACGTCGCGCAGCCGCTCGCGCAGCACGTCGGGGTCGAGGTCCGTGGCCTCGACGAACTCGGCGATCTGGGCCTCGAGGTGGTCCTTGAGCCAGGGCACGGCGGTGAACTGCAGTTGGTGGGTCACCTCGTGCAGGCAGACCCACAGCCGGAAGTCGCTGGGGTCGACGCCGAGGCGGCGCTCGGCGTCGACGATGTTCGGCGCGACCAGCAGCAGCCGGCCGCCGGTGCCGAACACCTCGTACTGGCCGAGCACCCGCGAGGAGAGGAAGGCGAGGATGCCGCCGGCCTGCACGCCGGTGGCGCGCGAGCCGATGGCGGTGGCCAGCGGGCCGGGGCGGGTCTCCTGCTTGGCGGTCAGCGCGTCGACCAGCGGGTCCAGCAGCGCAGCCATCCCCGCCGTGTTGGCGTCCACCCAGCCGGGGCGGTCGACGACGTCGACGTCGGGAGCGGGACCACCCGGGACGGGGGCGAGCCCGGTCAGCCGCTCGACGTGGGCCACCGCCGTGGTGGCCGCCTCCCGCAGTTCCGCGACGACGGCGGCGGCCTCCTCGCGCGTCGTCTCCGGACCCGGGCCGACCAGTCGACGGGCCGTGCGTCCGGCGAGGTCCCAGTCCACCATCCGGGGAGCGCTGCTCATCGCCTCACCGTAGGCCCTCCTGCGGGCGCCTGCCGCGAGCGTGCGAGCGGTGGGGCCGGGAGAGCGCTCTTTCAGCGGCAGCCGCAGCGGGCCATCGTCGCCGCGACGTCGTCCAGCGCGTCCTCGGCGGCCTGCCCGTCCCCCGGTGCGCCGTCGGCGATGACGGCGAAGACCAGCAGCCGGCCGTCGACGGTCACCACGGTGCCGGCCAGCCCGTGGACGCCGAGCAGGGTGCCGGTCTTGGCGCGGACGCTGCCCGGCGCGGTCTGCGGATCGGCGTCGGCGCGGTCGGCGAGCGTGCCGTCGTAGCCGGCGACCGCCAGCCCGGAGAGGACGGGCGCGGCCTCGGCCAGCGAGCCGTCGGCGGCCCCGGTGAGGAGGTCGACGAGCAGCGAGACCGGCACGCGGTCCTCGAGCGACAGGCCGCTGCCGTCGGAGAGCTCCACCCCCGTCGTGTCGAGGCCGGTGTCGGACAGCGCGTCGGTGACCGCCTGCGCCGACCCCTCGAAGGTGGCCGGCAGGCCGCGGGCGATCGCCACGTGCCGGGCCAGGGCCTCGGCGAGCAGGTTGTCCGACTGGGACAGTGCCTGCTCGACCAGCCGGGCGACCGGCGCCGACCGCACCGAGCCGAGGGTCTGCGCGCCGTCGGGGGCGTCCCCCAGCGCGACCGTCGCGCCGGTGGCGCCGAGGGCGGTGGCCAGGGCGGCGCCGGCGTCGAGGCCCGGCTGGCCGCTGCGCGCGTTCTCCCCCGAGCGGACGCGGGCACCGTCGACGGCGGTGGCGGTGACCGGGGCGGCGTAGCTGGAGGGGGCGTCGTCGGGACCCCAGCCGGAGGCCGTCAGCGGGCCCTCGAACAGCGAGCTGTCGACCACCACGCGGCTGACCGCCGTGCCCCCGGGGAGGGCGGCGCGGACCTGGGCGGCGAGGTCGTCGACCGTGGGCGCGCCCGGGTAGGTGAGGGACGGCGCGGTGCGGGACAGCGTGGGGTCGCCCCCGCCGACCAGCACGACCTCGCCCGGGGTGGCACCCGCGACGACGGTCGTCTCGAGAGTGGCCTCCGCGCCGAGGGTGGTCAGCGCCGCGACGGCCGTGAGCAGCTTCGCGGTGGAGGCGGGGGTGGCCGGCTGGTCGGCGTCCCGGTCGAGGAGCACCTCGCCGGAGGCGGCGTCGACGACCTCCGCGCTGACCCCGGCGCCCAGGGCCGGCGCGGACAGCAGCGGGTCGAGCTGGGCGGTCAGCGCGTCGCCGTCCGGGACCGGGGCCTCGGAGCCCAGCGCGGCGAGCACCGGTGCGGCGGCCTCGACGTCGGGGAAGCGGGCCTCGGCGACCCCCGGGTCGGCCGGCGCGTCGTCGTCCCCGCTGCCGGGGGCGACGACGAACCAGACGACGGCGGCGACCACGAGCAGCAGCGCGAGGACGACCAGGACGAGCCGGCGGCGGAACCGCGAGTACCTCGGCGTGACGGTCGCCGACCCGCTCGACGCGATGGTGTCCACCCCCTGGAACGACCTCCGGCGGTCGCCCGGGGTCCGATCAGCCACACTACGACCCGTGCAGTTCGACGTGACGATCGAGATCCCGAAGGGCCAGCGGAACAAGTACGAGCTGGACCACGCCACCGGACGCATCCGCTTGGACCGGATGCTCTTCACCTCCACCCGCTACCCGGCGGACTACGGCTACATCGAGCACACCCTCGGCATGGACGACGACCCGCTCGACGCCCTCGTACTGCTCGACGAGCCCACCTTCCCCGGGTGCCTCATCACCTGCCGGGCCATCGGCATGTTCCGCATGACCGACGAGAAGGGCGGCGACGACAAGGTCCTCTGCGTGCCCGCGACCGACCCGCGGATGGCCCACCTCACCGACATCCACGACGTCTCGGAGTTCGACCGGCTGGAGATCCAGCACTTCTTCGAGACCTACAAGGACCTCGAGCCGGGGAAGTCGGTCGAGGGCGCCGAGTGGGTCGGCCGCGAGGACGCCGAGGCCGAGATCGTGGCCTCCCTCGCCCGGGCCAAGGAGAACGGCTCCCACTGAAGAAGGACCACCCTTCCCCCCGCGCCTCACACGCTCGGCGCGGGACCCTGAACGGTGGCCACCCTGGCCCCTCACCGAGCGGCCGCCGAGCGCACGACGGACGCCGACGGCGGCGCACCCCTCCTCCTGGGTGCGCCGCCGTCGGCGTCCTCAGCGCCGCACGTCGTGGAGGACGACGGTGAGGAAGCCGAGCTCGCCGCGGTAGCCGGCCAGCCACTGCCGGCGGTGCGTGCGGGCCAGCTCGAGGGCGGCGTCCCGGTCGCCGTCGGGCGCCTCGTCCAGCGCCCAGGCGGTGAGCGCCCCCGTCCAGCACCACTCGTACTCGTCCCACTCGGCCGGACTGCTGAGGTGTCCGTAGCCGGGTTCGAAGCCCGCGCGCGCGACCTCCACCACCAGTCCGCCGAGGTCGGGCAGCTCCCCCGGCTCGGCGCCCAGGCCGGCCAGCGCCTGCGGGCTCGGTCCGCGCTCCCAGAACCCGTCGCCGAAAAGCACCCGCCCGCCCGGCCGCAGCGGGCCGCGGACGGCGGTCAGAGTGCCGGCCGGCCCGCCGAAGACGTGGCTGGCTCCCACGCACAGGACGACGTCGAACGGGCCGCCGTCGTAGGCGGCCGCGTCGCCCTCGACGAGCTCGACCCGGTCGGCGAGCCCCCGCTGGTCCACCCGGCGCCGGGCCTCGGCCAGCGCGGGCGCCGACAGGTCGACCCCGACCCCGGTGAGGTCGGGACGGGCCGCCAGCAGCGGCAGCAGCCACGCGCCGGAACCGCAGCCCAGGTCGAGCACGCGGGCGCCGTCGGGCGGGTCGAGCCGCTCCAGCAGCAGGCGGACGCTCTCGTCGGAGAGCGGGGCGGCGACGGGGTGCCAGCGGTGCGCGACGGCGCTGGCCAGGGCTCGGTCCACACCGGGCATCGTGCTGGCCGGGCGGCCATGCGGTCACGCGGTTTCCCGGGTCGATGGCCGTCCACTGCGCCTGACGCACCCGGGAGCGGCGTACCGCTCCCGGGTGCGTCAGGCCGGCCGGAACGCCGTCCTGCCGGCCTCCCGGACGCCGGCACCCAGCCGGGCCGAGGACCGCTCCTAGCCGGCCGCTGCCTGCTGGGGCGCCTGCTGTTGCGGCCCCCCGTCGTTCGCCCGGAGCAGTTGGGCCATCGCCTCGAGGCTGTCGGCGGCCGCCGTGCCCCCGCAGGTCAGGGACGCGAGCAGGCCGCCGAGCAGACCGGCGCGATCGGCCACGATCCGGACCCGACCGATCTCCACGACCAGACCCAGCAGGTCGAGACGCAGGCCGTCGGGGATGTCGAGGATCACGCACTCTACGGGCGTCGTCATCGGGCGCTCCCTTCCGGTACTGAGCGCTTCCTGAACGCCACGGAGCCTATCGGGGACACCTGCTCCGCGTAAGCAGATCGCGCCCAGGAGGCAGCCGCGCGGCTCCGGAGACGACTCAGCGGGCCCTCCCCGGAGGAAGGACCCGCTGGTCCGTGCTGAGCCGCCTGTCGGAATCGAACCGACGACCTTCTCATTACGAGTGAGATGCTCTACCGACTGAGCTAAGGCGGCGGGCGTGCGGCGAACAGTTTACGTGACGGCTCCACCCCCGCTGCGCAGCCCCCGTCCAGGGGCCCGCCCCGAGCCTGCGACGGATCGGGAGGACGGGGTCCTCTCTCAGACGGGCAGACGCAGCGCCACGGTGAGCGCCTCGACGGCGATCTGCGGTTTCACGTTCTGCTCCAGCGCCGCCCGGCAGGCCAGGACGGCGTCGATGCGGCGCAGCGCCCCCTCCTGGCCGATCCGCCGCGCCAGCTCCTCGGCGTCCGCCCGCCGGTCGGGGTGGTTGAGCGGCAGCTGCTCGGACGCCGCGGAGCCGAGGACCAGCGCGTCCCGGTAGAGCCCGGCGAGGTCGACCAGGGCCCGATCGAGCGAGTCCCGTCCGATGCGGGTGGCCCTCGACTTCTGCCGCTTCTCCAGTTCCTTCAACTGACCTGCGCTGCCTCGGCTGGCAGCGGCGACACCCGGACCCCTGGCCCCGACCCCGAGACTGGCCTTGAGCGCCTCGGTCTCGGCGTCGTCGAGGGCCTCGGTCGCTGCACTCGTCTCCTCCTGGGCGGCGGCGACGAGGTCGTCAGCGGCGTTGAGGCAGGCCGCCAGCGAGACGAGGGACAGCGGGACGTCCAGCACGGCCTTGCGCGCCAGTCGCGCGTCCTCGTCGCGTGCCAGACGACGGGCTCGTCCGATGTGGCCGCCGCAGGCGCCGGCGGCCCAGGCCGCCATCGCGGGGTCGAAGCCGTCCCGGCGGACCAACACGTCGGCGATGGCCTCCGCCGTGGGCGTCCTCAGGCTCATGACCCGACACCGTGAGCGGATGGTCACCTTGATGTCGTCGGGGTGCAGGCTCGGCGCGCACAGCATGACCACGGTCCGCGGTGGTGGCTCCTCGATCATCTTCAGCACCGCGTTGGCCGCGGCCTCACTCATGCGGTCCGCGTCCTCGACGATGATCATCTGCCACCGTCCCTGGGACGGTGCCCGCCCCGCCACCCGCACCAGCTCGCGCGCCTCCGAGACACCGATCGACAACCCCTCGGGGTTGATGACCGCGACGTCCGCGTGCGTGCCGGCGAGCACCGTGCGGCACTCGTGGCAGGTGCCGTCGCCGCCGTCCGGGCACTGCAGCGCGGCGGCGAAGGCACGGGCGGCCACGGAGCGGCCGGAGCCCGGCGGTCCGGTGAACAGCCACGCGTGGGTCATCGCCGCTGGGTCGGCCACCGCGGCCTGCAGCTCGGCCACGACGGCCGGCTGGCCGATCACGTCCTCCCAGACGCTCATGCCCGCACCCGCAGCAGCGCGCCGACCCGGGCGCGGACGTCGGCGGCGAGGGCGTCGACCGGCCGGGTGGCGTCCAGCACGAGGTAGCGGCCGGGGTCGGCGTCGGCCAGCGCCCGGAACGTCGTCCGCACCCGCTGGTGGAAGTCCAGCGACTCGCTCTCCAGCCGGTCGGCGGCCGCCCGCCCGCGGGCGCGGGCCAGCCCGACCTCCGGGGGCAGGTCGAGCAGCACGGTGAGGTCCGGCCGCAGGCCCTCGGTCGCCCAGCGGGAGATCGCCGCGACGTCGTCCATCGGGATGGTCCGCCCGGCGCCCTGGTAGGCCAGCGAGCTGTCGATGTAGCGGTCGGTGACCACGACCTCCCCCGCGGCGAGCGCCGGCCGCAGCACGGCGTGCGCGTGCTGGGCGCGGTCGGCGGCGTAGAGCAGCGCCTCCGCTCGCGGCGCGAGGCCGGTGTGGGCGCGGTCGAGCACGATGGCGCGGACGGCGGCGCCGGCCGGCGTCCCGCCCGGTTCGAGGGTCGCCCGCGCGGTGCGCCCCTGGCCGGCGAGCCACTCGCAGAGCAGCCGCACCTGGGTGGACTTCCCCGCGCCCTCGCCGCCCTCGAAGGCGATGAACAGGCCGGGCGCCGTCGCGCCGTCGGCCACGACGGACAAGGCGGGCGGACCGTCGTCGGACACGGGGATCGGGGGCTCCAGTCGGGGGGGGCGGGAGGGGGCGGCCGCCACGGTACCGGGGCGGGACGACGGTCCCGGGCGTGTCCGGAACCGGTGGCGCGGCCCTACGGTCGCCCCGTGACGAGCACCGCCGCCTGGGACCCGGCCGGCTACCTCCGCTTCGCCGGCGAGCGCGCCCGGCCGTTCGCCGACCTGCTGGCCCGCGTCGGCGCGCAGGACCCCCGGGTGGTCGTCGACCTCGGCTGCGGGGAGGGCGCGCTCACCGCCTCGCTGGCCGGCCGCTGGCCCGGCGCGCGGGTCACCGGCGTGGACTCCTCGCCGGAGATGCTCGCTGCGGCGGCCGCCCACGCCGTCCCCGGGCGGGTGGCGTTCGCGCTGGGCGACGTGCGGGACTGGGCACCTGCCGAGCCGGTCGACGTCCTGGTGACCAACGCGGTCCTGCACTGGGTGCCCGGCCACCCGGAGCTGTTGCGCCGGTGGGCCGGCCAGCTGGCGCCGGGCGGGTGGCTGGCGCTGCAGGTGCCGGGCAACGGGCGCGCCCCGACGCACGCCCTGCTCGCCGCGTTGTGCCGGTCGACGCGCTGGGCGGGGCTGCTCGCCGGCGCTGCCCCGGCCGAGGACGCCGTCCTGGACCCCGCCGGCTACCTCGACGTCCTGACCGACGCCGGACTGGCCGTTGACGCGTGGGAGACGACGTACCTGCACGTGATCTCCGGGCCGGACCCGGTGCTGCAGTGGGTGCGCAGCACCGTGCTGCGGCCGGTGCTCGCCCTTCTGGAGGAGGACGACGCCGCCGAGCTGACCGTCGAGTACGCGGCCGGGCTGCGGGCGGCCTACCCGGCCCGGGCCGACGGCAGCACCGTGCTGCCGTTCCGGCGGGTGTTCGCGGTGGGCCGGGCGCCCGCCGGCTGAGCCGCCGTCAGCCGACCGCGTTGGCCAGGCAGCCGCGCACCCCGTTGTCGGTGCCGCGCTGGAAGGCGTCGATGCGCTCCTGGGCGCTGCCGTGGACCTCGACCTGCTCCCGGCCGTTCTCGTCGACGTAGACCGTCCCCCACGGGACGTCGCTGGCGACCGCGGCCAGCGAGTCGACGAACTCCTGGCTGTCGCCGTCCTCGAGCCGGAGCGAGCCGTCGTCGATGGCGCCCTGCAGCGCGGCCCCCGCGAGACAGTCGGCCTGCAGTTCGTAGGCGTCGGAGATCAGCGCGGGGTCGATGCGCGCGGCGACCGCGTGCGCCCACTCGTGGGCCACGACGAGGTAGACGAAGGCGTCGCCGAGGTCCTGCGACCGCATCATCAGGTCGACCTCGAAGGCCAGGAAGTCCCCGGTCCCGCAGTACCAGGCGTTCTCGCCGGCCAGCAGGACCTCGCCGCAGTACACCTGGTCCTGCGGGTAGTCGTAGAGCCCGGGCGCGCCCGAGCCCTGGACCAGGGACGGCGCGGTGTAGCTCCCGGGGAAGTACTCGCTCCAGTGGGTGTCCCACCAGGCGTCCACGGTGTCCAGCGCGACCTGGTAGTCGGTGTCGAAGTCGTCGCCGGGACTGATGCTCGGGACGGCGGCGGCCTTGTCCGGCTCGGCCAGTCCGCCGGTGTCGGCCGCGGCCGGGGCCGCCACCCCGACCAGGACGGCGGTCACGAGAGTCGTCAGCGCGTGGCCTGCGCGAGTCGGCATGGCAGCCCCTCCGTCGACGGGTCGAGCGAGGCTAGGGCCACCGGCCCCGGCGCCCGCAAGCTCCCCGCGGGAACACGAGGGCCAGCACGGATCCGGAACTGGCGCGTTCGTGACCGGCCGTGGTCGGGCAGCCTCGTCCCGTCGAGCCTGTGGACGTCACTGGGCGGGCGCGGCAAATACTTGACGGCTAGGAAAGTACTTGCCACTGTTCCGCGCACCGCCGCCCGGCAGAGAGGGAGACCGATGTCCGTCCCCACGCCCCAGTCCGCTGCCGCCCTGCTCGCCGAGGCCGAGGCCGCCGACGCCCGGGTCGCCCGGGCGGCCGGCGCCGCCCCGTCGGGGTTCCTCACCACGCTCGGCTTCGCCAGCGCCGGCTTCTTCCTGGCCCAGCCGATGGCCGACGGCGACCGCGCGGTCCTCGCGACCGCCGTCGTCTTCGTGCCGGCCGTCCTCGGCGCGGCCCTCGCCCTGCTCACCGGGCTGCAGGCGACCCGGCACGGCTTCTCCCAGCGGTTCGGCCTCGCCATGGGGGCGTGGGGAGCGGTCCTGGCCGTCGGGCTGGCCGTGGGTCTCGCACCGGGAGCCGGACGTAGCTGGGTCTTCTGGGCGCCGCTGGCCGTGCTCGTCGCGGCCCCCTGCCTGGTCGGCGCCTGGCGCGAGTCGCCGCGGTGACCGGGCCTGGCTCCCCCGCGGGCGAGCACCCGCGGCACGGGTTGGACGAGGTCATCCACGCACCCGTGCGCTTCTCGGTGATGGCGACGCTCGCCTCGGCCGAGGAGGCGGAGTTCGGCTTCGTGCGGGACGGCGTCCAGGTGAGCGACTCGCTGCTGTCGAAGACGGTGAGCGCGCTGGAGAAGGCCGGCTACGTCGAGGTGCGCAAGGGATACGTGGGCAAGCGGCCGCGGACCTGGCTCCGGCTGAGCGGGCGGGGGCGGGAGGCCTTCGACGCGCACGTGGCCGCGCTGCGGGCGATCGCCGACGGCGCGCTGCCCCCGGTCGGCCGGACCTGAGCGCGGGCTCCCGGCCGGATGTGGGCCCGGGCTCCCCGCCGGGCGGCGCGGCGAGCGTCAGCGAGCGGCCGGGGTCAGCCGGTAGGCGTCGGTGCGGTACGGCAGCTCGACCGTCTCGCGCCCCCGGGTGTCCGGGTGGGTGTCGAGCACCGCGCGGACCTCCGCCAGGAACGCCGCGCGCCGTGCATCGTCCATCGTCGCGACGTAGCTGCGCGTGGCGACCCCGTCGACGACCTGCTGCGGCACGATGCGCTGCACGATGCCGGACCGGAACGGCTCCACGCGGGCTCCGAGCTCGCGCGCGAACTCCTCGACGACCCGCTGGTCGGCCTCGTGGTCCCGGGACTCCGCGGCCAGCACCGCGCCGAGCGCGCCGACCCAGGGCACCTGCTCGTCCCGCGTGTTCCAGACCAGGCCCACGACCCCGCCGGGACGCAGCACCCGCCGCATCTGTTCGGCCGCGGCCGCGGGCCGGAACCAGTGCGCGGCCTGCCCGGCGACGACGGCGTCCACGTCCGCGTCGGGCAGCGGCACCGCCTCGGCGTCCCCGACCAGCGCCTCGACCTCCGGATGGCGGGTGCGCAGCTCGGCCAGCATCCCCTCGGCCGGGTCGACGGCCACCACCTCGTGGCCGGCGGCGAGCAGGCCGCCGGTCAGCAGCCCCGTGCCCGCACCGAGGTCGAGCACCCGGCGCGGCCGCTCCCCGAGGAGGAAGGCGACCGCGTCGGCCGGATAGGTCGGCCGCAGCGCCGCGTAGCCGGCCGCGACGGAGCCGAAGGAGCTCCGCCGGGCCTGCCAGACCGCCGGGTCGAGGTCTCCGGTGGGCACGGGCCTCAGCCGGCGGGGACCGCGTCGGTGCCGGCGGCCGTCGTCTTCGAGGCGGCCTTCTTCGCCGTCGTCTTCTTCGCCGCGGTGGTCTTCGTACCCGTCGTCTTCTTCGCCGCCGCCTTCTTCTTCGTGGCCTTCTTGGTGGTCGGCCGGGCGCGCCGGTCGGCGAGCAGCTCGGCGGCGCGCTCGAGGGTGATGCTCTCGACGTCGTCGCCCTTGCGCAGGCTCGCGTTGGTCTCGCCGTCGGTCACGTAGGGCCCGAAACGGCCCTCGCGGACGGTGATCGCGCCCTGGCTGACCGGGTCGGGACCCAGCTCCTTCAGCGGGGCCGCGGCGGCCCGGCGCCCGCGCTGCTTGGGCTGCGCGAAGATCGCCAGCGCCTCGTCGAGGGTGACGGTGAACAGCCGCTCCTCGGACTCCAGCGAGCGGGAGTCGCCGCCCTTCTTCAGGTAGGGCCCGTAGCGGCCGTTGAGCGCCTGGATCTCCTCGCCGTCCGGCGCCGAGCCGACCGTGCGCGGCAGGGTCAGCAGCTTCAGCGCGTCGTCGATCGTCACCGTCTCCGGCGACATCGAGTTGAACAGGCTCGCCGTCTGCGGCACCTCCTTGCTGCCCTCCGGGACGACCGTCGTGACGTAGGGCCCGTACCGGCCGGCCTTGACCACGATGGGCAGGCCGGACTCCGGGTCGGTCCCCAGCTCGCGGTCGCCGGAGGGGGCCGCGAGCAGCTCCTCGACCTTGTCCTGAGTGAGCTCGTCCGGCGGGAGGTCCTCGGGCAGGCTCACCCGGGGCCCGTCCTCGCCGCCGACCTGCAGGTAGGGGCCGTAGCGGCCGACGCGGACCACGACCGGTCCCCCGTCCGGCCCGGTGGCGCGCAGCGGGATGGAGTTCACCCCCCGGGCGTCGATCTCCTCCAGCCGCTGGCCGATGACCTGCTTGAGGCCGCCGGACTTCGCGATCGCCCCGGCGTGCCGGCCCTCGCCGCCGAAGTAGAACTCGGTCAGCCAGTCGACCCGGCGCAGGTTGCCACCGGCGATCTCGTCGAGCTCCTCCTCCAGGGAGGCGGTGAAGTCGTAGTCGACGAGCTGGGCGAAGTGCTGCTCGAGCAGGTTGACCACGGCGAAGGCGATGAACGACGGGACGAGGGCGTTGCCCTTCTTCCACACGTACCCGCGGTCCTGGATCGTCTGCATGATCGACGCGTAGGTCGACGGCCGGCCGATGCCGAGCTCCTCCAGCCGGGCGACCAGGCTGGGCTCGGTGTAGCGGGACGGCGGCGAGGTGGTGTGCCCCTTGGCCTCCAGCTCGCGGGTGTCGAGCTGCTGGCCGCGCTCCAGGCGGGGCAGTCGCCGCTCGGCGTCGTCACTGCCGTGGTCGTCGTCACCGGCGGCGCCCTCGTCGCGGGACTCCACGTAGGCGCGGAGGAACCCGGGGAAGGTGATGGTGCGGCCGCTGGCGGTGAACTCGACCGCCTCGTCGGTGCTGCTGCGCCCGGCCAGCCGGATGCTGACGGTCTGGCCCACGGCGTCGGCCATCTGCGAGGCGACGGTGCGCTGCCAGATCAGCTCGTAGAGCCGGAACTCGTCCCGAGCGAGCTGCCCGGCGAGCTGACCGGGGGTGCGGAAACTGTCACCCGCGGGACGGATCGCCTCGTGCGCCTCCTGGGCCCCCTTCGCCTTCTTCGCGTAGCGGCGCGGCTCGGCCGGGACGAAGGCGTCGCCGTAGAGCTGCCGCGCCTGGGTGCGGGCGGCGTTGATCGCCTCGTTGGAGAGGTTGGTCGAGTCGGTCCGCATGTAGGTGATGTGACCGTTCTCGTACAGCCGCTGCGCCACCCGCATGACCTGCGCCGAGGACCAGCCGAGCTTGCGCCCGGCCTCCATCTGCAGCGTCGAGGTGGTGAAGGGCGCGTACGGACGCCGCCGGTACGGCTTCTCGTCGACCCGGCTGACGGTGACCTGGCGGCCCTCGAGCCGGGCGGCCAGGCCGCGGGCGCCGGCCTCGTCGAGGTGGACGACGTCACCGGTGACCCGTCCGGTGGCGGGGTCGAAGTCGCGACCGGTGGCGACCCGGCTGTCGTCGACGCTGACCAGCTTCGCCCGCAGTGTCGTGGGCTCGCCCTCGTCGGCACCGGCCCTGCGGTCGGGAACCGCGAAGGTGCCCTCCAGCGACCAGTAGTCAGCCGCGTGGAAGGCCATCCGCTCCCGCTCGCGCTCGACAACTATCCGTGTGGCGACCGACTGGACGCGGCCGGCCGACAGCTTGGGCAGGACCTTCTTCCACAGCACCGGGCTGACCTCGTAGCCGTAGAGGCGGTCGAGGATCCGGCGGGTCTCCTGGGCGTCGACCAGGGCGGTGTCGAGTTCGCGGGGGTTGGCGACGGCGCGGGCGATCGCCTCCGGGGTGATCTCGTGGAACACCATGCGGCGCACCGGCACCCGCGGCTTGAGCGTGTCGACCAGGTGCCACGCGATGGCCTCGCCCTCGCGGTCCTCATCGGTGGCGAGGTAGACCTCGCTGGCGTCCTTGACCAGCTGCTTGAGCCGGCTGACCTGCTGCCTGCGGTCGGGGCTGACCACGTAGAGTGGCTCGAAGGCGTTGTCGACGTCCACGCCGAGGCGGGCCCAGGAAGCCCCCTTGTGCTCGGCGGGCACGTCGGCGGCGTTCCGCGGGAGGTCCCGGATGTGGCCGACGCTGGCCTCGACGACGTAGCCGTTGCCGAGGTAGCCCGCGATCTTCCCCGCCTTGGTGGGGGACTCCACGATGACCAGCGGCCGTCCGCCGCCGGCCGCCGCGGTCCGCCGGCGGGCAGGCGTGCTCGTGCCACCGGCCGTGCGGCCGGCGGTCTGGCTGCCGTTGTTCGCGGTCTTCGTGGGGGCCACGGTGCTCCTGTCGGTGCTGCTCGGTGCAGGCGCCGACGGTTCGGCGCCGGGCGACGCGGTTGCTGCGCGTACACCCTCGGCGACGCCACGGTAGGCCACGACCCCGACGCGGAGCCGCTCGGCGACCTGCCGTGGGCGTGCCGTCCCCCGCTCCAATGGCCGGGGACCCCTGCGTGTTCCCGGGCCCGCCGTGTCGCTCACCCCGGTTCCCTTGTCCCCGCGACCACCTCGCCGATCGCCGCCACGGTCGGGCGGTCGCCGTTGTAGTACTCGGTGTGCCAGGTGTCCCAGTCGGTGGGCAGCTCCGTGGCGCCGAAGCCGGGGCCGTCGGTCTGCCAGCCGTGGACGTCCATGAGCCAGGGAACGGGATCGAGAGCCGACGATGCCTCGAAGACCTCGCGGACCTCCAGGTCGGCGGCCCGGTTGTCCATGCCGGGGCTGGCGACGAGGACGACTGTGTCGGCGGCGAGCCGGCCCGGCGCGTCGACGGCCCGGTCGATGACGACGTTGCCGTAGCTGTGCCCGATGACCGTGGTGCGCGGCTGGTCACCTCCCGCGTGGGCACGGAAGGCGGCGAGCCCGTCGAGGGTCCGGTCCAGCGCCGGGCCGCCCGTGTTGGCGTAGCTCGTGGACACGGCCGCGCCCAGGTTCGGTGGCGTCCGGTACGCCATCCAGGCGATCGTCGCGACCGACGCCGCGGGGGCAGCGGCCGTAGCGGCGTCAGCGACGGCCTCGGCGTCCTCGGCCAGGCCGTCCAGGTCCTCGGCGGGCTCGTTGCCCGTTCCCGGCACCAGCACGGCCACCGAGTCGGCGGTGTCCACGTCCCCCAGGCCCAGCGCCACCAGCCCCTGCTGCGGCTGGAACTGGAGCAGCTGCACCGTCTCGCCGGCCGCCTCCCGCCCGGCGATCTCGGCGGTAACGGACACCGCGACGTCGCGTCCCGCCGCGGCCGGGTCGGCGAGGACCTCGTCGAGGAATCGGCGGTTGGCCTCGTCGCGTGCCCAGGCCGGCAGGCCGTCGAGCGAGCCGATCAGCACGGGCGTCCGGGCGATGGCCTGCTCGCGCTCGGCCGTCGAGAGCCCTGCCCACCACGCGGCCGCTTCCTGCGGGGAGGCGGACAGCAGGAGCGTCGGGGGCGGCAGCGGGGGCGGCGGCACGGTGGGCGTCTCGACCCGGACCAGCCAGGACAGGTCCTCGAAGGTCGCCGGGGAGAGGCCGCCGCCGATGCCGAGTCCGGCGAGGGCGTCGGCCGCCTCGGCCGCCGAGAGGTCGGCGCGCCGGCCGGCCTCGACGGCGTCGACCCCGAGGGCCTCGGCCCGCCGGGCGGCGGCGGTGACCCCCGCGTCCGTGCCGTGGTCCACGGGCAACGGACCGGTCAGCCGTCCGGCGTCGTCGAGCGTGACCGGGACGGCAGCAGCGGAGGCCAGCGCCTGCTCGGCCAGGTCCTGTGCCGTGTCGGCTGCGGCGAGCAGCAGCCGGGCCTGCGTCCGGGACTCCTCGAGGGCGGTCGTCACCGCGGTGGTGACCGAGGAGACCTCGACCAGCGCACCGGCGGCCGCCTGGGCCGCCGGCCCGTACCAGCAGTCGGCGTCGCCGAGACCACGGCCGACGGCCTCCATGCGGGCCCGCCAGGCCGGCAGCCGTTCGGCCACCGCGTCGAGGGTGAACACCGCGCCACGCAGGAGCGGGAGGTCCCAGCCGGCGAGCGAGGTCAGCGACGGGGCGCTCACCGCGGCGCCGTGCCCTGGCGACGCACGAGCAGCCGGTCGGCCAACGTCGCGTCGGTCAGCCGGTAGGAGTCGACCGCCGCCCGGAGGGTGCCCGCCAGGGCGCCGGTGTGCTGGGCGAGCAGGTCCAGGAGGGTGGCCCAGCCCGTTCCGGCTGCACCCGCCCGTTCACCGGCCTCCCCGCTGAGCGCCGTCCCGAGGGACACGGCGGTGGACCGGCACAGCAGGCCGTCGTCGCCCAGCTCGGTGGCCAGGCCGGCCAGCTCGTCGGCGAGGGCGTCGATGGCGTCGAGTTGGGCGGTGATGGGTGCGGACAACGCGGACCTCCCGGCGGTCGGTCCGGTCCACCTGCGGGACCGGCGCGGCCGCACGTTAGGGAGGACCAGGGACCCGCAGCCGCCGCCTGTCCACAGCCGCCCCGGTGTCCACAGAACGCGCCGGGATCCTCCGGCCGGCGCTCGGTCGGCCGGAGGATCCCGGCGTGCGATCAGGGGGCGGTGGTGGTGAGGGTGCTGTCCGTCGGGGTCTCCGCGGCGCCCCCGACGACCACCGAGCGCCGCTTGGAGACGACGACGGCGCCGACGATGATCGCGGCCGCCACGAGGGCGATCACCACGCGCAGGGCGGTGTTCGCGTCCGGGCCGACCGACATGCCGACCACGGCCGGGGCGATGATCAGCGCCACCAGGTTCATGACCTTGATCAGCGGGTTGATCGCCGGGCCGGCCGTGTCCTTGAACGGGTCGCCGACGGTGTCGCCGATGACCGTCGCGGCGTGTGCCTCGCTGCCCTTCCCGCCGAACGCGCCGTCCTCGACCATCTTCTTGGCGTTGTCCCAAGCGCCGCCGGAGTTGGCGAGGAACACGGCCATGAGCGTGCCCGCGGCGATCGCGCCGACCAGGTACGCCGCCAGCGGACCGAAGCCGAGCCCGAAGCCCACCGCGACCGGCGCGAGCACCGCGAGCAGGCCGGGGGTGGCCAGCTCGCGCAGCGAGTCCTTGGTGCAGATGTCGACGACCGCGCTGTAGTCGGGCCGCTCGGTGTAGTCCATGATCCCGGGGCGCGTCCGGAACTGTTCGCGGACCTCGAAGACCACCCGGCCGGCCGCCCGCGAGACGGCGTTGATCGCCAGCCCGGAGAACAGGAACACGACCGCCGCGCCCAGCACCGCGCCGACGACGTTGTCCGGCTCCACGAGGCTGAACGCCTGCCCGAGGTCGACCCCCTCGAGCGCCGCGCGCACCTGCTCGTTGTACGAACCGAACAGCGCGGTGGCGGCCAGCACGGCCGTCGCGATCGCGATGCCCTTGGTGATCGCCTTGGTGGTGTTGCCGACGGCGTCGAGGTCGGTGAGCACCCGCGCGCCGTCCTCGTCGATGTCGCCGGACATCTCCGCGATCCCCTGGGCGTTGTCGCTGACCGGCCCGAAGGTGTCCATGGAGACGATGACCCCGGCGGTCGTCAGCAGGCCGCAGCCTGCCAGTGCGACCGCGTAGAGGGCGGCGCCGCCACCGACCAGGAACGCGCCGTACACCGCACCGCCGATCAGCAGCGCCGCGTAGACCGCCGACTCCAGGCCCAGCGAGATGCCGGAGAGGACGACGGTCGCCGGCCCGGTCAGCGAGCTTCGGCCGACGTCGCGCACCGGCTTGCGGCTGGTCTCGGTGAAGTAGCCGGTGAGCAACTGGATGGCCGCGGCGAGCACGATGCCCACCAGCACCGCGACGAAGCCGAGGACCTGCGGGCTCACCACCGTGTCCGGGACGTCGGCGACGCTGGGCAGCACGGTGAACGACGCGGCGGCCACGAGCACGAGCGAGACCACCGCGGAGGTGAAGAAGCCGCGGTTGATCGGCGCCAGGCCGCTGGCGTCGCCCTTGCCCGGGTTGCTGGCGAGGATCCCGACGACCGAGGCGATGACCCCGATCGCGGCGACGGTGAGCGGGAAGACCATCCCCACCGCCCCGAAGAAGACCTGGCCGAGGATGAGCGCGGCGACCAGGGTGACCGCGTAGGACTCGAACAGGTCGGCGGCCATGCCCGCGCAGTCACCCACGTTGTCCCCGACGTTGTCGGCGATGGTGGCCGCGTTGCGCGGGTCGTCCTCGGGGATGCCCGCCTCGACCTTGCCGACGAGGTCGGCGCCGACGTCGGCGGCCTTGGTGAAGATGCCGCCGCCGACGCGCATGAACATCGCCAGCAGCGCGCCGCCGAACCCGAAGCCCTCGAGGACGACGGGTGCGGTCTCGTCGAACAGCAGCAGCGCCAGGGCGGCGCCGAAGAGGCCGAGGCCGACGGTGATCATCCCGCAGACACCGCCGGTGCGGTACGCGATGCGGAAGGCCGGCCGGTAGCCCCCGGTGCGCGCGGCCGCGGCCACGCGGACGTTCCCGCGGGTGGCCAGGGTCATCCCGATGAACCCGACCATGGCCGAGAACAACGCCCCGACCAAGAAGAACAGCGCCCGGCCGATGCGGGTCCCCCACCCGCCGTCGTGCACGGGGAGGACGAGGAGCAGCAGGAAGACGATGACGGCGAAGACGCCCAGCGTGCGGAACTGTCTGCGCAGGTACGCCGCCGCACCCTCCTGCACCGCCCTCGCGATGTCGCGCATCGTCGGCGTGCCCTGGTCGGCGGCCATGACGGCGCGCACCAGGTAGGCGGCGAAGGCGAGGGCGGCGATGGCTATGGCGAGGACGATCGTCACGAGGACGATGTCTCCGCCGGAGAGTGCACTGTCCGGCATGTGTTTCCTCCAAGCGGTCGGCTGCCCCCGGGGCCCCCCTGCGCTCCGGTCGGCGGAGGTCCACGTCCAGGCGTACGGAGGTCCGCACGCCTGCGCGCCGCGTGAGTGTAAGGGAGATCACACGCGGTACCGAGGGCTCGACGATCCGTCCGCGATGTCGCTGCCGGAGAGCGGCCGGGGTTGCCGACAGGTGTGACAGTTGAGGGGTGACCACGCTCCACCCGGTCCGGTCGGCTCCCCCTCCCGGCACGGACCCTCTTCCTGGTGGGGTCCTCCCCGGCGCTGACCTGCTGGCCGCCCTGCTGGCCGGGACGCCGGAGGAGGAGCAGCCCGTCACCCACGTCCACCGGGTGCCGGTGCGGGAGAGCAGCACCCGCCCCTGGCCGGACTGGGTGAGCCCGCAGTTGCGCGAACGGCTGGAGGCCCAGGGGCTGCGCGCGCCCTGGCGCCACCAGGTGGAGGCCGCACAGCTCGCCCGCGACGGCCGGCACGTGGTGGTCGCCACCGGCACGGCGTCGGGCAAGTCGCTGGCCTACCAGCTGCCGGCGCTGACCCGGCTGGCCGAGGACCCCCGCGCCTGCGTCCTCTACCTCGCGCCGACCAAGGCGCTGGCCCGTGACCAGCTGTCCTCGGTCGCCGCCCTGGCCGACCCCTCGGTGCGCCCGGCGGCCTACGACGGCGACACGCCGATGGAGGAGCGGGAGTGGGTCCGGCGGCACTCGCGCTGGATCGTCACGAACCCGGACATGCTGCACCGCGGCGTGCTGCCGGCCCACCAGCGGTGGTCGAGCACGCTGCGCCGGCTGGCCTACGTGGTGGTGGACGAGTGCCACTCCTACCGGGGGGTCTTCGGCTCGCACGTCGGTCACGTCCTGCGGCGGCTGCGGCGGATCTGCCGTCGCTACGGCACCGACCCGGTCTTCCTGCTGGCCTCGGCCACCGTCGCCGAGCCGGCCGCGGCCGCCGCCCGGCTGGTCGGCGCCCCGGTCGTCGCCGTCACCGAGGACGGCTCGCCCCGGCCGGGGTCCACGTTCGCGCTGTGGGAGCCGCCGCTGACCGAGCGCACCGGCGAGCACGGCGCCCCGCTGCGCCGGTCAGCTGTGGCGGACGCCGCCACGCTGCTGGGCGACCTCGTCGAGCGGGGCGCGCGGACGCTGGCGTTCGTCCGCTCCCGCCGTAGCGCCGAGTCGGTCGCCGAGCAGGCCAGGCGGGTGCTCGCCGACCGCGGCCGGGGAGACCTGGCCCGCCGCGTGGACTCCTACCGCGGCGGCTACCTGCCCGAGGAGCGGCGGGAGCTGGAGCGGGCGCTGTCGGCCGGGGACCTGCTCGGGGTGGCCACGACCAACGCCCTCGAGCTCGGCATCGACATCGCCGGGCTCGACGCCGTCGTCCTGGCCGGCTACCCCGGGACGCTGGCGTCGCTGTGGCAGCAGGCGGGTCGGGCCGGCCGGGCGCAGCGCGAGTCGCTGGTCGTCTTCGTCGCCCGGGACGACCCGCTGGACCACTACCTGGCCCACCACCCGCGGGCGGTCTTCGGACGGCCGGTGGAGGCGACGGTCACCGACCCCTCCAACCCCTACGTGCTGGGCCCGCAGCTGTGCTGCGCCGCCGCCGAACTCCCCCTCCGCCCGGAGGACCTCGCCGAGTTCGGCGGTGCCGCGGCCCAGGCCCGCGTCGAGGAACTCGTCGCCGAGGGGCTGCTGCGGCGGCGTCCGACCGGCTGGTACTGGGCCGGCCGCGGGCGCCCCGACGTCGACATCCGGGGCAGCGGGCTGGAGCCGGTCACGATCATCGAGGGCGACACGGGACGGCTGCTGGGCACCGTGGACGGCGACGCCGCGCACGCGACCGTGCACACCGGAGCCGTGTACGTGCACCGCGGCGAGAGCTACGTCGTCAACGAGTTCTCCGTCGACGAGGCCGTCGCGGTCGTCCACGCGGAGAGCCCGGAGTGGACGACGGTGGCCCGGGACGTCACCGACCTGTCGATCGTCTCGACCGACCGCTCCCGGCGCCTGGGCACCGTGACGGCACACACCGGCGTGGTCGACGTGGTCAACCAGGTGGTGGCCTACCAGCGGCGGCGGCTGGGCACTGGCGAGGTCCTCGCGGAGTTCCCCCTCGACCTGCCGCCCCGGCAGCTGCGCACCCGCGCCGTCTGGCTGACCCTCGACGAGCAGGCCGTGACGCGCGCCGAGGTCGACGACGCGGCCCTGCCCGGCTCCCTGCACGCCGCCGAGCACGCCGCGATCGGCATCCTGCCGCTGCTGGCGACCTGCGACCGGTGGGACCTCGGGGGAGTCTCCACCGCGCTGCACCCTGACACCGGCGCGGCGACCGTCTTCGTCTACGACGGCCACCCCGGTGGTGCGGGCTTCGCCGAGCGCGGGTTCGGCGCGTTGCGTCGTTGGCTGCAGGCCACGCGGGCCA
Organism: Geodermatophilus sp. SYSU D00703; assembly: GCF_054050155.1. Classification (NCBI taxonomy): domain Bacteria; kingdom Bacillati; phylum Actinomycetota; class Actinomycetes; order Geodermatophilales; family Geodermatophilaceae; genus Geodermatophilus; species Geodermatophilus sp. SYSU D00703. The sequence goes on along the minus strand of NZ_JBJGYU010000001.1, from coordinate 101,400 downwards.
CGGTCGCCAGCTGTGAGTGCGAGAGCGGCTGCCCCTCCTGCGTGCAGTCGCCGAAGTGCGGCAACGGCAACGAGCCACTGGACAAGGACGGCGCGGTCCGGGTGCTCGACGTCGTCCTGGACGAACTGGTCACCGCCGAGGACACCGACGCGGTCGCCGTCGAGGAGGAGGACGCGGCCGTCGCTGGGCCTGGACCCGGCGACGCCGGGGAGGAGGCGACAGACGCCGGGCCCGGACCCGGCGACGCGGGCCGTCCGCCGACGGCCGCGGCGGCCGGCCCGCCTCGCGCGCCCGGTGGGGACACCGGCGAGCTCGACGAGGACGACCTCGTCTTCTGATCGTCCGACGCCCGCGGTCACGGCTGGGGGAGCACCGGGCCGGCCCGGGCGCGGGCGGTGGCCGAGCCGGTACCCAGCGGGCCGAGGCGGACGCGGACCTCGACGGCGACGTCCACGACCGCGCCCGCGGCCACCGTGCAGTCGGTCAGCCGGGCGCCGTTGGCCCCGGCCACCCGCTCCGCCACCACGCAGACGTCGGACCGCCCCCGCACCGCGGACTCGGCGCCGGCCAGCGCGGCGAGGTCGGCGGCGCCCGTCGCCCGGTGGCGACCGACCACCGCCGACCCGACGAGCACCACGGCCATCCCGATGGCGGCGAGCACGCCGGACAGCGCGACGACCCAGACCGTGGCCGACCCGCGCTCCCCGGCGAGCCCCCGTCGGGCGGTCACCCCGTCCCCGCCGGCTCGCCGGTCCCCGGCTCCCGCTGGGCGACTGCGGTGGCCGAGACCCGGAGGCGCAGCGGCAGCGGCCCGAGCGGGGCCACCTCCGCGGTGACGGTCACCGTCACCGCCGTCCCGTCCTCGGCCACCGTCGTGACCGCGCCGTCCGGTGCGGCCCGGCCGGCGAGGTCGACCACCAGCGCGGTCGCCTCGCCACGGGCCGCGGCCCGGGCGCCTTCCCGGGCGGCGTCGACGCAGCGCATCTGGGCCGCCACGACGGTCACCGCCGCCACCGCCCCGGCGAGGACGAGCAGCAGCACGGGCAGCACGACCGCGGTCTCGGCGGTCACCATCCCCGCCTCGCGGCCGGCGGGGGACCGCAGCCCTGCAAGGCGCGGCCGCAGCCCGCCGAGGCGGCACCTCAGCCTCCGCACCGGGGACACGGTCAGGACAGCGTGGCCAGCGCAGAGGCGACCAGCTCCCCGAGCGCGTCGACGACCGAACCGCCGGTGACCACGCGGTAGAGGACCGCCGCGAAGGCGCACGCGGCCACGGTGCCGACCGCGTACTCGGCGGTGCTCATGCCGGCCTCGCCCGTGGCGCGGACCCTCGCCCAGCGCGCCCGCAGCGAGTCTCCGGTCGGACGGACGCCGTCCGTCTGGTCCTGGACGTCGTCGCCGGCGGCCGGGTCGAGCTCCGGCTCCTCGGGGACGAGGTGCGGGGTCGGGGGAACGGTCATGGGTGCTCCTCGGTCTCGGGCCCGCCGTCCGGGCCGCTGCTCCGACCCTGGCGGCGGCCGGGCACGGATCGGTGGGACGCGAGCGATCTGTGGAGGGGGCCGGACCCTGTGGACGGCCACGCCGGCATCAGCCGAAGACGTCGGCGGCGATGCCGAGGACCAGGGGCACGACACCGAGGCAGAGGAAGGCGGGCAGGAAGCAGGCGCCGAGAGGAGCCAGCACCCACACGCCGGCCCTGCGGACGGCGGCGTCCCTGCGTCCCCGCTCCTCGGCACGGGTGTCCCCGGCCAGCGTCTGGAGCGAGAGCACGACCGCCGATCCGGACTCCCCCGCCCGGACCAGCACCCGCCCGAGACCCGCCAGCTCGGGCGGGACGGCGTCCCACGCCCGGCGAGGTGGCGCGCCCAGCCGGTACAGCCCGGCGACCGTGGCCAGCTCCGGACCGAGAGGCGCCGGCAGGGCACCTGCCACGGCGGCGAGGGCACGGCCGACGGGCAGGCCGGCCGAGAGGCACACCGCGAGCAGGTCGCAGGCCACCGGCAGGTCGGCGCTCAGCGGCGGCGCCTGCGACCCAACTCCCCCGTCCCGCCTCCGCAGCAGCCGCTCGCCGACGACGCCGACCAGCACGGCCGTGCAGAGGCCCAGCACGCCGCCGACGAGGAGTCCGCCGGCCAGCCCCGCTGCGCCGGCCAGGAACCACCGCCGACGCGGCCCGGGAGGCGCCGGTGCGCCGGACGCCTCGGCCGGCGACGGTGCGGCCAGGGAGCGCGCGCGGGCGGCGACGACCGAGCGGCCCGGCGACCAGACGACCAGCGCGGCCGCCAGGAGCAGGACCACGGCGGCACTCACCGCACGGCCCGGCGGGCGAGGCGGGACGTCCAGGCCAGTCCCGCGCCCTCGAGCGCCACCCCGACGACGAGCAGCACCTGGCCGGTGGGCGTCGTGGTGAGCACGTGCCACGGATCCGCGCCGATCCCGCTGCCCATCGCGAGGGCGAGGACGGGCAGCGCGGCCAGCAGCAGCGCACTGGCCCGGGACCCCGCCGTGGCCGAACGCAGGTCCGACCGCTGGCGGCGGCGGGCGCGCAGGTCGTCCTCGACGGCCGCGAGGACCGCGGCCAGGGAGCACCCGGTCCGCTGACTCAGCACCGCAGCCGCGGTCACCCGACGCAGCGCCTCCCCCAACTCCCCGGGGACGGCTCCCTCGGCGGCCGCCGGGCTCCGCACAGCCCGGACCAGGGCTCGTCCGCTCTCCTCGTCGGCGCAGGTGCTGGCGGCCGCCGCGGCCGCGGCCTCCAGGGTCCGGCCGGCGCGCAGCTCCGCGGCGAGCGCGGACAGCGCCTCGGCCAGAGCCGACACGCGAGCCTCCTCGCGCACCGCGGCCCGGCGCCGCGCCTCCGAGCGGGCGAGGAGGGCCGCGGCCGCCCCCGCCAGCACTGCCACCAGCCACGTGCTCGCCAGCACCCCGACCCCGACTGCGGCACCACCCCAGACGAGCGGCAGCGGCAGCGGAGGAGATCCCCGGGTCGGCCGCCGTCCGGTCAGCCCGGCCCACCGCGCCCGGCGGACCGCCCGCGCGTCCGGCCACAGCAGCAGGGCGGCGCCGAGCAGCACCAACGGACCGGTCACCGGAGCGGGCTCTCCGGTTCGAGGAGGTCGGCCAGCCGGTCCGCACCCGGGCACGGTCTCCCGTCGGCGCGCCAGCCGGGCTCCACCACCACGAGGTCACCGGCGCGGCGGACCACGCCGATCTCCTCGACCCGGCGCCCGGTCGGGGTGCGCCGCAGGTGCACGACCAGGGCCAGCGCGGCCGCCGCCTGGCTGTGCACCGCGAGCCGGTCCAGCCCCGCGGCCACACCGAGGGCCTCCAGCCGCGCCGGCACCTCGGCCGGCCGGTTGGCGTGCAGCGTGCCGCACCCGCCGTCGTGGCCGGTGTTGAGGGCGGCGAGCAGGTCGGTGACCTCGGCTCCACGCACCTCACCGACCACGAGCCGGTCCGGCCTCATGCGCAGCGCCTGGCGGACGAGGTCGCGCAGGGTCACCTCACCGACCGCCTCCACGTTCGGTGGCCGGGTGGCGAGGCGGACCACGTGCGGGTGTGCCGGCGCCAGCTCCGGAGCGTCCTCGCACAGCACCAACCGCTCCCCGGGCGGGACCAGGCCGAGCAGCGCCGACAGCAGCGTCGTCTTGCCCGACCCGGTGCCGCCGGTGACCAGGAAAGCCAGCCGGCGGGCGACCACGGCCGCGAGCAGGTCCGCCGACCGGCCGGGCAACGCGCCGCGGGCGGCCAGGTCGGCCAGCGGCATCGACGCGCGGCGGAGCACCCGCAGGGACAGGCACGTGCCGCTGCCCGACACCGGCGGGAGCACTGCGTGCAACCGCGTTCCGTCGGGCAGGCCGATGTCCACCCACGGGGCGGCGTCGTCCAGCCGGCGTCCGGCCGCGGCAGCCAGCCGGACGGCGAGCCGGCGGACGGCCTCCTCGTCGGGGAACCGCACCGGCGTGCGCTCCAGGCCCGCGCCCCGGTCGACCCACACCTCGTCGGCGCCGTTGACCAGCACGTCGCTCACGCCGGGCTGCCGCAGCAGCGGCTCGAGCGGCCCCGCGCCGGCCAGCTCGTCCACCGCCTCGCGGACCGCACGCAGCACCTCCTCGTCGGCCAGCAGGCCGCCGGACTCCTCCCGCACCACCGTGGCGACCGCAGCCCGCGTGGGGGCCTCCGGCTCGAGGGCCAGGCGCGCCCGGACCCGGTCGACCAGCGCTCCCCCGCTCACGCCGCGACCCCGGTGACCGGGGGCAGCTCCGCCAGCACGCGCCGGGCCAGCGAGCCCAGCGGGGAGCGGAGGCCGAGCTGCGGGGGCTCACCGCGCTCGCCACGGGCCACCGCGCTGCGGTCGTGCCCCAGCTCGGCGAGCACGGGGCGGCCGACGACGTCGGCGACCTCGTCCGCGGACAGCCCGCCGGGGACCGGCCGCACGACGAGGCGGGCCGCGGCCCAGGCCCCCGGCGACCCGTCGGCGCGCGCCTCGACCAGCGCGCGCGCCGCCGACGCCGCGCGCAGCCGGCCCGGGACGACCAGCACCGCCAGCTCGGCGTCGGCGAGGACCAGGTCGGCCACCTCCGCGCCGGCGGTGCGCGGGAGGTCGACGACGACCGGCCAGCCGCCCGCGCGGGCCGCCTCGACCACCGCGCCGACCGCCGGGGCCGGGATCTCCCCCGGCGACGAGCGGGAGGCGGCCAGCACGGACACCCCGGCCACGTCCGGCAGCGCCGCCATCAGCGCGTCGCCGGCCACGCGGCCGCGCAGGCCGGCCAGTTCCGGCCAGCGCACCCCCTCGGCGCGCTCGGCACCCAGCAACAGGTCCAGGCCACCCCCGAAGCCGTCGGTGTCGACGAGCAGGACGCCGTCGGCCCCGGGCGCCGCGGTGAGGGCGACCGCGGCCGCGAGCGTGCTGGCGCCCGCGCCGCCACAGCTCCCGCCGACCACCAGCAGCCGGCCGCGATCGACCGGCCGGCGCAGCGCCGAGGTCACCCGGGACAGCAGCCACTGCTCGTCGTGGGGCAGCACGACCACGCGTTCCGCGCCGAGCTCCACCGCGGCGGCCCAGGCCGGCGCGGGCAGTTCTGTCGGGGCCACGACCACGACGCCGGGCCTCCGGGGCAGCCCGCGCACGGAGCCGGTGGCGAGCACGTCGGCACCCAGCAGGACCAGGGGCGCCTCGCGGTGGGCCCGGCGCAGCGCCGGGCCGCCCGTGGCCACCTCCGGTTCGGCGCCGGCGGCGGCCAGCACCCGCAGGAGGTCGTCGAGGAGGTCCTCGTCGCTGCTGGCGAGGAGGGGGCGGGCAGGCGTCCGGGGGGCAGGCGTCCGGGGGGCAGGCGTCCGGGGGGCAGGCGTCCGGGGGGCAGGCACGCGTCCAGCCCAGTGCGAGCAGATCCGGGACGGGAGGGGCGCGCGGGATCTGTGGATGACCCGATGGGGTGTGGACACCGCGCGATCCGCGTCACCGTCAGCCGGTCCACTTACAGTCATGAACCGTGACCCGCGCAGCGGCGTTCTTCGACCTGGACAAGACGGTCATCGCCAAGTCGAGCACGCTCGCCTTCGGCCGGCCGTTCTTCCAGGGTGGACTGATCAACCGCCGCGCCGTCCTCAAGGGCGCCTACGCGCAGTTCGTGTTCTCCCTGTCCGGCGCGGACGCGCAGCAGATGGAGCGGATGCGGGCGCAGATCACGCAGATGTGCACGGGCTGGGACGTCGCCACGGTGCACGACATCGTGCGGGAGACGCTGCACGACATCGTGGACCCGCTGGTCTACGCGGAGGCCGCCGACCTCATCGAGGAGCACCGGGCGGCCGGGCGCGAGATCGTGATCGTCTCGAGCAGCGGCGCCGAGATGGTGGAGCCGATCGGCGAGATGCTGGGCGCCGACCGGGTGGTGGCCACCCGCATGGTGACCGTCGACGGCCGCTACACCGGCGAGATCGAGTTCTACGCCTACGGGGAGAACAAGGCGGTCGCGGTCCGCGAGGTGGCCGCCGAGAGCGGCTACGACCTGGCCGACTGCTTCGCCTACAGCGACTCGGTCACCGATCTCCCGATGCTCTCGGTGGTGGGGCACCCCACCGCGGTCAACCCCGACCGGGCACTGCGCCGGGCCGCGGCCGAGCGGGGCTGGCCGGTGCTGGAGTTCAGCCGCCCCGTGTCGATGCGGTCCCGCTTCCCGGTCCCGACCGCCCCGGTGGTGACCGGCGCCGCCATGGGCGTGGGCGCCGCGGTGGTGGGCCTGGCCTGGTACGCCCGCCGGCGGACGCTGCGCGAGGGAGCGCTCGGCCCGTCGGCCCCGTCGAGCGGTCGACGGCGCCGCCGAGGCGCCTGACGGAGATCCCGCCGGCTCAGCCGGGCAGGTGCTCGCGCAGGCGGTCCACCAGGGTGCGCACCGCCGACACGGGCCGGAACGCACGCCCCGCAGCGGTGAGCGCCGCCTGCTCGTCCGGGCGGAGCGGAATCTCCGCGGCGGCGGCGTTGGCCTCGACCTGGGCGACGCTCGACGCCCCCGGGATCACCACCACGCGCGGCAGGGAGACCAGCCAGGCCAGCGCGACCTGGGCCGGGGTGACGTCGTGGGCGGCGGCGACCTCCCGCAGCACGTCGAGCAGCGGCTGCGCCCGTCGGAGGTTCTCCGTGCCGAACAGCGGGTTGGCCGCCCGCACGCCACCGGGCCGGTTGTCCACGCCGTACCGGCCGCCCAGCAGTCCCTGGGCCAGCGGGCTGTAGGCCATGACCATCCGGTTCTCCCGCTCGGCGAAGGGCACCAGGTCCTCCAGCGGCCCGGGCGCGGCGAGCGAGAAGTGCACCTGGTTGCTGACCACCGGCCGGCCCAGCGCGGCGTCGGCGGCCTCCCAGCGGTGGAGGGAGTAGTTCGAGACGCCGACGGCGCCGATGCGACCGGCGTCGAGCAGGTCGCGCATGCCGGGCATGATCACCGAGTCCGGGACCAGCGGGTTGGGCTGGTGGACCTGGTAGAGCGGGATCCGGTGCAGGCCCAGCCGGCGGGCACTGCCGGCCAGGCGGTTGCGCACCACCGGCGGGAACGGGGCGACCGGGAAGACCTTCGTCGCGACCACCACGCCGGCCCGCTCCGGGCCCAGCGCGTCGCCGAGGATCCGCTCGCTGCGACCGAAGCCGTAGACCTCCGCGGTGTCGAAGAGGGTGATGCCCAGGTCCCGCGCCCGGCGGACGATGCGGCCCGCTTCCCCGGAGGCGTAGGCGTCGCCGTACCCCCACTCGCGCGAGCCGAACTGCCAGGTGCCCAGGCCGACCCGGCTGACCGCACCGAGCCCGTCGACGTCGAGAGTGCGCACGTCGCCCAGTCTGCCCGCTCAGCCGCGGAGGACGGCCTCGGCGATCGCCAGTCCCTCCAGCGCCCCGTGCTCGGTGGCCCGGCAGCAGTGCACGAGCCACGCCGCCACGCCCTCGGGCTCGCCGGTGGCGTACCCGGCCAGCGTGCGCGCGTACTCCTCCCGGCCGAGCTCCACGAACCCGACCTCGGGTACCGAGACCGCCTTCGGGTCCAGACCCCGGGCGATGCCGGTCAGCCGGGCGGCCGCCCGCGCCACGACACCGTCCGCCGTCCCGAACGGCGCCAGGGCGGCCAGCTCCCCGTGGACCAGCGCTGCCACCAGCACGGCGGGCACCGTGCTCGCACCGGTCACCACGGCGAACAGCCCGCTCAGCCGGGGGCCGGCGTGCGGTTCGGGGCGGCCCAGGTCGGCCCGGTCGGCGAGGTCGGCCGCAGCCAGCACGTGCAAGCGGGCGAGGACCTGGCCCGGCGCCCGCGACCACGTCTCGACCATCGACCCGAGGGCGACCGACGTGCGCAGTGCTCCCTGCACGACCGGGTCCTCCACCCGACCGGCGCGCAGGTCGGGCAGCGGGAGGTCGACCCCCTCGAGGGCGGCGGACGCGCGGGCGCCGCGCAGCGCCGACTCGGTGCTGACCTCGGCCGACCGGTTCCGCATGAGCCGGTGGCGCAGCAGCCGGTCGATGGCGGCCCGGGCGCCGTCGGCCGCCTCCTGCACGCCGGGCAACCCCAGGAGCGGGGCGAGCGGATCAGGACCGCTCGGGCGGGGAGCGGGCCGGGCGGCGCCGGGTCGCACGGGGATGCTCACGGCGACGACGGTACGAGGGAAGAGTCGGGAGCCGGCGCCGGGCTGGCTACGCTGCCTCCCACCATGGCCCAGCCGCTGACCCTCCTCCTCGTCCGTCACGGGCAGAGCGAGTGGAACGCCGCGGGCCTGATGCAGGGCCAGACCGCCCACGTGCCGCTCACCGGGCTCGGGCACACCCAGGCGGCCGAGGCCGCCGGCGAGCTGGCCGCCCTGCGGCCCGGTGCGTTGGTGTCCAGCGACCTGCGCCGGGCGGTGCAGACCGCCGAGCACTGCGCCGCGGCGACCGGCCTGCCGTTCACCACCACCCCGGCGCTGCGCGAGCAGGGCTACGGCGTGCTCGAGGGGCGCCTGTCACGGGAGCTGTGGGACGTCGTCGACTGGACCGATCCGCACTGGGCGGCCGAGGGCGGCGAGAGCCTGGCCGAGCTGTACGGGCGGGTCGCGGCCTACCTCAAGCACCTGTGCGCCGAACCCCCCGCCGACGTGATCGCCCTGGTCACCCACGGTGACACCATCCGGGCCGCGCAGGCGGTCGCCGCCGGGCTGGGCGCCGACGCGCTGCCGGCCGTCACGCCGCCCAACGGGACCGTCACCCGGCTGGAGCTCGTGCTGTGACAGTCGTCCCGTGACCGGGGGTGCTCCTGTGAGCAAGGTGCTCGTACTGGGCGGCTCCCGGTCGGGCAAGTCGGGGTACGCCGAGCACCTGATGGCGGCCGCCGACGCCGTCACCTACCTGGCCACGTCCCCCCCGGCGCCGGGCGACGCCGAGTGGGCCGCCCGCGTGGCGGCGCACCGGGCCCGGCGCCCGGCCTCCTGGACGACGGTGGAGACCACCGCCCCCAGCGACCTGCTGCGCCGGGGCACGGTGCTGGTCGACAGCGTCACCACCTGGGTCGCGGCACTCATGGACGAGACCGGCGTGTGGACCGACGCGCCCGGTGCCGCGGCCCGGCTGGCCGCCCGCTGCGACGCCCTGGTCGACGCCTGGACCACGACCCCCGCGCACGTGGTGGCCGTCTCCGACGAGGTGGGGCTCGGGGTGGTGCCGGAGACGCGGTCGGGCCGGTTGTTCCGGGACACCCTGGGCGCGGTCAACCAGCGGCTGGCCGGCACCGCCGACGAGGTGTGGTTCGTGATCGCCGGGCTCCCCCAGCGGCTGCGATGAGGTGGACCGGCCCGTTGGAGTCCGCCGCGCTGCTCACCGTCCTACGGGTCCCGGCGCGCGCGACGGCCTCCACCAGGGGCGTGCTCCCGTGGGCCCCGCTGGTGGGGCTGGTGCTGGGCGGGGTCGCCGTCGGGGTCGCCGTGGCCGGCGCCCGGCTGGTCTCCCCGCTGGTCGGAGCCGTGCTGGGCATCGCCGTCCTGGCCGTGCTGACCCGCGGGCTGCACCTGGACGGGCTGGCCGACACCGCCGACGGGCTGGGCCCGCTGCGGGGCCGCGAGCGGGCTCTGCAGGTCATGCACCAGGGCGACGTCGGCCCGTTCGGCGTGGTGACGGTGCTGCTGACCGTCCTGCTGCAGGTGGCGTCCGCGGCGACGCTGCTGGCCACGGACACCGGCTGGGCGGCGCTCTGGCTGACCCCCGTCGTCGCCCGGCTGGCGATGGCCCGCACCGGGCTGCCCGGCGTCCCGACGGCCGAGGGCTCGGCGCTGGGCCGGTCCGTCGCGGGCACGGTGTCGGCGTCGTGGCTGGCCGCGTGCCTCCTCGCCACGGCCGCCCTGCTGGTCGCCGCCGCGGGGGGTGACCTCGTACGCGCCGGTCAGCTCGCGGTCAGCGCGGTCGCCGGCCTGGTCGCGGCCGAGGTCCTGCTGCGCCGGGCCCGCGCCCGGCTGGGCGGCGTCACCGGCGACGTCATGGGGGCGATGGGAGAGACCGCGGCGGCGGCCACCCTGCTGGTAGCCGCCGCGCTGGGCTGAGTGCGGCCCCGTCCAGAGGCTCGCCGTGGCCCCGTCCCGGGACCCGCCCCGAGCTCGCGAAGGGTGGGGAGGACGGGGTCCTTCGCCGGTGAGGGGGACGGGGCCCTCCCTCAGTGGCGGTGGAGCAGGCCGCCCACGAGCCCCCTCAGCCCGCCGGAGGCGGCGGTCGTCGGCCGGCCCCTGCCCGTGGCCATCGTCCCCCGGCCCATGCCCCGGCCCGTGGCCGTCGCCTTGCGACCCATGCCGCGGCCGGTGGCCGTCGCCTTGCGCCCGAAGCCGCGGCCGGTGTCCATCGTCTTCCGGCCCATGCCGCGGCCGGTGGCCGTGGCCTTGCGGCCCATGCCGCGGCCGGTCGCCGTCCCGCGGCCGGTGGACCGTGCCATCCCCCGTCCCGTGGCGCGACCGCCGCGGGTCGCGGAGCGCGCAGTGTTCTCTGCCCTGCCCATCAGTCGTCCGAGGATGCTCATGCCGGAGGGGTACCCCGTCGCCACCCGGCGATGCACGCGATCAGCCTCCGGCGCCCTGCTGGGCCGGGGTCTCGCCGCCCTCGAGATCTCCCTCGGTGTCGAGGTAGGCCTGCTGCAGCTCGGCCAGCAGGGCGGGGTCCGGCGCGGCCCACATCCTCCGGTCGACCGCCTCCAGCAGCCGCTCCGCGATGCCGTGCAGGGCCCACGGGTTGGACCGCTCGAGGAACTCCCGGTTCTCCGGGTCCAGCACGTAGGCCTGCGCGAGACCCTCGTACATCCAGTCGGCGACCACGCCGGTGGTGGCGTCGTAGCCGAACAGGTAGTCCACGGTCGCGGCCAGCTCGAAGGCGCCCTTGTAGCCGTGCCGGCGCATCGCCTCCAGCCACCTCGGGTTGACCACCCGGGCGCGGAACACCCGGGCGGTCTCCTCGGTGAGCGACCGGGTGCGCACCGACTCCGGTCGCGTGGAGTCGCCGATGTAGGCCCGGGGCGACGAACCGGTCAGCGCCCGCACCGTGGCCACCATCCCGCCGTGGTACTGGAAGTAGTCGTCGGAGTCGGCGATGTCGTGCTCGCGGGTGTCGACGTTCTTCGCCGCGACCGCGATCCGCCGGTAGGCCGCCTCCATGTCCGGCCGGGCGGCCACGCCGTCGAGCCCGCGCCCGTAGGCGTAGCCGCCCCAGACGGCGTAGACCTCGGCCAGGTCGGCGTCCCCGCGCCAGTCGCGGGAGTCGATCAGCGGCAGCAGACCGGCCCCGTAGGCGCCGGGCTTGGACCCGAACACCCGCGTCGTCGCCCGGCGCCGGTCGCCGTGCTCCGCCACGTCCGCCTCGACGTGCGCCCGCACGAAGTTGTCGGACGGCGGCTCGTCCAACGACGCCGCCAGCGTCACGGCGTCGTCGAGCATGGTCACCACGTGCGGGAAGGCGTCGCGGAAGAAGCCGGAGATCCGCACGGTGACGTCGATCCGCGGCCGCCCCAGCTCGTCGAGGGGCACCGGTTCGAGCCCGGTCACCCGCCGCGACGCGTCGTCCCACACCGGGCGGACGCCGAGCAGCGCGAGCACCTCCGCGACGTCGTCCCCCGAGGTCCGCATGGCCGACGTCCCCCACACGGACAGACCGACGGACGGCGGGTACGTGCCGGTGTCGGCCAGGTAGCGCGACAGCAGCGACTCGGCCATCGCCTGGCCGGTCTCCCACGCCAACCGCGACGGGACCGCGCGCGGGTCGACCGAGTAGAAGTTCCGCCCGGTCGGCAGCACGTTGACCAGCCCGCGCAGCGGCGACCCGGACGGGCCTGCGGGCACGTAGCCGCCGTCGAGGGCGTGCAGGACGGCGTCCACCTCGTCGGTGGTGCGCTCCAGCCGCGGGACCACCTCGTCGACGGCGAACCGGAGCACCGCCTCGACCGGCTCCGACGGCCCACCCAGGACGGCGGCCACCACCGAGGGCACCGCCCCCGGCGCCCAGCCGGCGGCCTCCATGCCCGACACCAGCGCGGCCGCGAGCGACTCCACCGCGTCGGTGTCCGTGCGGGACGCGCCGTCGGCCAGCCCCAGCGCCTCCCGGAGACCGGGCAGCGCCACCGCACCGCCCCAGATCTGCCGCGCGCGGAGCATCGCCAGCACCAGGTCCACGCGGTCGGCACCGGTCGGGGGCACGCCCAGCACGTGCAGGCCGTCGCGGATCTGCGAGTCCTTGATCTCACAGAGCCAGCCGTCGACGTGCAGGATCATCTCGTCGAAGTGCTCGTCCGCCGGGCGCTCGTCCAGCCCGAGGTCGTGGTCCAGCCGGGCCGCCTGCAGCAGCGTCCAGATCTGCGCCCGGACGGCGGGCAGCTTCGCCGGGTCCATCGCCGCGACGTTGGCGTGCTCGTCGAGCAGCTGCTCCAGCCGGGCGATGTCGCCGTAGGAGTCGGCGCGGGCCATCGGCGGCACCATGTGGTCGACCAGCGTGGCGTGCGCCCGGCGCTTGGCCTGCGAGCCCTCCCCCGGGTCGTTGACCAGGAACGGGTAGACCAGCGGCAGGTCGCCGATCGCGGCGTCCGGCGCGCACGAGGCCGACAGCCCGACCGTCTTGCCCGGCAGCCACTCCAGGTTGCCGTGCTTGCCGACGTGCACCAGCGCGTGCGCCCCGAACTCCGACCGCAGCCACCAGTAGGCGGCCAGGTAGTGGTGGGACGGCGGCAGGTCCGGGTCGTGGTAGATCGCGATCGGGTTCTCCCCGAAGCCGCGCGGGGGCTGCACCATCACCACGACGTTGCCCGCCCGCAGCGCGGCGAAGACGATGTCGCCGCCGTCCACGAACAGCGAGCCCGGCGGCTCCCCCCAGTGCTCGACCACCGCCGACCGCAGGTCCTCGGGCAGCGTGTCGAAGAACGCGCGGTAGGACGCGGCCGGGATGCGCACCGGGTTGCCCGACAGCTGCTCGTCGGTCAGCCAGTCGGCGTCCTGCCCGCCGGCGGCGATGAGCGCGTGCACCAGGGCGTCGCCGTCGAGGTCCGCGACGCCCGGCAGCGCGCCGGGCCCGTCGAACGGGCCGATGTCGTAGCCGGCGCCGGACATGGCGGCCAGCAGGCGGACGACGGAGGCCGGGGTGTCCAGCCCGACGGCGTTGCCGATGCGGGCGTGCTTGGTCGGGTAGGCCGAGAGCATGACGACGACCCGGCGGTCGGCGGGGGCCGTGTGCCGCAGCCGGGCGTGCGCGACCGCGGTCCCGGCGACCCGGGCGGCCCGCTCGGGGTCGGCGACGTAGCTGGTCAGCCCGTCGACGTCGGTCTCCTTGAACGAGAACGGCACGCTGACCAGCCGGCCGTCGAACTCCGGGATCGCCACCTGGTTGCCGACGTCCAGCGGCGAGAGCCCGTCGTCGTCGGCCAGCCACTCCTCGCGGGAGCGGGTCAGGCACAGCCCCTGCAGCACCGGCACGTCGAGGGTGGCCAGCGCGCCGACGTCCCACGCGCCGTCGTCCCCACCGGCCTGCGCGGCGGCCGGGCGCGAGCCGCCGGCCGCCAGCACGGTGACCACCAGCGCGTCGGCGGCGCGCAGCGTCTCCAGCAGGGCGGGGTCGACGGCGCGCAGCGTCGAGGTGAACACCGGCAGGGCCCGCCCCCCGGCGTCCTCGATCGCGGCGCACAGCGACTCGACGAACGCGGTGTTCCCCGCCAGGTGGTGCGCCCGGTAGTAGAGGACGGCGACGGTCGGACCGCCCCCGGCGGACGCCCGCTCCAGCACGCCCCAGTCCGGCGCCACCGCCGGCGGCTCGAACCCCTCGCCGGTGAGCAGCACGGTGTCGGACAGGAAGCGGTGCAGCTGGACCAGGTTGCCCGGCCCGCCCTGCGCCAGGTAGCCGTGCGCCTCGGTCGCCACGCCCATCGGCACGGTGGACAGCGCCATCAGCTCGGCGTCGGGGAGCTGCTCCCCGCCGAGGACGACGACCGGCGCCGGCCCGGCCAGCAGCGGCGCGAGCAGCTCCTCGAACTGCCGCCGCACCCCCAGCAGCCGGACGACGACCAGGTGCGCGCCGTCGACGAGGGCGGCGATCCCGTCGGGGTCGAGCCGGGCGGGGTTGCCCAGCCGCCAGTCGGCGCCGCTCGCGCGGGCGGAGAGCAGGTCGGTGTCGCTGGTGGACAGCAGCACGAACACGGGCAGGTCCTCACTCGGGGTCCGCGCCCCGGGTCGTCGGGCACGGCAGCCGGCGTGTCTGGCTTCGCCCGGGAGGGGCTCACAGTGGCGGGACCGCGCCGGGTTCGCACCGGCTTCCGCGCGCACTGCCGTGATGGGCCGGAACGCTACCGCCGGCCGCCGTCCCTCATCGCAGCAGCAGGCGTCCGCCCCCGGCCGGCGGGGGTGGCCGCCGGCGGGGTGGGTCGGGCAGGCTCGGCCGGCGTGGTGGACCCCGCGCTGCGCCCCGGGGCGCGCGACATCGGGGCGTACCTGGTCAGCGCCCGGTCCTTCGCGGAGTACCGGGCGATGTTCGCCCTCTCCGACGCCGACCTCGCCGGTCGCGTCCTGGACTGCCCCGGTGGCGGCGCCGGCTTCAGCGCGGTCGCCCGGGCCCGCGGGATCGACGCGGTCGCCGTCGACCCGGTCTACGCGACCGCACCCGAGGCGCTCGAGGCCCGGCTCGCCGAGGAGCTGGAGCGCGGCCGGGCCTGGGCCGGGGCGCACGCCGACCGCTACGTCTGGGACTTCCACGGCGACCTCGCCGGCCACACCCGGGTCCGGGCGGAGGCGGCGCGGGCCTTCGCCGCCGACCGCGCCGCCGCGCCCGGCCGGTACCTCTGCGCGGCCCTGCCCGCGCTGCCGTTCCGCGACGGCGCGTTCGACCTCGTCCTCTCCTCCCACCTGCTGTTCACCTACGCCGACCGGCTCGACCGCGCGTTCCACCGGGCGGCGCTGCTGGAGCTCGCGCGGGTCAGCCGCGGTCCGGTGCGGGTCTACCCGCTGGTCGACCAGGCCGGCTACCCGCTGCCCGACCTGGTCGCCGGGCTGGTCGCGGACCTCGCCGCGGCCGGGGTCGCGGCGGAGGTCCGGGACGTCGGGTACGAGTTCCAGCGCGGCGCGCGGTCGATGCTGCAGCTCACGCGGGGCTGACGCCGTCCACCCGGGCGGCTCCTCCCGGTGGCGACGCTCCGCCGGTGCCGGCGGTCCTCGCCGCGGACCGGCCGCGGGCGTCCGGCCCGGCCCTACCCTCCCGCGCATGGGTCCGCCCCCGGTGGCGCCGTTCCCCGCGGATGCCTTCTCCCGAGTCCTGTGCGTGGTCGCCCACCCCGACGACGTCGAGTACGGCACGTCCTCGGCCGTCGCCGCCTGGACCGCGCGGGGGATCGACGTCGCCTACCTGCTGCTCACCCGGGGTGAGGCGGGCATGGACGCGCTCCGGCCGGAGGAGACGGCGCGGCTGCGGACGGCGGAGCAGATGGCGGCGGCCGACGTCGTCGGCGTCACCGACGTGCGGTTCCTCGACCACCCCGACGGCGTCCTGGAGTACGGGCTGGACCTGCGCCGCGACATCGCGCGGGTCATCCGTGGGTACCGGCCCGACGCGCTGCTCATCGGGTCGTGGGAGGTCGAGTTCGTCGCCGGCCTCAACCAGGCCGACCACCGGGTGGCCGGGCTGGCGGCAGTGGACGCGCTGCGGGACGCCGGCAACCGCTGGGTCTTCCCCGAGCTGCTGGACGAGGGGCTCGAGCCCTGGCCGGTGCGGTGGCTGCTGGTGGGCGGCTCCGAGCGGCCCACCCACGGCGTCGACGTGACCGGCGAGCCGCTGGCGCGCGGCGTGGCCTCGCTGGAGGCGCACGGCCAGTACCTGGCGGGCATCCCCGGGCACCCGCCGCCGCGGGCGATGATCCCCGGGATCACCGCGCTGCAGGGCCCGGCCCTGGGGGTCCAGCACGCGGTCCTGTTCCGGGCGTTCGACTTCACCGCCCCGCCGCCGATCGCCCTGGAGGCGATGCGGGCGGCTGCCGAGCAGGTCGGCTGACCCACCCCGCGAGCGCGGCGCTGACCCGGGCCCGCAGCCGCAGGTACTGCTCGGCGCAGCGGCGCGGCGGGCCCGGCGGCCGCTCGACGACCAGCGGTGCCTGGACCACCTCGTGCGGCGCGAACTGCTCGCGGGTGAGGTCGACCTCGGTGCCGTCGGGCAGCCGGTTCCACCAGTGGACGCCCTGCCGGGAGCCGTCCGGCCGGAGCACGTCGGCCAGCAGCAGCTCCCCGCCGAGCAGGTCGTGCACCGTCAGCGCGGTGGCACCGCACTGGCCGCGGGCCGGGTTCGCCGGGGTCCAGTCCGCCAGGTCCACGTCGTCGCAGGTCTCGCGGCACCAGGCCGCCCGCACGGCGGCGGTGACGTCGTCCAGGGTGGGCACGCCGGCAGGGTGCCAGCCGCTGCCGACAGGCCGGTCGGCCGGCGCCGAGGGCGGTCACCCGGCGCCGAGGGCGGTCACTCCGCGCCGAGGGCGTCGGCCACCCGGTGGTGCGGAGCGGCCTCGTCGGCCCGGCTCTGCCGCTCCAGCGTGCGGGCCAGGGCGCGTCGCGCCCACCCGTTGGCCGGGGCGAGCTCGACCAGCCGGGTCAGCGTCTCCTCGGCGCGGGCGAGCTGGGCGGAGCCGAAGTAGGCGCGGGCGAGCAGCTCGAGCGCGGCCTGGTTGCCGGGCTCGGCCTCGACGACGACCGCGAGCACCTTCGCCGCCTCGATCGGCTGGCCCATCGCGAGGAACAGGTCCGCACGGAGGAACTCCGAGTGCAGGTCGGTCTCGAACGGCTGGGTCATGTCCCGGTCAACAGCAGCGAGAGCTCCGCCCTTCCCTGCACTCCGGCCGGGAAACCGTTCCCCCGACCGCATCCCGGAGCCCTCCGAGGGCGAAGAATGGGCACCGTCCCACTCCTCAGGGGAGTCGTCATGGCACTTCGACTGCACCTCCCGCACCGCACCACACCGCGCCCCACGGCCGAGGAGAGGCACCTGGGCGCCCGCGTGTTCGCGGTCCAACGCACCGGCGCCATCGCGGTTGCGGTGTTCCTCCTGGTCTTCGGCCTGCTCGGCTTCGCCGGCGGCCTGGACTACTTCTCCACCGACGGCCAGCGCATCCTCGGCCTGTCGTCCAACGGCCTGCTGTCGACCATCTCGGTCGTCGTGGCGGTCGTGCTCCTCGTCGCCGCCGCGCGCAGCCCGCGCACCGCCTCGACGGTGATGATCGTCGTCGGCGTCCTGTTCCTGCTCTCCGCCCTGGTCAACCTGGCGGTGCTGCGGACGTCGTTCAACCTCCTGGCGTTCGAGTTCAGGAACGTCGTCTTCTCCGTCGTCGTCGGCCTGCTCCTGCTCGTGCTCGGCGCCTACGGCCGGATCGGCGGGCACCTGCCCGAGGACAGCCCGTACGCGCACCCGCACGCGGCCGAGGCCGAGGACGACGACGAGTTCCCGTCCACCCCGGCGGAGGTCGCCGCCGAGCGGGCGATGCGCGAGGCCGAGGTCGCCGTGGTCCAGCACCTGGCGACCGAGGACCAGCGACGCCGGGTCGAGGCGATGTCCCGGGTGCACGCGCGGGCCGACCGCCGCCGGGTGTGGATGTCGTTCGACGACAGCGAGCGCGAGCTGCGCTGACGGTCCCGGCGCGGGCGGGACGTACCCTCGCCTGCGCCATGACCGCCACCGCCCGTCTCCGCAGCGACGCCTGCCCCGGCGCGCTGCAGACCCACGCCGCGGCCGACGGGTCGCTGGCCCGGGTGCGGGTGCCCGGCGGCCTGCTGCCCGCCCGGCGGCTACGGGTCCTCGCCGGCGCGGCGCGCGACCTCGGGGACGGCGCGCTGGAACTGACCAGCCGGGGCAACGTGCAGCTGCGCGGCCTGGCGCCCGGGACGGAGGCCGAGCTCGGCGACCGCCTCGCCGCGGCCGGCCTGCTGCCCAGCGCCGCGCACGAGCGGGTGCGCAACGTGCTGGCCAGCGCGCTGACCGGCCGGGCCGGCGGTCGCCTCGACGTCCGCCCCTGGGTGGCCGCGCTCGACGCCGGGCTGTGCGCGGAGCCGGCGTTCGCCGAGCTGCCGGGCCGGTTCCTGGTGACCCTGGACGACGGCCGCGGCGACGTCGCCGGGCTCGGTGGGGACGTCGGGCTGCGCGCGCTGTCCCCGGCCACCGTCGCGCTGACCCTCGCCGGCGCCGACACCGGCCTGCGCGTGGCCCCCGAGGACGCGGTGCCCCTCGCCCTCGCCGCGGCCCGGGCCTTCCTCGACGAGCGCGCCGCGCAGGGGTCGGGCGCCTGGCGGGTCGCCGAGCTCGACGGCGGCCCCGCGCGCGTCGCCGCCCGGCTCCTCACGACCGTGTCGCCCGACGCGCGGGGAACCGGAGGTCTCCCCGAGGAGGGTGGGCAGCGGCTCCGCGGCGCCGGGGAACGGCACCTGGCCGCGGTGTCGTCCGGCGGACGACCGTGTGGCCGCCTCCGCCAGGACGACGGGCGGGTCGCGCTGGTCGCCGTCGTCCCGCTGGGCCGGCTGACCGCCGACCAGGCCGAGCTGCTCGCCGCCACGGCCGACGACCTCCAGCTCACGCCGTGGCGCAGCGTCGTCCTGCCCGACCTGCCCGACGACGCGGCGGCGCCCGCGCTCACCGCGGCCGGTCTCGTGCTCGACGCGGACAGCGCCTGGCTGCGGGTCACCGCCTGCACCGGGCAGCCGGGCTGCGCGAAGAGCCGCGCCGACGTCCGCGCGGACGCCGAGCACGCCGTCACGACCGGCGTCCTGCCCGCGGGCGGCGCCCGCCAGCACTGGGCCGGGTGCGAGCGCCGCTGCGGGCGTCCGCGGGGCGAGGTCGTGGACGTGGTGGCGACGGGGACCGGATACCGGATCGGGAAGGCGTGATGTTCGAGTACGTGAAGGACGGCGCGGAGATCTACCGGCGCTCGTTCGCGACCATCCGCGCCGAGGCCGATCTCGCCGGGCTGCCCGACGACGTCGCCCGCGTGGCGGTGCGGATGATCCACGCCTGCGGGCAGGTCGATCTCGTCGAGGACCTCGCCTTCTCCCCCGGCGTCGTCGCGCGGGCCCGGGAGGCGCTCGACGCCGGCGCCCCGGTGCTCTGCGACGCCCGGATGGTGGCCTCGGGCATCACCCGCCGCCGGCTGCCGGAGGACAACGACGTCGTCTGCACCCTGGACGACCCGCGCACGCCCGGCCTCGCCGCGGAGCTGGGCACGACCCGCACCGCGGCGGCGCTGGAGCTCTGGCGCGACCGGCTCGGCGGCGCGGTCGTGGCCATCGGCAACGCGCCCACCGCGCTGTTCCACCTGCTGGAGATGCTCGCCGCGGGCGCGCCCCGGCCGGCCGCGGTCGTCGGCGTCCCGGTCGGCTTCATCGGCGCGGCGGAGTCCAAGGACGCGCTGGCCGCCGGCGACCTGGAGTTCCTCGTCGTGCGGGGCCGGCGCGGGGGCAGTGCGATGACCGCGGCCGCGGTGAACGCGATCGCGAGCGACGTCGAGTGAGGGCAGAGATGGCCATCTCTGCCCGGGAGGGCGGGCGGTGACGGGGAAGCTGTACGGGGTCGGGCTGGGCCCCGGCGACCCGGAACTGGTCACCGTCAAGGCCGCGCGGCTGATCGGCGCCGCCGACGTCGTCGCCTTCCACGCCGCGCAGCACGGCCGGTCGGTGGCCCGCGCCCTGGCCGCGCCCTACCTGCGCGACGGGCAGGTCGAGGAGCTGCTGGTCTACCCGGTCACCACCGAGACCACCGACCACCCCGGCGGCTACCAGGGCGCCATCGACGCGTTCTACGAGGCGGCCGCCGCCCGGCTGGCCGCCCACCTCGACGCCGGGCGCGACGTCGTCGTCCTGGCCGAGGGGGACCCGTTCTTCTACGGGTCCTACATGCACATGCACAAGCGGCTGGCGCACCGCTACCCCACCGAGGTCGTGCCCGGCGTGACCAGCGTGAGCGGGGCGTCGGCGGCGGTGGGCCGGCCGCTGGTGGCGCGCGACGAGGTGCTCACCGTGCTGCCCGGCACGCTCGGCGCCGACCGCCTGGCCGAGGAGCTGGCCACCACCGACTCGGCCGCGGTGCTCAAGCTGGGCCGCACGTTCCCGCAGGTGCGGGAGGCGTTCGACCGTGCCGGCGTCCTCGACCGCGCGCTGTACGTCGAGCGGGCCACCACCGGCCGCCAGCGCTGCCTGCCGCTGGCCGACGTCGACCCCGCGACCGTCCCCTACTTCTCCCTCGCCCTCCTGCCCAGCCCCCTGACCGGCCCGGTCCCGGTGCCCGAGCAGCACGACGAGCACGCACCGCGCACCGGCGAGGTGGTCGTGGTCGGCCTCGGCCCGGGCCGCCGCTCGTGGACCACGCCGGAGGCCGCCGAGGCGCTCGCCGCCGCCGACGACCTGGTCGGCTACGGCCCCTACCTCGACCGCGTGCCGGTCAACCCGCGGCAGACCCGGTACCCGAGCGACAACCGGGTGGAGGCCGAGCGGGCGGCGCACGCCCTCGAGCTGGCGCGGGGCGGACGCCTGGTCGCGGTGGTCTCCAGCGGCGACCCCGGCGTCTTCGCGATGGCCGCGGCGGTGCTCGAGGTGGCCGCCCGGCCGGAGTTCAGCGGCGTCCCGGTGCGGGTGCTGCCCGGGCTCACCGCCGCCCAGGCCGTCGCCGCGCGCGTGGGCGCCCCGCTGGGGCACGACTTCGCCGTCCTCAGCCTGTCCGACGTCCGCAAGCCGTGGGACGTCGTCGTCGACCGGCTGCGCCACGCCGCCGCGGCCGACCTGGTGATCGCCCTCTACAACCCGCGCTCGACGGCCCGGCCGCACCAGCTGGGCCGGGCGCGGGACGTGCTCCTGGAGGTGCGGGACCCGGGGACCGTCGTCGTGGTCGGCCGGGACGTCGGCGGGCCGGAGGAGCGGGTCACCGTCACCACGCTGGGCGAGCTCGACCCGGAGACGGTCGACATGCGCTGCCTGGTCCTCGTCGGCTCCTCGCAGACCCGGGTCAGCCCGACCGGCGCCGTCTACAGCCCCCGCTCGCACCCGTCCTCCCGAGACTAGAAGGACCCCCTCCTCCCCACCCCTCGCACGCTCGGGGCGGGCCCCGGGAGGGAGCCACGTGACACTCAGTGCCACGGCCTGGCACCATGTCGCCCGACGTGGCAGGCGTCACCCCGGGACGCCGACGCCGGACGACCGCTGAGTGCAGAGGAGCTCTCATGGCGAGCACCAAGGACTGGTTCGAGACCGTCGAGGAGGCCCAGCACCGCGCGAGGAAGCGGCTGCCCCGGTCGGTCTACCTGGCGCTGGTGGCCGGCACCGAGAAGGGGCTGACCGCCAACGACAACGTCGCCGCCTTCGACGAGATCACCTGGCGGCCGCACGTCGCCGACCTCTCGGCCAAGCGCGAGACGGCGACGACGGTCATGGGCCAGCAGGTGTCCATGCCGGTGCTCATCTCCCCCACCGGCGTGCAGGCGGTGCACCCCGACGGCGAGGTCGCCGTCGCCCGCGCCGCCAAGAACGAGGACGTCGCGATGGGGCTGTCCTCCTTCGCCAGCAAGCCGGTCGAGGAGGTCGGCGCCGCCAACGACAAGCTGTTCTTCCAGATGTACTGGGTCGGCTCGCGCGAGACGATCCTCGCCCGCGCCGAGCGCGCCCGAGCCGCCGGCGCCAAGGGCCTGATCATGACCCTGGACTGGTCGTTCGCCTCCCGCCGCGACTGGGGCAGCCCGCCGATCCCCGAGAAGATCGACGTCAAGAACGCGCTCAAGTTCGCCCCCGAGGTGGTGCGCAAGCCGCGCTGGCTGGCCACCTACCTGCGCTCCGGGTCGATCCCCGAGCTCAGCGTGCCCAACCTGGCCCTCGAGGGTCAGCAGCCGCCGAACTTCTTCGGCGCCTACGGCGAGTGGATGGGCACGGCGCTGCCGCGCTGGGAGGACGTCGCGTGGCTCCGCGAGCAGTGGGGCGGGCCGTTCATGCTCAAGGGCGTCACCCGGGTCGACGACGCCCGCCGCGCGGTGGACGCCGGCGTGACCGCCATCTCCGTCTCCACGCACGGCGGCAACAACCTCGACAGCACCCCCGGCGCCGTCCGCTCGCTGCCGGCGATCGTCGACGCCGTCGGCGGTCAGGTCGAGGTCGTCATGGACGGCGGCGTCCGGCGCGGCGCCGACGTGGTGAAGGCGATGGCCCTGGGCGCCAAGGCCGTGATGATCGGCCGCGCCTACCTGTGGGGGATGGCCGCGGGCGGCGAGCGCGGCGTGCAGAACGTGCTGTCGATCATCCGGCAGGGCATCGACGAGGCGCTGCTCGGCCTGGGCAAGTCGTCGGTGCACGACCTCACCCGCGAGGACGTCGTCCTGCCGGCGGACTTCGAGCGGCGCTGACCCGGGGCGATCCGCCGCCCGCGGGAATGCGGTCGCGGCGGGAGGGCTTGCTGGTGGTCGTGCCCTCCCGCCGCCTGCCGCCCAGAGCCGCCTTCTGGTCGGCCGCGACGTTGCTCGTCCTGGTGCTCGCCGCCTCCGGCGTCCCGTCGCCGCTCTACCGCGTCTACCAGGAGCGGTTCGGGTTCTCGGCCGGCGTGCTGACGACGGTCTTCGGCATCTACGCGATCGCGCTGCTCGGCGCCCTGCTGGTGGTGGGCCGGCTCTCCGACCACGTCGGGCGGCGGCCGGTGATCGCCGTCGGCCTGTTGCTGCAGGTCGGCGCGAGCGTGCTGTTCCTCGCGGCGGACGGCGTGGGCTGGCTGCTGGCCGCGCGGGTCGTGCAGGGCCTGTCCGTCGGTGCCCTGACCGGCACGCTCGGGGCGGTGCTGCTGGACCTGCAGCGCCGCGACCGGCCCCTGGCGCCGATGCTCAACAGCGCGTCGCCCACGGTCGGGCTGTCCCTCGGCGCGGTGGGCGCCGGCGTGCTGGTCGAGTACGCCGCCGAGCCGACCCGCTGGGTCTTCGCCCCGCTCGCGGTCGCCTTCCTGCTCGCCACCGCGGTCGTGGCGGCGCTCCCGGAGACCTCGCCGCGGACGCCGGGCGCGCTCGCGTCGCTGCGCCCGCAGTTGCGGGTGCCCCGCGCGCACCGCACGGCCTTCCTCGTCGCACTGCCCTGCATGGTCGCCATGTGGGCGCTGGGCGGGCTCTACCTCTCCCTCGGCCCGTCGCTGGCGGTCGAGGTCTTCGGGGTCGACGACCACCTCGTCGGCAGCCTGCTCATCCTCGCCATGCAGGGCACCGGCGCACTCGCCTCGATCACCATGTGGCAGGTGCGCCCGCACCGGTCGATGCTCTCCGGCGCGCTGCTGTTCGCCGCCGGGGTCAGCGTCGCCATCGCCGCGCTGGTCACCGGCTCGCTGACGCTGTTCTTCATCGCCTCGGTGGTGTCCGGGTTCGGCTTCGGCTCGGCATTCCTGGGCGCGATGGGCACCATCACCGCGGGCGTCGCGCCCGGCGACCGCGCGGGGCTGCTCTCCAGCGTCTACGTGGTCGGGTACCTCGCCTTCAGCGTGCCGGCGATCGTCGCGGGGGTCGTCGTCGGCGCGGTCGGGCTGCGGCCGACCGCCGAGGGCTACGCCGCGGTGCTCGTCGTCCTCACGGCGATCGCGGTGGCCGGCCTGCTGCGCCGCCGCCGCACCCTGCGCCGGGCGGCGCCGGTCGAGCAGGCCGAGCCGGTCGCCGCCTGAAAGAGGACCCCGTCCTCCCCACCCCTCGCAGGCTCGGGGCGGGCCCCGGACGGGGCCGGATCGGGCGCTCGGCCGGCGTCTGGGTCACCGGCGGACGGCGGCGAGGAAGCTGAGCACGCGCCGGCGCAGCTCACCGGCCCGCTCGGTCACGACCTCCGCCGGGTCGCGGTCCTGCAGCCACGGCGGGATCTCCGTCCGGACCCGGTGCGAGCAGGCGAGGTCGGCGCAGATGTAGGAGCCGACGGTGTTGCCGTTGCGCCCGGCCGCGCCCACCCGCCTCGCGGTGAACAGCGAGACGCCGTCCCCGGGCTGCGCCGTCTGGCAGAGCAGGCACATGGCCGCCGTCCGGCTGGACATGCGGCTGTCGGCGGCACGGACGGCGACGCCGACGGGCTGCTCGTCGACCTCCAGGACCAGGTAGCCGCGCAGCGGCGCCTTCGGGTCCCGCCAGCCCAGCACCTCCAGCTCGGCCCAGTCCAGTTCGCCGAAGCCCGCCGGCAGCACCAGGCTGTCGGCCTCCCCCCGGGAGCAGTTGACGAACGAGCGGCGTACCTGCCGTTCCGTCAGCGCGTGCACCGTGCTCGTTCCTCTCCTCGTCCGGCGATGACCGGCGGACATCATGCACGGACGGCCGCCGATCGCTCAGCCGAGTTCCCGGTCCAGCGCCGTCAGGACCTCCGCGGGGGTGGCGGCGACGACCGCCGCACCGGCGTCCTCCAGTTCGCCGTCCGGCGCGGGGCCCCAGCCGGCGCCGATGCAGGGCAGCCCGTGCGCCGCGGCGCCCAGCACGTCGTGGGCCCGGTCACCGACCAGCACCGGGTCACGGCCCCCGGGGTGCGCGGCCAGCGCGGCGGCCACGACCTGGTCCTTGTGCCGGACGGCGCCGTCGAGGGTCGCCCCGTGCACGCCCGCGAACGCGGCGAGCAGCCCGGTGTGCGCCAGCACGCGGACGGCGAAGGTCTCCGGCTTGCTCGTGGCCACCGCGAGCGTGGCGCCGGCGGCGCGCAGGCCGGCCAGGAGTTCCGGGATGCCGTCGTGGACGCTCACGTCGAGCAGCGCGCCCGCGGCGTAGTGCGCCCGGTAGGCGGCCACCGCGCGCGGGACGTCGTCCGGCGGCACCCCGAGCACGAGGGCGAAGCCGTCCTGCAGGGGCGGGCCGACCATCCCCCGCAGCTGCTCCGGGGTGGGCTCGGACCGGCCCAGTGCGGCCGCGGCCACCCGCACCGACGCCCAGATCCCCGGGGTCGAGTCGACGAGGGTGCCGTCGAGGTCGAACAGGACCAGCCTGGTCACCGGGCGGGCACCCCCCGGTTCGGGGATCGACCGATCGGGGGCCCGCACTGGCGTGGCGTCGTCGGATGGTGCTCCAATCTTCAAACACCTCCCCCCGACCCTGCACCGGAGGACCCGATGACCCGGACCCGTGACACCGCCGTCGCCGCGCCCACGTCCACGATCCGGCCGGTGCAGGCCGCGGCCGTGCTGTCGGTGCTGGTGCTGCTCTGGCAGTTCTCCACCGCCGGGCAGGTGATGACCGGCGCGGCCGGCACCGGCGGGCACGGCGCGGGGGCGATCGCCCTGCACGTGGCCACCGGCCTCCTCTTGCTGACCACCGCCCTGCACGGACGGCGCACCCGGGTGTGGTGGCCGGCCGCCCTGAGCGGCGTCACGTTCCTGCTCACCTTCCTCCAGGCCTGGCTCGGCAGCTCCGGCCAGATCGCGGCGCACGTCCCGGTCGCCCTGGTCGTCACCATCGGCGTCGTGTGGGTGACGGCCTGGGCGTTCTGGCCCTCGAACTCGTAGTCCTCACCGGGCGCGCACCCAGGCCAGCGCCTCCTCCACCGTGGCCACGACGGGCACGCCCGGGGGCACCGGCGGCCGGCGGACGACGACCACCGGCAGCCGCAGCTCGCGGGCCGCGGTGAGCTTGGCGGCGGTCATCCCGCCCCCGCTGTCCTTGGTGACCACCACCTCGACGGCGTGCTCGCGCATCAGCGCCCGCTCCTCCTCGACGGTGAACGGACCGCGGGCGAGCACGACGGTCGTCCGCGCGGGCAGGGGCGGGGACGGCGGGTCGACCGCCCGGACCAGGCAGCGGCCGCGCAGGCCGGCGAAGGCGGCCAGCCCCTGCCGGCCGGTGGTGAGGAACACCGATCCCGAGCCGGCCACCGCCGCGGCGGCCGCCTCCAGCGAGTCGACCCAGCACCAGTCGTCGCCGGGTCCGGGGGTCCAGCCCGGCCGCTGCAGCCGCAGCAGCGGCGTGCCCGTGGCGGCGGCGGCCGCGGCCGCGTTCGCCGTCATCGTCGCCGCGAACGGGTGCGTGGCGTCGACCAGGACGGCGACACCATCCAGCGCCGCGGCCAGGCCCGCCACGCCTCCGAACCCGCCCACCCGCACAGCGCCGGGTGGCAGCACCGGGTCGGCGACCCGCCCGGCCAGCGAGCTGAGCACGTCCACGCCCTCGTCGACCAGCCGCTCGGCCAGCCGACGGGCCTCCCCCGTGCCGCCGAGGACCAGCACCCGGCCGGTCACCGCCGCGCCCCGTGCATGCTGATCCCGTGACGGAGGCCGGGCGCGAGCGCACCTCGGGGCTGCGCCACGGCTGGACGACCGGCGCCTGCGCGACTGCCGCGGCCACCGCCGCCTACACCGCCCTGCTCACCGGCGAGTTCCCCGACCCGGTGGGCATCGACCTCCCGCGCGGTCTGCGGCCCACCTTCGCCCTGGCCACCGAGGCGTTGTCGCCGGGGGTCGAGGCCTGCGCCGGCGTGGTGAAGGACGCCGGCGACGACCCCGACGTCACCCACGGCGCCCTGGTGTCGGCCCGGGTCACGCACGGCGAGCCGGGCAGCGGCGTCGTCTTCCGCGCCGGACCCGGTGTCGGCACGGTCACCAAGCCCGGCCTGCCGCTGCCGGTCGGCGAGCCGGCGATCAACCCGATGCCGCGGCAGTTCATCCGCGAGCACGTCGCCGCGGTCGCGGCCCGCCAGGGTGGCAGCGGGGACGTCGTCGTCGAGGTCGCGGTGGCGGGCGGCGAGCAGCTGGCCCGCAGGACGTGGAACCCGCGGCTGGGGATCGTCGGCGGGCTGTCGATCCTGGGCACGACCGGCGTCGTCGTCCCGTACTCGTGCTCGTCGTGGATCGACTCGATCCGGCGCGGCATCGACGTGGCCCGCGCGTCGGGGCGCACGCACGTGGCCGGCTGCACCGGGTCGACCAGCGAGCGGGTGGTCACCCAGCTGTACGGGCTGCCCGAGGACGCGCTGCTCGACATGGGTGACTTCGCCGGCGCCGTCCTCAAGTACCTGCGGCGCCACCCGGTGCCGCGGCTGACCGTCGCCGGGGGCATCGGCAAGCTGTCCAAGCTCGCCGACGGCCACCTCGACCTGCACTCCGGCCGCTCCCAGGTGTCCACCGAGTCGCTGGCGGCGATGGTGCGGGACGCCGGCGGCGCGCCGGGGCTGGTCGAGCGGGTGCGGCGGGCCAACACCGCGCTCGACGCGCTGCAGCAGTGCCAGGCGGCGGGGCTGCCGCTGGGCGACCTGGTGGCCGCCGGCGCCCGCAGGACGGCGGTCGGGGTGCTGCGCGGCGCGCCGGTGGCGGTCGACGTCGTGGTGATCGACCGCGGCGGCGCAGTGGTCGGCCGCGCTTGAGCGGAGTGGGACGGCGCGGGAAGTGCGCCCCTCCCGCTCCACTATCGGGCCCGGGCCGTCGAGTAGAGGTGGCTGTCGGGGAACTGCTCCGCGGTCAGCACCGGGCCGACGACCACGACCGCTGTCCGCGTCACCCCGGCCGCCGCGACCTGGCCGGCGATGTCGGCCAGCGTGCCGCGCAGCACCAGCTCGTCGTCCCGGCTGGCACGGGCCACGACGGCGACCGGGCCGTCGGCGCCGTAGTGCTCGGCCAGCTGCGGCGCCAGCTCGGCGATCCGCTGCACCGCCAGGTGGAGCACCAGGGTCGCGCCCGTGGCGGCGTAGGCGGCCAGCTCCTCCCCGGCCGGCATGGGGGTGGAGCGGGCCGACGTCCGGGTGAGGACGACGGTCTGCCCCACCCCCGGCACGGTGAGCTCCCGCTTGAGCGAGGCGGCCGCCGCGGCGAACGCGGGCACCCCGGGCACGACCTCGTAGGGCACGCCGGCGGCGTCCAGCCGCCGCATCTGCTCGGCCATCGCGCTGTAGACCGACGGGTCGCCCGAGTGCAGCCGGGCGACGTCGAGGCCGGCCTCGTGCGCCGCGACCAGCTCGGCGGTGATCCGGTCGAGGTCGAGGTCGGCGGTGTCGACCAGCCGGGCCCCGGGCGGCGCCGTGTCGAGGAGCTCGCGCGGCACCAGCGCGCCGGCGTAGAGGCACACCGGGCAGGTGGCGATCAGCCGCGCCGCGCGGAGGGTGACCAGGTCGGCTGCTCCGGGCCCCGCCCCGATGAAGTACACCGTCATGGCTTCGCCGTGCTGAAGATCGTCACGGGCATCGCGGGCCTCCAGCCGGTGAACGAGCCCACCGGCTCGGCCCGCTGGACGGCCACCCGCACCAGCTCCCCGCCCGCGCGGGCGTGCCAGCCGGCCAGCACCGCCTCGCTCTCCACCGTGACCGCGTTGGCCACCAGCCGCCCTCCGGGCGCCAGCGCGTCCCAGCAGGTCTCCAGGAGCAGCGGCGTGCTGACGCCGCCGCCGACGAACACCGCGTCGGGCGCGGCCAGCCGGGACAGCACCTCGGGGGCGGTCCCGTGGACGACGCGCAGGTACGGGACGCCGAGCCGGGTGGCGTTGCGGGCGATCCGCTCGGCCCGCTCGGCGGAGGCCTCCACGGCCACGGCGCGGCAGGTGGGGTGCGCCCGCATCCACTCGATGCCGATCGAGCCCGCGCCCGCGCCGACGTCCCAGAGCAGCTGCCCCGGCACCGCGGCGAGGCGGGCCAGCGTGACGGCCCGCACCTCGGACTTGGTGAGCTGGCCGTCGTGCTCGTAGGCGGCGTCGGGCAGCCCCGGGGTGGTGGGCAGCGGCGCGGTCCCGCGGTCGGCCCGGCACTCGACGGCGGTGACCACCAGCGGCGGCGCCGGCTCCGACCACGTGGCCGCGGTACCGGTGCGCACCACCTCCTCCGGTCCGCCGAGCCCGCCGAGCACGGTGACCACGCTCGGCCCGTACCCACGCGCGGTGAGCAGCTCGGCCACCTGCGCCGGCGTGCGCCCGTCGGACCCGAGGACCAGCAGCCGCCGTCCGGGCTGCACGTGCGGGTGCAGCAGCTCGACCGGGCGGCCGACCAGGGTGACCACCTCGGTCTCCTCCACCGCCCAGCCCAGGCGCGCGCAGGCCAGCGACACCGAGGACGGCGCCGGCAGCACCCGCACCCGGTCGGAGCCGAGCAGCCGAGTGAGCGTGGTGCCGATGCCCGACAGCATCGGGTCGCCGCTGGCCAGGACGACGACCGCGCGGCCGGCGTGCTCCTCGAGCACCCCGGGCAGCGCCTCGCTCAGCCGCGAGGGCCAGGGCACCCGCCGCGCCCCCACCGAGGGCGGGACGAGGTCGAGCTGGCGGGCGCTGCCCAGCAGCACCTCGGCGCGCTCGACCTCGGCGCGCGACGCCGGCGCCAGCCCGGCCCAGCCGTCGGCGCCGATGCCGACGACCACCAGCGGCGCCGTCGTCACCGCCCCGCTCACGCCGGCAGCTCCCCGCCCGGCCCGGCCGCCTCCGCCAGCAGCCGCTCGCGCAGCTCCGCGGGGAGCCGGTCGACGTAGACGGTCCCGTCCAGGTGGTCGACCTCGTGCTGCAGGCAGCGCGCGGCCATCCCGGTGGCCTCGATCGACACCGGGTACCCCGCCGCGTCGACGCCGTCCACCCGGGCCCGGAAGGCCCGCGGCAGCTCGGCGTAGGGACCGGGCACCGACAGGCAGCCCTCCTCGGTGACCTCCTCGGCCGGCTCGCCCTCGTGCGGCTCGGGGACGGTCAGCACGGGGTTGACCACGTAGCCGACGACGTCCTCCCCGTCCGCGTCCGGGCAGTCGATGACGAAGACCCGCGCGTCCACGCCGATCTGGTTGGCCGCCAGGCCCACCCCGTCGGCGGCCTCCATCGAGGCGAACATGTCGAGGACGAGGCGGCGCAGGTCCTTGCCGAACTCGGTGACCGGCGCGCAGGGGCGGTGCAGCACCGGGTCGCTGCCGTAGGTGACGATCGGCCGGGCTGTGCCGGAGTACCGGCCGGGCAGGCGCATGGACGCCGATCCTAGGGACCGTCCCGCGCGACGAGCCCCGCACGCGGGCGCCGGCTCCCTCCCGGCATGCTCGTGCCCTGCCCAGCGGAGTGGGCAGAGCTCGAGCACACCCGGAGGAGCACCTGCTGACCACGCCCACCGCCGCCGGCCTGGCCCTGGGCGCCGCCGCCGACCTCCTGCTGGCCGACCCGCGGCGCGGCCACCCGGTCGCGGGCTTCGGCCGGGCCGCCGGGGCGCTGGAGCGCCGGGTCTGGCGGGACTCCCGCGCCGCCGGTGCCGGGTACGCCGCCGTGCTGGTCGCGGCGACGGCGGGTCTGGGCGTCGTCGTCGACCGGGCCACCCGCGGCCGTCCCGTCTCCCGCGCCCTGGCCACGGCCACCGCCACCTGGGCGGTGCTCGGCGGCACCTCCCTGGGCCGGGCCGCGACCGCGATGGCAGCGCAGCTCGACGCCGGGGACCTGCCCGCCGCCCGCGCGCTGCTGCCCACCCTCGCCGGGCGGGACCCGCGCTCCCTCGACGAGGGCGAGCTGGCACGGGCCACCGTCGAGTCGGTCGCCGAGAACACCGCCGACGCCGCCGTCGCCCCGCTGTTCTGGGGCGCGGTCGCCGGCGTGCCCGGTCTCCTGGCGTACCGGGCGGTGAACACCCTCGACGCGATGGTCGGCCACCGGTCCCCGCGGTACGCGCGGTTCGGCTGGGCGGCCGCCCGCGCGGACGACGTCGCCAACTGGCTGCCCGCGCGGATCACCGCGGCGCTCACCGTGGCCGTCGCCCCGTGGGCCGGTGGCTCGGCGCGCGGGGCCTGGACCGCCTGGCGCCGCGACGGGGCCGCCCACCCCAGTCCCAACGCCGGGCGCTGCGAGGCCGCGGCGGCCGGTGCGCTGGGACTGCGGCTGGGCGGCCGCAACGTCTACGGCAGCCGGGTGGAGGACCGGCCGGCGCTGGGCAGCGGGCGCGCGCCGGCGCCCGCGGACGTCCCGCGCGCCGTGCGGCTCTCCCGCGCCGTGTGGATCGCGGCGGCGGCCCTCGCCGCAACGGCGTGCGGCCGCCGCCGCGAGTGACACCCGGACGGCGGCCGCACGCTCGCGAGGCGGGTCAGCCCAGGACGCCCGCCAGCGGGAGCCGGTAGGCGGCCGGGACGTCGTCCAGCGTCCGCCGCGGCGAGGGCACCAGGTCCATGACCACGCGGGTCGGGGCGAAGGCCTCGGCGTAGCCGATCCGGGCCTGGGCGCCCCAGTGCCGGGCCGAGGCCACGACGGCGTCCGGCTCGACCATCGCGGACATCTCGACCTGCGAGGCGTGCGCCTTGAGCGCGGCCAGCTTGCCGGAGATGTACGCGGTGACGTCGACGTAGACCGACGGCGAGAAGCTCAGGGTCGACGGGCTCTGGTAGTGCAGCACCCGCGACAGCCGGCGGGCGGCCGACAGCGTGACGGCGGCGACCGCGCGGTGGTCCTGGTGGCTGTCGTCGGGAGCGTGCACGTAGACGAGGTCGGCCTCGATCTCGTTGACCACGCGCTCGACGATGCCGACGGTGGCCGCGTCCGCGGTCACCAGGCAGTCGGTCAGGCCGCCCCAGCGCAGCTGGGCGCCCAGCGAGCGCGCGGCCCGCTCCTGCTCGGCCCGGCGGCCCACGACCTGGCGGCTGTCCCCCGGCCCGTTCTCCCCGCCGGTCATCACCAGCATGGTGACCGAGTCGCCGGCGGCCGCGTGGGCCAGCAGCGTCGCGCCGCAGCCCAGCTCGATGTCGTCGGGGTGCGCCCCGACGGCGAGGACCTTACGCACCGGTGGCCTCCGCCTCGGTCGGCTCGGTCGTCGCGGCGGCGCGCCGGCGGGAGCGGGCCACAGCGACGGCACCGACGATGCCGGCCGCTGCGAGGGCGATGACCGGCCCGGAGCCGTTGCCGTCGGCCGGCATCTGGGTCGAGGACGGGCAGACGGTGGCGTAGCTGACCATCGAGTTGTACTGCAGGACGGTCCCGTCGAGCTCCCAGCGCGCGTTGGCCCACAGGTCGGCGTTGGTGATCCGGACCGTGAAGGCGGCGTGGTGGGTGCCCGGCTGGAGGACGGTCGGCTGCGCCCCCTGCAGCCGCGTCGGGTACGTCTGGTTCGCGGGACCCAGCGGAAGGGTGACGGGGCTCGCGTAGCTGCTCCTGTACCCCACCACCACGGTGTAGCTGCCGTCGAGGTTGTCCGTGTAGCAGGACACGATGCCGGTCACACCGCCCGCGGCGGAGGCGGTGCCGGGCGCGGCGACCAGCGCCACGGCGGTCACCCCCAGGGCCAGGATTACCCGCGCGGTGCGCGTGGTGGTCCGCGCGCGCGCCTTCCGTGTGGTGCCTTCCATGGCGATGTCCTCGGTCTCCAGGGCGGCGGTCCCGCCCTACCTCCCCTACGTCGGCAGGAGGCGGGCGTCGACGGAGCCCCGGACGGAGCGGGTCACCCGGAGGGGGGAGGGGCCGCGGGCAGACGTCGCGATGCCATCGGTCCCGGGCGACCGGGACTGCAGGCCCGGCCGCGCGGGACCACCCGATCGGGGACCGCCGTCGCTCAGACGGGCGAGGGCACCCCGGCACGGGTGAGCACGGCGAGGG
The DNA here is from genome assembly GCF_054050155.1 of Geodermatophilus sp. SYSU D00703. Taxonomy (NCBI): domain Bacteria; kingdom Bacillati; phylum Actinomycetota; class Actinomycetes; order Geodermatophilales; family Geodermatophilaceae; genus Geodermatophilus; species Geodermatophilus sp. SYSU D00703. Next base: position 68,953 of record NZ_JBJGYU010000001.1, on the reverse strand, counting down.
CCAGCGCGGCGGCGGCCGGGAAGTCGTCGGTCACCGCCCACGTCCCGGGCCGGTCGGGCGCCGCGGCGTGCTCGCCCTGCCGGACGCGCACCGCCCGTGCCCCGACGGCCGCGGCGACCGCGACGTCCTTCGCCGGGCGGTCCCCGATCACCAGCAGCCGGTCCGCCGGCACCCGCATCCGGCCGGCCAGCTCGAGCAGCCCACCCGGGGCGGGCTTGCGGGCCGCCCGCCCGCCGTGCGCGTCGGTCACCACCACCGCGGGCAGCAGCCGGTCCAGCCCGGTCGCCGCGAGCTTGGCCACTTGGATGACCGGGTTGCCGTCGGTGAGGCACCCGAGCGGGGCGGCGGCGGCCAGCGCCCGCAGCGCCTCCTCCACCCCCGGGTAGGGCGACAACCGGGCCGGCCGGTGGCCGGTGAAGGCCGCGACCAGCGCGGGCACGTGGTCGCCGACCCGGCCGGCGGGGACGCCGGCCGCCAGCAGGGCCCGGTCGATCGTCCCGCCGGTGTCCGAGCCCGCGGCCAGCTCCGCGGCGAGCGCGGCGTGCACCGCGTCGCCGTCCAGCCCCCGCTCCCCCGCGGCGCGGCCGACGGCCGCCGCGGCGCCGGCGAGGTATCGCGCCTGCGGGAACAGCGTGTCGTCGAGGTCGACCACCACCCCCAGCGGCGGCGGCCCGGACCACGGCGGTGGGGTCACCACGGCAGCCGGCCGTCGGTGTGGTCGGGCTCCTCGAGGGTGAGGAGGGCGTCGGTGTGCGGGTCTGCCAGGACCGCCGCGACCCGCCGCCCGGTGGTCCCGTCGCCGTACGGGCAGGACAGCGACGCGGCCCGCGCCTGGCCCTCGGGGCTGGTGTGCGCCGCGGCCGCGTCGAGGACGGCGGCAGCCGCGCGGTCGTCGGTGAGCCCGGCGAGGGTCGTCGTCCCCGCCTCCACGCCCTCCCAGCGCGGGGTGGAGCGGCGCAGCACCACGACCGGGACGCCGAGGTAGGCGGCCTCCTCCTGGATCCCCCCGGAGTCGGTGACCGCGAGCCGGGCCCGGCCGAGGGCCGCGAGCAGGTCGTCGTAGCCGACGGGGCCGCTCAGCGTGATCGCCGGGTGGTCCAGCTCCCCGGTCAGCCCGGCCGCCTCGAGCCGGGCCGCCGTCCGGGGGTGCACCGGGAAGGTGACCGGCCCGACCCGGTCGGCCAGCGCCCGGACGACGCCCACCAGCCGGGTCAGCCGCACCGGGTCGTCCACGTTGGTCGGCCGGTGCGCGGTCACCAGCACGCCGCGGCGCGCGGCGACCGGCACGCGCGGCACCCCACGGGCGACGAGGGTGTCGACGACCGGGTTGCCGACGACGAACACCCGCTCGGCCGGCACCCCCTCGGCGGCGAGGAAGGCCGCCGCGCGCTCGGTCGGGGCGAAGTGGAGCGCGGCGACCGCCGCTGCGACCCGCCGGTTGACCTCCTCCACGCTGCGCCCGTTGAAGCTGCGCAGCCCGGCCTCCACGTGGGCGAAGGGCACGCCGGCGGCCCGGGCGGCCAGCGCGTACGCCGGCACGGTGTTGGTGTCCCCGAGGGCCAGGACGACGTCCGGGCTGCACTTGGCGACGGCGCGGGCGGCGTCGGCGTGCAGCGCGCCGATGCGCTCCGCCGGGTCGGTGGTGGGCAGCTCGAAGCGCAGCGTGGGCGTCAGTCCCAGCGCCTCCTGCAACTGCGTGCTGAGCGCCGGGTCGGTGTGCTGCCCGGTGTCGACCACGTCCACCCGGTGGCCGGCGGCGGTCAGTGCGGCCACGACCGGCGCGAGCTTGACCACCTCCGGCCGGGTGCCGAAGGGCACCAGCACGCTCCGCTGACGCGGCCCGCCGCTCATGCCCGCACCGCCGCGGGGGCGCAGGGGTCGGCGACCGGGCTGCCGTCGTCGCTGCTGTAGGTCTCCGCGAAGTAGCGGCTCATCCGGACGCCGGGCCGGAACCAGAGCAGCGGCAGCTCCGCGCCCGGGTCGCGGACGCCGGTGAGGTAGGCGCCCACCACGTCGGCGCCGGCGGCGAGGGTCAGCGGCAGCCCCCCCGAGAAGCGCGGGTTGATCTCGACCACGGTGGCCGTCCCGTCGTCGGCCAGGAAACCCTGCACGTTGGCCGGGCCGGTGAGCCCCACGGCGGCGAGCGCGTCGGCGACCACGGTCGTGACGGCCTCGGAGTCGAACGTGCAGCCCTTCACCGAGATGCCGGCCTTGGTCTCCGACCGCCAGCGCGGCACCACCGTCCGCAGCTCGCCGTCGCGGCCGACGAGGGTGTCGGCGGTCCACTCCCGGCCGCTCAGCCGGGTCTGCGCGACCAGGTCCGGGTCGGCGCCGAGTGCGGCCACCACGTCCCGCAGGCCGTCCAGCAGGCGCACGCCGCGGCTGCCCCGGCCGGACCGCGGCTTGACCACCCAGGGGCCCGGGACGCCGGGCAGGTCCTCGAGCCGGTCCGTGGTCACCGGGTGGGGCACCCCGGCGGCGTGCATGCGCTCGGCGAAGCGGGCCTTGTCGCAGCACAGCTCGACGGCGGCGGGCTCGGGCAGCCAGGTGGCCACCCCGGCGGCGGCCAGCCGGTCGGCCCCGGCGGCGAGGGCCGGCAGCTCCTCGGCGACCGTCCCGACGAGCGCGTCCACCCCGTAGGCGCGGGCCACGCCGAGCAGCGCGTCGACGAAGCGGGGGTGGTCGGCGTGCGGGACGGTGACCGCCTCGTGCGCCAGGGCGCGGCCGGCCGCCGTCCAGTCGGCGTCGGCGGCGACCACCCGGTGCCCGAGGGCGACCAGCCGGCGGATCACCGCGATCCCGGCCGGGCCGCCGGCCCCGGTGACGAGCACGGCGGGCGGAGCCCCCGGATCGGCTGCGGGGCGGGCGGCGGGCAGGTCCCCGGCTGGGGTGGGGCGGGGCAGCGAACGGGTCACCGGGCATCCTCGAGGCGGCTGGGCGGGGCGGGGCGGGCGTAGGAGACGGGGCGGGCGGTGCGGTCGCGGTGCCGGCCGGGCGACGGCGCGGGGACCCGGGCCGCGGCGGGCACCACGGGCGGGCGGCCCGGGACGGCGATCAGCGGGGCGGGGAGCGTGGGCAGCACGCCGGTGACCGGCTCCGCGGGGACCGGGGCCGCGCCGGGGCGGGCGAGCAGCCAGCCGCGCGCCCACAGGCGCAGTGCGTCCACCCGCGGCCCGGTGACCGGCTCCCACTGCCGGGCGGCGACCGCCTCGGCCAGGGCGTCGAGGACCACCGGGGCCTCGTCGTGGGCCGCCGCCGCGAGCAGCGTGGCGGTGTGGACGCCGAGGCCGTCGGCGACCAGCTCGCGCAGCCGCTCGGCCCGCTCGTCGGCGGGGAGGTGCCCGATCCGGTAGTCGATCCGGCCGGCCTCGCGCCGCGCGGACAGCTGGCGGGAGGCCCACCGGGGCAGCACGTAGCGGTGCAGGAGCCCGGTGACCGTCGTCCGCCGGCGGCCCGGTCCGCCCCCGACCTCGGAGGTGCGGTAGCCGAGCCCGGGGCTGGCCCAGCTGTCGGGCCGGCGGGCCGTGTGCCGGCCGGCGACGTCCTGCTCGGCCCGCTCCCGGGTCGGCAGCGTCACGTAGACCATGAGCAGGAACCCGCCGAGGGTGGCGGCCATGTTCCAGACGGCGCCGACCCAGTCGTGGAAGAGCAGGAGTGCGCCCTGGCCCCACCACAGCCCCGCGAGGGTCGACAGCACGAGCCGGACATGGTTGAGCAGCACCACCAGGACGACGGACACCAGCAGCCCGGCCAGGGCGTGCAGCTTGCGGCTGCGCAGCACGACCGCGGTCAGCGCGGTGAGTCCGAGGACGGACAGGACCGACGAGCAGGACGCCGTGACGACGGCGTTGATGATCTCGACGTTCGCGCCCTCGCCGCGGAAGACCAGGACGTGCTGCGGCACGACCCCGGACACGTCCTCGATCCCGGCCAGCTGGAGGACGCCGACCACGCCGAGCGCCTCGACGGTCTGCAGGACGGGGGCCAGGTAGCGGAAGCCCAGCACGCAGATGGCCCCGGCCAGCACGAGGTCGAGCGCCACCGGCAGCATGCGGCGGGTGCTGCCGCGGGACCGGCGCCGGCGCAGGGGCAGGGTGGCCCCGGAGGCGGTCGCGGTCACCGCCCGCCGTCCCCAGCGGTCACCGGCCGGACCGAGAACGACCGAGGCCGCCCAGCACCCGGGAACGCCGGCACGGGGACGGACGGCGGGGTCGCCGCGGCGGCCGTAGGGACGACCGGCAGGGCGCTCGGCGGCTCTCTGCGCACGGTCGAGGTGGCTCCGGACCGCGAGGTCTTCACCCAGCTGTACGGCCGGCCGAGCATGCCGTCGAGGTAGGCCCGCGACGTGATCCAGATGGAGAGCGCGAACGCGGGCAGGAAGCCCATCAACCGCCAGGCCGACCGACGCTCGACCCGGCCGATCAGCAGCCCCACGGAGAGCTCGGCGAGCGGGCCGACGAAGAGCAGCATCGAGAGCGGCAGCAGCCCGACGACCGGCAGGTCGCCGATGCCGAAGGCGCGCAGGACGATGAGCACCAGGCCCAGGCCGCTGATCATCGGCATGTGGTAGCCGAGCAGGAACAGCGTCGTCTCGACCTTCTCCACCAGGGACAGGTGCGGCGAGCGCATGAGCGGACGCCAGTAGTCGCGCAGGCACTTCTGGTGTCCGCGCGCCCAGCGGTAGCGCTGCATCCAGAAGCGCCGGGCGCTGAGCACGCCCTCCTCGAAGTCGACGGCGGAGATGTCGTACCGGACGCGCTGGCCGGCCAGCAGGACCCGCAGGGTGAGGTCGGTGTCCTCGGTGACGGTCTCCGTGTTCCAGCCGCCCAGGGCCCGCAGGGTCGACATCCGCACCGCGCAGTTGGCGCCGCCGTAGGCGGGGAGCTCGAACAGCGCCTGCCGGCCGTACTCGTTGACGAGGTAACCGGAGAGGAAGTCGACGAACACGATCCCGGCCATCGCCGAGTCCTTGCCGTTGCGGATGACGCAGCGGCCCATCACCGCACTGACGACCGGGTCCCGGAAGTGCCGCACCAGGCGGCGCAGCGCCATGGGCTCGGGCTCGTGGTCGGCGTCGAACACGAGCACGACCTCGGCGTCGACGAGGTCGAGGGCGTCGTTCAGGGCGCCGGACTTGCCGCCGCCGGCACCCGGCGGTCGGTGGAGGACCCGCAGCCGCGGCTCGACCGCGGCCCAGGCGTCGAGCTTCGGGCCGGTGGCGTCGTCGGACCCGTCGTCGACGACCACCAGGGTCAGCCGGTCGGCCGGGTAGTCCAGCGCCAGGAGCGCGGTGACCATGCCGTCGACGACCAGCTCCTCGTTCTTGCAGCCGACGAGGACGGCCACGCTGGGCGTGAACGACCCGAGCCCGACGTCGGCGGCCAGCAGGTCGCGCTCGGCCCAGCGCGCGGCGGCGACGGCGAAGGCCAGGTGACGGCAGAAGTAGATGCCGAAGACGACGTTCAGCACACCCGCGAGGACGCCGAGGGTCGGGTCGACCCCGAACGCGAGGATCGCCGAGGTGAGGCCGAGGACGTAGACGAGCAGCACCGCCCTCCGGCCATCGGGACGCGAGCCGTGCGCCGGGGCCGAGCCGGCCGCGGGAGGGGACCGGTCGACGACTACCGCTCCTGCGGTCACGCCTCCCCCTCCTGCCGGGCCCGGACGGTGGACCGGGTCCACCGTTCGGGTCATCGGCAGCGGCCGGGCGGACCTACAGCGCAATCCGGCCGCGTCACCAGGAGCGCGTCGCCCCCGAGCCTGCACCGGGCAACGGAGCGGGGGCCCGGCGCGGTCGGGGCCCCCCGCGGAGGGTCGCCGCGAGCCCGGCGCCGCGGCCGGCCGGTCCGCGGGACGGCCGCGGCTGTGCCGGGTGCCGTGGCAGCACCCCCCGCGGCTCGGGCAGGACGGGGAAGCCGGCCGGGTCGGTGCGGGCGTGGCTGGCCGGGGGATCGGCCGGACCGCGCCCGCCGCGGACGGCGACGACGAGGGTGGTCACCGACAGGGCGACCAACCCGATGAGGATGAGCAAGACGACGACACCACCTGAGGTCATGCCCTGAGATTGGCATTGCCAAGACTGGCATGGAGCAGTCCACTCCGGCATGGTGGACCGCATGCCATCCGGGATCGGTCAGTCCACTTCGGCGTCCGAGCTGGCCACGCTCGTCGAGCCGCTGGAGGCCCTCCCCGGCCCCCGGTACGTGGCGCTGGCCCGGCGCGTCCGCGAGCTGGTCACCACCGGGGCACTGCCGGTGGGCACCCGGCTGCCCGCGGAGCGGGAGCTCGCCGCGGCGCTCGGGACCAGCCGGGTCACCATCGCCTCGGCCTACCGGCTGCTGCGCGCGGAGGGGTTCGCGGACACCCGGCACGGCTCGGGCACGGTGACCGAGCTGCCGACGGCCAGCAGCGGCTGGCGGGCGCCGAGCACCGACCCGGAGGTGCTCGACCTGGCCCACGCCGCACCCGAGGCGGTGCCCGAGGTGCTGGCCGCCTACGAGCGGGCGGTCGCGGCGCTGCCGGGGTACACCGCCGGGCACGGCTACGCGCCCAGCGGCCTGCCCGAGCTGCGCGCCGCGATCGCCGACCGGTTCACCGCCCGCGGCCTGCCCACCGACCCCGACCAGGTGGTGGTCACCGCCGGCACCGGGGACGCCACGGCGATCGCCGTCCAGACACTGCTGCAGCCCGGCGACCGGGTGCTGGTCGAGCACCCCACCTACCCCGGCGCCATCGGCATGGTGGGCGCCGCCGGCGGCCGCTGCGTCCCCGCGCCCGTCGACGCCGCCGACCCCGACGCCCTGGTGGGCGGCGCGGCGATCGTCGCCCGGCAGAGCGGCCCGCGGATGGCCTATCTCATGCCCGACTTCTCCAACCCCTCCGGGGCGCGGCTGTCCGCCGCCGGACGGCGCCGGCTGTCGGCGACCCTGTGGCAGCACGGCGTCCTGGCCGTCGTCGACGAGGTGACCGCCGAGCTGTACCTGGACGACGGGCCGCTGCCCCCGTTCGCCGCCGGGCTGCCGGACGCGGCGACGGTCACCGTGGGCGGTCTGGCCAAGGCCGTCTGGGGCGGGCTGCGCATCGGCTGGCTCCGGACCGACGCCGCCCTCGCCGACCAGCTCGGTGCCGCCCTGGGACGTCGGCAGCTCTCGGTCGGCGTCGTGGACCAGCTGGCCGCCACGGCCGTCGTCCGGCAGCTCGACGGGATCCTCGAGCGGCGCCGGGAGGTCCTGCGGGAGCGACGGGACGTGCTGCTCGCCGAGCTGGCCCGGCGGCTGCCCGACTGGTCCGCGCCGCGGCCGGCCGGCGGGCTGTCGGTGTGGTGCCGGCTGCCGGCGGGCACCAGCTCCGCCGCGCTCACCGCGGCCGCGGCGGCGCACGGCCTGCTGCTGGCGGAGGGGCGCGCGTTCGGCACCGGGCACGCCTTCGACGACCACCTGCGGCTGCCGTTCACCCTGTCCCCCGACCGGCTGCGGGCCGCGGTGCGGGTGCTCGCCGAGGTGGTCGCGGGCCTGCCCGCGCGGTCGCCGGGGGACCGCTCGCCCGCCCGCCCGGCCACGGTCGCCTGAAGGAGGACCCCGTCCTCCCCACCGCTCGCAGGGTCCGACTGCGGACAGCCCGTGGCGACGCGGCGCGGCGTGCGATCGGGCGGTCGCTGCGCGTGCGGACCGCTCCGTCCCGTCGTACCGTCCGGGTGCAACGGAGCGGCCGGTGGTCCCCCATCGGCGTACCGCGGTGGTCGAGCCCACGGCCGGCGGCGCCCCGGCACCGGGCTGTGCCCGGTGGCACCCCGTGGAGTCGACATGACAGCGACGCCTTCCCCCACCCTCAGCCGCAGCCGGCCCGTCGCGGAGCACCCCACGCCGGCCGCCCGTCCGGGGACGCCGGCGTCACGGCCGGGGCCGGCGCCCCGCAGGCTCGCGGGGCGGTTCCGTCACGACCGGCGCACCGGCACCTGGGCGTGGTCGCCGGAGATGGCCAGGCTGCTCGGCCTCCCGCGCGGTGGAGCGCACCCCTGCACCGAGCTCCTGGTGCGGTCCCTGCACCCGGGCGACCGGTCGCGCGCGTCGGAGGCGATCACCGCCGCCTGCGCCGACGGGCTGCCCTTCTCGGTGCGCGTCCGGCTCGGCAGCCGCAGCGGGCCCGGGACACCCGCCGTCCTCGTCGGGGAGCCGGTCGTGGACCCGACCGGCACGGTGGAGGCGCTGGAGGGGCTGCTGGTCTGCGTGCCCGAGGCGGCCGACGGCGAGGCGCCGTCGTGCCCCCACGGGTCCGAGGAGGACCGGGTCCAGGCGCTGGAGACCGAGGTGACCCAGCTGCGCACCGCCATGGCCAGCCGGGCGGCGATCGAGCAGGCCAAGGGCATCCTGATGCTGCTCACGAGCTGCGGTGACCAGGTGGCCTTCGACCTGCTGGCGCACATCTCCAGCAACTGCCACCGGAAGGTCCGCGAGGTGGCCGTGGCCATCGCCGAGTCCGCCGCCGGCCGGTCGTCGCTGCCGGAGGACGTGCGGGCCCTGATCCGGGACGTCTGCCCGCCCACGCCGCGCATGCACTGAGCCGTCCTGCGCCCCTGCGACCACCCGGCCCGGGCGGCACGGGAGAATGCCCGCTGTCGCCGGCACCCGCCGGCGGCTCCCCGAGCCGAGAGGGGAAGCGCGGCGTGCTCTACCTCGTCGCCCGGTTCCTGCTGCGTCCGCTGTTCCACGCGGTGTTCCGCATGCGCGTGACCGGGCGGGAGAACGTCCCGCCCACCGGGCCGGTGATCCTGGCCAGCAACCACCTGTCGTTCATCGACAGCATGGTGATCCCGCTGTCCGCACCGCGGCGGGTGCACTACCTGGCCAAGGCGGAGTACTTCACCGGGCCCGGGATCGGCGGGTGGCTGTCCAAGCAGCTGTTCACCGCGCTCGGTGCCATGCCGGTCCAGCGGCAGACCTCCCGCGCCGCGCAGGAGGCGCTGGACACCGCGCTCGGGGTCCTCCGCCGCGACGAGGGCTTCGGCATCTACCCCGAGGGCACCCGCTCGCGCGACGGCCGGCTGGCCCGCGGCAAGACCGGGGTCGCCTGGCTGGCGCTGACCGCCGACTGCCCCGTCGTCCCGGTCGCGGTGGCCGGCACCGACGAGGTGCAGCCGGTGGACTCCCGGTGGCCCCGGCCGCACAAGGTGTCGGTGACCTTCGGCGAGCCGCTCACCTTCCCCGAGTACCGGGGCATGGCCGGCAACGGCCGCGCCCGCCGGGCGGTGACCGACGAGATCATGGAGGCGATCGCCGAGCTGTCGGGCCAGGAGAAGGCCGGGTGGGGCACGCCCCGCGAGGTGGCGTGACCCGCCCACGCCCCGGCGCGCTGCTCGTCGCGGGGACGACGTCGGACGCCGGCAAGTCCGTCGTCACGGCCGGCATCTGCCGCTGGCTGGTGCGCCAGGGGGTCTCGGTGGCCCCGTTCAAGGCGCAGAACATGAGCAACAACTCGATGGTCACCGCCGACGGCGCGGAGATCGGCCGAGCCCAGGTCGTGCAGGCCGCGGCCGCCCGTGTCGAGCCGGAGGCGGCGATGAACCCGGTGCTGCTCAAGCCCGGCGGCGAGGACTCCAGCCAGGTCGTCGTCCTCGGCCGGCCGGTCGCCGAGGTGACCGCGCTGTCCTACCGGCCGATGAAGGCGGCGCTGCTCGAGCAGGTGCTGGCCAGCCTCGCCGACCTGCGCGCCCGGTTCGACGTGGTGGTGTGCGAGGGCGCGGGCTCCCCCACCGAGATCAACCTGCGCGCCGACGACATCGCCAACATGGGCCTGGCCACCGCCGCGGGGCTGCCGGTGGTCGTCGTCGGCGACATCGACCGGGGCGGGGTGTTCCCCGCCCTCTACGGGACGGTCGCGCTCATGCCCCCGGCCGACCAGCGGCTGGTCGCGGGCTTCCTGGTGAACAAGTTCCGTGGCGACGTCCGCCTGCTGCGCCCGGGGCTGGACGCGCTGACCGGGTTGACCGGCCGGCCCTCGCTCGGCGTGCTGCCCTGGCGCGACGGCCTCGACCTCGACGTCGAGGACTCCCTCGGCCTCGGGGCGGCCCGGGCCGCGGCCGGCCCGCCGCACGGGGAGGACGTGCTGCGGGTGGCCGTCGCGCGGCTGCCGCGGCTGTCCAACTCCACCGACGTGGACGCGCTGGCCGCCGAGCCGGGGGTGCTGGTCCGCTACGCCACCACCCCGCAGGAGGTGGCCGACGCCGACCTGGTCGTCCTCCCCGGTACCCGCGCCACCGTCGCCGACCTGGGCTGGCTGCGCGCCACCGGCCTGGCCGACGCCGTGTCGCGGCGGGCCGCGGAGGGCCGGCCGGTGCTCGGCATCTGCGGCGGCCACCAGATGCTGGCGCGGACCATCACCGACGACGTCGAGTCGCGGGCCGGCGCCGTCCCCGGCCTCGGGCTGCTGCCGGCCGACGTCCGCTTCGCCCGCGAGAAGACCCTGGGCCGGCCGGTGGGGACGGCGTTCGGCGAGCCGGTGCGCGGCTACGAGATCCACCACGGCGTGGTCGCCGTCGACGACGACGCCGAGCCGTTCCTCGACGGGGCGCGGGCCGGCGCGGTGTGGGGCACCACCTGGCACGGGGCGCTGGAGAACGACGCCTTCCGCCGCGCCTTCCTCACCGAGGTGGCGCGAGTGGCCGGCCGCCGGTTCGTGCCGGCGCCGGACACCGACTTCGCCGCCGTCCGGGAGCGCCGGCTCGACGCCCTGGGCGACCTGGTCGCCGAGCACGCCGACACCGACGCGCTGTGGCGGCTGGTCGAGGAGGGCGTCCCGGACGGGCTGCCGCTGCTGCCGCCGGGCGCCGGGCGTTAGACGGCCCACCCGGCGGGCGCGCCGAGCCGCGCCGTCCGGCGACCGAGCACCCGGTCGGTCAGTCCGACGGTGAGCAGCGGGAGCAGCGCGATGGTGACGAAGACCGCGGCCCCCGCGGCGGCCACGCCGAGCCACCGGAGGACGCCGAACCGAGGGCCCGGTACGGGCACCCGTCCGGGTCGTGCGTGCGCGACGAGGGACGACGCGCGGGCCGGACCCCGCGGGGGCGGGCCCGTGTCCCCGGGTCCCGTACCGGGTGCACCCCACCGCGGGACCATCGCCCGACCGGCCCGGGCAGGCGCGCCCGGCACCTCGCAGGAGGTCCCGATGACGATCGCGGTCCACGTGGTGAACACGCCGAAGCCCGACGCCCGGCAGGCGTACGAGGCGGCGTGGCGGCGCATCGACGAGCAGGGCCTGCGGCACCCCGCGGGCCGGCAGAGCCACACCGCGTGGATGACCGGCGACGTGCTGCACGTGGTCGACGTCTGGGACTCCCCCGAGGCCATGGAGGAGTGGATGGCCACCCTCGCCCCGATCCTCGAGGAGTTCGGGATGCGCCTCGACGGCCGGCCGGAGGTCGGCGAGGTCCTCCAGGTGGTCCGGCCCGGCTGACCGGCGTGCCGGTCAGCCCGCGGAGAGCCGCTCGCGGACGTCGTCCGGCCAGGCCGCGGCGACGCCGTCGGTCACGCACACGTACGTCGTCCGGACGACGCAGCAGACCCGCTCCCCCACGTGCACGGTGAACCGCGCGGTCACGCTGGTGCGGCCCACCTGCTCGGTCTCGGCGTCCACGGTGACGGTGTCGCCCCAGCGGGCCGGGGACGACCACTCCAGGGTGCTCGCCTTGACCAGCGGGTCGATGCGGCGCTCGGTCAGCTCCGCCCAGGACAGCCCCATCGACGCCCACCACCCGTTCGAGGCCTCGTCGGCCCAGGTCAGGTAGTGGGCGTTGAACACCACACCCTGCTGGTCGCACTCGACGTACCGGACGGGGGCACTCCACTGCGCGGGCACGGGGTCGAACGCTAGCCCCGTACCGTCTGCCCCCATGGACGACGTGCTGGCCCGGTACCGCAGCCCCTCCCAGCTGGTGCACGACAAGGTGATCGACCACCTCGACCGCCACTGCGCGGCCTTCATCGGGCTCGCCCCGTTCGCGACGCTGTCCACGGCGTCGGCCGACGGCTGGCCGGACGTCTCGCCGCGCGGCGGCGACGCCGGGTTCGTCGAGGTGCTCGACGAGCACCGGCTGGCCCTCCCCGACCGGCCGGGCAACAACCGGGTGGACAGCCTGCGCAACGTGGTCGCCAACCCGCGGGTCGCCCTGCTGTTCCTGGTGCCGGGCATCGAGGAGACCCTCCGCGTGTACGGGACCGCCGAGCTGACCGCGCCCGAGGAGCTGGACGTGGACCTCACCGAGTTCGGCCGGGCCCCGCGCTCGGTGCTGGTGGTGACGGTGGCGCGGGCGTACTTCCAGTGCGCCAAGTCGGTGATGCGCTCGGGCCTGTGGGACCCGGAGCGGAAGGTGGAGCGCTCGGCGTTCGCCCCGATGCGCGAGGTCTTCGGCGACCACTGCAGGCTCACCACCCCGCTGCCCGACGACGCTGTGATGCGGGCGGGGCTGGCGCAGGAGCTCTGAGCGTCGGTACCCGCCCCTACGGTGCGGCCATGGCGACCGACGTGCAGATCGTGATCGACAGCGCCGACCCGCACCCGCTGGCCGACTGGTGGGCGGAGGCCCTGGGCTGGCAGGTGGAGGCCCAGGACGAGGCGTTCATCCGGGGGCTGGTGGAGTCCGGCGCGGCGTCGGACGCGGACACCACCACCCACCGCGGCGCGCTGGTGTGGCGGGTCGGGGCGGCGCTGCGGTCGCCGGACCCGGGCCGGCCGCGGGTGCTGTTCCAGCTCGTCCCCGAGGCCAAGACGGTCAAGAACCGCGTGCACCTGGACCTGCACGTGGGCGACGAACGGCGAGAGGGAGAGGTCGCCCGCCTGGTCGGGATGGGGGCGACCGAGCTCTACCGCCGGTCGCAGGGCCCCTTCACGTGGGCGACCCTGGCCGACCCGGAGGGCAACGAGTTCTGCGTCGCCTGAGGGAGGCCCGTCCTCTCCATCCCTGGCAGGCCCGGGGCGGGCCCCCGGACGGAGCCGTCAGCTGGCGGGCAGGTCCCGGGCGAGCTTGCGGTAGGCGACGGTGCGCTCGGCGATCGCGCGGCGGCGGCCCCGTCTGGTGCGGCGGTCGTGGCCACCGAGGTAGCGGGCGTCCTCCACGAGCTGGAAGGCCGCGAGGACGCTGGCCTTCACCTCCCGCGATCGTGGTGCGGCCGGAGGGACCGGCTGGGCCGAGGTCATCGAGGACCCCCCTCTCCCGGAGGGCCACCTCTGACCACCCCGTGCGCTCATGGTGCCCCTGTATCGGCAGGTCCAACCGCGAACGTGACCGATTGGTACCGGAGTGTCACGTGTGACACACGAGGTTCGCGTCACACCGGTCGGCAGGGGTCCGTACGGTGCCGTCATGGCGCGTACCGGGATCGTCCGACGGCTCGCCGGCGTGCTGCGCGCGGTCGCGCAGCCGGCCACCCGAGCGGCACGGGGCACGCGGCGCGCTCGCAGCCGGGTGCCCGCGTCCCCGCGGGCGGGCGGCTCCGGCGTCCGGGACCTCGACGGCGGGCTCACCGGCGTCGACCTGGACTACCGCCCCCGCCCCGACGACCGGCCCGACCCCGGTGAGGTGGTCTGGGCGTGGGTGCCCTTCGACGAGGGCGACGGCCGCGGCAAGGACCGTCCGGTGCTCGTCGTCGGTCGGCGGGGCGCGGACCTCCTGGTCGGGCTGATGCTCTCCAGCCGGGACCACGACGTCGACGCGGCCGACGAGGCCCGCCACGGCCGGTACTGGCTCGACGTCGGCCGGGGCGCCTGGGATCCGCAGGGCCGGCCCAGCGAGGCGCGGCTGGACCGCCTGCTGGAGGTGCCGGCCGCGGCCGCCCGCCGCATGGGCGCCGCGCTGGACCGGGCGCGCTTCGACGCGGTGGTCGCCGCCGTCCGTGAGTTCCACGGCGCCTGAGGAGGCCGGGGGTGGACGCCGCCGAGGTCTTCTGGGCCCTCCACCGGGACCTGCCCCGCGAGGGCGTGGGCTCCGACGCCACCACCCGCACCCTGCTGCACCTCGCCGGGCCGTTGCCGCCCGACCCCCGCGCCCTCGACATCGGCTGCGGGCCCGGCCGGGCGTCGCTCGTGCTCGCGGCGGCCGGGGCCCGGGTGACCGCCGTCGACCTGCACGAGCCGTTCCTCCGCCGGGCTCGGCAGGCCGCCGCGGGTGCGGGGCAGGCCGGCTGGATCGGCGTCGTCCGGGCGTCCATGACCGCCCTCCCGCACGCCGACGGCGCGTTCGACCTGCTCTGGTGCGAGGGCGCGGCCTACCTGATGGGCGTGGACGCGGCGCTGCGCGACTGGCGGCGGCTGCTCCGCCCCGGCGGCGTGCTGGTGCTGACCGACGCCGTCTGGACCACCGGGCACCCCTCGCCCGACACCCGTGCGTTCTGGGCCGCGTACCCGGCGATGCGGGACGCCGCGGGGACGGAGGCCGCGGCACGGTCGGCCGGGTGGGACGTCGTCGCCACCCATCTGCTGCCCGACTCCGACTGGGAGGACGAGTACCACCACCCGCTCGAGGCGGCGATCGCGGCCTGGCCGGACCCCGACGAGGCAACCGCCGCGGCCCTGGCCGAGGCCCGGCGCGAGATCGACCTGCGGCGGGCGCGCGGCGGCGAGTACGGCTACGCGGGGTTCGTGCTGCGGCGCCGGTGAGCGGTCAGTCCGCGACCGACTCGTCGCGCACGGTCTGGCGCGGCCGGACGGTGTAGACCCCCGCGGTGTCGGTGAGCGCGGTCAGGTCGTAGCGGTGCACGACCTTCGGGCCGCCGTGGAGGTGGACGTGGGTGATCGTCGGCAGCGGCTGCCCGTGCCGTGCCTCCCGGATCTCCACCCGCCCGTCGAGCGGGCCACCGACGAACAGCAGCACGGCGTCCTCCGTGCCCGTCGTGTCCTCAGCCAGCGTCCTCACCTCCCGAGCGTCCGGGTCGAGGGTAGGCGCGTCCGGCGGCGCGGGGGCTCCCCGGGAGGGGTGATCAGACCGACGCCGCCGTCCGGGAGGCGAGCTCGGCGCGCACGATCGGGGCGACCTCGGTGCCGAGCAGCTCGATCGAGCGCAGCACCTCGCGGTGCGGCGCGGCGCCCAGCGAGGACTGCACCAGGAAGCGGTCGTGCCCGAAGACCTCGTGCTGGAAGAGGATCTTCTCGGCCACCTGCTGCGGGCTGCCGACGACGACCGCGCCGTGCAGCCCGGCCAGGGCGTCGAAGTCGGGGCGGGTCATCGGACCCCAGCCGCGCTCGCGGCCCAGCCGGGTCATGACCTCGGCGTAGGTGTCGTAGAAGCCGTCGGCCGCCGCCTGGGAGGTGTCGGCCACGAAGCCGTGGGAGTTGATCGAGACCGGCAGCGGCCCGTGCCCGTACCGGGCGGCCGCCCGGCGGTGCAGCTGGGCCAGCGGCGCGAACCTGGCCGGCTCGCCGCCGATGATGGCCAGCGCCAGCGGCAGGCCCAGCGCCCCGGCGCGGACGACGGACTGCGGGTTGCCGCCCACGGCCACCCACACCGGCAGCGGGTCCTGCACCGTGCGCGGGAAGACCGGCTGGTCGACCAGCGCCGCGCGGTGCCGGCCGGACCAGGTGACCCGCGGCGAGTCGCGCAGCTGCAGCAGGAGGTCGAGCTTCTCGGCGAAGAGCTCGTCGTAGTCGTCGAGGTCGTACCCGAACAGCGGGAAGGACTCGATGAACGACCCGCGCCCGGCCATGACCTCCGCCCGGCCGTGCGAGAGCAGGTCGACGGTGGCGAACTGCTGGAACACCCGCACCGGGTCCTCGGAGGAGAGCACGGTGACCGCGCTGGTCAGCCTGATGCGCGTCGTCCGGACGGCGGCCGCGGCGAGCACGGTGGACGGCGAGCTGACTGCGTAGTCCGGGCGGTGGTGCTCGCCGACGCCGAAGACGTCGAGCCCGACCTGGTCGGCGAGCTCGATCTCCTCCAGCAGGTCCGCCAGCCGCTGCTCGGGGCTGGTCGTCGTGCCGGTGCACGGGTCGCGCAGGACGTCGCCGAACGTGTAGACCCCGAGCTCCACTGCCACTCCCTGCCGTCGGTTGAACGGTCAACCACCCGGGACGACCCCGGATTCCCCTCCGCCGGCACGGCGCAGCCACCGGGCGAGCAGCGGCGCGGTCAGCAGCATCACGAACAGCCGGAGCACCTGGACGGCGAGCACGAAGGTGGCGTCGGCGCCGCCGTCCTGGGCCGTGGCCAGCACCGCGTAGAGCCCGCCGGGCGTGGTGGCGAGGTAGGCGTCGAGCGCGCTGGCGCCCGTGGTGACGGTGAGGACCGCACCCAGGCCGGCGCAGGCGGCGATCAGGCCGAGGATGATCGCCAGGGCCAGCGGCAGCGCCCGCCCGATGGTGCGCAGGCTGTCACGGGTGAAGTTGAGCCCCACGGTCAGGCCGATCAGCAGGAACGCCGCCAGCTCCAGGGGCACCGGGACCTCCGCGCCCCGCGACAGGCCGCTCAGGTCCAGGGCGGCCGCCACGAGCATCGGCCCGAGCAGCGCCGGGACGGGGATCCGCAGCACCCGCGCCAGCGGGATGCCTGCCAGCAGGCAGACCGCGGAGAACAGCAGGTCGACCGGCCACCCGGGGCCGGCGTCGTCGACCACCGGGCCGCCGGCGCCGGGGGCGGCGCCGAACACCGCCGTCGCGGCCACCGGCATGAGCACGACGATGATCAGCACCCGCAGGTACTGGAGGACGGCGACCATCCGGTCGTCGGCGCCCAGCTCGCGGGACATCGCGGTGATGCCCGACGCGCCCCCGGCGATCATCGCGAAGGCGCCGGTCACCGGGCTGATGCCGGGCTGCAGCCGCATGAGCAGCCCTGCCAGCAGCGTCAGCACGAGCGTGCCGACCGTGACGGAGAGGACCGGCAGCCAGTCGCGGCCGATCGCGGCGAGGGTCTCCAGGTCGACCAGCGCGCCGATGGAGACCCCGATCAGGCCCTGCGCGGCGACCATCCCCGGGCGCGGGACCACCAGCCGCCGCCGTCCGGCCAGGCCCCGGACCAGGCCGGCGACCAGGCCGCCGAACAGCGAGGGCGAGGGCAGGTCGAGGGCGTCGAACAGGACGGTGGCCACGACCGCGGCGGCGAGCACGAGCGCCGCGTCCGCCAGCCGGGCGATGCGCCCCGTACCCCCCACGGTGCCCACTCTGCCGCCCCGGGGTGGCCCCTCTGCAGGGGCCCGCCGCGGGCCTGCGCGGTTCAGCCGCCGGTGATCCGCCGCAGCTCGGCGACGTGGGCGTCGAAGGCCACGCGGCCGGGCCTGGTGAGCGCGAGGCTGGTGCGCTGGCGCGAGGCGATGGTGGCCTTCTGCACCTTCACGTAGCCGGCCTCCTCCAACTGCTTCACGTGCTTGGAGAGCACCGAGTCGCTGACCCCCACGGCGTCGCGGACGGCGGCGAACTCCATGGTGTCCACCGCGGCGAGCAGGCCGCAGATCTGCAGTCGGGGCGGCGGGTGGATGACGGTGTCGAAGCGCGCAGCGACCGTGGTCACAGCGACTCCCGCATCTCGGCGACGAGCGCTCGGCCCCAGTGCCGGCTGAGCAGTGCCGCGGCGAGGCCGAGCACGGCGCCGGCCACCACCATCGCCCACCGCTGGTCGAGGCCCTCCGCCAGCACGAAGGCGGCGACCAGGACGGGGAGCACGATGGCGCACCACACCGCCATGGCGCGCCGGCCGGCGTTCACCCACACCCCGGTGATGTGCCGGTACGCCGGGACCAGGGCGCCCAGACCGCCCATGAAGACGATCACGGCCGGGAAGGTCACCCACAGCGAGTCGAAGGCGTAGGAGGACAGGAAGCCGAAGAGCAGCAGGCCCAGCGCGACGTCGCACCACCACGGCTGCAGCACCCGGTCGGCCAGCGCGGTCCGGTCCGCCCGGAGCGCGGCGAGCTGGGCGGCGGCGGTGTCCCGGTCGATCGGGTCGCTTTCCATGTCGGAAAGTATGGATCGTGGCTTTCCGATCCGTCAAGAGACGGGCGGGCTGTCGGCGAGCCGTGGCGGCGTGGTTGCATGACCGGGCCACAGCGACGGCAGTGGAGGAAGCCCGGTGCGATTCCGGCGCGGTCCCGCCACTGTGACCGGGGAGTACGCCCCCACGCTCGGCCACTGTCCCTCCGGGGGCGGGAAGGTCGGGGGCGGACGACGATCCGGCAGCCAGGAGACTCCCGCCGTCGTCCCTGCTCCCTCCGGGCGTGGACACCCGGGGAGGAAGGACCCCGGGTGACGTATCCCTTCGGCGCCGTCGTCGGCATGGACGACATGCGCCTGGCCCTGCTGCTCAACGCCGTCTCCCCTGCGGTCGGGGGCGTGCTCGTCCGCGGCGAGAAGGGGACGGCGAAGTCGACGACGGTGCGCGCGCTGGCCGCCGTCCTGCCGCCGGTGGACGTCGTGACCGGCTGCCGCTTCGCCTGCGACCCCGCCGCCCCGGACCCGGCCTGCCCCGACGGCCCGCACGACGCGGACGCCCCCGGGCAGACGCGGCCGGCCCGGCTGGTCGAGCTGCCGGTCGGCGCCTCGGAGGACCGCGTCGTCGGCTCGCTGGACCTCGAGCGGGCGCTCACCGAGGGCGTGAAGGCCTTCGAGCCGGGGCTGCTCGCCGCCGCGCACCGCGGCGTGCTCTACGTCGACGAGGTCAACCTGCTGCACGACCACCTGGTCGACCTGCTGCTGGACGCCGCGGCGCTGGGCACCGCCTACGTCGAGCGCGAGGGCGTCTCGGTGCGGCACGCGGCCCGGTTCCTGCTGGTCGGGACGATGAACCCCGAGGAGGGCGAGCTGCGCCCGCAGCTGCTGGACCGCTTCGGCCTGACCGTCGAGGTGGCCGCCCCGCGGGACCCGGCCGAGCGGGCCGAGGTGGTGCGCCGCCGGTTCGCCCACGACGCCGACCCGGCCGGCTTCACCGCGGCGTGGGCGGCCGAGGAGGCGGTGCTGGCCGCGCGGATCGCCGACGCCCGCGCCCGGCTGCCGCACGTCGTCCTCTCCGACGACGCGCTGCGCCAGGTGACCGCGGTCTGCGCCGCCTTCGACGTCGACGGGCTGCGCGCGGACCTGGTCACCGCCCGGGCCGCGATCGCGCACGCCGCCTGGTGCGGCCGGGACGCGGTGACCGAGGAGGACGTGCGGGTGGCCGCGCGGCTGGCGCTGCCCCACCGCCGCCGGCGCAACCCCTTCGACGCGCCCGGCCTGGACGAGCAGACCCTCGACCAGGCGCTCGAGGACGCCCGGCCCGAGGACGACGGCCCCGACGACGACGGCGGTGGCGGGTCGCCGCCACCCGGTGTCGGAAGCGATCCCGGCGGTTCGGGCGCCGATCCGGCGGTAGAGCCTCCGACACCGCCGCAGGAGGGCGGTGGTCCCGGACCGGCGCCGGAGCGGGCGGCCGTGGCGCCGTCCGAGCCGTTCCGCACCCGCCGGTTGGAGGTCCCAGGCGTCGGCACCGGCGCGGCCGGACGGCGCTCCCGGGCCCGCGCCGAGCGGGGCCGCGTCGTCGGCTCGACCCGCCCGAGCGGCACGGTGACCAGGCTGCACCTGCCCGACACCGTGCTCGCCGCCGCGCCCCACCAGGCGGCCCGCGGCCGCACCGGGCGGGGGCTGCTCCTCGCGCGCGGCGACCTGCGCCAGGCCACGCTGGAGGGCCGCGAGGGCAACCTCGTCCTCTTCGTCGTCGACGCCAGCGGCTCGATGGGGTCGCGGTCGCGGATGGGCGCGGTGAAGGGCGCCGTCCTGTCGCTGCTGCTCGACGCCTACCAGCGACGGGACAAGGTCGGACTGGTCACCTTCCGCGGCACCGGCGCGGACCTCGCACTGCCGCCCACCTGGTCGGTCGAGGCCGCCGCGGCGCGGCTGCGCGACCTGCCGAGCGGCGGACGCACCCCCCTGGCCGCCGGCCTGCTGCGCGCGCACGAGACGCTCCGGGTGGAGCGGGTCCGCGACCCGCAGCGCCGTCCGCTGCTGGTGGTCGTCACCGACGGCCGCGCGACGGGCGCCCGCGGCAGCACCGCGGTGGCCGACGCGCACGCCGCGGCCGGCCTGGTCGCCGCCACCGGCGTCGCGAGCGTCGTCGTCGACTGCGAGTCCGGGCCGGTGCGGCTCGGGTTGGCCGGCGCGCTCGGCGCCGCTCTCGGCGCGCACACGTTGCGCCTGGAGGAGCTGGCCGCCGAGTCGCTGGCGGCGACCGTCCGCAGCGCCCGCGAGGCGGCCTGACGTGCCGAAGGGGCAGGTCCCCTCGGTCCCCGACGACGGGCTGACCACGAGGGCGCGGCGCAACCGGCCGATCCTCGCCGTCCACACCGGGGAGATGAAGGGCAAGTCGACCGCCGCGTTCGGCATGGCGATGCGGGCCTGGAACCAGGGCTGGCCGATCGCGGTCTACCAGTTCGTCAAGAGCGCGAAGTGGCGGGTCGGCGAGGAGAACGCGCTGACCGCGCTGGGCCGGCTGCACGAGCAGACCGGCGAGGGTGCGCCCGTGGTCTGGCACAAGATGGGGTCGGGCTGGAGCTGGTCGCGCCGGCAGGGCACCGAGGTCGACCACGCCGCCGACGCCGCCGAGGGCTGGGCGCAGATCAAGCGCGACCTCGCCGCCGAGGCGTACCGGTTCTACGTGCTCGACGAGTTCACCTACCCGCTCACCTGGGGCTGGGTGGACGTCGACGACGTCGTGCGCACGCTGCTGGACCGCCCCGGCAGCCAGCACGTCGTCGTGACCGGCCGCGACGCCCCGCCGGCGCTGGTCGAGGCCGCCGACCTGGTCGTGGAGATGACCAAGGTCAAGCACCCGATGGACGCCGGCCAGAAGGGCCAGCGGGGGATCGAGTGGTGACCGGCCGGCACGTGTCTGCTCACCCGGCGAGATCGGCGATCTCGCACGGGTTCGTGGCCCAGAGCGTGCGAGATCGCCGATCTCGTCGCGACCCAGGGCGATCGTCGTGACCACCGCAGTCCCGCGCGTGGTGATCGCGGCGCCGGCGAGCAACGCGGGCAAGACGTCGGTCACCACCGGACTGGTCGCCGCCCTCACCGCCCGCGGGCTGACCGTCTCCCCGCACAAGGTCGGCCCCGACTACATCGACCCCGGCTACGCGGGCCTCGCCGCCGGGCGGCCGGGGCGCAACCTCGACCCGGTCCTCGTGGGCGAGGAGCGCGTGGTCCCGCTGTTCCTGCACGGGGCGCGGGACGCCGACGTCGCGGTGGTCGAGGGGGTCATGGGCCTGTTCGACGGCGCCACCTCCCCCGCCGTCGAGCCGGGGTTCGCCTCGACCGCGCACGTCGCCCGGCTGCTTCGCGCGCCGGTGGTGCTCGTCGTCGACGCCTCCGCGCAGGCGCAGAGCGTCGCGGCCCTCGTGCACGGCTTCGCCACGTTCGACCCGACGGTGCGGATGGGCGGCGTCGTCCTCAACCGGGTCGGCAGCGACCGCCACGAGGAGATCCTGCGGCACGCCCTCGGCGGGTCGGGGGTGCCGGTCCTCGGCGCGGTCCAGCGGCTCGACGAGCTGGGCACCCCGTCCCGGCACCTCGGGCTGGTGCCCGCCGCCGAGCGGTCGGCCGAGGCGCTGGCCACGGTGCGGCGGCTCGGCGAGGTGGTCGCCGGCGCGCTCGACCTGGACGCCGTGCTGCGGCTGGCCCGCTCCGCCCCCGGCCTGGACGCCGTCCCGTGGGACCCTGCCGCCGAGGTGCGCAGGGTCGAGGGCCGGCCGCGGATCGCCGTCGCCGGGGGTGCGGCGTTCACCTTCGGCTACGCGGAGAACACCGAGCTGCTCGCGGCCGCGGGCGCCGACGTGGTGACCGTCGACCCGCTGCGCGACGAGCACCTGCCCGCGGGCACGGCCGGGCTGGTGGTCGGCGGCGGGTTCCCCGAGGTGCACGCCGCGGAGCTGTCGGCCAACGCCGTGCTGCGGGCGGACGTCGTCGCGCTGGCCGAGCGCGGGGCCCCGGTCGCCGCCGAGTGCGCCGGACTGCTGTACCTCACCCGCAGCCTGGACGGCGTCCCGATGTGCGGCGTCCTGGACGCCGACGCGGCCATGTCGGCTGGTCTCACGCTCGGCTACCGGGAGGCGGTCGCCCTCGCCGACTCGGCGCTCGCCCCGGCCGGCACCCGGGTGCGCGGGCACGAGTTCCACCGCACCGTCGTGACCCCCGCTGCCGGGACGCGCCCGGCCTGGCGCTGGGCGGGCTCGGCACCCGAGGGCTTCGTCGCCGGGGGGGTCCACGCGAGCTACCTGCACCTGAACTGGGCCGGCTCCCCGGCCCTCGCCGAGCGGTTCGTGGCTGCCTGCGCGGTCCCGGCCGGGGCGGGGGTGGCGCCGTGATCGTCGTCGGCGTGGGCGCGCGCCCCGGGGTCGACGCCGCGGAGGTCCTGGCCGCGGTGGACGCCGTCCTGGCCAGCGGCATTGACGTCGTTCGGCTGGCGACCCTCGACGCCCGCGCCGCGGAACCAGGCCTGCGGGCGGCCGCGGCGGCCCGCGGGTGGGCGTTGTCGGGCCACCCGGCCGCAGCGCTGGCCGCCGTCCCGGTGCCGCAGCCGTCGGCCCGGGTGGCCGCCGCGGTCGGGACGCCCTCGGTCGCCGAGGCGGCCGCGCTGCTCGGCGGCGGCACGCTGCTGGTCGGCCGGACGGTGGTCGGGCGGGTCACCGTGGCGGTGGCCGGTGAGTGAGCCCGATCTCGACCACCACGGGGACGCCGAGCTGGCCCCCGGCCTGGTCGACCTCGCGGTCAACGTCCGCCCCGGGACCCCGCCCCCGTGGCTCCGGGCGGTGCTGCACGAGGCGATCGACGCCAGCGCCGCCTACCCCGACGCCGGGCCGGCCCGCGCCGCGGTCGCCGCCGCGCAGGGCCGCCCAGCGGAGGAGGTGCTGCTCACCGCGGGCGCCGCCGAGGCGTTCACCCTGGTCGCGCGGGCCCTGAGGCCGCGCCGGGCGGTCGTCGTCCACCCGTCGTTCACCGAGCCGGAGGCCGCACTGCGCGCCGCCGGGCACCCGGTCGAGCGGCTCCTGCTGACGGCTCCCGGGTACCGGCTGGACCCGGCCGCCGTGCCCGAGGACGCCGACCTGATCGTCCTCGGCAACCCGACCAACCCGACCTCGGTGCTGCACCCGCAGCGGGACGTCGCCGTGCTGGCTCGGCCGGGCCGGGTGCTCGTGGTCGACGAGGCCTTCGCCGACACCGTGCCCGGCGAGCCGGAGTCCCTCGCCGGCCGCCGCGACCTGCCCGGGCTGCTCGTGGTGCGCAGCCTGACCAAGACGTGGGGCCTGGCCGGGCTGCGGGTCGGCTACTGCCTCGGCCCGGCGGACCTGCTCGCGGCCCTCGGCGCGGCCCAGCCGCACTGGCCGCTGGCCACCCCGGCCCTGGCCGCCCTCGTCGCGTGCACCCGGGACGAGGCCCGCGCCGAGGCCACCGCCGCGGCCCACCACCTCATCGACCACCGGGAGGTGCTGGTCTCGGCCCTGCCGCCGCAGGTCGAGGTCCTCGCCGAGC
Organism: Geodermatophilus sp. SYSU D00703; assembly: GCF_054050155.1. Taxonomy (NCBI): domain Bacteria; kingdom Bacillati; phylum Actinomycetota; class Actinomycetes; order Geodermatophilales; family Geodermatophilaceae; genus Geodermatophilus; species Geodermatophilus sp. SYSU D00703. The sequence goes on along the minus strand of NZ_JBJGYU010000001.1, from coordinate 45,484 downwards.
CCCGCTCGTCGTTCGTGCTGCTGCGGGTGCCGGACGGCGAGCAGGTCCGGGCGGAGCTGCGCGCGCGGGGCTGGGCGGTGCGGCGCGGCGACACGTTCCCCGGCCTCGACAGCGACCACCTGCGGGTCGCCGTCCGCGCTCCCGCGACCTCGCGTGCGTTCGCCGCCGCCCTGACTGCGATCCTGGAGGGGATCCCTCCCGCGCCGCCGACGCCGCGGACCGCGCCCCGCCTGCCCGAGGAGATCCGCTGAGCACCGACCCGGCCCCGTTCACGGGGACCCTGCTGGGCGACACGATCGCCGCGATCGCCCCGCGCGACGAGGCGGCCGAGCGCGCCGCCCGCGACCGGCTGGACCGGATGACCAAGCCGCCGGGCTCCCTCGGCGTCCTGGAGGACGTCGCCGCGCAGCTGGCCGGCACGGCGGGCGCCTGCCCGCCGCCTCTGCCCGCGCCGGCTGCGGTCGCGGTCTTCGCCGGCGACCACGGCGTGCACGCGCAGGGCGTGACGCCCTGGCCGCAGGAGGTCACCGCGCAGATGGTCGCCAATCTCGTCCGCGGCGGCGCGGTGGTGAACGCCTTCGCCGCGCAGCTCGGCGCCGACGTCGTCGTGGTGGACGTCGGGGTGGCGACCCCGTACGCGGTCGAGCCCGGCTCCGCGCTGCTCCCCTGCAAGGTGCGCTCCGGCACCGCCGACCTCGCCGTCGGCCCGGCGATGACCGTCGAGGAGGCCCGGCGGGCGGTCGAGGTGGGCATCGACGTGGCGACGGCTCTGGCCGCCGACCACGGCTGCCTCGTCACCGGCGACATGGGCATCACGAACACCACCGCGTCCGCAGCGCTGGTCTGCGCGTTCACCGGCGCGCTCCCGGCCGAGGCGACCGGCCGCGGCACCGGCGTCGACGACCCCACGCTGGCCCGCAAGGTCCGGGTCGTCGGTCGCGCGGTGGCCCGCGTGCCCGACCGGCCGACGACCCCGCAGGCGGCGCTGGCCGTCCTGGCCGAGGTGGGTGGCCTGGAGCACGCCGCGCTCGCCGGGTTCGTGCTCGGTGCGGCGGCCGCCCGGGTGCCGGTGCTGTTGGACGGCGTCATCGCCGGCTCGGCCGCGCTGGTCGCCGCCGCACTGTGCCCGACCGCGCTGGAGCACGCGCTGGCCGGGCACACGTCCGCCGAGCCCGGGCACGCCCTCGCGCTGCGCGCCCTCGGCCTGCGGCCGCTGCTCGGGCTGGACCTGCGCCTGGGCGAGGGCACCGGCGCCCTCCTGGCGCTGCCGCTCGTCGCGAGCGCGGCGCGGGCGCTGCGCGACGTGGCCACCTTCGACTCCGCCGGCGTGACGGAGAAGGCCCCGTGAGCGGGCTCGCGAGCTCCCGCACGGGCGCAGCGACGCCGGTTCCGCTCGTGGCGGGCGCCGGCGAGGAGCGGGCGTGAACGCGACACCGGTCGACCCCGCCTCGGGGGTGGTCTACCCCGTGGGGCTGCGGTTGCTCGACCGGAAGGTCGTGGTCGTGGGTGGTGGCCAGGTCGCCCACCGCCGGGTCGCCGGCCTGCTCGAGGCGCGGGCCCGGGTCACCGTGGTCAGCCCCGAGGTCACCCCCGCCCTGGAGGCGTTGGTCGGCCCCGGCGAGGTCACCTGGCTGCGGCGCGGCTACCGGCCCGGCGACCTCGACGGCGCCTGGTACGCGGTGGCCGCCACCGACGACCCCGCGGTCAACGCCGCGGTCGCCGAGGAGGCCGAGCGGGCGCGGGTGTTCTGCGCCCGCGCCGACGACCGGTCGGCGTCCAGTGTCTGGACCCCCGCCGTCGGGCGGCAGGGCGACCTCGTCGTGGGCGTCCACGGCGGCGGCGACCCGCAGCGGGCCGTCGGCGTCCGGGACGCGGTCGTCGCCGGGCTCACCGACGGCAGCATCCGCGACCGGGCGGCCCGTGCGACCCCGGAGGGGCGGCCGGGCACCGTCGTCCTCGTGGGCGGCGGCCCCGGCGACCCGGGGCTGATCACCGTGCGCGGGCAGCAGGCGGTGTCGCAGGCCGACGTCGTGATCGCCGACCACCTCGCGCCGCAGTCGGTCCTGGCGTCGCTGCCGCCCGACGTCGAGGTGATCGACGCGTCCAAGCTGCCGCGCGGCCGGTACATGGCCCAGGAGCAGATCAACGCCCTGCTGGTCGAGCACGCCCAGGCCGGCAAGCGGGTGGTGCGGCTCAAGGGCGGCGACCCGTTCGTGTTCGGCCGCGGCATGGAGGAGCTGGCGGCGTGCGCGGCCGCCGGCGTCCCGGTCGAGGTGGTCCCCGGCGTGACCAGCGCGATCGGCGTCCCCGGGCTGGCCGGCATCCCCGTCACCCACCGCGGGCTCACCCACGAGTTCGTCGTCGTCTCCGGGCACGTGCCGCCCGGCCACCCGCAGTCGCTGGTCGACTGGCCGGCCCTGGCGCGGCTGAGGGGCACGCTCGTGGTCCTCATGGGGGTGGACAGCGCTCCGGCGATCGCCGCGGCGCTCGTCGAGCACGGCCGGGACCCGGAGACGCCGGTCGCCGTCGTCGCCGACGGCTCGACGCCCACGCAGCGCACGGTCCGCACGACCCTGGCCGGGCTGGGCAAGACGCTGGCCGAGGAGGGCATCCGGCCACCCGCGGTGTGGGTCGTGGGCGAGGTTGTGCGGCTCGCCGCGGAGCTCGGCCCACCTCGCTGAGCGCACGCCCGGCGTTCCCGCGGAACGTCCCCGGACCGTCTCCTGGCGCGACTCTCACGCCCGCGGCCGCCGGCCGCCCGGTTATCTCGGCTGCGAGCCGTCGTTCAGCGACCACCGGCGTCCCCGCGGGAACGCTCGGGGCCGGCGATGCGGTCGCGCAGCAGCCGGACCGCCCTGCTGCCGATGCTGCTGGTCATCCTCGTGCCCAGCGCCCTGCTCTTCCACGACGCGATGCCGCACGACGCGACCGGGTGGCTGACCGTCGCCTGGGTGCTGGTCCTCGGCCTGCTCGCCACGCTGCCGCTCGGGATGATCCTGGGCGCGGTGGTGCCGGGGACGCAGAAGGTCGGCACGTGGGGGATGTTGCCGGTCACCGTCGTCACGGTGATCTCCGGGATCTTCTTCCCGGTGCAGGCCCTGTGGGGGTGGGTGCAGGCGGTCGCCCAGGTGTTCCCCACCTACTGGATCGGCCTGGGCATGCGCTCGGCGTTCCTGCCCGACGCCGCGGCCGCGGTCGAGCTGGGCGGCTCGTGGCGGACCGGCCAGGTCGTCCTGGAGCTGGCCGCCTGGGCGGTCGCCGGGCTGCTGGTGATCCCGGTGGTGCTGCGGCGGATGGCGCGACGGCAGTCCGGCTCGCAGGTGGCGGCGGCCCGCGACGCGTCGCTGCAGTGGGTGCGGTGAGCGGGGAGCGCACGGGGGACGCCGTCCACAACCGGATCGCGCTGCTGCGGGCCGAGCAGGGCGTCAGCCGGCGGGAGCTGGCCGACGCCCTCGGCGTGCACTACCAGACCGTCGGCTACCTGGAGCGCGGCGAGTACAACCCGAGCCTGCACCTGGCGCTGCGCATCGCGGAGTTCTCCGGCGTCCCGGTGGAGGTCGTCTTCTCCACGCGACCGTTCCCGCGGATCAGCGACACGGCGCGGCCGACGTCGGAGGCCGGCTGACCTCAGATGTTGGCGCCGTCCGGCGGCGGGTCCTCCGGCAGCGGCGCGGCGAACCCGCTGCCCTCCGCGGACAGCGGGGTCATGCCGACCGTGTAGGCGGTCATCGACAGCGAGCCGTAGGCGTAGCCGTCGACCAGGACGTCCGCGGTCGTGCCGGTCGCCCCCGCCACCCCGGCGACGTAGAGCAGCGGCAGGAAGTGATCCGGCGTCGGGACGGCGAGGTCGTAGTCGCGGTGCCCGTCGAGGCGGACGACCTCGGTCGGCTCGAGCTGCATGAGCTCCTGCACCTGCTCGTCGAACCGGCGGGCCCAGTCGAAGCCGGCGTCCGGCATCGCCCGGCTGACCCCGCCGAGGTTGTGGACGACGTTCCCGCTGCCGATCACCAGGACGCCGTCCTCCCGCAGCGGCGCGAGGGAGGCGCCGAGCTGCAGGTGGTAGTCGAACGGCTTGAGCGCGTTGATCGACAGCTGCACGACCGGGATGTCGGCGTCGGGGAAGGCGTGCCGCAGCACCGACCAGGTGCCGTGGTCGATGCCCCAGCTGTCCAGGTCGGCGCCCACCCAGGTCGGGTGGACGATGTCCGCGACCTCCTCGTAGAGCTCCGGCAGGCCCGGCGCGTCGTAGCTGACCTGGAACAGCTCACGAGGAAAGCCGAAGAAGTCGTGGATGGTGCGCGGCTGAGGCATCGCCGTCACGGCCGTGGCGTGCACGTACCAGTGCGCCGAGACGACGAGGATCGCCCGCGGCCGGGGCACCGCATCCCCGAACGCCCGCCAGGCCTCGGTGTAGCGGTTCTTCTCCAGGGCGTTCATCGGGTTGCCGTGGCCGAAGAACGCGGCGGGCATGACGGACATGCGACCTCCCCCTCCCGACGGCGGTCGGTCGATCATCTCCCGCACCCGGCTCCCATGCGAGATCGGCGGCCGTCACCCCGCGTTGGAGGTCGGCGGCACCCGCCGCAGCGCCGGGGACAGCCAGCGCGCCCCCGGGCCCTCGCCCGCGGCGACGTCGCCGGGGTTGGACAGCGCGCACCGCGTCAGGGACAGGCAGCCGCAGCCGATGCACGAGGTCAGCCCGTCGCGCAGCTGCACCAGCGCCGCGATCTGCTCGTCGAGCCGGTCCCGCCAGCCCTGCGACAGCCGCGCCCAGTCCCGTGCGGACGGCGTCCGGCCCTCGGGCAGCGTCGCCAGCGCCGTCCGGATCTCCGGCAGGGTCAGCCCCACGTTCTGCGCGGCCCGGATGAACGCCAGCCGGCGCAGCACGCTGCGCGGGAAGCGGCGGGCGCCCCCGGCCGTCCGGGACGCCGCGATGAGCCCCTGGGCCTCGTAGTACCGCAGCGCGGACGCCGCGATCCCGGCCCGCTCGGCCACCTGCCCGATGGTCAGCTCGTCGGCCACGACGACCTCCTGGCAATTGAAGTCGACTTTCAGTATTGACCTCAAGTCGACTTCAGGTACCACCGTGGCGACATGACTCGCACCGCACTCGTCACCGGAGCGTCCCGCGGCCTCGGCGCCGCCCTCACCCAGGCCCTCGCCCGGCGCGGCTGGCGCCTGGTCGTCGACGGCCGCGACCCCGACCGCCTCGCGACGGCGGTCGCCGCCCTGCCCCGCCCCGACCTGGTCACCGCGGTCCCCGGCGACGTCGCCGACCCCACGCACCGGGCCGCCCTCGCCGCGGCCGTCGGCGACCGCCTGGACCTGCTGGTCAACAACGCCAGCGAGCTCGGCCCCACCCCGCTCCCCCGGCTCGCCGACCTGCCGCCGGCAGCGCTGGAACGCGTGCTCGCCGTGAACACCGTCGCCCCGCTCGCCCTGCTGCAGGCGGTGCTGCCCGCGCTGGAACGGGCCGGCGGCACGGTGCTCGACGTCAGCAGCGACGCCGCGGTCGAGGCCTACGAGGGTTGGGGCGGGTACGGCGCGAGCAAGGCCGCCCTCGACCAGCTGACCGCCGTCCTCGCCGTCGAGCACCCCGCACTGCACGTCTACGCCGTCGATCCCGGCGACATGGCCACCGACATGCACCGCGCCGCCGACCCCGACGCGACCGGGCTGCCGGCCCCGGACACCGTCGTCCCCGCTCTGCTGCGGCTGGTGGATGCGGCCTCCCTGCAGGGTCCCACCGCGAGCCTGCGAGCGGCGGGGGGCAGCGAGGTCCTCCAACTGCCCAGCGGGCGCTACCGGGCCGCCGAGCTGGCCGCGCCCGCGGAGGCCGGCCGGTGAGCGCCGTCGCCATGGGCGCCGAGGCCACCGCGCCGCCCGAGCACCGCGGCCTGGCCCGCGACGAGGTGCGGCTGCTCGTCGTCCGGCCCGGGGACCTTCGCGACGCCGTCTTCCGCGACCTGCCCGAGCACCTCGAGCCCGGCGACCTGGTGGTTGTCAACACCTCGGCGACGCTGCCGGCACGGCTCGACGTCCGCCGGGCCGACGGCACGACCGTCCCGCTGCACGTCTCCACGGAGCTCGACGGCGGTGACTGGGTGGTCGAGGTCCGCCGCCCGGACGGCGACGGGCCCGACCGCGGCGTGGAGCCGGGCACCGCGCTCGACCTCCCCGGCGGGGTGCGGCTCCGACTGCTCGCCGCGTTCCCGGACCCGGCCCGGCCCTCGCGGCTGTGGCGGGCCCGCCCCGAGCCGCACGTCGACCGGGTGGCGCACCTGCGGCGGCACGGGCAGCCGATCCGCTACGGCTACCTCCGCACCGCCCCGACCCTCGCCGAGGCGCAGAACGTCTACGCGACCGAGCCGGGCAGCGCGGAGAACGCCAGCGCCGGGCGGCCGCTCACCGACCGGCTGCTCGTGCGGCTCATGGCCCGCGGCGTGCCGGTCGTCCCGGTCGTGCTGCACGCCGGGGTCTCCAGCCCCGAGCTGCACGAGCCGCCGGCGCCCGAGCGCTTCGGCGTCCCGGGGGTCACCGCGCGGCTGGTCACCGCCACCCGGGCGGCCGGGCGGCGGGTCGTCGCCGTCGGCACGACCGTCACCCGGGCCCTGGAGACCGCGACCGGCGAGGACGGCGTCACCCGGGCCGCGTCCGGCTGGACCGACCTCGTGCTCGGCCCCGACCGCCCCGCCCGCGCGGTCACCGGCCTGGTCACCGGGCTGCACGCGCCCGACGCCAGCCACCTGCTGCTGCTCGAGGCGGTCGCCGGGCGGGGACTCGTCGAGCGGGCCTACGCGCACGCCGCCGCCGGCCGCTACCTGTGGCACGAGTACGGCGACACGATGCTCTTCCTGCCGTGAGCGGAGGGCGGCGACGCAGGAGATCTGCGCCGCCACCCTCCGGTGCGCGTCGGCGCGGCCGCCCGGCTCACGTCCGTGGCGCCCGGCGCCGTGCCGCAGCCACGGTGCACGGGGCAGACGCGGGGCGGCCCCGGACCATACGGTGTGGTGGGGAGCACGTCGCGCCGTCGCGGCGTCGGACACGCAGGAGGTAGTCGTGAGCGAGACGACCGAGGTGGAGGGCCGCCGGTTCCCGGTGCCCGAGCAGCTGGCCGCCCAGGCCAACGTGGGTCCCGACGTCTACGAGGAGGCGTCACGCGACCGGCTGGCGTTCTGGGCGAAGCAGGCCGAGCGGCTGACCTGGGCGCAGAAGTGGGACGAGGTCCTCGACTGGAGCAACCCGCCCTTCGCCAAGTGGTTCGTCGGCGGCAAGCTGAACGTCGCGTACAACTGCGTCGACCGGCACGTCGAGGCCGGCCACGGGGACCAGGTCGCCTACCACTGGGAGGGCGAGCCCGGCGACACCCGGACGATCACCTACGCCCAGCTGAAGGACGAGGTCTGCAAGGCCGCCAACGCGCTGACCGAGCTGGGCGTCCAGGCCGGCGACCGGGTCGCCATCTACATGCCGATGATCCCCGAGACGGTGTTCGCGATGCTCGCCTGCGCCCGCATCGGCGCGGTGCACATGGTCGTCTTCGGCGGGTTCTCCCCCGACGCCCTGGCCAGCCGGATCACCGACGCCGGGGCGCAGGTGGTCGTGACCGCCGACGGCGGTTACCGCCGCGGGGCGCCGAGCGCGCTCAAGCCCAACGTCGACGAGGCGCTGACCAGGACCGAGGGCGTGCGCAGCGTCGTCGTCGTCCGGCGGACCGAGCAGGACGTCGAGATGACCGAGGGCCGCGACGTGTGGTGGCACGACCTCGTCGACCGGCAGTCCACGGAGCACACGCCCGAGGCGTTCGACGCCGAGCACCCGCTCTACATCATGTACACGTCGGGGACGACGGCGAAGCCGAAGGGCATCCTGCACACCAGCGGCGGCTACCTGACCCAGGTCAGCTTCACGCACTGGGCCAGCTTCGACCTCAAGGCCGACACCGACGTGTTCTGGACGGCCGCGGACGTCGGCTGGGTGACCGGCCACAGCTACATCGTCTACGGGCCGCTCTCCAACCGGGCCACGAGCGTCATGTACGAGGGGACGCCGGAGACCCCCCACCGCGGCCGCTGGTTCGAGCTCATCGAGAAGTACCGGGTCTCGATCCTCTACACGGCCCCCACGGTGATCCGGACCTTCATGAAGTGGGGCGAGGACATCCCCGCCGGCTTCGACCTGACCAGCCTGCGGCTGCTGGGCTCGGTCGGTGAGCCGATCAACCCCGAGGCCTGGCTCTGGTACCACCAGAACATCGGCGGCGGCCGCTGCCCGATCGTGGACACCTGGTGGCAGACCGAGACCGGCGCGCACATGGTCAACCCGCTGCCCGGGGTCACGAACCTCAAGCCCGGCTCGGCCCAGACGCCGTTCCCGGGCATCTCGGCCAAGGTCGTCGACGACGAGGGCCACGAGCTCGGCGACGACACCACCGGCCTGCTCGTGCTCACCGAGCCGTGGCCGTCGATGCTGCGCACCATCTGGGGCGACGACGACCGCTACGTCGACACCTACTGGTCGCGGTTCGGCAAGGACGTCTACTTCGCCGGGGACGGCGCCAAGAAGGACGCCGACGGCGACATCTGGCTGCTGGGCCGGGTGGACGACGTCATGAACGTCTCCGGCCACCGCATCTCCACCACCGAGGTCGAGTCCTCCCTGGTCGCCCACCCGGCGGTGGCCGAGGCCGCGGTCGTGGGCGCCAGCGACCCGACCACCGGGCAGGGCATCGTCGCCTTCGTGATCCTCCGCGGCAGCGCGGAGGACTCCGGTGAGGACCTGGTGAAGGAGCTGCGCCTGCACGTGCGCAAGGACATCGGCCCGATCGCCAGCCCGCGCCAGATCATGGTCGTGCAGGAGCTGCCCAAGACCCGGTCGGGCAAGATCATGCGCCGCCTGCTGCGCGACGTCGCCGAGAACCGGGAGCTGGGTGACGTCACCACGCTCACCGACTCGTCGGTGATGAACCTGATCAAGGAGAAGCTGCCGGCCTCGTCCTCCGACGACTGAGATCGGCGGGGGCCCTGCAGGGGGCCGCGCCGGGGAGGGTCTCCCCCTCCCCGGCGCCCCGGTCGGGGGACTCGGGGACGCGCGCCCGGTGATCATGGGGCACCATTCCCCCAGGTGGACTGCCCGCCGGGCGGCCCCACAGTCGCCATCGACCCCAGGAGGTGCCCCCGTGGCCCACAGCGCACCGTCGACCCCGTCCCTGGGCCGGCCCGCCGGCGCGGAGGAGCCCTCCATCGGCGTGCTGGTGCAGAGCGCCATGGCGGACGTGTCGACGCTGATCCGCAGCGAGATCGAGCTGGCCAAGGCCGAGGTCGGGCGGTCGGCGAAGAAGGCCGGCGTCGGCGCGGGCGCGTTCGGCGCCGCCGGCGTCCTGCTGGGCGTCTCGACGGTCTTCCTCTTCATCACGATCGCCGAGTTCCTCACCTGGCTGGGCCTCCAGCGCTGGATCTCCTACCTGATCGTCTGGGCGTTCTTCGTCCTGCTGGCCGCGATCGCCGCCGTGGTCGGCCGCGGGCAGATGAAGAAGATCGAGAAGCCGGAGCGGACGATCGAGACGCTGCGCGAGCTGCCGGCGGTCGTGCACCGCGAGGCCCCCGGCGAGCGCCGCCGCGACGTGCCCACGGTGAGCAACGGCCGCGTGCAGCTGCGCGGCAGCGACAACTACCGCGTCTGACCGGGGCCCGCGCCCGGCGCACCCATCGGTGAGCGCCCCGGAGGAGGAGCCGCCCGACGCCACCAGCGTCCTGCTGCCCGGTCCCTGGACGCACCGCGACCTGTCGGCCAACGGCGTCCGGCTGCACGTCGCCGAGGCCGGCGAGGGGCCGCTGGTCCTGCTGCTGCACGGCTTCCCCGAGTTCTGGTGGTCCTGGCGGGCCCAGCTGCCCGCGCTGGCCGCGGCCGGTTTCCGCGCCGTCGCCCCGGACCTGCGCGGCTACGGGGGCAGCGACAAGCCGCCCCGCGGCTACGACCTGCCGACCGCGGCCGCCGACGTCGCCGCCCTGGTGCGCGCCCTCGGTGAGCGGGACGCCGTCGTCGTGGGGCACGACTGGGGCGGCCTGGTGGCCTGGACGGTGGCCGCCCTGCACCCGCGCAGCGTCCGCCGGCTGGCCGTGCTGTCCATGGCCCACCCGCGGATGCTGCGTGCCGCGCTGCGCGACCGCACCCAGCGCCGGGCGCTGCGGCACATCGTGGGCTTCCAGCTGCCCCGGCTGCCCGAGCGGCGGCTGACCCGCGCCGACGACGACCCCGTGGCCGAGCTGATGCGCCGCTGGGCCGGGCCGGGCTGGACGTCGACCGCCGACTTCGCTGAGGCGGTGACCCGCTACCGGTCGGCGGCGCGCATCCCGCAGGCCGCGTACGGCTCGATGGAGTACTTCCGCTGGGCCGGCCGCTCCCAGGTGCGCCCCGACGGGCTGCGCTACGCCCGCCGGATGGCCGCGCCGGTGACCGCCCCGACGCTGCAGCTGCACGGGGCCCTCGACGCGTACGTGCTGCCGTCGTCGGCGCGCGGCTCCGGCCGCTACGTCGCCGGCGCCTACGAGTGGCGGGAGCTGCCCGGCGTCGGCCACTTCCCGCACGAGGAGGCCCCGGCCGCGGTCAGCGCCGCCCTGGCCGACTGGGCCCGCTGAAGAAGGACCCCCGGAAGGACCCCGTCCTCCTCACCGCTCGCAGGCTCGCGGCGAGCCTCCGGACGGGCCACGAGCCCTCGCAGGCCCGGGGCGGTGCCCTGGACGGGGCCGCCTACTCACACGGACCGGTGGCGACCTCGGCGGTGGCCGTCGTCCCGGCCGTGACCGCCTCGGCGACCTGCTCGTTGGTCAGGGCGTAGCCGGTCTCCGGGTCGTCGATCGCCGAGGCGAACACGACGCCGAGCACGTGGCCCTGGTCGTCGAACAGCGGCCCACCCGAGTTGCCGGCCCGCACCTCGCCGAACAGCTGGTAGACGTCACGGACCACGGTCTGGCTGTCCCGGAAGTCCGGCCCGCTGATGTCCCGGCGGTCGCGGATGCGGGCCGGGCCGACGAACAGGTCGCCGCCGCCGGGGTAGCCCATGATGATCGCGTTCGCGCCGGTGCCGACGGGCGCGGGCGCGAAGGTCAGCGGCACCTGCGGCAGCCCGGGGACGGCGAGCACCGCGACGTCGGTCTCCTCGTCGACGTAGACCGGGGTGGCGCCGTACTCCTCGCCCTCCGCGGTGACCACCGGGTCGGTCACGCCGGCGAGCACGTGGGCGTTGGTGAGCACCCGCTCCCGGGCGTAGACGAACCCGGAGCCGTCGATCTGCCGCGCGCAGGACGACGCGACGCCGCTGATCTGCACCACCGAGCCCTGCACCGAGGCCACCACCGGGCTCCCCTGCAGCGCCTGGTCCGGCGCCGCGACCTCCGGGGCCTCGGTGGGCGTCAGCGGGTCGAGGACGTCGGGCAGCCCCGGCCGGTCGATCGCCTCCCGCAGCGACTCGTAGACGTTCCGGACGCCGTCGGGCACCGTGCGGTCGACCGCCTGCACCAGCGACGACTGCCGCACCTGGCCCGCCACCTCGGGGAACGGCGCGCTGGCCAGCGGGCTGGCGACCATCCAGGCGACGAGCAGCACCGCCGCGGCCGAGAGCACCGCACCGGCGATCGAGTCGACCACCTTGGCCGGCTCCCAGGTCACCCGGCGGCGGACCGCCCGGCCGACCGCCCCGGCGAGCAGCTGCCCCAGCAACGCGCCCACGAGGACCACGACCAGGGCGGCGAACACGCGGGTCACCGGGGACCCGTCGACCCGGTCGGCGACCGTCCCGGACAGCTGCGCGCCGAGCACCGCGCCGCCGAAGAACCCGAAGAACGAGGCGGCGGAGACGATGAGGCCCTGCCGGAAGCCGGAGAAGGCGAACGCCAGCGCGAGGGCGATGATGACCAGGTCCACGAACGACATCGCCTAACCGCTCACCGTCATGGTCCCGACCTGTCCGAGCTGGGTGTGGAAGCTGCACTCGAAGCCGTAGTCGCCGGGTGTGGTCACGGTGAACTCGATGGTGCGGGACTCCCCCGGCGCCAGCAGCGGGATCTCGGGGTCGATCTCGGCCGGCCCGGCACCGGGCGTGAAGCGGAAGTTGTGGGTCAGCTGCTCGGCGACGTTCACCACCGTCAGCCGCACCTGCCCGGGCACGACGGTGAACCGGTCCGGCGTGAACACGTAGTCGTCCTGCGTCTGCAGGGTGACCTCCTGGACGCCGTCGGGCGCGGTCGTCACCGTCCCGGCCGCGGTCCCGGCGGCGGACGACGACGCCGGCGGCGCCGCGGCACTCCCGCCGTCCCCACCGCCGCACCCGGCGAGCAGGACCACTCCGGCAGCGACCACGGCGGCCTTCCTGCAGGGGCCCGCCGCGAGCCTGCCATCGGTACGGGGCAAGGAGGTCCTTCTGCCGCTCATCGCGGGGGAACCGTACGCGTCGCGGGCCCGTCGGGCGCGGGATCGGCGACCGTCGGCGCGGCGTCGTCCTCCTCGGCGGGCTCGAACGTCCCGGGCAGCTGCGGCCGCCGCGCGCCGAGGACCGGCAGCGGGCGGACGTCGGAGGCGTCCCACGGCCGGGCGAGGCCCGCGGCCTCGAGGATCGCGTCGAGCAGCGCCGCGGTGAACCCCCAGACGACCATGCCCGCGACCCCGAACGCGGGGCCGACGAAGCCGGAGGAGTGCCGGGTGCGGAATCGGTTGGCCGGGTCGACCAGGTCGGCCAGCGGCACCCGCGCCACCCGGGCCACCTCGCGCGGGTCGCCGACGGTCACCTCGCGCGGGTCGTCCCACCAGCCGACGACGGGGACGACGAGGTTGTCGGACCGCCCGAGGAACAGCTCCGGCAGCGTGGCCAGCACGCGGACGCCGTCCGGGTCGATGCCGGCCTCCTCCTCGGCCTCCCGCAGTGCGGTGCCCACCGGGTAGTCGTCGCCGGGGTCGGCGCCGCCGCCCGGGAACGCCGGCTGGCCGGCGTGCGTGCGCAGGTGCGCGGCCTTCTCGATCAGCAGGACGTCGGCGCCGCGCGGGCCCTCGCCGAACAGGATCAGCACCGCCGAGCGCCGGGCGGTCGCCGTCGGCCGGGGCATCCGGTGGCGCAGCGGCAGGTCCTCGGCGGACTCCAGCAGCCGGCGCAGGTAGCCGGGCAGCTCGCTGTCCTCGGCGGCGCTCACAGCTGCACCCCCAGGTGCTCGGCCACGAGCCCCTCGAGCTCCGCCAGCGAGGTGACCGGCCGCAGCTGCAGGTGCGCCACCGACCCGTCGGCCCGCAGGAGGTAGGTGTAGGGCAGCCCCCGCAGCCCCTGCTCGATCGCGAGGTCGCCGTCGGCGTCGACGCCCGTGGGCATGCTGATGCCGGCGTCGGCGGCGAACGAGCGCCCGTTGCTCGCGGGGTCCTGGCTGACCAGGCCGACCACCTTGACCCGGTCGCCGGCCTCGTCGGCCAGCTGCTGCACCAGCGGCAGCTCCTCCCGGCAGGGGCCGCACCAGCTGGCCCAGAGGTTGACCACCGTCGGCAGGCCCTGGGCGCGGCCGAAGGCCAGCTCGCCGCCACCGAGGCAGTCGACGGTCACGTCGGCGAGCACCTCGCCCCCGGACGCCGGCTGGTCGGGCTGCTCGGGACACGGCGCGGTGGTGTTCTCGACCGGGGGCTCGGTCGGCGCCGCGGTGGCGTCCGGTTCGTCGGCGGTGCAGCCACCGAGCGCCGCCGCGAGCAGCAGCGCGGCGGCCGCTCCCCTGCCCCGGCCGCTCATTCGGTGTCGGAGGCGGCCGGCGTCTTCACCAGCTTCACCGCCACCTCCGGGTCGGTCGGACCGATGCCGTAGGACGGGCACCAGCGGGCGAGGCCGCAGGCGCCGCAGGCCGCCTTCTTGGCGTGACAGACCCGGCGGCCGTGGAAGATCACCCGGTGGGAGAACATCGTCCACTCCCGCTTGGGGATCAACTCCGCGACCTCGGTCTCGACCTTGACCGGATCGTCCTCCGCCGTCCAGCCGAACCTCCGGACCAGCCGGCCGAAGTGGGTGTCGACGGTCAGCCCGGGGACGTCGAATGCGTTGCCCAGGACGACGTTGGCCGTCTTCCGGCCGACGCCGGGCAGGGTCACCAGGTCCGCCATCCGGCCCGGGACCTCGCCGTCGAACCGCTCGACCAGCGCCTGGGCCAGGCCGAGCACCGAGTTGGCCTTGGCGCGGAAGAAGCCGGTGGGCTTGAGGACGTCCTCCAGGTCGGCGCGGTCGGCGCCGGCCAGGGCCACCGCGTCGGGGTACTTCGCGAACAGCGTCGGCGTGACGCGGTTGACCGTCTTGTCCGTCGTCTGCGCCGACAGCACGGTGGCCACGAGCAGCTCGAAGGCGTTGGTGAAGTCGAGCTCGCAGTGCGCGTCCGGGTGGATCAGCGCCAGCTCGCGAGCCATCCGCCGGGCCCGCCGGGTGCGCGCCAGCGGCGTCTCCTGGGGGTCGAACGGTGTGCCACCGCGCGCGGCGGCGCGCCGCGCGCGCGGGGGGACGGGGCGGGCGTAGGCGGGCGAGGACACGCGGTCGAGGGTAGGCGGATCCGCTGACGACTCCGGGTCCGTGCCATCATCGCAGCCGCCGCGGGCGGGCATCGGGTCCCGCGGGGCGGGGTACACAGGAGTGGCTGCGGGCGCCGGTCCGCCCCCGACGAGGACAGAGGAGGTACCCGGTGGTCGCCCTCATCGTCATCCTCTTCCCGCCGCTGCTCATCGCCTTCCTGCTGGTCATGGAGCGCGTGGAGGAACCGCTGCGGCGGCCGACCGGTCCGCGTGAGGTCGCGGAGTTCCTCAACACCGCCAGCCCCGGCGAGGTCGACACGCTGGCCACCTCGGGGATCCGCCGCGCGATGGCCCGGTGGCGCCGGCGCCGCGCGAGCCGCGTCCGCCGCGGGGCCGAACCGCCCGTCGTCTGAGAGACGACGTCGCTCGACGTGCGGTCGTCACCCCTCCGGGGTGCTGGCCTCCCCACTGATCGGGTGACTACGCGCACAGCCCCCTAGACTCACTGCGGACAGCGCCGCCGGCAGGCGCGCGCTCTCCGGGAGGCGCCGGTTGTCGGCGTTCCCACTGGTCGTGCGAGAGGACGCGTAGTGGACGAGGTGCTGGCCCAGTCCGGGCTCTTCCAGGGGCTGTCGGAAGAGGCGGTGGACCCGGTCGCCAGCCGGCTGGAGACCGTGACGCTGCCCCGGGGCCGCGTGGTGTTCAACGAGGGCGAGCCAGGCGACAGCCTCTACATCGTGATGTCCGGCAAGATCAAGCTGTCCCGGCGCTCGCCGGACGGACGCGAGAACGTGCTGGCCGTCATGGGCCCGTCGGACCAGTTCGGCGAGCTGTCGGTCTTCGACCCGGGGCCCCGGACGGCGACGGCGACGGCCGTCACCGACGTCAAGCTCGCCCGGATGCCGCAGTCGATGCTCCGGACGTGGATCGAGGCGCACCCCGAGGTGGCCGAGCGGCTGATGCACGTGCTGGCCCGCCGCCTGCGGCGCACCAACGACTCGGTGGCCGACCTCATCTTCACCGACGTCCCCGGCCGGGTGGCCAAGGCGCTGCTGCAGATGGCCGACCGGTTCGGCAGCCGTGAGGGCGAGGGGCTGCGGGTCAAGCACGACCTCACCCAGGAGGAGCTGGCCCAGCTGGTCGGCGCCTCCCGCGAGACGGTGAACAAGGCGCTGGCCGACTTCGTGCACCGCGGCTGGATCCAGCTGCAGGGCAAGTCGGTCGTCGTCCTCGACGAGGAGCGCCTGCGCCGCCGCGCCCGCTGAGAACCGAGTGCGACGAGGCCCCGCTCCACGCCGGAGCGGGGCCTCGTTGCGTACGGAGGTCGCCCTGCGAGGCGCTGCGACGAGTGGGGGCCGGAGGCCTCCGCGAGGAGGAGCGGGCAGGGCTCCGTGCGGGTGGGGACGGCACCTGGCCGCGGTGTCGTGCCCGGTGGCGGGCCCGGAGGGTCACGAGGGCAATGGCACGACCAGCCGGATCCGCGTGCCGTCGGGCAGCACGGCCCAGCGACCGTCGGGCTCGTCCTCGAAGGTGGGGCTGATCGGGTGCAGCGGCTCGGGCGGTGAGCCGGCCAGCGCAGCGGCCACGTCCCGGAACGGCGTCAGCTGGCCGAGGGTGTGGACGGTCGGCGGGAGCATCGGCCGGGTGCCCGCCGACAGCTCCGCCAGCGCGGCGGCCGGCGTCAGCCAGCTGGCCTCGTCGGCCTCGCCGGTGACGTGCCGGGCCTCCTGCCCGACCGGCAGCGCGGCGGCGAAGAACTTGGTGTCGTAGCGGCGCGGCTCCACCGGCGGGGTGACCCAGTGCGCGAAGGGCCGCAGCAGGTCCGAGCGCAGCGCCAGGCCGCGAGCGGCCAGCAGCTCCGCCAGGGACAGGTCCCGGTCCAGGAGCGCCTGGCGCTGGGCCTCCCAGTCGTCGCCGGAGACGTCGGGCACGACGTCGGTGCCGTCGGCCGAGCCGGCCAGCAGGACCCCGGCCTCCTCGAACGTCTCCCGGACGGCGGCACACACCAGCTCGCGGGCGATCCGCTCGTCGCAGCCGAACGCCTGCGCCCACTGTGCGGGCGAGGGACCGGCCCACGCCGTCTCCACGTCGCCGTCCCGCGGGTCGACCCCACCCCCCGGGTAGGCGGTCATCCCGCCGGCGAAGGGCATGCCTCGGGTGCGGCGCAGCAGGTACACCTCCAGCCCGGCCGTGCCGTCGCGCAGGAGCAGCACCGTGGCCGCCTGCCGGAGAGGAGACATCACGCTCGCCGCCCTGCGAGGTCGTGGCCCCGGTGTGGGGGCCGGAGACCTCCCGCCGGGACCACGAGGACACGCTCACGGCTATCGGGGAACGGCATCTGGCCGCGGTTGGAGCCCGGTAGGGCGACCATCAGCGCAGCTCGACGGTGAGCTCGACCTCGACCGGCGCACCCAGCGGGAGCTCGGCCACCCCGACGGCGCTGCGGGCGTGCCGGCCGGCCTCCCCGAACACGCGCCCCAGCAGCTCGCTGGCCCCGTTGATGACCCGCGGCTGGCCGGTGAAGCCCTCGGCGCTGGCCACGTAGCCCACCACGCGGACGACCCGGGACACCGAGTCCAGCCCCACCAGCTCGTCGATCGCCGCCAGCGCGTTGAGGCAGGCCACCTTCGCGTCGTGCGCGGCGTCCTCCGGGTCGACCGATCCACCGACCTTGCCGGTGCGGCGCAGTCCGCCGTCGACGAACGGCAGCTGGCCGGAGGTGTACACCAGCGAGCCACTGCGGACGGCGGGGACGTAGGCGGCCACCGGGGCGGCGACGGCCGGCAGCCGGATGCCCAGCTCGGCCAGCCGGGCGTGCCAGCTCTGGGTCTGCGGCGTCGTCATCGGGCGATCAGCCCGCCGGGCGCTTGAGGTACGCGACCGGCTGCTCGGGGCCGCCCGGGCCGGGGAGCACGGTGACCAGCTCCCACCCGTCGACGCCCCAGGAGTCGAGGATCGCCTTGGTGTTGTGGATCAGCAGCGGGATGGTGGCGTACTCCCACCGCACGCGGGCCGGTTCGCTCATGGACGCGACGCTAGCGCAGCCGCCCGCCCCGTCCCCGGCCCTCCCGCAGGGTCCCGCCGCGGCCGGCGTCCCGGGGCGCGTCCGGAGCCTGCGGGGGTCGGGAGGACGAGGTCCTCCTCCGGCGGGGGGTGGGGAGGTCCTCTTAGGCTGCTCCCGTGAGTTCCGAACCCTTCCCCGTGCGCTGTCACGTCGTGACCGGGAAGGGCGGGACGGGCAAGACCACCGTCGCCGCCGCCCTCGCGCTGGCACTGGCCGCCGACGGCCGCCACGTGCTGCTGGTCGAGACCGAGGGGCGGCAGGGCATCGCGCAGCTGTTCGACACCCCGCCGCTGCCCTACGAGGAGCGGCGGGTGGCGGTCGCCCGCGGCGGCGGCGAGGTGAAGGCCCTGGCGATCGACGTCGAGGAGGCCCTCCTCGAGTACCTGGAGATGTTCTACAACCTCAAGCGGGCCGGCCGGGCGCTGCGCAAGATGGGTGCCATCGACTTCGCCACCACCATCGCGCCGGGCCTCCGGGACGTGCTGCTCACCGGGAAGGTCAAGGAGGCGGTCACCCGCCGCCGCGACGGCCGGCGGGTGTACGACGCCGTCGTCGTCGACGCGCCGCCGACCGGCCGCATCACCCGGTTCCTCAACGTGACCGGGGAGATGGCCGGCCTGGCCCGCTCCGGTCCCATCAAGACCCAGAGCGACGGCGTCATGGCCGTCCTCAAGTCGCCGCAGACGGCGGTGCACCTGGTGACCCTGCTCGAGGACATGCCGGTCCAGGAGACCGCGGACGCGATCGCCGAGCTCACCGCCAGCGGGCTGCCCGTCGGGTCGGTGATCGTCAACATGGCCACCGAGCCGCTGCTGCCCGAGGACGACCTGCTCCGCGCCGCCGAGGGCCGGCTCACCGGTGCCGAGATCGCCCCCGCCCTCGCCGCCGCCCACGTGCACGACGGCCCCGGGGTGGCCGACGCGCTCGCCGCCCAGGCGATCGAGCACGCGCAGCGCTGGGCCGCCCAGGACGAGTTGCGCGACGAGGTGGAGGCGCTGGACCGGCCCACCGTGGAGCTCCCGCTGCTGCCCGGCCCGATCGACCTCGGCGCCCTGTTCGAGCTCGCCGAGCGGCTCGAGGACCACCTGCGGGCGGAGGTGGCGGCATGAGCGAGGCGACGGCGGCCGGGACCGCGCCGACGACCGAGCGCCACCACCGGCACCCGCGCCCGGCCCCGCACCCCACGCCGCAGGCCCTGCCCCTCGATCTCGAGGAGCTGATCGAGGACCGGGACACCCGCATCGTCGTCTGCTGCGGTGCCGGTGGCGTGGGCAAGACGACGACGTCGGCGGCCCTGGCCCTGGCCGCAGCGGAGGCCGGGCGCACCGTCGTCGTCCTGACCATCGACCCGGCGCGCCGGCTGGCCCAGTCCCTCGGCCTGGTGGAGCTGGACAACGAGCCCCGGCGGGTCGACGTCCCGGGGGCCAAGGGCGAGCTGCACGCGATGATGCTCGACATGAAGCGCACGTTCGACGACGTCGTGTGCGCGCACTCGACGCCCGAACGGGCCGAGCAGATCCTGGCCAACCCCTTCTACCAGGCACTCTCGTCCTCCTTCGCCGGGACCCAGGAGTACATGGCGATGGAGAAGCTGGGGCAGCTGCGCGCCGGCGAGCAGTGGGACCTCATCGTCGTCGACACCCCGCCGTCGCGGTCGGCGCTGGACTTCCTCGACGCGCCCAACCGGATGAGCCGCTTCCTCGACGGCACGATGATCCGGCTGCTGACCGCGCCGGCCCGCGCTGGCGGCCGGGCCGGGATGCGCCTGGTGGGCGCCGGGTTCCTCGTGTTCAGCCGGATCATCAGCAAGGTGCTCGGCGGGCAGCTGCTGCGCGACATCTCCGCGTTCGTCTCGGCGCTGGACACGATGTTCGGCGGGTTCCGCGAGCGCGCCACGGCCACCTACGAGCTGCTGCGCCGGCCGGGCACCTGGTTCGTCGTCGTCGCGACGCCGGAGCCGGACGCGCTGCGCGAGGCGTCCTACTTCGTCGACCGGCTGTCGGCCGAGCAGATGCCGCTGGCCGGGCTGGTGCTCAACCGCACCCACCCGCCGGCGACGACGGTGCTGACCGCGACCCGCGCCGACGGCGCCGCCGAGGAGGTCCTGGAGGCCGGCGGGGACGGCGCGGCGCTGGCCGCCGGCGCGCTGCGCGTGCACGCCGACCGGATGGCCGCCGCCTCCCGCGAGCAGCGGCTGGCCGACCGGTTCACCAGCGCCCACCCGGAGGTCGCCGTCCGCACCGTGCCCGCCGCCGCCGGCGACGTGCACGACCTGGACGGGCTCCGCGAGATGGCCGACGCCCTCACCGGACCGGACGGCGACACGCCGACGGGGGTGCCCCGGACCCGCATCCTCCCCGCGCGCCGTCGCTGACGGCGACGTCAGGAGCGCGCAGCACCGTACATTGGCCCGCGATGTCTCCCGCCGCCTCCTCCCGCGCCCGGGTCCTCGCGAAGCTCGCCGCGACGATCGTGCTCGCCGGTGCCCTGGTCGCCGGCATGCTGCTGCCCTTCGTCGGCGGCAGCGGCCTGGTCGCCCGCAACTCCGCCTCGCTGCTGGACGCACTGCCCGTCGAGCTGACCGACGAGGCCCCCGCGGGCAACACCCGCGTGCTGGGCGCCGACGGCTCGCTGATCACCTACTTCTACCGGGACAACCGCACGCCGGTGGCGTCCGACCAGATCGCCGACGTCATGAAGCAGGCACTGGTCGACATCGAGGACTCACGCTTCTACCAGCACAACGGCCTCGACGTGCAGGGCACGCTGCGGGCCCTGGCGACCAACCTGGCGGCGGGCGCGGTGCGCGAGGGCGGCTCGACGCTGACGCAGCAGCTGGTCAAGCAGACCCTGGTGCAGACCGCCACCACGCCCGAGGACCGCACGGCGGCCACGGAGGAGAGCGTGGGCCGCAAGCTCAAGGAGGCGCGGCTGGCCCTGGCGCTGGAGGAGGAGTACTCGAAGGACGAGATCCTCACCCGCTACCTCAACATCGTGTACTTCGGGCAGGGCGCCTACGGCATCCAGGCCGCCGCCCAGAAGTACTTCAGCGTGAACGCCGCCGACCTCACCCTGCCGCAGGCGGCGATGCTGGCCGGCCTCGTGCAGAGCCCGACCAACGACGACCCGATCACCAACCCGGAGAACGCGCAGGTCCGCCGCAACCAGGTGCTGCAGCGGATGCTCGACCTCGGCCACATCGAGCAGCAGGAGTTCGACGAGATCTCCGCCACGCCGGTCGAGGTCCACGAGGGTGTCTCCCCGCCCAACGGGTGCATCGACGCCGCCGTCGGCGCGTTCTTCTGCGACTACCTCTACGGCTACCTGCGGGGGACGCTGGGGCTCAGCGAGGACGAGATCAAGAACGGCGGCTGGACGATCCAGACGACGCTGCGGCCGGACATGCAGGTCGCCGGCGACCAGGCCGTGCTCAACACCCTGGCGATGGGTGACCAGCTGGTCGGCACCTACACGGCGGTGGAGCCGGGCACCGGCCACGTGCTGGCGATGGCGAACAACCGCCGCTACGGCTGCAACGACCCCGAGTGCGAGTCGGTGAACTTCAACGTGGTGCCGAGCAAGGGCTCGGGCTCGACGTTCAAGGTGTTCACCGCCGCGGCGGCGCTGGAGCAGGGCTTCTCGAAGTACTACACGATCACCACCGGCGACCGGTACGTCTCGCGGGTCTACCGGGACGGCGCCGGCTCCTACGACATCGGCAACGCCGGTCGCTACCCCGCGACGCTGGACATGACCAAGGCCCTGTACATGTCCTCCAACACCTACTTCCTGGCGCTGGAGGACCGGCTCGGCTCCGTCGAGGGCCCGGTGCGGATGGCCGAGCGGATGGGCATGCACTTCGACGCCGCGAACCAGTGGCCGGCCGACACGATCATCGAGGAGAACCGGGGGTCGTTCACCTTCGGCACCGACGCGGTCAGCCCCCTCGACCTGGCCAGCGCCTACTCCACGCTGGCCGCGAGCGGCACGCAGTGCGACCCGACCCCGGTGACCCAGATCCTCGACGTGGACGGGGAACCGCTCACCGGCGACGACGGCGAGCCGGTCGTCAAGGACGACAACTGCACCCCGGAGGCCATCCCGCCGGGCGTGGCCGACACGCTCAACCAGATGCTCCGCGGGGACGTCGAGCCGGGTCACCCGGGCCAGACCGCCTCGCGCGCCTACATCCCGGGCCACCAGATCGCCGGCAAGACCGGGACGATCAACAACAACGCCTCGGTGACCTTCGTCGGCTACACGCCCGAGTACACGGCCAGCGTGATGGTGTTCAACTCGGTCGCCGACCGCAGCGTCGGCGGGTTCGGTGGCGGCAAGGGCGCCACGATCTGGCACGACGCGATGCTGCCGATCCTGAGCAACCAGCCGCCGGCGGCGTTCCCGCCGGAGGACCCGGTGGTGGCCAACGGCAACACCCGCCAGGTCCCCTCCTGCACGTCGGTGAGCGCCTGCCGCTCGGCGCTGCAGGCGGCCGGGCTGCGCGCCACCGTCACCGAGGTGGACAGCGCGGAGCCGGAGGGCGCCGTCGTGGGCACCGACCCCGGCGCCGGCGGCCGGGTCACCAAGGGCGAGACCGTCGCCATCCTGGTCAGCAACGGCTCGCAGGTCGCCGCGCCGGAGTCCGACGAGCCGGCCGACGAGGACGACGGCGACGGCGGGGACGAGGGTGACGCCGCCGCCGACCGGTCCGACCGCGGCAACGACCGCAACAACGGCAGAGGCAACGACGGGGACGACTGACCCCCACCGCGGCCCCGGTGACCGGACACCCGGTTCCCGGGGTCGTCTGCTGTCCGGGGTCAGCCGAGCTGGCGGCGGACCTCGGCGGCGACCCGGCCTCCCTCGGCGCGGCCGGCGACCTCGGCCTGCACCGCGCCCATGACCCGGCCCATGTCCTTCATGCCGCTGGCCCCGGTGCGGGTGACCACGTCGGCGACCAGCGCGGCGAGGTCGGCGTCGTCCAGCTGGGCGGGCAGGTAGGCGGCGACGACGTCCCCCTCGGCGCGCTCCCGGTCGGCCTGCTCCCCGCGCCCGGCGGTGGCGAAGGCCTCGGCCGCCTCGCGGCGCTTCTTGGCCTCCCGGCGGAGCACCGCCTGCACCTCGTCGTCGCTGAGCTCGCGGGCCTCCTTGCCGGCCACCTCCTCCGCGCTGACGGCGGCGAGCACCATCCGCAGCGTCGCGGTGCGCAGCTCGTCGCGGTTCTTCATCGCGGTGGTCAGGTCGGCGCGGAGCTGTTGCTTGAGGGCGGACACCCGTCCACCCTGGCACGTCGGAGCGCGGTCCGGCGCTGCGTACCCTGGGCTGCCGTGCGCGCGACTCCCGTCCTGGCCTCCCTCGCCGCCTCCGGCGCCGCGGGCCTCGCCTACGCCTCCCTCTACGAGCGCAACCGGTGGACCCTGCGCCGCTTCGACGTCCCGGTGCTGGCGCCGGGCTCGGCGCCCCTGCGGGTGCTGCACCTCTCGGACCTGCACATGACCGCGCCCCAGCGGTCCAAGCAGGAGTGGGTCGCCTCGCTGGCCGCGCTCGAGCCGGACCTGGTCATCGACACCGGGGACAACCTGGCCGGCTTCGACGCCGTCCCGGGGACGCTGCGCGCGCTGGAGCCGCTGCTGGACCGGCCGGGCGCGTTCGTGCTCGGCAGCAACGACTACTACGCCCCGAGGCCGAAGAACCCGCTGAAGTACTTCAAGCGCCACCACAAGCGGGTGCACGGGGACGAACTGCCCTGGCGGGACCTGCGCGACGCCCTGGCCGGCCGCGGGTGGCTGGACCTCACCAACGCCCGGGGCGAGCTGACCGTCGGCGGACGGCGGATCGCCCTCGCCGGCGTGGACGACTCGCACATCCGGCGAGACCGCTACGACCGCGTCGCCGGGACCGCCGACGCGGCCGCCGACCTGCGCATCGGGCTGGCCCACTCCCCCGAGCCGCGGGTGCTCCACCGGTTCGCGGCGGACGGCTACGACCTGCTGCTGTGCGGCCACACCCACGGCGGACAGCTGCGGGTGCCCTTCTACGGCGCGCTGGTGACCAACTGCGGCATCGACCGCGACCGCGTCCGGTGGCTGCACCGCTGGGCGCAGCCCTCGGCCGCGCACCCGCACGGGACCTGGCTGCACGTGTCCGCGGGCCTGGGCACGAGCCCCTACGCGCCGGTCCGGTTCGCCTGCCCGCCGGAAGCGACGCTCCTCACCCTGACCGCCCGTCAGAGCTGAGTCGAGCGTCGGTTAGACTCGACGCGTACCTCGGGGTGTGGCGCAGCTTGGTAGCGCGCGTCGTTCGGGACGACGAGGTCGCAGGTTCAAATCCTGTCACCCCGACCAGTGCTCAGGGGCCGCCGCGAGGCGGCCCCTGAGTCGTTCCCGGCGGGGTTGACCTGCCGGTGCCGCGGGCACCGGGGTCGCGATGACCGAGTTGCTGCTCCTGCTCGCCGCCGTGGCGCTGACCGCGCTCACCGGCTTCTTCGTGGCCGCCGAGTTCTCCCTCACCACGGTCGACCGCGGCCGCGCCGAGGAGGCGGCCCGCGCCGGGGACCGCCGCGCCAGGGGCGTGGTGGCGGCCCTGCGGTCGCTGTCCACCCAGCTCTCGGCCGCCCAGCTGGGCATCACGATCACCACGCTCGTGGTCGGCTACCTCGCCGAGCCGGCGCTCGGCCACCTGCTGCGCGCCCCGCTGGAGGCCCTGGGGCTGCCCGGCGGCGTCGTCACCGGGCTCTCCTACGGCCTGGCGCTGGCGCTGGCCACCACGCTGCAGATGCTGCTCGGCGAGCTGGGCCCGAAGAACCTGGCGATCGCCGAGCCGATGGCCGTCGCCGCTGCGGTCGCCCCCGGCATGCGGGCGTTCACGCGGGTCTCCGGCGTCGTGGTGAACGGGCTGCAGCGGCTCGCCAACGCGATCGTGCGGCGGCTGGGCATCGAGCCGCGGGAGGAGCTGGACTCCGCGCGCGGCGCCGAGGAGCTGGCTGCGGTGGCCCGCCGCTCCGCCGAGGAGGGCGACCTCTCCCCCGTCGCGGCCCGCCTCCTGCAGCGGTCGCTGGCCCTGCGGCAGGGGTACGCCACCGACGTCATGACGCCACGCACGCGGCTGTGGAGCCTCCCGGCCGGCGCCACGGCGGACGACGTCATCGCGACCGCCGTCGAGTCGGGCAACTCCCGCTTCCCGGTGTACGGCGCCGACCTCGACGACGTGACCGGCGTGGTGCACGTCAAGCACGCGGTCGCCGTCACGGAGGCCGAGCGCGGCACCCGGACCGCCGGCGAGCTGGCCACCCCGGCGTTCGCCGTCCCCTCGTCGGTGCAGCTGGAGCGGCTGCTGGACCTGCTGCGCGAGCAGGGCCTGCAGATGGCCGTCGTCGTCGACGAGTGGGGCGCCACGCACGGCGTGGTGACCCTCGAGGACATCGTCGAGGAGCTGGTCGGGGAGATCGCCGACGAGACCGACCGGTCGCTGCGCAGCGTCCGCCGCCTGGACGACGACACCTGGCTGGTCTCCGGGCTGCTGCGTCCGGACGAGGTGCGCGAGCGCACCGGGCTGCCGGTGCCCGAGGGCCGCTACGAGACGGTGGCCGGCTTCCTCGCCGAGCGGCTGCAGCGGCTGCCGGAGATCGGGGACACCGTTGACCTGGAGGGCGCCCGGCTCACCGTGGAGGCCCTCGACGGACGGCGGGTGGCGCGGGTGCGCGCCGAGCGGGTCGTCGTCCCGGCCGAGGAGGTGGCTGCGTGAGCGAGCTCGCGAGCTCACCCGTGGGCACAGCAGCGCCGCGAAGGCGGACGACGAGCGCCGGCGAGGAGTCCGCGTGAGCGACGTGGTCAGCCTGGTCGTCCTGATCGCGCTGCTGCTGGGCAACGCCTTCTTCGTGGCCGCGGAGTTCGCGCTGGTGTCAGCGCGGGTCGACCAGATCGAGCCGCGGGCCGAGGATGGCTCGGCACGGGCCCGCCGGACGCTGGCCGCGATGCGCAACGTCTCGCAGATGATGGCCGGCGCGCAGCTGGGGATCACGCTGTGCTCACTGGGCCTGGGCGCGGTCGGCGAGCCGGCCGTGGCGCACCTGATCGAGGCGCCGATGGCGGCCCTCGGCGTCCCCGAGGGGCTGCTGCACCCGATCGCGCTGGTGATCGCCCTGGCGATCGTGACCGTGCTGCACATGGTGCTCGGCGAGATGGTGCCCAAGAACGTGACGATCGCCGGCCCCGACCGCGCCGCCCTGGCGCTCGGGCCCTCGCTGGCCACCTTCGTGCGCGTGCTGCGGCCGGTGATCTGGTTCTTCAACACCGTGGCCAACGCCTTCGTCCGGCTCTTCGGCGTGCAGCCCACCGACGAGGTGGCCGCCAGCTTCGACGAGGCGGAGATCCGCTCGATGGTCACCCAGAGCCGCCGGGAGGGGCTGCTCGGCAACGAGGTGAGCGAGCTCGCCGCCGGGGCGCTCACCTTCGAGCAGCACGCCGTCGAGTCGGTGCTGCTGCCGCTGGGGCAGGTGGTGACCGTGCCGCGGTCGGTGACGCCGCGGCA
This sequence comes from Geodermatophilus sp. SYSU D00703, assembly GCF_054050155.1. Classification (NCBI taxonomy): domain Bacteria; kingdom Bacillati; phylum Actinomycetota; class Actinomycetes; order Geodermatophilales; family Geodermatophilaceae; genus Geodermatophilus; species Geodermatophilus sp. SYSU D00703. The sequence continues at coordinate 19,371 of NZ_JBJGYU010000001.1, read as the reverse complement.
GCTGGAGGCAGTGGTCGCCGAGCACGGGTTCAGCCGCTACCCGGTGTGCGGGGAGGACGGCGCGCTGCTCGGCTACGTGCACGTGATGGACGTGCTCGGCCTCGACGCGGCCGCCCGTGACCGGCCGGTCGCCGACCGGCACGTCACCCCGCTGGTGCCCCTGGCGCCCGGCACGGCGCTGCCCGACGTGCTCTCCGAGATGCGCGTGCAGGGCGCGCACCTGGGCCGGGTGGAGCGGGACGGCGCGACGGTGGGCGTGGTCGCGCTCGAGGACGTCCTGGAGCAGCTCATCGGCGACGTCCGGGACGCCACCGTCGAGCACCCCGGGGTCGGCGCGGGGGCCGGTGCGGGCGCCGGGGGAAGATGAGCCGGTGAGTGCCGAGCCCGCCGCGACACCCGACCCCACCGCGACACCCGACCCCACCGGGACACCCGGGTCCACCGACCCCCGGCCGGGCGTCCTGACCCCGGAGACCCCGACGCCCTACGCCGCGGCGCTCCCGCCCGAGGTGACCGCCCGCTGGCAGGCCCGCTTCCGCGCGCCGCGGGTGAGCCTGCCCGACTGGGCCCGCGACGCCCCGCACCGCTGCCTGTACTCCTCCGACGTCAGCGGCGTCGTCGAGCAGTACGCCTGGGACCGGACGACCGACGCGCACCGGCAGGCCACCGACCGGGCCAACGGGACGCTCATCGGCACGATCAGCCCGGACGGCGAGACCATCTGGTGGTTCGCCGACACCGACGGCGACGAGTTCGGCGTCTGGATGGTGCAGCCCTTCGCCGGCGGGGACGACCGGGTCGCCGTCCCCGAGGTCGGTCCGGCCTACCCCGCGGGGCTGGAGGTCGGCCGCGCCGTGGTCGCGCTCGGCCGGTCCACCGACGACGGCTCCGAGCTGTGGCTCGCGGCCGCCGGCGGTCCCCCGCGGGTGGTCTACCGGCACGAGGACCCGGCCTCGGTCGACGCCCTCACCCACGACGAGGACCTGCTGGTCATCTCGCACTCCGAGCACGGCGATCCCCGCTACCCGGCACTGCGGGTGCTGCGGACGGCCGACACCACCGAGGAGGCGCCCGCCGTCGTCGCCGAGAAGTGGGACGGCGAGGGCCGCGGGCTGCACGCCCTGGCGTTCGCGCCGCTGCCCGGCGACCGGCGGCTGCTGGTCGGCCACGAGCGCCGCGGCCGCGAGGAGCTGCTCCTCTGGGACGTCGGCAGCGACACCGAGACCGAGATCGTGCTGGACCTGCCCGGCGACGTGACCGCCGGCTGGTACCCCGACGGCTCGGCGCTGCTCGTCGGGCACGACCTCGCCGCCCGCAGCGAGCTGTACCGCTACGACCTGGCCACCGGGGCCCTCGAGCGGCTGGACACCCCGACCGGCGTCGTCCGCGGGGCCACCGCCCGCCCGGACGGCACCGTGGAGCTGGCCTGGTCCAACGCGGAGTTGCCGCCGGTGATCCGGCGGGCCGACGGTCCTGTCGTGCTGGCCGCGCCCGGTGAGGCGCCGCCGGCGGCCTACCCGGTGGAGGACCGCTGGGTGCCCGGCCCGGGTGGGGACGTCCACGCCCTGGTGGTGCGGCCGGCCGGACCGGCCCCGTACGCCACGGCGTTCCTGGTGCACGGCGGCCCCGAGGCGGCCGACGACGACTCCTACCGGGCCCGCCGGGCGGCCTACGTGGACGCCGGGTACGCCGTCGTGCACGTCAACTACCGCGGGTCCACCGGGTACGGCAGCGCCTGGCGGGACGCGCTCACCGGCCGGCCCGGGCTGACCGAGCTCGAGGACGTCGCCGCGGTGTACGACGCGCTCGTCGAGGAGGGCTTCGTCGACCCGGCCCGCGCGCTGTTGACCGGCGGCTCGTGGGGCGGCTTCCTCACCCTGCTCGGGCTCGGCACCCAGCCGGAGCGCTGGGCGGCTGGCATCGCCGAGGTGCCGGTGGCCGACTACCTGGCCGCCTACGAGGACGAGATGGAGGGCCTGCGGGCCTACGACCGGGCGCTCTTCGGCGGGTCACCGGACGAGGTGCACGACGTGTTCGTGCGCTCGTCGCCGATCACGTACGTGGACGCGGTCCGCGCGCCGGTGCTCGTGGTGGCCGGCGCGAACGACCCCCGCTGCCCGATCCGCCAGATCGAGAACTACCTCGGTGCGCTGGAGCGACTGGGGAAGCGGCACGAGGTGTACCGCTTCGACGCCGGGCACGGGTCGCTGGTCATCGAGGAGACCATCCGCCAGGTCGAGATCGCCCTGTCGTTCGCGTTGAGGAACGTGCAGCCGTGAGTGGAGGGTGGGAGCCAGGTAACCTGCGCTCCCACCCTCCACTCAGCGGGACCGGGCGATCAGTTCCGCGATCTGGACGGTGTTGAGGGCGGCGCCCTTGCGCAGGTTGTCGTTGCTCACGAAGAGCGCCAGCCCGCGGCCGTCGTCGACGCCCGGGTCCTGGCGGATGCGGCCGACGTAGCTCGGGTCCTGCCCGGCCGCCTGCTGCGGCGTCGGCACGGTGGTCAGCTCGACCCCGGGCGCGCCGGTCAGCAGCTCGGTGGCCCGCTCGACCGACAGCGGGCGGGCGAACTCGACGTTGAGCGACAGCGAGTGCCCGGTGAAGACCGGCACCCGCACGCAGGTGCCCGACACCCGCAGCTCCGGGATCTCGAGGATCTTGCGGCTCTCGTTGCGGAGCTTCTGCTCCTCGTCGGTCTCGGCCGAGCCGTCGTCCACCAGCGAGCCGGCCATCGGCAGCACGTTGAACGCGATCGGCCGCACGTACTTGACCGGCTCCGGGAAGGTCACCGCCGCGCCGTCGTGGGTCAGCTCGGCGGCCTTGTCGACGACCGCCTTGACCTGGGTGTCGAGCTCCTCGACGCCGGCCAGCCCGCTGCCGGACACCGCCTGGTAGGTGCTGGCCACGATGCGCACCAGCTGCGCCTCGTCGTGCAGCGGCTTGAGCACCGGCATCGCGGCCATCGTGGTGCAGTTCGGGTTGGCGATGATGCCCTTGCGCATCTCGGCCACGGCGTGCGGGTTGACCTCGGCGACGATCAGCGGGACGTCGGGGTCGCGCCGCCACGCGGAGCTGTTGTCGATGACGGTGACGCCGGCCTCGGCGAACCGCGGCGCCTGCACCCGCGAGGTGGACGCGCCCGCGGAGAACAGCGCGACGTCCAGCCCGGTGGGGTCGGCGGTCGCGGCGTCCTCGACGGTGATCTCGCCGTCGCCCCACGGCAGGGGGCTGCCGGCGGAGCGGGCGGAGGCGAAGAACCGCAGCTCGCTGATCGGGAGGTCCCGCTCGGCGAGGATCTGGCGCATGACGCCGCCCACCTGGCCGGTGGCGCCGACGACGCCGACCCGCAGGCCGTCCTTCGTGCCATGCCCACCCGACAACGCGCTCATCGCCCGGTCCCTCCGTAGACGACCGCCTGGGCCTCGTCCGTGCCGAGGTCGAACGCGTCGTGGACAGCGCGGACGGCGACGTCCACGTCGGTGTCGCGGCACACGACGGAGATGCGGATCTCCGAGGTGCTGATCAGCTCGAGGTTGACGCCGGCGTCGGCGAGCGCGCCGAAGAACCGCGCCGAGACACCGGGGTGCGACCGCATGCCGGCCCCGACCAGCGACACCTTGCCGATGTGCTGGTCGAACCGGATGTCGGTGTAGCCGACGGTGTGCTTGACCTTCTCCAGCGCCGCGAGCGCGGCCGGGCCGTCGCTCTTGGGCAGCGTGAAGGAGATGTCGGCGAGCTTGCTGGCCTCGGCCGACACGTTCTGCACGATCATGTCGATGTTGATCTCGGCGTCGGCGAGCACCCGGAAGATCTGCGCGGCCTCGCCCGGCCGGTCGGGCACACCGTAGACGGTGATCTTGCCCTCGGACCGGTCGTGCGCGACGCCGGTGATGATGGCCTGTTCCACGCTGAGGTCCTCCATCGAGCCGGTCACGACGGTGCCGGGGAGCTGGGAGTAGGAGCTTCGGACGTGCACCGGGATGCCGTAGCGGCGGGCGTACTCGACGCAGCGGAGCATGAGCACCTTCGCCCCGGAGGCGGCGAGCTCGAGCATCTCCTCGTACGTCACGGTGTCCAGCCGCCTGGCGTTCGGGACGATCCGCGGGTCGGCGGAGAAGACCCCGTCGACGTCGGTGTAGATCTCGCACACGTCGGCCCGCAGCGCGGCGGCCACGGCCACGGCGGTGGTGTCGGACCCGCCGCGGCCGAGGGTCGTCACGTCCTTGGTGTCCTGGCTGACGCCCTGGAACCCGGCCACGATGACGATCGACCCCTCGTCGAGGGCCTCGCGCAGCCGGCCGGGCGTGACGTCGATGATCCGCGCCTTGCCGTGGGTGGAGGTGGTGATGACCCCCGCCTGCGAGCCGGTGAACGACCGCGCCTCGTACCCGTGGGTGTTGATCGCGATGGCCAGCAGGGCCATGGAGATGCGCTCACCCGCGGTGAGCAGCATGTCCAGCTCGCGACCGGGCGGGTCGTCGGTGATCTGCGCTGCCTGGTCGAGCAGCTCGTCGGTCGTGTCGCCCATGGCGGAGACCACGACGACGACGTCGTTGCCGTCCTTCTTGGCCGCCACGATGCGCTCGGCGACGCGCTTGATGTGCGCGGCGGAGGCGACGGAGGAGCCGCCGTACTTCTGGACGACGAGGGCCACGGGTCCACAGGCTACCGAGGGGTCCCGCGCCGCCCGTGGTTGCGTCCCCCTTGGCGGGACGATGTGATCACCAGGTGGACGATCCGGAGCGCTGGCTGCTGACCGCCGAGGAGCGCGGGAACCCGGCCACGCGCCTGCCCGCCTACACCGCTGGAAACCTCGCCGTGCCCCTCGTGCACGGCGCCACCTACTTCGACCGGCTGGTCGAGTGCGTGGAGCGCCTCGACGCGGGCGACCACCTGTTCTTCACCGACTGGCGGGGCGACCCCGACGAGCAGCTGCGCCCGGGCGGCCCGACCGTCGCCGGGTTGTTCACCGAGGCCGTGCGCCGCGGGGTCTGCGTGCGCGGGCTGGTCTGGCGCTCGCACATGGACCGGCTGTCGTTCAGCAAGGAGGAGAACCGGGCGCTCGACGCGGAGGTCGAGCACGGCGGCGGCGAGGTGATCCTCGACCAGCGGGTGCGCCGCGGCGGCAGCCACCACCAGAAGTTCGTCGTCCTCCGGCACGACCAGGACCCGACGCAGGACGTCGCGTTCATCGGCGGCATCGACCTGTGCCACGGCCGCCGGGACGACGCCACGCACGCCGGCGATCCGCAGTCGCTGCCCATGGCCGCGGCGTACGGCCCGCGCCCGCCGTGGCACGACGTCCAGCTGATGCTGCGCGGGCCGGCCGTGGGCGTGCTCGACACGGTGTTCCGGGAGCGCTGGGAGGACCCGACCAACGCCGACGTCGACCACCCGATCGCCTGGGTGCGCGACAAGCTGCACCACGCCCGGCTGCAGGGCGACCCGCTCCCCCCGCAGCTGCCGGCGCCTCCGCCGTGCGGGCCGGCGTACGTGCAGAACCTGCGCACCTATCCCGCGATCCGGCCGCCCTACGACTTCGCACCGGAGGGCGAGCGGTCGGTGGCGCGCGGCTACTCCAAGGCGATCAAGCGGGCGCGGCGGCTGGTCTACCTCGAGGACCAGTACATGTGGTCGGCCGACATCGCCCGGCTGTTCGCCGATGCGCTGGCCGAGCACCCGAGGCTGCACCTGGTCGTGGTGGTGCCGCGCGTGCCCGACCAGGACGGCGCGGTCGCGCAGCGGTCGCAGTACGTCGGCCGGTGGCAGGCGCTGGAGATGTGCCGGAAGGCCGGCCGCAACCGGGTGCACGTGTTCGACGTGGAGAACCACGAGGGCACGCCGGTCTACGTGCACGCCAAGGTGTGCGTGGTCGACGACGTGTGGGCCAGCGTCGGCAGCGACAACTTCAACCGCCGGTCCTGGACCCACGACAGCGAGCTGTCCTCCGCCGTCCTCGACGCCAGGCGCGACCCGCGGGAGCCGCGCGACCCGGCCGGCACCGGCGACGGCGCGCGGACCTTTGCCCGCGACCTCCGCCTCGAACTGGCCCGCGAGCACCTGGACCGCGCACCCGACGGCAGCGAGGACGCCGACCTGCTCGACCCCGACGCGTTCGTGGCGGCGCTGGAGTCCTCGGCTGCGGCCCTGGACGCCTGGCACGAGGGCGGCCGGCGCGGCCCCCGCCCCCCGGGGCGGCTGCGTCAGCACCGCACCGAGCGGCTCTCACCGCTGGCCCGGCTGTGGGCGACGCCCGTCTACCGCGTGGTCGACGACCCCGACGGCCGCCCCTGGCGCATGCGCCTGAGACGCCGCTTCTAGGCCCGTTCGCCGGTCACCTGCCGGAGTGTCTTAGCCCCCGCCCGACCTCGTGCCCGTCGCCCGAAGCCCCGTCGAAGCCCTCCCGAGTGGACCTCCGCTGCCCGGCCGACGACGTGTGCCCGCGCATGCTCGTGCTCTGCCCACCCTGGTGGGCAGAGCACGAAGTGCGGGCCCCAAGAGGGCCTCTGGGGTGCTCGTGCTCTGCCCATGGCTGTGGGCAGAGCACGAGCTTCCACAGGTGCAGGTGTCCGCCCCCGGCCGGAGCGGGCTCGCCCCAGCCTGGGACCCGTGGAGAACACCCTCGTCGGCCTGCTGCGCCGGATCCGCCGTGCGGCCGACCTCTCCCAACGTGAGCTGGCAGCGCGGATCGGTGTCTCGAAGTCCGCGATCGCCGCGGCGGAGAGCGGACGTGCCGGTCTGGACGTCCGGGCGTTCATCCGAGCCGCCGCGGTGGCGGAGCTGCGGCTGGCGCTCGTGGACGCCCAGGGCCACGAGGTGCCGGGCATGGACCCCCAGGCCGTCCGCGACTCGGCCGGCCGGCTGTACCCGGCCCATCTCGACACGCGGTACTCCGACGAGGGCTGGTGGCACGACGAGCACCGCTACAGCCGCCATCGGGTCTGGTACACGTTCGACCGCGACCGACGCCGGCGCGACGCCGTCCGACGCCACACCGGCACGCCCGACGACCACCAGCTCCCCCGGGCGGGCGATGCGCCGTGGGACCGCGCCGCGGCGCGCCGTCTGGCGCGGTGGCGGGAGCGGGAGGACGAGCGGCAGCGGAGGTTCCTCGCCGGCGAGCTGAGCGGCATCGACCTGCAGTTCGACTGCACCTGCCCGCCGCGGTGCGACGAGCTGGACGACGGCGTCGGATCGCCGGTGCACGCGCCGGAGTGCCCGTGTGGCTGCGACCTCGCCTGACGCGCTGCTACCGTGGGGGCGTGCGCGGCAGCCTCCTGCTTACCCGCCGCGGCGAGGCCCTCTCCTAGGTCGGCCCCCTCGCCGCGGAGTCCGCGCGTCCCCGGCGCCTGCTGACCGCCCCACCGGAGCTGAGTCCAGCCCGCGCCCAGAGGAGCGAACCCCCGTGAGCAGGAACGAGAACCACCCGCACGTCCGGAACCCCCAGCAGCCGTCCGGCATGCCGATCCACCGCTACGCGCCCTTCACCCCGATCGTGCTGCCCGACCGCACCTGGCCGGACACGGTCACCACGAAGGCCCCGCGCTGGTGCGCCGTCGACCTGCGGGACGGCAACCAGGCGCTGATCGACCCGATGACCCCCGACCGCAAGCGGCGGATGTTCGAGCTGCTCGTCCGGATGGGCTACAAGGAGATCGAGGTCGGCTTCCCGGCGGCCAGCCAGACCGACTTCGACTTCGTCCGCCAGCTCATCGAGGACGACCTGGTACCCGACGACGTCACCATCCAGGTGCTGACCCAGGCCCGCGACGAGCTGATCGAGCGCACCTACGAGTCCCTGCGCGGCGCCAAGCAGGCGATCGTGCACCTGTACAACTCGACCTCCACCCTGCAGCGCCGCGTCGTCTTCAACTCCGACCGCGCCGGCATCGTCGACATCGCCGTCCACGGCGCGCAGCTGGTCCGCAAGCTGGCCGAGCAGCTGGCGGGCACGGAGGTCTTCTTCGAGTACTCCCCCGAGTCCTTCACCGGCACCGAGCTGGACTTCGCCGTCGAGGTCTGCAACGCGGTCACCGACGTGTGGGAGCCGACGCCCGACCGGCCGACGATCATCAACCTGCCGGCCACCGTCGAGATGGCCGAGCCGACCGTCTACGCCGACCAGATCGAGTGGATGCACCGCAACCTGGGCCGGCGCGACGCGGTCGTCCTGAGCCTGCACCCGCACAACGACCGCGGCACCGCCGTCGCCGCTGCCGAGCTGGGCTACCGCGCCGGCGCGGACCGCATCGAGGGCTGCCTGTTCGGCAACGGCGAGCGGACCGGCAACGTCGACCTGGTCACCTTGGGCCTGAATCTGTTCAGCCAGGGCATCGACCCGCAGATCAACTTCTCCGACATCGACGAGATCCGCCGCACCGTCGAGTACTGCAACCAGATCGGCGTGCACGAGCGGCACCCCTACGGCGGCGACCTGGTCTACACCGCCTTCTCCGGCTCCCACCAGGACGCGATCAACAAGGGCTTCAAGGCCCTGGAGGCCGACGCCCGGGCGGCCGAGAAGCCGGTCGACGAGATGCCCTGGGCGGTCCCGTACCTGCCGATCGACCCCCGGGACGTCGGCCGCAGCTACGAGGCCGTGATCCGGGTGAACAGCCAGTCCGGCAAGGGCGGCGTCGCCTACGTCATGAAGACCGAGAACCACCTGGACCTGCCCCGCCGGCTGCAGATCGAGTTCAGCGCGGTCATCCAGCGGCACACCGACGACGAGGGCGGCGAGGTCACCGCCGCGCAGATGTGGTCGGCGTTCTCCAGCGAGTACCTGCCCGACCCGGACGCCCCCTGGGGCCGCTTCTCGCTGGCCGGCCACACCCACCGGGCGCACGGTGCGCACCTGGACGAGATGTCGGTCGAGCTGGTCGACAACGGCGTCCCGGTCACGGTCGAAGGCCGGGGCAACGGGCCGATCGCGGCGTTCGTCGACGCGCTGAAGAGCCTGGACGTCGACGTCCGGGTGCTCGACTACGCCGAGCACGCCATGAGCGCCGGCGGTGACGCGCAGGCCGCCGCCTACGTCGAGTGCGCCGTCGGCGACCGGGTGCTGTGGGGCGTGGGCATCGACCCGAACATCGTCAGCGCGTCGCTGCGCGCGGTCGTCTCTGCGGTGAACCGGGCTCAGCGGTAGGAAGTCGGGTGCGGGTGCCGTCGTGGCACCCGCACCCGAGCCACGGGAGGCCGGCCCGATGACGCAGCTCACCCCCTACCTCGTCGTCCGTGACGCGCGCGCGGCGATGAACTGGTACGCCGACGCGTTCGGCGCCCGCGTCGTCGGGGACCCGTACGTCTCCGACGACGACCGCATCGGCCACGCCGAGCTCGACGTCGGCGGGTGCACCGTGTACCTCGCCGACGAGCACCCGGAGCTGGGGCTCACCGCGCCGGACGAGGGCCGGGTCAGCGTGTCCCTGCACCTGGCCGTCGGGGACGTCGACACCGCCGTGGCGCGCGCCGCCGCGGTCGGGGGCACGGTCGAGCGCGAGCCGACCGACGCCCCGTACGGCCGCACCGGCGTCGTCGTGGACCCGTTCGGGCACCGCTGGATGCTGCAGACCCCCACCGGGGCGCCGGCCGCCTCCCGGCCCCCGGTCCGCTGCGGGGACACGGTGTACCTCACCCTGCGCGTCCCGGACGGCGCCCGCGCCCGCGACTTCTACGGGGCGGTGCTCGACTGGTCGATGAGTCCGGGACGGGTGGAGGACGGCTGGGAGGACCAGTCCGTGACCCCCATGGTCGGCATCGCCGGCGGGGCGACGCACGACCTCGGTGCGGTGCCGATGTACGCGGTGGACGACATCGAGGTCGCCGTCGCCGCGGTGCGCACCGCGGGCGGGCAGGCCGGGGAGATCGAGCGGCAGCCCTTCGGCCTGTCCGCGTACTGCCGGGACGACCAGGGGCTGCCGTTCTGGCTCGGCCAGCTGACCTGACCGGTCACCCGCCGGGGACGGACTCCGGGGGCGCGTCCCCGGGCTCGTCGCCGCGGTACAGCCGGTCCTGGTGGCCGGCGGCGCCGAGCTCGTCGACCAGCAGCAGGTCGCGACGGACGTGCCGCCGCCGGTAGGCCACCCGGCTGATCATGTGCGCGCTGACCGGCGCGGTGATCAGCTGGAACGCCGCGACCAGCAGCAGCATCCAGGTCGCCGTCCAGCCCGACAGCCGGATGGCGGCGCCCACCATGACCAGCAGTACGCCGAGCACCTGGGGCTTCGTGCCGGCGTGCATCCGGGTGAGGACGTCGGGGAAGCGCAGCAGGCCCAGGCCCGCGGTCAGGCACAGGAACGCGCCCGACACCAGGCAGGCCATCGCCACGACGTCCGCCACCGTGCTCATCGCTCGACTCCGGACTCGTTGCGCTCCTCGGCCGCGACCGGCAGCCCGACGTCCCGGCCGTCGTCGGTGCGGGCCCGCACGAGCATGCCGCCGACGTACCGGGCGATCGACACCGTGCCGACGAAGGCCAGCAGCGACACCACGACCAGCACCGGGACGACGCTCGCGTTCCGCTCCAGCGCGGCGTAGACGGCCAGGCCGGCCGAGACGATCACCAGCAGGGTGTCGGTGGCCACCACGCGGTCGAGCAGCGACGGCCCCAGTGCCAGCCGCACCAGGGTGAGCACCGCACCGGCGCCGATCAGGCCGTAGAGCAGGTGGTCGACGATCACGGCGTCCTCCTCCCGGCCGGGCGGCGCTCGGGCTGGTCGGGTGCGGCGTCCAGGGCGGCGACCTCGGCCGGCGAGCCGAACGCCCGGACGAGGCGGTCCTCGGTGGCCAGCACGCTCTCCTTCTCCCGCGCCACGGCGGCGAGGTCGGGCACACCGAGGAGGTGCACGGTGATCAACTTCTCCTCCCGGTCGAGGTCGAGGACGAGCGACCCGGGCACCAGGGACACCGCCTCGGCGACCATCGTCAGCAGCAGGTCGGAGTCGGTGCGCAACTGGACCTGCACGATCGCCGACCTGCCCGCGCCGCCGGGCCGCAGCGTCAGCCAGGCGACCTGGGCGGCGGACACCACCAGGTCGGCGGCGAAGCGGACGAGGAAGGCCAACGTCGGCAGCGGCCGCAGCCGGTTGCCGCCGACCACGTGCGGCAGCGGCAGCAGCACGGTGACCACCAGGGCCACGACGACGCCCGAGACGACGTTGGCCCAGGACCAGGTGCCCCACAGCAGGATCCAGACCAGCACCAGCCAGACCAGCAGCGGGATCTGGTGCCGCAGCCGGGTGACGGTCGGCTCGACGGTCACGGCTGCTCCCCCTGGCCGGCGGTCGCGGGGTCGAAGACCGCGGAGATGTAGGGCGTGCGCTCCAGCAGGTCGACCGACGCCCGATCGGTGACGCCGTACAGCGGCCCGGCCAGGCCGGTGAGCGCGACGGTGACCGCGACCAGGGCCGCGGTCGCCGCCACCATCGTCGCCGGCAGCGGGCGCAGCGCCCGGACACCCGCGGCCGGTGGGGGCAGGTCGGGCTCGGCCGCCGTCGCGACCGCGGTGTGCCGCCGCCACGCGTCCTGCAGCGCCGTGCGCGGCTGGCCGTCCGGGCTGCCCCCGTCCTGCCGGTGCCCGTTCGAGGCCGTCCAGTCGGGCCCGCCGTCCCGAGAGGGTGCGACGCCGTCCGGACCCGCCGCGGCGGCCGCCGCGGCGGCGGTCTCGTCGGCCGGCGACTGCGTGGGCGAGCGCCAGAACGCGCGGGTCCACACACGGGCGATGGCGAGCAGGGTCAGCAGGCTGGTGACCACCCCGCCGACGACGAGGGTCAGCGCGAGGCCCCCGCCCTCGGCGACGCCGGCCTGGAGCAGCCCGAGCTTGCCGATGAAGCCCGACAGCGGGGGGATCCCGGCCAGGTTCATCGCCGGCACGAAGAACAGCACCGCCAGCAGCGGGGAGCGCCGGGCCAGCCCGCCGAGCCTGTTCACCGACGTCGTCCCGCCCTGCCGCTCGACCAGCCCGGCCACGAGGAACAGCGTCGTCTGGATGGCGATGTGGTGGGCGACGTAGAAGATCGCGCCGGCCAGCCCGGCCGCCGTCCCCAGGGCGATGCCGAACACCATGTACCCGATGTGGCTGACCAGGGTGAACGACAGCAGCCGCCGCAGGTCGGTCTGCGCGACCGCACCGAGGATGCCGATCAGCATGGTGGCCAGGGCCGCCCACATCAGCAGGTCGTCGAGGGCCCCGTCGGGGAACAGCAGGGTCTGGGTGCGGATGATCGCGTACACGCCGACCTTGGTCAGCAGGCCGGCGAAGACCGCGGTGACCGGCGCGGGAGCGGTCGGGTAGCTGTCGGGCAGCCAGGCCGACAGGGGGAAGACCGCGGCCTTGATGCAGAACGCGATGAGCAGCATCGACTGGAGCAGCACCTGGGTGCCCTCCGGCAGCTCGCCGAGGCGCAGCGCGAGGTCGGCCATGTTGACCGTGCCCGTGGCGGCGTAGACCAGCCCGATGGCGGCCAGGAACACCAGCGAGCTGGTCAGGCTGACGATCACGTAGGTGATGCCGCCGCGGATCCTCGGGGCGGTGCCGCCGAGGGTCAGCAGCACGTAGGACGCCATGAGCAGGATCTCGAAGCCGACGTAGAGGTTGAACAGGTCGCCGGCGAGGAAGGCGTTGCTCACGCCCGCGACGAGCACGAGGAACGTCGGGTGGAAGATCGACAGCGGCGTCTCCTCCGACCCGTCGGCCGCGCCCTGGCCGACGGCGAACACGAGCACGCCGAGCGCGACGGTGGAGGCGACGACCAGCATCAGCGCCGAGAGCCGGTCGACGACGAGCACGATGCCCAGCGGGACCGGCCAGCCCCCGACTGCGACCGAGGTGGCGCCCTCGGCGTCCGCCACGACCAGCAGGGTCACCGAGACGGCGAGCACCGCGGTCAGGACGGCGAGGCTGACCGTCCGCTGGAACCGCGGGTGCCGGGCGACGAGCAGCGTGGTGGCGGCCCCGAGCAGCGGCAGCAGGACCGGCAGCGGCGCGAGGACGCGGGTCACCGCGCCCCCGCCGGCAGGTCGACGTCGTCGGCGGGGCGGCCGAGCGGCTCGTCGTGCAGGCTGTCCGCGTGCCCGGCGATGCGGTCGTCGGGGGCGAGGTCGTCGGGGTCGAGCTCGTCGGCGTCGGTGCCCGACCGCGCGGCGACCCGGCGGTCCTCCTCGTCGGTCCCCACGACCTCCTGGTGCACCAGCCGCCAGGACCGGTGGATCATCGCGAGCACGAACGCCGATACGCCGAAGGTGATCACGATGGCGGTGAGGATGAGCGCCTGCGGCAGCGGGTCGTTCATGTCCTCGGGGTCGGAGTAGCCCAGGATCGGCGCGAGCCCCGCCGGGCCGCCGGTGGACAGCAGCAGCAGGTTCGTGGCGTTGCCGAGCAGCAGGAAGCCCAGCAGGACGCGGGTGAGGCTGCGGTCGAGCAGCAGGTACACGCCTGCGGCGTAGAGGCCGCCGATGATCACCGGCAGCACGATCGTCGGGGTCATCGGACCACCACCTCTCCGGGGTTGAGCTCGATCGGGTCGTCCTCGTCCTCCTGGCGGTCCAGCTCCGCGCCCAGGCTGCGCAGCACGTCGAGGACCAGCCCGACGACGATCAGGTAGACGCCGGTGTCGAAGAACAGCGAGGTCACCAGCTTCACGTGGCCCAGCACCGGCAGGTCGAACTCCAGGATCGCCGTCTGGAGGACCTCGGCGCCGAGCACCAGCCCCGCGGCACCGGTGCCCGCGGCGAGCAGCAGGCCGGTGCCCAGCAGCAGGCCGGGGGCGACCGGCGCGGCCTCGCCCAGCTCGTAGCGCCCGCCGGCCAGGTACCGCAGGACCAGGGCCAGCCCGGCGACCAGTCCGCCGGCGAATCCCCCGCCGGGCTCGTTGTGGCCGGAGAAGAGCAGGTAGACCGAGAAGACCGTGATCGTGTGGAACAGGATCCGGGTCACGACCTCCAGCACCACCGAGCGGCGGGCCGGGTCGAGGGTGGCTGTGGCGGCCAGCCAGCGGTTGCGGGGCGCCCGGCGACCGGTCGGACGGCGCCGCGCCAGCGCGTCGCGGTCGATCCGCTCGACCCCGCCGGCGCGGCCGCGCAGGAACACCAGGCTGGCCACGCCGGTGGCGGCGACGACCAGCAGCGATATCTCGCCGAGGGTGTCCCAGGCGCGGATGTCGACCAGGGTCACGTTCACGACGTTCTTGCCGCCGCCGAACTCGAAGGCCTGCTCCGGGTAGCCGGCCGACACCGGCGTCGCGGTGCGCACGGCCAGCGCGACGCCGCCGACCACGGCCATGAACGCCCCGACCGCCACCGCGATCACCCCGCGGACGGCGCGCTCCCGCGGCCGGTGGCGCTCGGTGATGTCCTTGGGCAGCTTGCGCAGCACGAGGACGAAGACGACGAGGGTGAGCGTCTCCACGAGGAACTGGGTGAGGGCCAGGTCGGGGGCGCCCTGCAGCGCGAAGAGGACGGCGACGCCGTAGCCGGTGACCCCGACGACGAGCACCGCCGACAGCCGCTGGCGGATGCGCAGCGCCAGCACCGCCGCGGTGACGACGACGACGCCGACCATCGCCTGCACCGGGGTGTCCCAGGCTCGCCACTCGCCCGGCCACGGCGCCCGGGTGAGCAGGACCGTGCCCGGCAGCGCGAGCACGGCGACGAGGATCGTCCCGAGGTAGGCGGGCAGCGAGCCGCGCTGGGTGGTGCCGGTGACCAGCACCGACAGCCGGTCCAGCCCCTGGATGACGTTCCAGTAGCCCTCGTCCGCCGAGGCCCCGACCGCCAGCCGCCGCTGCAGCCGGACCAGCGGAGCGCGGGCGGCGAACAGCGCCGCGCCGCCGAGCAGGGTGACCGCCGACAGCGCCAGCGCCGGCTGCAGGCCGTGCCAGAGCGCCAGCTCCTCGTACTCGGGCCCCATCAGCGGCAACGTCTCCGCGTAGCCGGTGACCAGGGGCGCGAGCAGCGGGCTGGCCGGCCCGGCGACCAGCCCGGCCAGGCCCAGCAGCACCGGGGCCGCGAGGAACAGCGGGCCGGGCGGGTGCGCGACCTCGGTGTCGGCGACCCCGGGCTTGCGGGCGAAGGCGCCCCACAGGAAGCGGAGGGTGTAGGCGGCGGTGAGGACGGAGCCGAGGACGAGGCCGGCCAGCTCGAACGCGGCCACGGTCCGCGAGGGCAGCCCGCCCTCCCACAGCGCGGCGAACGCCGCCTCCTTGCCGACGAAGCCGAACATCGGCGGCACGCCCGCCATCGAGGCCCCCGCGAGCAGGCCGGTGCCGGCGAGCACGGGCAGCCGCCGGCCCAGGCCGGACAGCTCCCGGAGGTCGCGGGTCCCGGTCGAGTGGTCGACGACCCCGACGGTGAGGAACAGCGTGGACTTGAACAGCGCGTGGGCGACGGTCATCGCCAGCCCCGCAGCGGCCAGCTCGCGGCTGCCCCCGCCCACCAGGACCAGCAGGAAGCCCAGCTGGCTGACCGTGCCGAAGGCCAGGAGCAGCTTGAGGTCGTTCTGCCGCAGCGCCCGGTAGCCGCCGACGAGCATCGTGGCCAGGCCGAGCCCGAGCACGACCGGCCGCCACCCCGGGATGTCGGCGAAGCCGGGCGCGAGCCGGGCGACCAGGTAGATCCCGGCCTTCACCATCGCGGCGGCGTGCAGGTAGGCGCTGACCGGCGTGGGCGCCTCCATGGCCGCGGGTAGCCAGAAGTGGAACGGGACCATCGCCGACTTGGTCACCGCGCCGGCGAGCACCAGCGCCGTCCCGGCGACCATGGCCGGGCCGGTGCCCGGGGCGGCGACGACCTCCGAGAGGAGGAACGAGCCGCTGGCCTGCCCGACGAGGATCAACCCGACGAGCATGGCCAGGCCGCCGGCGGTGGTCAGGATCAGCGCCTGCGACGCGGCCCGTCGTGCGGCCAGCCGCCGTCCCGACCCGCCGATCAGCAGGAACGAGAAGACGGTGGTGAGCTCCCAGAACACGTAGAGGAGCAGCAGGTCGTCGGCGAGGACCAGGCCCAGCATGGACCCGGCGAACGCGGTGAGGCACGCGGCGAACCGGCCGGTGCCCTCGTCGTCCGGGCCGAAGTATCGGGCGCAGTAGAGGAGCACCAGCGCCCCGACCCCGGTGACCAGCCCGGCGAAGGTCAGCGCGAGCGGGTCGAGCCGCAGCGCGATCTGGAGGTCGAGGGCCGGGATCCACGGCACCGTCTCGCGCACCTCGTCGCCGGCCAGGACGGCGCGCAGTTGCAGCACCGTCCAGACGAACGCGGTCGCGGGGACCAGCGCGAGGACGAGGAAGGCCTGCCTCCCCCACCACCGCACGAGGACGGGCGCCAGCAGCGCAGCCAGCAGGTGGAGGAGGAGCAGTGCGAGCATGTGTCTCCGGGAGTCGAGGGCGGCTCGGGGACACCAGTGACGTCGGTCGACGACGGCCGGCGGTAAGGATCAGCTTACCTGCCGGGCGTGACCAGGCCGCTCTCGTAGGCGAAGGCGACGGCCTGCACCCGGTCGCGCAGGCCCAGCTTGAGCAGTACCCGGCTCACGTGCGTCTTGACCGTCGCCTCGCCGAGGTACAGCCGCGCGGCGATCTCGGCGTTGGACAGCCCGGCCGCGACCAGGGCGAGGACGTCGGTCTCCCGCTCGGTCAGCTGCGCCAGCGCCCCGACCCGCGTCGGGTCGGGGGCCGGCGCCGCGGCGAAGGACTCGATCACCCGCAGGGTCACGGCCGGGTCGAGCAGCCCCTGCCCCGCGGCGACGGTCCGGACGGCGGCGACGAGGTCCTCGGGCGGGGCCACCTTGAGCAGGAAGCCGCTGACCCCGGCCCGCAGCGCGGCGGCGACGTACTCGTCCTCGTCGAAGGTCGTCAGGACGACGACCCGCGTCGGCAGGTCCGCCGCGACGATCCGGCGGGCGGCCTCGAGCCCGTCCATTCCGGGCATCCGCACGTCGAGCAGGACGACGTCCGGCCGCGCCTGCGTGACCACCTGCACCCCGGCCGCTCCGTCGGCCGCCTCCCCGACCACCGCGATGTCCGGCTCGGCGGCCAGCACCATGCGCAGCCCGGTGCGCACCATCGCCTGGTCGTCGACCACCACCACCCGGATCGTCACGCCGGGACCCCCGCCGGTGCCGGCCGCTCGGCGGCGGGGAGCGGGAAGGACGCGCGGACCCGGTAGCCGCCGCCACGGACCGGGCCCACCTCGAGCCGGCCGCCGACGACGGAGACCCGCTCCCGCATGTGCAGCTGGCCGTGCCCGCCGGCGCCCGGGGCCGACGGGGGTGTCGCCTCCCGGGCCCGTCCGTCGTCGGTCACGGTCACGGTGACCCGGTCGGCCGCGTGCTCGACGGTCACCCGGGTGGCCGCGGCCCCGGCGTGCCGGACGACGTTGGACAGCGCCTCCTGCACCACCCGGACGGCGGAGACGTCGACCAGCGGGGGCAGCTCCACCGGGTCGCCGGTGACCACGAGCTCGATCGGCATGCCACCGGTCCGCAGCTCGTCGAGGACCGCGTCGAGCCGGGACAGCGAGGGCAGCGGTGCGGGTTCGCCGTCCGACTGCTCGCGCAGGATGCCGACGACGCGGCGCATCTCGTCGACCGAGTCGCGGCCGAGCTCCTCCAGGCCCCGCAGCACCTCCTGGGCCTCGGGGTGGTCGGGCAGCAGCCGGCGCAGTCCACCCATCTGCAGCACCATCACGCTCACCGCGTGGGCCACCGAGTCGTGCACCTCGCGGGCGATCCGGGCCCGCTCGGCTGTGGTGGCCGCCGCGGCGATCGTCTCCTGCTGCTCGGCGAGCCGGGCGGCGAGGACCTGCAGCTCGTGCGCGCGCCGCCGGGACTGGGCCACCAGCACGCCCACGACCGCCGCGGCACCGAGCACGAGCACGTAGAAGACCGACTCCCACGGGTTGGGGGCGAACAGCGACCCGAACGCGGTGACCAGCACGATCGAGGCCCCGGCCGCGACGGCGCCCCGACGCGGCGGCAGTGCCGCCACGGCGTGCCCGACGAGCAGGCCCATGCCGATCAGCTGCGCACCCCCGGGGCCCGGCGCTCCGCCGGCGACGTTGAAGGCCACCGTCAGCACGCCCAGGACGGGTGCGACCGCCGGGAGCCGCGGGCTCACGGCCAGGAGTGCCCCGACCAGGAGACCGGGCGCGAGGAACAGCCAGTCCTGCCGGGTGACGTCGTCGAGGAGCCACTCGAACACCGACATCGCGCCCAGCAGCGCACCCACGGCCGGCCAGAGGAGGCGACGGACGCGGGCGGGCGGGGACCACGGCATGGCCTGCACGCTAGGGGCCGCGCGGCGCCGCGGGGATCCCCCGCGCGGCCGAACGCGGGTGTGCCGGGGTCCGCCTCACGACGGAGGCAGGTCGGCGCTCCACGACGGACGCGCAGCCCAGGGCCCGGTTCCTAACTTTCTCGTCGACACCGCACCGAGGCGGTGCACCCGATTCGACGAGGAACGATGACCACCGACGTCCGCACC
Organism: Geodermatophilus sp. SYSU D00703; assembly: GCF_054050155.1. Lineage (NCBI taxonomy): Bacteria > Bacillati > Actinomycetota > Actinomycetes > Geodermatophilales > Geodermatophilaceae > Geodermatophilus > Geodermatophilus sp. SYSU D00703. The sequence goes on along the minus strand of NZ_JBJGYU010000001.1, from coordinate 898 downwards.
TCCCCCGTCCCGACGACCCCCGATGCCACCCGCAGCGCCGGCTCGCTGCTGCTGCCGATCGCCGGTGGGGCACTGATCGCCGGCTCGCTGCTCTACGTGACCGGCATGGCCACCTCGCCGCCGCAGGACTCCATGGCCGACGCCGACTACATCGCCGCGCTGGCCCGCGACGAGGGGCGGACGACGCTCTCGGCGATGCTGCTGCACTACGGCAACACGGCCCTGGCACTGGCATGGCTGGCCGCCCCGGCGCTGGTGCGTGGTCGTCGCGGCCGCGTCCCGACGATCGTCGGGGCGCTGATGTCGGCCATCGGCCTGGTCACGGTGGCCGGTTTCGTGCTCTACGACTACTGGACGGGCGCGATCGGCCGGGAGCTGGACCCGGCCACGGCCCTGGCCCTGTACGAGAGCGTGGGCAGCAACGCCGCGGTCGGCGTCGTCGGCATGCTGACGCTGTTCGGCCTGGTCGGACCGCTGGTGGTCTACCTCGGCCTGGCCCGCGCCGGCGTGACCGGCTGGTGGCTGCTCGGCCCCGCGGTGGTCAGCATCGCCGCCTCGATGGCGGTCGCCTTCTCGCCGCTGCCGCACGCCGGGTTCGCGCTCGTCGGGGCCGTCCCGACGGTCGTCGTCGGCCTGCGGATGATCGCCCGCCGCCGCGCCGAGCGGTCCGCCGCCTGACGCGGCTCCCGGGTGCCCACACCCTCCGGACCCACGGCTCTGAGTGCAGGTGCACCCAGAGTCGTGGGTCTCCCGGCACCCACCGCCCGGCCGGGGATCCCCTCCAGGCAGGGGGGGGGGGGGGGGGGGGGGGGGGGGGGGGGGGGGGGGGGGGGGGGGGGGGGGGGGGGGGGGGGGGGGGGGGGGGGGGGGGGGGGCGGGGGGGGGGGGGGGGGGGGGG